>CAYQIY010000012.1:8767-94305 GCA_964417635.1 uncultured Pseudomonadota bacterium | reverse complement strand
TCGGTGACATTATTGCTGTTCACTTAAGGTGACATAGTCGCTGTTCATTGACACCTGCAAGACACGACTTTACGTGAGATGCTTACTGCATCTTGTACCCAAAAGTCATCAAGAACGCGCCCGCTCTTCTTATGTTCACCAACTCAATTGTCCAAGCGCAACATCTCGCGCCTAACACGAAACAGTTCGGCGTTGAACTTGTCAGGCTCTGCCATGAACGGAGCGTGAGATGAATCTTCAAAACGCACAAGCTGCTTGCCTTCAGGAGCGTCGACCGATCTGTAATACTCTTCCACAAGTTGGAAAGGAGTATTGTAGTCATTCACTCCGGCGAAGAAATATACCGGCACCTTGAGCTCGGGCACTTCCGTAAACATGTCGAAGTCACGCGTCTCCTCCCACATCGGACCACTTCCACGGGTTGAACCCTGAATCCAAGCAATGTAGTCGGCGACGCGGTACTCGGGGGAACGGAGCGCAATGCGCGCGAGTTCAATCATCCCTATATCCATTCCTCCGCCAGCAGCGGTAATCATGTGCGCAAACTCAACGTAAACGCTGTGATCAGTGTACGGCGGCTCACCCAGGCCCCGCAGCCTGCTGAGTCTCTTGGTATCTCCGTTCTTCTCAAAGAGTTCAAGTAGCCATGAGCGGGCAATCTCTGTTCCCCTTGCAGCGTGCACAGCCTGGCTCACTCCTACGAACGCGTGGTAGTCTTCAGGATGCGCTTGTACAACCTTAATACCCAGTTGCGAACCCCAAGAATGCCCAACAAGGAAAATTCGCTGCTTGCCGAATTGCTGTTTAAGATACTGGGTCAACTCATGCACATCGCTCACAAAGCGATCAAAGTTCATTGTCCGAACATCAAAATCACGAGGATTGGACTTCCCCGCCCCTCGCTGATCCCAGTGAACCACGATGAACTCTTTCTCAAGTTCTCCGTTGTAGTGACGGGCAATTGGAATCTGGGCTGCTCCTGGCCCTCCGTGCAACCAGAGCAAGACCGGATTAGCCTTATCGTGTCCGCGGACCAAAACCCACTGATCCATGCCCCCAATCGTGATCGGCTCTAGATATGCAACACTCTGCGGCATCACCGTGCCACTGTCATCAGTTATCAAGGGGGTATATGCCGGGCGAAGCGCCCAAACTGTCACCGTCACAATAACCGCTAATACTACGCCGAAAAACAACTTGACCCTAACCACAAACTCGTTATCCCCTTCATCTCGTTCGTCTCAACAAGCAGTATTCTCTTGCAGCAATCTTCGGGACGGTGTATGCTGCAAAGCACCCGCACTTCGCTTACATTAAGTACCTTCTTACTCTCTAAAATGCAAGAAGTCCTTCATCAGGACTTCTGTCATCTGCGATATGGCGGAGGCGAAGGGATTCGAACCCTCGATCTCGTGCGTGACAGGCACGTATGTTAGGCCAGCTACACCACGCCTCCGGATTGTATGGTGGGCGAAGCAGGTTTCGAACCTGCGACCCCCTGCGTGTAAAGCAGGTGCTCTCCCGCTGAGCTATTCGCCCCTCAAGATAAGGAACGCTGTGACGCTCATTCAGTATACACGATCGCGTTTTTTGTGTCAAAGCGTTTTGGATCGCCTACACTAACTGCGTAAACGCTCAGCCGACACTTGCTATAATACATTGTGCGCCAGCCATATTCAAGAGCAAATCTGAACTCACGCCACGTAATACTAGCGCAGTGCATCTTAATTGTCTAAACGTGAACAGCGCTCTCTAAATGGCAGACACAACACTCAAGAATACTGCAATAAGCATAGCACCGGGTATCGCACATCCTCCTCCGGTCATCATTTTTCCCACCTTTCGCTGGCGACCGGACTTGGTGAGCGGAATACCTGTTGTCCGTGATATTCTTTGCTTCGCTCTTGTAACACCCAGCGCACGTTTCCATGAGAAACCTCCCTTGTTCACCCTCTGACCTCCTATCGCGCCAAGGCACGTCGTCGTACCGTTCGGTGCAGACATCCGATTCCGATTACGAATTCGGAAACCCATCCGTAGAAGATATCGTAGAAAGCGGAGTGCATCGAGAAGCGTTTCATTCATGCGAGATCGCTGTTACCCTAAGTTGGTCCAGCAAATGCTTGCTTCTGGGTAGTCGTATCTTAACCCGTCGTTTTGGCCCTGAGTGCACGATGTCTAAACCCAATGCTTCGCAGACAGAGTGAGACTCCGCGCTGCTAATTGCTGTGAGTTGCGTGTTCTCTTGCTAGAAGTCTATGCGTTGGTTGCCTGACACCGTGAAAAAATCACGAGAACATGTCTACCGAAATCCCGAGATTGCTTGCCTTGGCTCGTGCGTATACCATCTGCGCAACTGCAAGATCAAGCGCGGCGATGCCGACGCCTTTATACACGCTGATCTGCTCGTCGTTTGTCCGGCCTTCCTTTTTGCCGAGTACAAGTTCGCCAAGTTCAGCGTCGACACGCTGTTTGCTCACCAACCCTTTACTGAAAGGAATCAGTATGTCTCCGGCTTCAGCCCACAAAGCCTCCTTGGAATCGCACACAAACTTATCCGCGTGCACCACCAAGTAGTCATCGAGTTCGCGTGTGTCAGGCGTGTACGCACCTATTGCATTAACATGGGTACCGGGCGAAATGAGTCTCCCGTCAAACACAGGAGTTTTGGACGTTGTAGCCGCGATAACCACATCGGCGCCTGAGACCGCAGCAGCAGGGGTATCTGCAACACAAGTGTCAACGCCGAATTCTTCACGCATATCATCGGCAAAAGACAAAGCCGCATCTCTGTCGATGTCGTACGCAGTTATTCTCTCAACGGTGCGCACTGCGAGCACTGCGCTCACCTGCGTCCTGGCCTGTACTCCCGCACCGAAAACTGCTACGCACGATATGCGATCACGAGCCAGGTACTTCGTGGCTATCCCGGCAGCAGCGCCTGTGCGAAGCGCGGTCAAATAGCCCGCTTCCATTGCAGCCAAAGGTTCACCTGTCTGCGAATCATTCAGCACCATCAACGCAGTTACAGTGGGTAATCCGCGCGAAGGATTCTGCGCAAAGACGCTCACTATCTTTATACCCATCGCGCCTGTATCACGCAGCAACCCTGGCATGAACAGACCTACTCCGAGTTCTGCTTCGACCGGCGTCCTGACGGGAATTACCGCTTGGCCGGCCGAGTATGACGCAAGCCCCTGTTCGCACGCCTCTATTGCCTCCGCCATACTCACTGCACTCCGCACCATCGACCTGGTCAGCACAAGCATCGCAAAAGTCAACTCCCTTCTATCTGCCCTTCTATTCGGCAACGGGTAGTGTAAACGAGAACGTACTGCCCATCCCAAGCGTGCTTTCCGCCCAGATTTGGCCACCGTGCGCCGTTACTATGTGTCGTGCGATAGCAAGGCCTATACCGGTTCCGCCTTCTCTTCCAGACTGCCTCTTACCTGCTCTGTAGAATCTGTCAAATATCTTTGGCAGATCATCTGCAGCGATACCGGTACCGGTATCTGATACATCTGTCCTTATGCGAGTTCCGGAGCCGGTCACCCTTACCCTTATCGAGATAGTACCACCCACTGGCGTATACTGTAATGCGTTCGAAATCAGATTTAGGAGCACCTGCCTCAATCTGTCTTTATCAGCGTTCACTTGCGGCAATCTCTCGGGTAAGTCAACCTCGAGCAACACACCGCCTGAATCTGCAACCGGCTTCATCTGACCGGCGACATCCGTTATGAGTTCCAACAAGTGCATATTCTGCATGTGATAACTCATCCTGCCAGACTCCATTCTGGAGTAGTCAAACAGGTCACCGATAAGACGGTCTAGACGTCTCGCTTCGTCACAGATGATTCTGAGGTAGCGTTCCCTGTCTTCACCACGCTCCGCGGTACCGTCCACCAGCGCCTCCGCAAATCCGGCGATGCTGGTGACAGGTGTGCGAAGCTCATGGGATATGCTGGACACAAAATCTCTTCTCATGTGTTCAAGACGCCGTTCAGCGGATAGGTCTCTGAGCAACACGACCACCCCACCACTCTGCCCGTCGGAAAACCTCGTTGAGGCGCCCACATAGTACGACGTCTCTCCGATTGGAATCGGCTCAGTGATTTGCTCGCCGCTTAGCAGAGCGTTTTCGACAAACCGCACTATTCCGGGATGCCTCACCACTTCTTGTACATGCTTTCCCTCTGAAGCAGGTAGCAAGAACGCACCGGCTGCAGGATTGTAGAACTCTACAAGCCCTTCGCCGGTCACAACAAGCAACGGGTCGACAATGTTTGAGAGCACCGCCTTTGCCCTTGAGCGCTCTTCACTAAGTCCACTGACCAAGTTCTCAATCTTGGCTGCCATGAAGTTGAAAGTCTTGGCCAGATTCGAAAACTCATCCCGGCCGCTGACATGTACTCTCTGAGAGAAGTCTCCCGATGCGAGTTCTGATGCCGCACGTGTCATCTCGCTCACCGGTCTGGATAGCGTCCGCGCCAGCACAAAACCGAGAAATGCCGCTATGAGACTCACCAGAAGAGCTCCTTGAATCACGAGTTTGCGCACTTCTGTGCTAGCCGACCGAAGCGCGGCCACAGGTCGAAGCAGTGTAACCACACCCGCCACATCCCCGGAGCCTGCTTGCTTGATCGGAACCGCGACCACGACGGACAAGTCGTGGCTGAACGGGTCTCTAAACGTGGTCATCTCGGCAACGCCTGATTCTATCGCGTGAAATACAATCGGTGCAGAAAACACCTGACCCAGCCGGCTACTGCCGTCCATCGAGGTGTGGGTAATGACTCCGTCTTTGTTTACCACAACAATCGATGTCCTGCTTATCTGGGCAGATAACCTGATCAGCGCGTGCACTCTATCCGGGTTGGACAGATACTCCTCAGCAGCAAGAAGCCTTGAGATCTCTCTTCCTTCTCTAACCAGGCTTTCTTCTGCATTACCTATCAGGTAGTGAGTAACAAGTCGTTCAAAAAGGAAGCCGAGCAAAATCACGGTCACAAGCGTGATTATCAGGTAGGTTACGGCGAGTCGAGACTGTATGGTGCGGAAAAGCATCAGCCTACCTCCGCGAATTTGTAGCCCACGCCCCAGACCGTCAGGATGAATCGCGGAGACTCAGGATGCGGTTCGATCTTCTCTCTGAGTCTACGAACGTGTACATCCACCGTACGCGCATCGCCGAAAAACTCGTATCCCCATACTCGCTCAAGCAGTTGCTCTCGCGTGAAAGTGCGATTCGGATGCGTTGCAAGCAGCCACAGCAAATCAAACTCTTTGAGCGGGCACGGCACCACTTCACCGCAGACCCTCAGTTCTCGCGAGATACGGTTTATGCTGAACCGACCGACGTCTAAGAACTCAGCCTCGGCGGAGGATTTGGCGCTTCTCCTAAGCACCGCCCTCACCCTGGCAACCAGTTCGCGCGGGCTGAACGGCTTGGTTATGTAGTCATCGGCACCAAGCTCAAGCCCCAGCACCTTGTCGAGTTCCTCGTCCTTGGCGCTCAACATTATCACTGGCACTTGGGACTTCTGCCTTATCAGGCGGAGCGCTTCCCACCCGTCCATTTTGGGCATCATGATGTCAAGCATGACGAGCTCCGGCGGCTCGCTTTCCACATGGCGTAGCGCATCCAACCCATCAGCCGCTTCAATCACGCTGAAACCCTCGCGCGAAAGATACAACCTCTGCAGTTCCCTTATGTGAGGCTCGTCATCTACGACAAGAATTCTTGCAGCAGGCACCTTGCACCCCCCCGAATCTACAGCGTACATTTTCGCCAGATAGGCAGATCCTACCTGCGAATCCAGCGCAATACAGTAATGCGGCAGGCATCAGGCCTGCCGCACCGATTGAGTTGCTGTTGTCTATATCCCGATAAACATCTGCGTGACCATCAGCCCGTACGGACCGCCCTCGATTATCCCTATCCCAATGTGAGTAAATGCCGGGTTTAGTATGTTCCTTCGGTGGCCAGGGGAGTTCATCAGGCTTGTGTGAGCTCTTTCGACGTTCCAGGCACCCGCCAGGTTCTCTCCTGCAGTCTTGTAAGTAATGGCCGCTTCTTTCATCATGTCAAATGGCGAACCGTAGGTAGGTGACTGGTGAGCGAAGTAGCCGTTCGTGATCATATCTTGTGACTTCAGGCGGGCAAGCTCTGCGAGCCTCATGTCGGGCACAAGCGGTGGAAGCCCAGACTTCTCCCTTTCACTGTTGACGAGTTCGAGCATCTGCCGCTCGTTTGCCGTGAGTACCTCTGGAGACGTATCAGGCTCGATAGGAACCGGTATGACAGGTTCAGGTTGAGGAGTGACCGGCACGACAAGCTCTGCCGGAGGTGTCTCAACCGGGGGGTTTACCGGCACAGGCTTGCCCACATACGGCAGTTCTATGAGCTTTGGGATTTCTATCTGTATAGTGTAGTACGTACCATTGGCAAGCGGAATACGAATTATCTGCTTGCTCGAATCGAGCATCTCAGGCCACAGAGGCACACATTGTGCACCGGGCTGGATTATGTACTGTGTTGGCATACGTGTAATCTCGGCGCTCCAGGTATAGCGAGTAGTACCATCAGCTAGCGTACATGAATCAAGCCTCAAATCACTCAGCAGGCTGGCACCGGCCGGGTAAGGCACTTTCAAGTTAACCACCACAAACAGAAGCAAGAGCGTCGCGACGAGCCACGGCTGCTTGATAGATCTCATGGTCTGCCTCCTTCTGTTTCGTCTAAACCCTATGAGCAGGGTTCATTGTCCAGTCTAGCCATGGCTGGAATACTCTTCAAATTGGAGACTTCCATAAGAGACCAGATACTGCACGCATGAGCCCACGGCATACCGTCTTGCTGTGTCGCTCTCTGCTTATCCCTGCGCTGGAAATCCACGCCAAATAGGCGGGACGGCCGGGGTGCTCTACCCCGACCGTCTGGCACAGACCTCTTATCCCAGCTGTATGCACGGGTTGTGGATCAGCCTTGAGAAGATGAATCCCTCGCGCCCGTCGTCTAACCGTATTCTGGTCCACTCGCCTTCAACTGCGATGAACACGGCCGTAGCGCCTCTAGGCAGCTGCGCGATTACTGGGAACGAGAGCGAGGGGCCCGACCTTACATTGGCACGATCTGCTGTCACGGTGACCCTGCAGACAGGTACCGGTACACAAATTACGTCCGTGACTATTTCGAGCTGCCTGGTCCTTATCAGCCGAGCGGTGAGTGCGAGTACTATCTGAACGGCTATCGGGTCACCCGGCGGGGCAACGTCGAACGAGACGAACTCTACAGCGCCCGTTACCCGCACGCTCATACCTGGCCGTGCTTCTTCAAGCAGTACGAAGTCGCTGAACGGAATCCTGAAGTGTGCCACGTTCACCGTCTGCTGCGGTACTGATGCCTCGTACATTATGCGCAGGTTGATTACTCCCTCGACTATCACCTTGCCGCGCGCGACTATTGTCCTGTCTATGGTGACAGTCGCGGAGAAGTCAAGTACTGTGGCTACCGGCGGCTTTTCATCCGGGATATCGAGAATCTCTCTGACCACAGACTGTCCGGTCTGCTCACCCAGCACTTCTTGTATGCGCACAAGGTCTTTCTTCACCGTTATCTGAGGGATGCCGCGCACATCAGTGACTACATTAAGCGTGCGCACCCGCACAACTCGAGCCACTATCTTCAATATGATCCGGACGGTAATGGTGCGGCCTGGTGGCACGATGTCAAATGAGACGAATTCTACCTCGACAAACACAAACGGAGTCATCCCGGGCCTGGCACCAGGTATGTCGACAAAACCCTGGAACGGAACGGTGAAGTGCGCCACGTGCACTCGCTGCTCAGGTACGGCTGCCTCGTAGATGACTCGGATGTTGATCGTGCCTTCGACTATGACCTTGTCCTGTACCACACGAGTAGTGTTCACGGTAGCATCGGCAGAGAAGTCAATGATCGATGCTGCGGGAGGCTTCTCTTCAGGCAAGGTGACTGTCTCTCGCAACACTATCTGGTTTTCGCCCTCGGCGAGCACATCTTCAGCGGTGATAGTCTCCTTCGTCACCGTAAGACCCGGAATTCCAAAGACGTCGGTCACGACTTTCAGATCTGCAGGCCTCACAACCTTGGCGAACACTTCTATCACAATGCGTGCCGTCACAGTCCGGCCGTCGGGCGACACAGTAAAACTCACGTCTTCGACCCTGACGGTTACGAACACCGTGTGCCCGGGTTCTGCCCCGGGTACATCCACGAACGCGGTGAACGGTATCGTGAAATGCGCCACGTGCACGGTCTGTTCTGGGACATTGGCCTCATAGACTATTGTGAGTCTGATCTGCCCCTCGATAATAACCTTGTTCGGAATCACCCGGCTGGTGACAGAGCTCACGGTTGTGGTGAAATCAATTATCTCGCGGGCGGGTGGCTTCTCTTCCGGGATCTGGAGAACCTGGCGCACGATCGTCTGTGCCCTGTCTTCGCCGATCACTTCTTCAAGCCGGAGTAGTTCACGTACGACTCTCAGTTTTGAACAGATATCCAAATGGTCTACCTCCTTTCCCTACCAAGTCACACAAACATGGCTTGAGGTCTAACACAATATATGCGCAGCCTGTTATTTGTGTCACATAAGCACTTTGCATAACACGGAGGGAAAGCCGGACGCGCCGTCAAACCTATACCCAGCGTCGATCCGGAGGTGACCTGATGGCCAGGCGAACTTGGCGCATGCTTGCGGTGCTTCTCGCAGTCGCCGCTTTGCTAACAGCATGTACTACCCCTAGTCGCAATGCGGCTCCTCCAAAACCAGCCGAAACGGCGCCTGCTATTGCAGAACCAGAACCTGACGGACACGAAGAGTATGAAGAAGAGCCACCCGAGCCAATTGCAGAGTCACTCGTGCTGAGATCTGGCTCAGTTCAACAAGGAGACTTTGTGTCACTGCTGCTTGAGACTTCACCGGCAGATAACTCCGAGGCTCTAGCGCACGTGTTCGGAACCAAATGGCAGATGAGGCCTCACTTGCGAGGGTTCATAGCGCTTGTGCCTGTAGCCGCAAACCAGAAACCGGGCCCTCACGACGTAAAAGTCACTCTAACCAGAAATGACGGCACCGACGCCGAGTTTACGGCACGGATTGATGTAACCAGGAGGGAATTTCCGGAGTCACGCATTACTGCCACTGCCGAACAACAGCAGCACATAACTGACGCTAGGCTTGCAGAAGACTCCGCCAAGGTGGCAAGAGCCAAGGCTGTTTCGGCAGAAGAACCTTTGTGGAAATCGGGGTTTGGCATGCCGCTGCATGGCACGGTCACAACCGAGTTCGGCGCCGCAAGGTTTGTCAACAATGTTGAGATCTGGAGACATTCAGGCATCGACTATGCAGCGCCGGCGGGCACGGATATCCGAGCGTGTGCAGATGGCGTGGTCGTTATGGCCACACTGCTTCACGCATCCGGAAACACCGTCATTATTGACCATGGTCTCTCGTTGTTCTCTTCATATCTGCACATGCAAGACATACTTGTTGAGGTAGGCGAACACGTGGAACGAGGTCAAGTAGTAGGAACGGTTGGCTCCACGGGCTTTTCAACCGGCCCACACCTGCACTGGACGATGACAATAGAGCGCACCCCGATAGACCCGGAATCTTTATTCAGGCTGGCAGATAACCTCGATTTCTGACCCATAAGCGCGTGAAACCCGGGCCACGCATACGCGAGCCCGGGTTCACACTTCAAAAGGCTGCTACTCCGTAATGGCCGCAAGCGGGCAGACATCCACGCAGGTGCCGCAGTCGGTGCACTTAGCCTCGTCGATGGTGTACTTCTCGTCACCCTCGATGATCGCGCCTTCAGGGCAGCTGTCGGAGCACACGCCGCAAGCAGCACACTCATCGGTAATCTTATGTGCCACTTCCGTCCAGACCTCCTTTTTGCAAACACGAGGTGTGCACTTCGCCGAAGCCGTGGAAGATTCCTACCTCGATTCGGCAATATATGCTCCAAGCCGTTCACTTCCGCGCGGGTCTATCCTCAATAAGCAATAAGCCCCCGCTCATCCGGGGGCCGTACTGCTCTGTTTGTCTAGACAGATTCTACAGACTTTACCTCAGGCACCTTTTCCTTCAGGTAGCGTTCGATGCCGTTCTTCAGCGTCATTTGTGCCATAGGGCAGCCGTGGCACGCACCCTTAAGCCTTACCTTAACAATGCCGTCCTCAATAGCCACTAGCTCCACATCTCCGCCATCGGCCTGCAGAGCCGGCCGTACTTCGTCAAGAGCCGATTGGACTCTGTCTTGCATTGCTGTTGCCTCCTTTGCAGGTCATACTACTCTATTTCGACAGTCCTGACTCTCATTCTACCATGTATTCTGGCTATCTCCACGTGGCGCAACCATTTTTCGTGCTCGTCAGGGTAGTCTTCCCGCATGTGTACTCCTCTTGATTCAGTGCGCATAAGAGCGGCTCGTGCGACCATCTGCCCCACTTTGACCAGATTGAGCGCTTCATACGCCTCCATAACCTGCCTGCCGTTTTTCACGCACATCGAGGCAATCTGCGCCTCAAGTTCATCGAATCGGTCTACCGCATTCCGCAGCCCGCTCGCGCTTCGAACGACGAACAAGTCGTTATCCGCTATCTTGTTGATCCTTCGCTTGAACTCAGCAGGCGTCGGTCCTTCGGCGTTTGTCTGCCATCGTCTCTTCATGTTGTCGCCAGGATGAGCTCCGCGCTCACCCGCAGTTTGCGTGCAACCCAAATCTTCAACATATCTCAGTGCGGAGCGCGCTGCGCGCAAGCCAAACACGCTTATCATGCTGAGAGCATTGCCGCCCACTCTGTTCGCTCCGTCAGTGCCACCGGTCACTTCGCCGCACGCAAAGAGTCCGGGCACTCTGGTCGTTGTGTCTTCATTAACAAGCGCACCGCCGATGAAGTAATGTTGCACCGGTTGCACCATTACCGGGCCTTCAAGAGGTTGCCTGTTGCGCGGGAACATGCTCTTTAGCATCCGTCCATAGCGTGTCTGCCACACTTCTTCCGGTGCGTCTTCCACGTGTAGCAACACCTTTTCTCCGCGCTTCCACTCGGATGCAATCCGTCGTGCACTCATGTCGCGGGCAAGCAAGTTCGCTTGTCTGCCGTCTGCAATGCCGATCTCATTCCAAAACTGCTTTAAGAACTGCTCACCCCGAGAGTTGGTAACCGGTGCTACGTCCGCCATCTGCAGGCCTATCATCCACACCGGAAATCCTTCTTCGGCAAACCCCATAGGGTAGAATTGCACAAACTCCATGTCCACAAGCGGAACGCCCATGTCATAGAGTAGCGCATATCCGTCTCCCGTCGTGCGAGCAGGGTTATCCGTGCGTGAGTAAAGCCTGCCGGCGCCTCCTGAAGCCAGTATCACTGCTTTGGCATGAACATGAAGATGCTGCCCATCGTTGCAGTCTAGCACACTTACTCCGGTTACGCCTTTATCATCTGTCAGTATGCCGCTAACGATAGCGTTCTCTCTGATCGTCACGCCGCTGTTTCTGGCGTGCCTGACGAGTGGAAGCGTCATGCCTGAACCGCCCATCATAGCCGACACAGCTTCTTCGGTGCATGAGGCATGCCCATCACTGAACTTCAGTTTGACCCCGAACCTTTCTAGTTCACGCACGCTTGCTTGCGCCTCAGACGACAGCGATTCCAGCATGTACGGCACGTTAAGGAACCTGCCCGTCTCGAGAGTCATCCGCCGGTGGTCAGAGATACTGACTTTACCAGAAGGCAGCGTGAAACCGCCTCCTGCATACGCGGTGCAGTTGGCTACGCCCGCTCTGGACTTTGTTACAAGCACAACATTCTTGCCAGACTCCTGCGCTGCGCAAGCCGCGACAAGGCCTGCTCCTCCGCTTCCTATCACAACTACGTCTGCACGCAAGATACCGTCCTCCAATCCAGTGGTTGAGCCAAAAAACAAAGGTGGCCCGCAAGCCACCTTCTGGATCGATACCCTTTACTTAAACAGCGGGTCGCTCCGCAATAGAGGTTGTGTTACAAGGCTATCCCCTATCTTGACTGCACCCGTCGTGCTGCTTATAACCACTTTGTTAACTTCTTTGAACTCCGTCAGCGTCTGCACGATCGCGCCTACGGCAAGTTTCTGCTGCTTGACATCTGTAGGCCAGTTGGTTCTAAAGCCGCTTGAGAACGTAACTACCACCGTGTCAGCTTTGAGCGCCAGCTTTTCAAGCCTGGAGTCTTTGGGCAGCGAACCCGTCTTGAGCAGTTCCTTGACGGCATTCTCCATAAGACCTTCAACAGTGTCTTCGACAGTTACACGAACCTTGCTTGAGGCCAATACAGCGTCTTTGACCTGCCAAATCGTAACTTCAGTGGTGAACTTCGCCACAATCTCCTTAAGCTCGGCTACTTCCTTTTGAGCCTCGGCAAGTTCAGCGCTGACTTTCTCAAGTTCAGTCTGCGCCTTCTTGGCGTCTTCCAGTGCAGCCTGCACCTTCTGATTGAGTTCAGCAACTGCCGCCTCATGCTCAGACTTTTGCACACATCCCGTCACAAGCAAACTCATGACAAGCAACGAGATCACCAGCAGTATACTAGACTTCCTTCTCATCCGTGCGACCCCCTTCTCGCTCTTCCGGTCCAGTGTCAATTCTATGTGTTGTTTGAAACTTCCTGCTTTACTGCGGGCTTAGACGGCAGCGCCCAAGTGAGTGTATCTTCCTATTAGGACATTTCGCGGCCTGCAGATGTTCCGTTTCGACGAACACTTCGTATCCAATCTAACCTGATACTGCCATCTCCGCCTGCACTTCGTCTAAGAATGCTTGGTCGTCGGTAAACCTTTTGGCCTGTTCAAGACACTCGCTTATCGTGTCGTTTCTTCGCTGGCGGTCAATGCGGAAGGTCTTAATGGCAGAAACAAAATCCTGGTCCTCAAGGCACTCGGCTCTCCTGTCGAACGCTACTCGTTTGGCACGTATGACGAGCTCGGCGAGTTCAGCGCACGAGAACATTCTGGTCAGCGGCACGATCTCTTCACGCAGGAAATTCTCGAACGCAGCCTCATCTTGGCCAAGTGGGACTCTTGACCGCGCTGAGTCATTTGCCATGCCGAGATGCACTTTCAAAATCTCGAGTCGTGCCGACTCTCCGGGGTACAGAAAAGGTATCTTGTAGTCGAATCGGCCGGTGCGCGTAAACGCTTCGTCGAGGTGATCCGGTACGTTGGTTGTGCCTATTATTATGGCCTCACGGTCGGGCTTGCCCAACCACTCAAGAAACTGCGAAAACACCCTCCTGGTTTCCTCTCCGGCTGACCCAGCGCCACCCATTTCGCGCTTTCCAAACCGGTCGATTTCGTCAACGAACACTATTGCAGGTGACATCTTCTCGGCAAGTCTTATCGCGTTCTTCATCCGCTGGCCTGACTCGCCGAGCCACTTGGAGTAGATGTTCTCTGTCGCCAGGCTGATGAACGGCAGAGCAATCTCACTCGCCAGAGCGTTGGCAAACAAGCTCTTCCCCGTACCTGGTGGCCCAAAAAACAAGATTCCCTTAGGTAGCGGTAGTGAAAACCGTGATGCCCTGCCGGGTTCTTTGAGCACGCTTATGATGTATTTCCGTATGAACGTCTTCACCGCGTTGTAGCCACCAATATCGGCAAAACTCTGTGTAGGCTCGCGCACCTCCAATATCCCGGACTTTTTTACAAGTTCAGACTTCAGGTCTTTTATAGTGGAAACACAAAAACTGCGTGAGCGGTAGTAAGACTCAAGCAGTACACTTTCAACCTGGTGAAGGTTAAGGCCCGCTGTAGACATCACCAGTTCTGTAGTATTATCAGTGGCAAGGCCCAGTTCAGTCGCGATCATTTTCACAGTGTTCTCACGTTCGGCGCGCGATGACGGGTCAACGCTCAGAGTGACGCAAAGTTCACGTGTAAACTCATCGAGAAGCGCAGTCGCATCACTCGTGAGGATGAAGACGGTCGAACCATGAGATATCACCTGCGGGTCTATTGCCCATGAGCGGAGTGCGGCTCCGAGTCCGGTCTCCCATTCACGGGATTCCGAGACATTCTGGATGATGAAATACGTCCTTCCCTTCTTGAGGAACGAGTCAACCTCTTTGAGCACCGACTTAAAAGCGTTGAGCTGAACGCTATCGTCCTGCCGCACCCTCTGACCAAGCATTGAACCAGCCGGCATACGCTTCTTGTACGGCTCCAGCACAACAGCATCGGCCGAACCTTGAAGTCTGCCGAGGCCTTCCCAGGGGTCATACACGAAGATGTCGTCAGCGTTGCGAGTCTCGTTTGACGAAAGCAAAAACTGCTTCAGTTGAGCCACACGTTTTGGATCTGCAGTCTCAAAGCAAATCACAGGTGAATAGTTGCTCTTTCGTTTGAGCAGCCCGTTCAGAATCCACTTCGAATCCAGGTGCCCGAGTTGCATAAATAGCCTCCTAGCCGCAAATAGACTGACGAACCAGTTCTGTCTTTAGACCGAGATCTTTAAGCAACGCGGAAATCTCTTCGACCGCGCCTGGTTCTGCATAGACCAGCAACTCGCCAGGGCTAAAAGTGCAGCACACAACCCGGATGGCTCCGGCTGAAGTATTTCGTGTAGCCTCAATGACTCTAGTTTTCATGACCCACGCGCGCTCGTTTGTGGCGTTCGGAGCGTGTGTCCTCACCTATCTCAGAAGCAATCTGCTCTTGTGACTTCATGACGATCTTGTGGCCAGTAATCCTAAGTCCAAGTGATCTTAGAGCTGCCTTAAGGTTCTCTGCCTCTTCGAGGCAGTCTTCACCGTGAAATCCGGCGAACTCGCTCTCCACCTCACCGTTGCTTGAGATCGTGAACTTTATTTCCCTCTGCACGCTCTATCCCCCCTAGAGAACACCTTTGACAGATACCTTCCGACCTTCGACGGGATGGTTCTCCTCGGAGTACTGCACCGTATAGTTCAGCATCTCGAGAGCACGCGCAAGCGCAATACTCTGGTAGTTCTGCACTATGCTGTCACATATTTCGCGCGCTTTGCGCTCATATCCGCCGTACGCGTCATACACGAACTCCACAGCGCCGGTAGCCCTGGACACTTTTACTCCGACTCCTCGAGGAAAATCAGGGCCGCGCAACACGAAGTCACAGCGCAAATTGCGGTTGTAATAGTCCTTGATGAACACTCCGACCTCAAATCCCAGTTCGGCAGCTGCAGTTTCAACTGCCTGCTTGAGTATCTCCCAACCCGGATCATCTTCAATCTTCCGCCCTGCCTGAAGTGCTGAATCCAACACTATCTCTGTCTTAAACTTTGATAGATGACTCACTGCACTCACTCCAATCGGACTCTGCCTTGCAAGAACTCCTCTCGCTTTCTGCGCCACGTCAGCAGTTTTCGCTCTATGTCATCGACCATCTTCTTTACTTCTTCCTGCTTCACCATGACGTCGTTTATGGGTGTGGCATCAGGTTCATCGGGAGCGCGTCTGTTTATCACTTCTATATCCAAAATCGAAAGCTCTGTTCGTAGAGCACCGTGGCGTTCAAGCGAGGCTTCGTCTTTCATAGGCGTCATCCCAGCTATTTGCTGTTTGAGCGCTTCGCGCTCTTTCGCGAGCTCGGTTTCTTGCAACGACCTGAACTTCTCGCGCCATTCCTCGACCTTAATTGAGCGTACGCGGGCTCCGCCGCCTGACTGTTGCCATCGTTCGACGCTCGCCATGAGCTGCTCGCGCCGCTCAAGCATCTCTCTATGCCTCTCCAAATTCTGCCGACGCCTGAGACTTTCGTTGTGTACACGGTCGCGAGCTTCTTCGAGTCGGTTCCTCTCTTTGTACTCCTTTTCCAGCAAACCTTCGATTTCCTTGTCGAACACCGCAAGATGCTTTCTCATCCAAAGCTCACAGACTGCGTTGGCAAGAGCCACAAAGAACACGAAACTGTAAACCGGCGCAAGAATCCAGGCCAGTAGCGAAGGTGCATCGGTACTGGCAAAACCGAAATAAAAGCCAGCTAGAAGGCTGGCCAGAGCGCAGCCCATAACTGCGAGAGCGCTCTTTTTCGTGTATTCAAACCTGGTAATAAGCCTCAGGGCGCCCACGATAATGAGCCACACGGCTACTGCGGCTGCCCCGAAAACAGCCCATACCCACAAACCAGTTAGCCTCCTAATTGTCACAACTGACCTGTTAATGGCAGCTCTTTACTGCAACACTATTATAGCATATCTAATTGATGAAACTCCTAGCCGGAAAGGATAACCGCCGTCTCTGTGGAACAATGCTAGAATCCCCAAAACACAGTCATCGAAGCGCACCATCTCCAGTAATATTACGCGGGGGGATCAAGCCAATGGAGCGCAAACTGCTTCTGATTCTGCTCACTCTTGCGACGGCTGTACTCTTTGTTTGTGGCTGCACCGATGATGCTGCTCCCTCTCGCAAGAATGCAGTTTACGCCGCGCTCAATACGGGCAGCGTACCCAAAGCTCAGATTAAGGTTGCACTTGTGTTCACGTCAGATGGCAAGGGCGAGCGTACCGCAGGGGGCCTTGCATCTTCAGGTCTTGAGCGGGCGGTGAAGCGATTTGGTGAACAGATTGAGACTTGCTATGTCGAATTTGCCGACCCGACCCTAGATGCATCAAACACGTTTCGAGACCTCGCACGTGACGGTTGGGATCTCATCTTTGTGCTCGGTTTTCAATTCGCAGAGAGTGTATCCCAAGTGCGCTCTGAGTTTCTCGACACCAAGTTCGTGCTCGTTGACGGCTGGATTCCCGGGCTCGATAAAGACTCCAACGTGATGTGCGTATCGTACAGAGAACACGAAGGTTCATTCTTAATCGGAGCGGCAGCCGCACTGCGTTCGAAGACCGGCCGCATAGGTTTCATAGGCAGCATCAGAGGGCCTTGGATTGAGAGGTTTGAAGCAGGTTTTGTGGCCGGTGCAAAGACGGTAAACCCTAAGATAATATACAGTGTGGACTATGTCGGCCTGACACTCGAATCACTCGCTAATGCCACAAAGGCCAAAGAACTGGCGCTCAAACAGTACAACGCGGGCATCGACGTCATATACCACGCTGCCGGTGGCTCTTACATAGGAGTGGTGGAAGCCGCCACTGCCCGCAGGAAGCTGGTAATCGGTGCAGGCTCAGACCATGCGCTTGCGTCATCCGATGCTCAGCGACCGTACATTCTGACGAGCATGTTGAAGCGAGTTGACCTGCTTGTGTTTGAAACCATCGACAAGTTTGCCGCGGGCAAGTTCGAAGGTGGATACGCACTATTGGGACTGGCCGAAGGTGGCGTGGGTTACGCCGTGAATCAGTTCAACCAAGAAGTAATGGATGAGTTAGGCCCTGAGCTCGAAGAGCTCAAGGCCAAGATAATCAGCGGGGAGATCGCTGTTCCCGCAAACAACCACGAACTCAGATCATACCTGGGCAGAATCGGCGGTTAGCAATCGCTTGCATCACCCAGTATGTGTTTTGCTCTCCAAAGCTCGTCTCCCTCAGGCGGTCTCAGTTCCTGAGTGCGGTCCGCGTAACGCACAGCGCTCTCTTCTGCCACGAATCTGCCGATTACCGCGCAGTCGACGTGACTAGAAAGAGCGTTGAGAACACGCTGTGGAGTCGGCGTTGCTATAAGCAGGCACCCGCTAGAGATTAGGCGTAGCGGGTCAATCCCAAGTTCTTCGCATAGCACTTTCGTTTCGGGTCTCACAGGCACATTGCGCGCCTCTACGACTACTCCACATCCTGAAGCCTGCGCCATCTCATACGCCGCGCCGAGCACGCCGCCCTCTGTGACGTCGTGCATTGCGGTTGCACCGTTGTCCCTCGCTATGCGAGCATGGCTGACAACGCTTATTTCGCTTCCCATGGCCAGCGCCCGAAGATGCGCCTCTTCGCCCAACACCTGCTTGCTCCAATCCGCGTAGTCCGCTGCTAGAATGGCCGTGCCCTCGATACCCGCTGCGCGTGTCAACAGCAACGCGTCTTTGGGTTTGGCACCACCACTTTTCACAAGCTGTCCGGGCTTGGCTCTTCCGAGAACGGTGCCTGACAGCACCGGTGACGTCAGGCCGGGCGTCACTTCGGTGTGCCCCCCGACTATCTGCACGCCAAGCGAGTCTGCCGTATTACTCACTTGCCTCATGACCGATTCAACCCACTCAAGCGATGTGCCCACAGGAACCATTACTGTTAGCAGCATAGCAAAAGGCTCTGCTCCCGAAGCGGCGACATCATTGCACGACACGTGAACCACCAGACTTCCGGCGTCTATCGTGGCAGCTGTTATGGGGTCGGTTGAGACCACGAGCAAATCCGCGCCGACATCGATGACTGCGCAGTCTTCGCCAAAGGCAGCAGGAACCAGCACTTCTGGCCTTTTTGCTCCGGTGTTGGAAAGCACCACTGATTCAAGTAGTTCCGGTGCCAGTTTGCCTGCACTGAGCTTGTTCTGTGATTTGCACATACTCGGGCTTGTCTCCTAGTATTTACTGAATGAACCGCGACAGCACAGTTCTCCAACCCGACTGAATTTCCTCTAGCCAGACGCAAGGCTGTGACGTGCCGCCTCTTCTAACGCCCTTCCGATCCACCATAGCACTTCCTCGCACGCACCTAGCGCACGAGCCTCTTCGGGAGTGTACCAGTCGAGCCCGGATGTTCCGTGCTCGGGCCTGAGGTCTGCGCGCGTGTGCGGCTTCACACGCGCGACGTATACCAGATCAATGTGTTCATGGCCATCGGATATTGGCTCGAGTTGCAGTCCAAGCGGGCGCACAAGCGGAGTAACCCCATCGTCAGGCCCTGTATCTCCAATTAAGCACACGTCGAGCCCTGTCTCTTCACGCACTTCACGCAGCGCTGCCTCGTCCGGGGTCTCTCCCGAACCGATGTGCCCTCCGGGCGGCAGCCAGCGGTTGAGCAGCGGATGCCTCATAAGCACTGTGCGTCTTCCTTCGACAACAAACACTGCAACGGTGAAATGCCTGTCGTGCATTGCTCTGTTCTCCTTCCAGGCCGTTACGTGAAACAACCCGCCGATAGAGGCTATAATGATAATTGTAATGGGAAAGGACGTGTAAACCTTGCTCAGAATCACAGGCGGCCGACTGCGCGGCCGACAGATCAAGACATTGTCAGGCGAGACCACGCGACCTGCGCTATCAAGTGTCAGGCTCTCAGTGTTCAACATTCTGGCAGACAGAGTACAGGATTGCCTGTTCCTCGACCTCTTTGGAGGCTCGGGTGCGTATGCAATCGAGGCGATTTCCAGAGATGCAGCACACGCGCACATCATTGAGATAAGCCGCGCCGCCTTCGGGGTTATACGTCAAAATGTAAAGTCTCTCGGAATGAGCGACAAAGTCAGCCTCATATGCGGAGATGCCTTGAAGGCAATCCCCCGATTAGCTGCTGCTGGCATATCGTTTGACATAATCGCCGTGGCGCCTCCACACTTCGCATCACTTGTGGACAAGACGATGCGGTGTCTTGACCAGAACCGTTCAATCCTTCAGCCGGATGGTGTCGTGTTCGTGCAGCACCACCCTAAAGAACCGGTAAGTGCATCACTATGCAATTTCCGACCGGGCAGAAGGTATTCCTATGGCGATACTGTTCTGAGTTTCTATTCTCTCACACCAACTCAGTAATCTTGTTTGCAAGCACGCACGTAGCGTTGCCTCTTCGCTCAACTCGGCCTTCTGCTACCAGCACGGGATAAGGTTGCTGAAAAATGAGGTGCCCATACCTCTGATAAACATTTTCGAACACGGTGACCTCAGATAGCCCAAACTCGTCTTCGAGCGACATGAACACAATTATCTTGCCACTCTTCGTAGGGGGCCTGTGCGGCCGAACGGGGTAGCCTGCAACTTTCACCCATTTTCCCGCGCGCTGGGCACCCAATCGGTTACTAGGCGTAACCCCCATTTTATCCAACCCAGCCCTCAACAGCGCAAGCGGATGGTATGAGACATTGATCCCCATAAGGTCGTACTCATATCTCGCTTTTTCCATCAGGCTAAAATCTTCAACGTAAGATAAGTCCTCATCTTTGTAGTCAAGAATCTGCTGGCTATCTTGTCCGGTACATAGCGCAGCCTGTGTCTCGAGTTCCCATACCAAAGACTTACGGTTCGCGCATATAGAGTCAAAACCTCCGGCGAGTATCAGGTTTCGCAGTATGTTGACCGGCGGTCTGACTCTCTTGCAAAAATCTCTAAGCGAAACATAGCCGCAGCGTGCTCTCTCTTGTATGATCTTGTCCATCACCTCACGCGTCATGTCCTTTATCTGCGCTAGTGATACCCTCAATACCCCATCTTTGCAGGTGAACTTATCCTCGCTCAGGTTGACACAAGGCAGCGCCAGATCTATTCCTCTTCTTCGTGCTTCTACGCAGATAGTGTTGGCAGGGTAGTACCCCATCGGCTGGTTTGACAGAATCGCCGCGTAAAACTCCCCAGGGTATTTTTTCACAAGGTATGCAGTCTTTATGGCAGTACCGGCGAACGAAGCAGCATGCGCCTCACAGAACCCGTAGCTCGCATATCCCTTGATACAATCGAAAATCTTCGCTGCCGTATCGAGATTAACGCCTTTTTCGTGTGCCTTCTCTATAAACAGTTTTCCGAGGTTCTGCATCTCGGTTTCTGACCTACCATGAGTCATAACTCGTCTTAGCCTATCAGATTCCCCCGGGCTGAATCCCGCGACAGCCACTGCAATCTCAATTACTTGCTCCTGGAACAAAATGACTCCATATGTCTTCTGGAGAATCGGTTTGAGTTTTTCGTGAAGAAACTCCACAGATTGTCTGTTGTTGCGTCTTTCAACAAACGGCTCAACCATGTTGCCTTTTATCGGCCCAGGCCTTATAAGCGCGACACTCGCAACTATATCCTCAAAGTTGTCGGCGCCAAGGCGCGCCTGCAATGCCCTCTGTGCAGGACTTTCAAGTTGAAACACCCCTACGGTGTCTCCCTCGTTCAGCATCTTGTACGTCTCGGGATCATCAATCGGGATTTTGTCAAAGCACTCTATCTGCTGGCCTGAGTCGTTTATGCTCTGCATGGCATCTTCTACGGCCGCTAGAGTGCGCAGTGAGAGAAGATCCAGTTTAACAAACCCGAGATCTTCAACGTCGTCTTTATCGAATTGAACGATGCTGATACCTTTTGCAGCCATTTGCATGGGTGCGATCTGGGAGAGTGGTTCGCGGCTTATGACAACCCCTCCGAGATGAGTACCCAGATGCCTCGGCAGGCCCCTCACCTTATCGCACAGCCGAAGCAGCGTCCTAAGTCTTGCCACATCTATGCCGGACTGTCTCAACTCTGGAAACTTGTCAAAAGCCTCGCTCATTCCTGCGCTCATCCCTATATAGGGTATCCGCTTTGCCACAAAGTCTATCTCTTCTGCCGGAAATCCTATCGCTTTGCCTAGATCCCTTACTGCTGATCTACCCCGAAAGGTGTTATAAGTAGCCACTGTGGCAACTCTGTGTTCGCCGTACTTCTTGTATACGTAACGGGTAACATCATCTCTGTAACGCGCATCAAAGTCTATGTCTATATCGGGCCTTTGGGCCTGTTCAACGCTTAAAAAACGCTCAAAGAGCAGCCCCCGCTTGATTGCATCTACACTTGTTATGTCAAGGCAGTAAGCAACAGCAGAATCTGCAGCCGATCCTCTACCGCAAAACCGAATCCCGGCCTTCTTGGCAAACTGCACCATGTCCCAAACCAATAAGAAATAGTCTTCGTATCCAAGTTGGAATACAGTGGATAACTCATGCTTCAATCTTTGATCCACACTGTCAGAAATGGAGCCATACTTATTCTTTGCACCATCGTATACCAATTTCTCCAAAAAACTTCGACAGTCAAGTCCGTCAGGGGGAACGTATTTAGGAAATATTTTGCCGCCCAAAGTAACTGCAGCTGAGCACTCAGCCGCTATAGCAGCCGTGTTAGATAGTGCAAATCTGTACTCAGGATAGCACTCAAGCATCTCTTTCTCGCTCTTAAGATAGTTCTCGGCGTTGAGCTTTCTTTCACGGTGCACATCATCTATCCGGGTAAGAGTACGAACGCACGTAAGCACGTCGTGTATCTCAAACTCGTGTTTATGGCAGTAGTGCACATTGTTGGTCGCAACAACCTTGACATCTATTTGCTCTGCAAGTTGCGTGAGCCTTGCGTTCAGAAGTTTGCTGCCGGGTAAAAGCGCCTCGCTTATCTCAATGAAGAACCCATCTCGTCCATACAAACTGCAATACTCCAGTGCTGTCTGCTTTGCAGCGGCATAGTCCCTGCTAAGTATCAGTTGAGCTATTTCGCCGTTCCGGCAACCAGAAAGTGCAATCAGCCCTTTTTTGTGCTGCTCAATTTGCGCTCGTGTTACTTTGGGTTTAAGCCTCTCATTGGACATATGAGCTGCGGTAAGAAGCTGGCAAACACTACGATACCCCTCACCGTCTCTTGCAAGTAGCGTGAGATGCCTACCGCTGTCCAGCGTGATCTCTACTCCTTGGATCGGCTTAATACCGTATGCTCTGGCTGTTTTGTGAAGACGCACGCTTGCACTTAGATTATCATGGTCGGTGATGGCCAGAGCCGCCATACCAAGTTCGGCGGCTCTTTTTACAAGCGATTCTACTGAACTTGCACCATCAATGAACGAAAACGGTGAGTGCACATGCAGATGCACAAAACTCATATGGATGCTTCACCTTCAGTCGTAAACCTTGTAAAGCCTCCACTGGTTTTGGGCGATATCCGAAAATAGTTCATAGACCCCGCCTTCTTTAACCTGTAATCGGAAAAACACCTTTTCTCTCTCTCCATCCCACCAGCGGCCTGTGTCTTTCCATTGTTCGAGCACGTCTTTTACAGAAAACCATCGCTTGTACCAAAAAAACCGTCTCGGCACAGCCTTTTTATCTGTTACAACAAGGACCGGCTGGTTAACAACCTTGCTCACGGTTTTTCCCTCCATCTCACAGGATCCCAGTAAGAAAGCATCAATTCACGCCTGGACTCTCTAAGTTCAATCTCGCTGCATCTGCGCACCAGTCCCATCCCGTACCTGTCTTCAAGAGGCCTGAGCGCCGGCGCCATCGCTTGAAGGAAAGAATCAACAGCAATATCCTTGTCATCGAAAAAACTATCGCATAAAGTCTCTTGCGACATGGGTTTAGCGCATAGCCTAGATGCTTCAACGGTGAACCCTGTAACTGAAACCGGACTACTGGCCGTGAGTATCTCCCTAAGCACACGAGAGATGACTGTATAAATCTGCAGTCTTCCAAACTGGGGGCGCTGGAACTCTTTTACGGTGCTGTGCAGCGTTCCGGCATCGTGGACTAGAATTTTCATTCTCTGAAAGGCACAGCCTTTTTGGCTCAGTTTGGCGTTCAACCGACCGGCAGTTTCCGTAAGAATGCAATCTGATAGACCATCTGCAGCAACAGATTCATCTAAGTTCGTTTCTACAGTTACTTTCTGCGCAGGGTACCTGCTCAATACCGGTGTTACATCCAACCCCGTGATATAAGAGTAAAGCGCCTTCCCGTTCTTGCCGCTAATCCGTGTAATACTTTGCTCACCTGCAAGTTCAGCCTCACTAAATGTGCTAAGACCCAACGCTTCAAGCCTCGTTGCCTTCTCGGCATCAAGAGACCACAGATATCTTATGGCAAGCATGCGTTTGACACTTTCTAGATCTGAGTTCCAGCCATCGATATACACAAACCCTGGCTCTAGTCCATAGCCTTGTACCGCACCGTCTTTAAGAGCTTCTGCTATTGACCAGCAAAGATGTTTGCCGACGCAAAAGCCTGCATAGATCGAACAACCTCTAGCCTCATGAACGCTCGCTATCTGCTCTAGGATCGACACCGCCCCTCTGGGTTGGACATCACACCCACAAAAATCTGCAAAAAATGACCGACCATCATGCGGCTCGACAACTGGGCTGAGTGAGTAGCACTTGTCTAAGAAAGGCTCAAGTGCTGCCCGGTATCTGGCTTCATCAAATTCGAACAAGTTTATCTCCGGGCAGCAAATTCGGGCGTGCCTTCTGGTATGTCGCTCGCGCACACCGGCCAGACGAGCGTTGCGCGACACATCGACTATCTTGTTGCCGCGAAATACCGCCGCCACGTCATCGCATGATGTGTGGCTCAAACAATATAGCCCTTCAACAATGAAATATGCTTTCATTAGCGCCCACCCGAACTTATTTTACCCGAACACTTGTTCGGTTATAATTATATCATGGGTGCTGCCCGCGTCAATATAGCACATACTGGAAATCGACCAGGAAAGTTGGCGTATTCTAGCGTAACAATATGCAGTCATATGTGGAGGAATTTCAAGTATGCAAAAGCGCTTTGCCATCGCAGTTATGTTGCTTGCTGCGTTGTTCTCGTTGCACGCTCTTGCCCTACATCTAGTGCCCGTTAGCACAGACGCAGCAAAGCTCGGAACAAGCCTGCCATCCGAACTGGAGGTACGCTTAGACACCATGACCGTATACATTACGCACGAGCCCACAATAAACCGCATAGCCAATATCCTACTTGCACAAACCGCCCGACGCGTACGCACACACGAAGTCCGCCGCGAGCAGCGCTTGCTGGTATTTGACTATGGCTATAAAGGGAAGACAGTTATCGTCTACACCGATGGCTCGGCCATTATTCTAAGAGACAAAGCCGAGGTGCGAAACCGAATCGACACTCCATTACCTCTGGTGGCGCACTTACGGCCGTCCATGGGAAGGAGTATGGCTAGCATTTAAGATAGAACCCGTTGAGGAGTTACTGCAGGCGGCAGAACAGACAAGACTCTCAATCAGATGAATTTACCCCCTAAAACAAGTTGGCACAAATCTTGCCCCATTAGAAGGTGCTCGCCATAACCGGTCAAACTAAGTGAAGTGGATGATGACTCTAAAGATATAACGGAGGTGCCAACGTGAACAAACCTCGAAGTATGTACCTGCATGATCTTACTTGGCCCGAACTAAAGGAACTGCTTCCGGACATCAAAATGGCCATAATCCCTGTCGGTTCTACCGAACAACATGGCCCGCACGGCTGTTTTGACTACGACCACGCCGCCTCAAGAGAGTTCAGCAAAATGCTCGCCGAGCGTCTATATCCGCACGTGCTCGTGGCACCAGGTATCCAGATCGGTGTCTCTGGGCATCACATCAAGTTTCCGGGCTCTCTCACACTTCGACCCGAGACTCTTGTGAGCGTCATCATGGATATTGCCTGGTCACTGCGCCAGCACGGCATCAAGAAGTTCTTCTTGGCAAACGGCCACGGAGGCAATATACCCGCTTTGGGCGTCGCAGCAAACAGACTGAAACAAGAATTCGGTGATTCTGTGGCATGGGCATCTGTACCGTACGATGCAGTAGGCGACATCTCCGCGAAACATGCAAAAACAGAGATCAACGGCCACTCATGCGAGATAGAAACCTCAATTATGCTATACCTACAGCCCAAGTCAGTTCGAAAGCACGCACTGACCAAAGGCGAGATCCTACCAGAAGTCGCCGAACGACGGAAGCGAAAGTTTCCTGCGCAAGAAGCCAGGTATTTCCACGAAGTAACGGCCAATGGCGCACTTGGCGACGCAAGATTCGCCAGCGAGCAAATCGGAAAAGAACTGGTTGAGGTCGGATTAGACAGATACGTCGAGTACTTAACAGATTTCATGAACAGATGATCGTTGGCCAAGGAGGCATCGTAGTGCACAGAGTAACACTCACAGAAGGCGACGGAATCGGCCCTGAGATAACCCGAGCGACTCTCACAGTACTCGAAGCAACAGGCGTGCAGTTGGACTGGGAACCTATGCCTCTTTGCGCACTGACTCAGGACACTCATGGCAGCATGCTGCCCGAGCAAACGCTCGAGTCTATCACCAAGAACAAAGTTGCACTCAAAGGGCCTCTCACGACGCCCATAGGTGGGGGGTTCCGCAGCATAAACGTGAGTTTGCGAAAAGCGCTGGGTCTTTATGCCAACATAAGACCTGTACGCACGCTTCCCGGCGTCTGCTCACGCTATGAAAACGTTGACCTGGTCGTGATTCGCGAGAACACAGAAGACCTGTACGCGGGCGTTGAACATATGGTCGGGGAAGACGCGGCAGAGAGCATAAGGGTAATCACGCGCCAGGGCTCAACTCGCATAGCACAGTTTGGTTTTGAGCACGCGCGCCACAACAATCGGCGAAAAGTTACGGCCGTGCACAAAGCCAACATAATGAAGTGTACCGACGGGCTCTGGCTTGAGTGTTGCCGAGCCGTGGCCAGACAGTATTCGGAGATTGAGTATGAAGAGAAGATCATTGACAACATGTGCATGCAGCTAGTGCAAAGGCCGGAGCAGTATGACGTGTTGTTGTGCCCAAACCTGTACGGAGACATTTTGTCTGATCTATGCGCCGGGCTAGTGGGTGGGCTTGGATTGGTGCCCGGAGCCAATATGGGTGAGGGTCTGGCTGTGTTTGAACCCGCACACGGTAGCGCTCCCGAATTGGCCGGTACGGGGCGCGCAAACCCACTTGCATTGCTGTTTTCGGCAGTGATGATGCTAGAACACCTCGGCGAGCAGCATGCAGCACAATTGGTGCGTACCGCAGTCTATGAGGTTATCTTAGAGGCTAAGCACGTTACACCTGACCTAGGTGGGCAAGCCACCTGTTTCGATATGGCGTCTGCTATAGCCAAGCGAATTCGGAGTAACCGAGACTGAAGAACGCATCATCATTTGGAATCGGGCGCTGCTTCGTACACCCTATGAAGATATGAGTGTTGGCCCATTGGTTCGGGTGTCATGCCCTTGAACTTTTCATTCAGCAAGCAGATTGTGTACGGGTGGTACAGCCAGACTGCCGGTACATCGGCTGCGAGCACCTCTTGCACTTGAAAGTACGTGTCCCTGCGAAGAGGCTGCTCGCTTTGGTTGCGCCCGAGTTCCAACAGTTTGTCTACATCTGGGTTTGTGTAACACCAGTCGTTGTATCCGCCGTGTATCGCAGACGAGTGCCAAAGCATATACTGGTCAGGGTCGGGGCCTGGAACAAAAGTGAGCATCGCCGCTTCGTATTCTCTCTCATCGAGCCTTTTGTTCATGGTGCCCCAGTCCACGTATTCAAGGTTCATCTTCACCCCAATTTCGAGAAACCACTTCTGGCACATACTCGCTATGTGCGCCCAGGTATCGTCACCTGCGCGCAACATAACGCTGAACTCTAGCCTGTTGCCGAGCACATTCTGGCGAATCTGGTCCTTGCTCAGCTTGTATCCTGCCGCATCCAGCAGTTGCCTTGCCATCTCCGGATTGTACCCGAACTTCTTCACACCAGGGTTATGGTAGTATTCGTTTGCCGGTGAGTACGGGCCGTACGCGGCAAAGGCGTACCCTCCTAGCGCCTCACGGATTATCGCGTTTTGGTCAACGGCGTAAGACAGCGCCTCTCTTACACGAATATCTCTGAACAACTGATTACGATTGTTCAATCCAAGGTAGGCAAACGATAGCGCAGGCACTTTGTACAACGTAAAACGTTCTTTCGCTTCTATACTCTTCAGATGCTCGAAAGACACTCCCGAAACATAGTGCACCTCTGCTTTGGCAAACGCTTCTAGCCTGGTCTGCCAGTCGTCTATGGGTCGAAATACCACTTTGTCAAGGTATGGTCTCCCTTGCCAGTACAAGGTATTAGCCTCAAGCACTATGCGCTCTCCCGGCACATGCTCTTTGAACTTGAACGGCCCGGTGCCGACCGGGCTCCTGTCGTAGTTCTCGAGCCCCCCGAGCTTCGCAACGTGCTCTTCCGACATGATACCAACTGTCATTTTGTCCAAGAAATCGCCTTGAGGTTCACGAAGATAGAATTGAACGCTGAGTTCATCAGGCGTGTCGATCCGCTGGATGAACAGATACTCTCTTCGCCTGGGGCAGTTCGATGCAGGATCCAGCAGTAGCTCGAACGTGAACTTCACGTCTCCGGAAGTGAACGACTTGCTATCATGCCACCTCACGCCATCTCTGAGCTTGAATGTCCAGACAAGTCCGTCTGAGCTCACCTCCCACGACTCGGCGAGCGCACCCACTATCTTGTAGCTGGCTTCGTAGCGCACTAGTGGCTCATGTATCTGATAGGTAACCACATAGGCTGCCTGGGATGAGGCAAGCACAGTCGCAAAACTGGATACGTCTTCTTCAAGAGCGTATACAAGTGTGCCACCGTACTCCTGCTCAGGTCGGGGCTGCGCAAGCGATTCTTCCATTGCACAGCCGGAAAGAAGCGTCAAGAACATGATGATCACGACAAACGCTGCCCCTAATCTGTGCAACATACACCCTCCCGTTCGGCTACGGCTTACACCACTATATTCTGCCAAAGCGGCCCAATATGATAACTTGTCTACAAAGAACAGAGGACGCCACCAGCACGGGGATAATCTACAGGTCTATCTGGTGCTACTCAGGAAGGGATGTGGGAACTGCTTCTCGGACGACCTGCTTCATCGGGCGGTAGTTGCTGTACCCCAAGAAAGAACGGATTGCGTCGCCGTCTTCTGTGCCAACCAGTCTGTAGGTTGCCACCCTATAGCCGGTCTTGCCCGGGATGACCAACACTGCATCTTCAAGCAAAGAAGAGTCGTAGATTGTCTCGGTTTCGAAATCGGTCTTGGAGATAACCCTTGTCTCTATCTCCACCGTGTGCCTCGGCGCGTCGCCGAAAACGCTGAAACTGACTTCACCGTTAACCGCTTCAGCCATGATAAGCACGTAGTTCTCAGTCGAGTTACGAATTACGAGATCGACTTCGCCGTATGAGACGGCTGCGTCACGTCCAAGTGGTACATAGTCAACCGTCATGCTGTGTGAATGGCGCTCGACAATCTCGAGATTGGCCAAAAGCGCGGCGTTATACAATGTCGTGGATACTTGGCATACTCCGCCTCCGTACCCGGTTTCGATGCGATCTCCTATGAACACATTGGCCTGCTTGTAGCCCAATTCTTCATGCCTTGGCCCTACTCGTTCGTTAAAGGACAGTTCCTCGCCCGGCGCGAGCATAATGCCTGTCAGTCTTAGGGTGGCCACCTTTATATTCTCCGAGCGTGACAGGTCTTCAGTATACGCTGTTGCATACCTGCCAAGAAGCCTCTTGAGTCCCAAAGACTCGGCCATCTCGGTGGTGAATTCGGCGCTCACTCTTGCCAGAGGCACGTCTATTGCACTGCCGGCAGTCGCCATTAAGCCTAGTATGCACTGGAGAAACACATGTTGCTCTACGACAAATCCATCCTGCGAATCCACCACAAACACCTTGTCCTGGTCTACTGCTATTCTGGCGTTCTTGGGCTCTGGCAGCATTGCCTGTATGCGAGATACGATACTCGAAAACGCCCCTTCGTCGAATTCGCCCGCAATCGCGTGCGGCTGTTCTTCTGCGTTCCACCACACGAACTTAGCGCGAGAGCGTGCCATAGCATCGAAATCTGGGTGAAAACCGAGCTGAGAGCGCTCGACTTCGAGTTGCATGTTCATGAAGCGAAGCGTAACATCGCCCTGCGCCCTGAAAGCCTGTGATAGAGAGAGTGCAGCGCGCGATGCAGCCATTCCACCTATGTCCACTCCCATTACGCTACTGCCAAGAGCAACCCGAGGGCCGTGCGCGAGCACACCTACCAGAAGCGCAAACAAGAGCGCGAGCAGGCACGAGACGGCTGTAAGAAGTCTCGACCGTGCTTTCTTTCTGTGTAGTTTGAGTCGTGCCGTGCGACTGGATGCTGTTGCCATGGGCTCTCGTCCGCCCTCCCGGCCTTATGTCCGGAACTAACCTATTGACGCAAGCGCGACACGAAAGGTTTCGCGCCGCATCTGCGCCTCTCCCACGAGCCCCTCTTCGTAAAGCTGCTGTCTAAGCTGGGCTCGCGCCCTAGCAAGCCTCGATTTGACCGTGCCTATCGGGCAGCCCAGAGTATCCGAGATGTGCTGGTAAGTCATGTGCTGCACATCGTGCATTATGACGACACTGCGATGGTCGTAGGATAAGTCCAGAATCGCTCTCACCACAGCCTTCTTCAGTTCCTCGTATAGAACCTCGTCGCACGGAGTCGGCGAGCAATCGCTTACCTGAGCGTAGATATCCCCGTCTTCGGTCTGATGCGGCGCATCCAGTGAGAACATGCGACTTCGCGCCTTCTTGCGAATGTAATCGACGCACACGTTGTTAGCAATCCTGTACAGCCAAGCCGAAAAAGGCGCATCATTCCGGAACGATCGTATCGAGGACGCCACCCTAAGAAAAGTGTCCTGCGCAAGGTCACGTGAGTCCTCCCTGTTACCCGTAACACGATAGCAGAAGTTCAGGATCTTGCTCTGGTACAACTCTATTATCTCTCCGAGAGCATCGCGATCGCCTTGCTGTGCGAGACAAATGAGTCGTTCTTCACTCACGCATAATCCCTCTCTTTCCAGTAATGCCCGTATCAACTGTACCCTACTGGCATCGCTGGAACATCGTGGGGCATGCGTATTCTGACCTTGCATCAAATGCTTATTTAACGTCTAAGCATTTTGGCCTACTTCACAGCCGGAATCGGTATACGAGCCGTAAGCGTCGTTCCACAGCCCGGGGCAGACCGAATGACCACGTCTCCTCCAAGCAGCTGCGCACGCTCATGAATCCCAACCAGTCCCAACCTACCGGTTCCGGCAGCCGACTGCCTGGTGCAATCCACGGCGAATCCTTTGCCGTCGTCTATCACCGTAAGCACCACCGCCTGCTCCTCGTAACACACTTCAATGCGTATGTAGTTCGGTCTAGCGTGTCGAACCGCATTGTTGAGACCTTCTTGCGCCATCCGATACAAACCAGCCTCCACTTCTGCGCTCAATCTGCGCTGAGCGCCTTTACACTCGAACTCGACACAGACTCCCGAGCGTTCGAAAACGCTTGACGCAAGCCATTCAAGCGCCGGTTCCAGCCCTAGGTCATCAAGCATCGGAGGTCTCAAGTCGCGCGTGAGACGGCGTAATCCTTCAAGCGTCTGGTCTGTAAAGTCAGCCATGTCTTGAACACGACGTATCGCCATATCTGGTTCAGTTTTGATCTGGTCTTGCACAATCTCCAGTTGTCTGGACAGAGCGACGAGCGCCTGAACCGTATCGTCATGCAGTTCCCGGGATATCCTCTTGCGCTCATCCTCTTGCACGCTGGTTATGAGCGTAAGATAGTGTTTCATCTCTGATTGGCGCTTCTGTGAAAGACTAAGTTCTCTGCCCCGACGCTCGATCTCCGCCTGCATCCGGCGGTGCTCGGTAACGTCTCGCGCTATCCCTTGCTGTCCCACAACTTCACCGCCAAGCCTCACAAGAGAAGCACGCACATCCAGGTACACCAAGGCACCGGAACGCGAAATACCTATCCACTCATAGTCAAAGGAGTCTATGCCGGACTGCTGTGCTTGTCTGTATGCCGCTTGCGAAGACTCCCAGCTTTCGGAAGTGACAACTTCGCTGTAGTACTCACCTACAAGTTCATCCGGCGAATAACCGAGTATCTGCAAAGCCCTTGGATTGAGATAACTGAAGCGTCCCGAACCATCTAACGCAAAAATCAGGTCTCCGGCGTTTTCTGTGAGCAGCCTGTACTTCTGTTCTGACTGCTCAAGCTCTTTGAAGAGGCGCCCTCGTATAACGCTGGCGCCAGCCATATCTGAAAGAGCCGACACCAAAGCCAGTTCTTCTGCAGATAGGTTTCGCTGAGCGTCTCTCCAGTAAAGCAACAGCAAGCCCACCGGGCCGTCATCTGAGATGAGCGACTTAAGCGCAAACATCGATATACCTGAAAAGTCCATGACGTCGTTGCTCGAACGCTCACTTTCTCCGGCTTCGAAGATAAGTACTCTATCTGTAAAAAGACAGTCCCAGAAGCAGCTATCCTTGGAAAGTCTCAGAGATATGTTCTCTTCGACAATGGGTTGAGCGTCATTCGATGGAGTAACGGCCATAGGAGTAATTGAACGTTCTTGGCTATCGAATACGAACACAGTCGAACCATCACAACCCAGCACATCCGTGGCGTAAGAGCCCAGTATCCTGAGAGCGGCTTCCACATCCCTCGTCCGGCTTGCCCTGGCCGCGGCTTCAAGTAACCGTGCTGCTTCCGGAGCCACTCCGAGTCTCGCATCGTGTGACATCTACCATCCACCTTTTCTGCAATCAGGAAATCGTATCGTCCAGCGAAATCCAGCCGCTCTTCAGCGCGCATAGCACCGCTTCGGTTCTTGATCCCACGTCGAGTTTGGAAAAGATGTTCGCCAGATGCACCTGCACAGTTCTCGGACTAATAAACAGTGCTGATGCGATCTCTTTGTTGCCAAGACCTTGGGCGGCCAGTTTTAGTACCTGCAGTTCTCGCCCTGATAGCGGGCTGGGGGACGGCTCCTCTGGCTTCGGTGTTTTCTCGACGATCTTGTTGATGAGTTTAGTGGCGACCTGAGGGTGCAGCACTGATTCTCCGGCCGCAACTGCGCGTATTGCATGCACTATTTCGCTGGACCTTACCGTCTTCAGAAGATAGCCTGCTGCGCCTGCCTGCAACAGCGCGAAGACATACGGGTCTTCATCATATGCAGTAAACACCAGAATACTGGTCTGCGGCAGATGTTGCTTTATCTTTCGCGTTGCCTCTATGCCGTTGAGTTTGGGCATAGAGATGTCCATTACAACCACTCTAGGTTTGGTGAGCAAAGCAAGTCTCGCAGCTTCCTCACCATCTTGCGCCTCAGCTATGACCTGCATGTCAGGTTCGCGCTCAAGCAGTTCGCGCGTACCTTCCCTGACAATCGCATGGTCGTCTGCAAGCAGCACTGTAATCTTGTCTTTGGTAACGCCTTTCATAGAAAGTCCTCCGATCGCGTGCTCCGGTTTCATTCGCTAAGCACATGGATCGTTCCTACATGAGGGTGCCCGATGACAGCGGCAAGCCAGCATTGTGCAAAACAGCGCAATACGCAATAATGGAGTAGTCGAAAGCTAACCCAAGTGTCACAGACATCAGCGAAGGAGGTTTTGGTAGTGGCCAAAGAAACCAGGATAAGGCTGACTCAGTACACACGAAAAGCAGGTTGAGCATGCAAAATGGGTCCTGCCGACCTGGCGCAGGTTCTGCGCCATCTGCCTTCTAACATAGAGAACCCTGACTTACTCGTAGGCTATGGTACGTCTGATGACGCAGGCATTTTCCGGCTCAGTCCTGAGCTGGCACTTGTGCAAACGGTAGACTTCTTCACACCAATTGTGGATGATCCGTATGACTTCGGACGCATCGCCGCTGCAAACGCGCTCTCTGATGTTTATGCCATGGGTGGGCGCCCTGTGACGGTTATGAACCTAGTGGCGTTTCCGGTGGGAGAGATCGACCTCGAAGTGCTTGCGCATATTCTCCGAGGAGGCCAGCACGTCATAGCAATGTCTGGCGCCGCGCTTGTCGGCGGCCATACAATCGACGATTTAGAACCAAAATACGGACTGAGCGTCACAGGAGTAATTCACCCTGACAAGATAATCCGTAATTCGACTTGTCGCGAAGGCGACGTTCTCATCCTGACAAAACCCGTGGGCGCAGGCATAGCCGCAACCGCACTCAAAAACGGCGTGCTGTCTCAGAGTGCAGCAATGCATGCTACAGATGTAATGGCTGAGCTGAACCGTGACGCGTCTTACGCAATGGTGGAAATAGGAGCGAACGCTTGCACAGATATCACGGGCTTCGGGCTTGTCGGTCACGCACTCGAGATGGGTGCGTCGAGCGGTGTGAACATCCAGATTTCGGCATCTGCTGTCCCGGTCCTGCCCGAAGTAATGGAACTTGCCAGAGAACAGATGATTCCAGGCGGCACGTACAAGAATCTCGAGCACTTCTCGAGCTCGCTTGACATAGAAGACGGCGTACCTCAGCATGTAACGCTTGTTCTGTGCGACGCCATGACCTCAGGCGGTCTGCTCATAGCTGTCGAGCAACCTAAGGCGCAGAGGATGCTTCAGGCACTGGAACATCGCGGTGTGAGCGCAAACGCAATCGGACGAGCAGTTAAAGGAACAGGACGGCTTATGATCACCAGGTAGCGTCTTCGCATTCGCGCATTGTCATGAGTAGAAATGCCGATTCCATCGCGTGCCAGACTGGAGAGCGGCCAGCTTCTAACGACCGGACGCTGCTTTCGATGAACGCATGTGCCCGTGGTGCATCGCCCATCCTACGGGCGGCATACGCAACTATAGCCCACGGGTACGGCTCTTTTTTTATGAGTTCGGGCCATGTGGGAAACATCTCGTTGAAGCCAGAGTAGAGGCGCACAGCACGCTCCGATTCTGCGGATATGACACCGAATATCACCGGGTAAAGTTGTGCCACATTGTCAGGATACCAGACTCCGTTTCTGGGCACTCTCTTTAGCACTCGACCCACCCCCCACAGGTATTTCTGCCTTCGGCTGTCCCACAGTTCGCGGTCGATCGCCTGCTTTATGCTGTCTGCGTGTCCGCGCCAGACGGCGGCTTCGTCTGTTTCACCCAATACGTCGAGCAGATCTGCCCAGTCCATCAGGCCCCTGTAGTTCTCGCAGTTGTCCATCAGGTATTTCATCTTGTGGTTCGGTTTCGCCCAGACAAGTCCATCTGCATCTTGGAGCGAGGATATGACCCCAGCCACAATTCTGAGCTCATCCAGATTATGGGAGACCCACTCTAAGTCAGCCGTCCTGACCTGGTACTGCCTTACAAGGCTCAAGAATGTTGCGGCGTACGAATCGGCGGAGTCGTAATCGTAGGTGCTCTTTTCGACACCACCGACGTAATAGCGGTCATACACAGTGCCATGGAGACCAAACCTATCGGGCCGATTCAGTCTTGCTAGGTACCATTCTAAATAACGCAGCACTTCCGGAGCATGCTCATCCAAGAGCGCAAGCGCCGCAAGGTTTGAGAAGTACGGAACAACCCTCTGGTGTGTGTCGTCAAGCGCAATTGCGCCGTCATCGCGCTGCGTGGACAACAGCCAGCTGAGTTCGCTCTGCGTGCTGCGAACCTCGAGAGAGTATGCCTCTGCTTTGGGTGGGCCATTACAAGGTTGTGAGCCGGTGAACATAAGCCAGGCCAACAGTAGCACTACCCCCACAAAGAACGCAGGTCTGAGAGTGCCGATTCGCATCGAGTCTCCATGAGTTACGACGTAAGTAACACATTTCGACACAAATCGCTCTCAGACCCTGTGGAAATGTCTGTCTATGGACTCTCTCAGTCTTTGATGAACTCTTTCAGAGCGTCTTGCACGGCTTCCATAATCCCCCGGCTCGACCAGGTGGCGCCCGACACTTCATCGACGAAAATGGCCTGCTTCTCAACGATGGCGCGCGGCACTCCCTCTATTGCGGGGTCAGACACTCCCTCGCTTTCGCTGTGCTGGGTGACGCTCACCTTCTCTATTCTGCCCGCCTTCATCTCAACAGAAACGCTGATCTTCGCGTTGAATCCCTGACCCGTACCGACGTATGTGCCGTCAGGAACGCTTGAGAGGTCTACACTCTTGGATGCACCGCCAAGCGCTGCCTCCAAATCGGACAGAGCCTTCTTGACACCACCAGCGACCGCTCTCGAGGATATGGTCGCACCTGTTATTACCTCTATATCCTGCCCCACGGCAATGGGGTCTTGAGGGGTCTTCCCGGTGAACAAGCTGGTGAACTCAGGGCTCTGAATTTTCGAGCCCAGACCCGGTGTCTCTCGCTGGCTCATAATGACTATTTTGTTTACCTTGAGGCTTGGGTCTGTGCCGATCATGATCTCGATCGCGCCTCCGTAGCCCCCGGTCGAAACCTGCACTGCATACCCGACCGTCTTTTGATCGGCTAGTCCGACGTAGTACTGCTTGCCATCCGCTTCGACTTTGTCAAAAGAGTCTGCGCCCGGAACTACCTGGCTCAGCATATTCTGGAAGTCGGCTTCTTTTCTGATGTCAATGACCACCTTGGTCTGAGCATACACAGTTGCAAGACCAACACCGGCCACGGCACACACGATGCCCAGGATGATCCCGTATTTTATGATGTCTTTTGCCAAAAATGACCCTCCTTTGAATACTGCCGCCTGTGTATTCCTTAAATCGCCTCATCCAACAGCGAATACTACTACCCACATTGCTAGGATACTACAATCCATGAGACGTGAGCGCTTTCCATCAAAACTGGTTCGACACAATCGCAAGAACGCCTTCAACAAGGACGACGCTCTGATGCTTCTGATGCTCGGCTTCACCATACTTATAATAGCAGGTCTTACAATCGCTGTCTCGGCTGCAAGCGTTGAAGCCCTGAAACCAGAGCCACCGTCATTCGGCGTATCTCTAGTTCACAATACGGGTATGATGGCAAAAAACTTGGCGCTGGCTGCAATGCTGATCGCTGTATTTGGGCTGTTAATATGGCCCTCGGCGCCGTGACGGAGGTCTCTTCGTGTTCACCGGCAAACGCGAGCTCAGCGTTCCTGCTGCCCTTAACAAAGAATGGATTTCTACGAACGCTCTTGGTGGCTGGGCATCATCGAGCATCGCAGATGTACACACTCGTCGCTACCACGGCTGGCTCATGGCAAGCATACTACCGCCCTCGCAACGAGTGCTGTGCTTCTCGCGTTTAATGGAAACATTCCACAGCCAGTCATCCAGCATCGATTTCTCTTCAGCAGAATACGAATCATGTCTCAACCTAGAAGGTGTAGACCGCCTGAACGCATTTTGGACAGACCCAGTGCCTTCATTCTTATACGACATAGACGGCTCAACGCTACTGAAGCAGATCTACCTTCTGCCCGGGCGCAATGTGTGTGTCGTTTTGTACAGACTCCTTGACAACCAAGACACGTATTCTCTGTCGCTGAGGCCTCTACTTAACTGGCGCGGCTTCCATCATCTGACACATACTGCTGTGCCGGGTTGGAGCGCAGAATGCTCTGGTAACCAGATTACCGCAACCGCTCCGGGTGGAGGCCGGTTGCGCATCATTGTGTCATCGGGGATGTTTCGAGAAGCCGAGACTTGGTACCACAACACACTCTACCGGCAGGAGAGAACCCGAGGGCTCGATTTCTTAGAGGAGCACTGGAGCCCGGGCATAATCGAGGCCGAACCTCGGTCAGGACGCGTGCTTGTGCTCGTGGGTCTTGAAAATGACACGCGCAATCTTAGTCCTTCTGATATAGATCTTCCACCCCTAGCTCCTCCACACGAAGCAGACACACGCCTTACCACCGTGCTCAAAAAAACTGCGCGCACTTTTGTGGTGCGACGTGGTTCCGGGAAGAGCATAATAGCGGGCTATCATTGGTTTTCCGACTGGGGCCGCGACACCATGATAGCGTTACCCGGAATTCTGCTCGCAGACGGTGCGATAGAAGAAGCGCTTGAGGTACTCGAGACATGGTCGGACACGCGTCACAAAGGGCTTATCCCGAACCGTTTCAGGGACGAAGATTCGTCACCTGAGTGGAATTCGGTAGACGGGCCACTGTGGTTCGTAAACGCGGTCTACAAATACTGGCAGTATTCGCAGCACACCCGAAGATTAAGCACACTGCTTGACGCGGTTGAAGATATTCTAGAAAACTACATCCGCGGCACGTTGTTCGGCATACGCATGGATTCGTCGGGGCTCATCTACCAGGGCCAGCCTGGCCTGCAGCTTACGTGGATGGACGCAAAGGTGCATGATCAGGTAGTAACTCAGCGTCTTGGCTACTGTGTCGACGTGAACGCACTCTGGTACAACGCACTACGGTGCGCTTCCCAAATCGAAAAGGCTATCGGCCGTAACGCGAAATCCTGGTATTACGAAGCAATCGCAGAACGCGTGCTGGCCGCCTTCAACGATACATTTTGGACGGGCACATATCTAAAAGACACAACTCCGCACGGCACCGAAATCCGCCCCAATCAAGTGCTGGCAGCTTCGCTACCGTTCACACCGCTTTGCCAAGCGCGCATCCGCTCTGTCGTTGCAACCTGCAAGCGCACTCTTCTCATCCCGTACGGGCTGCGCACTCTTGACCCTTCGTCTGACGCATACCACGGCAGGTACTGTGGAAATGCTGAACAGCGTGACCGTGCGTACCACCAGGGTACGGCATGGCCTTGGCTTTTGGGCCAGTTCACTACCGCGCTTAAGCGCTCAGGCGAACCTTGTGAGATGCTCTGGAGCTTGGTGCTGCAGTTTGAACCGCACCTGAGAGAAGCAGGGCTCGGCACAATCTCAGAAGTGTTTGACGCCGATTTCCCGCACGAACCCGGCGGATGTATCTCGCAGGCGTGGAGTGTGGCCGAGCTGCTAAGAGCAGTCCACGAAGACATACTGTGTGCTGCCCCAGATTCTACCTAGGAGAGATGTGACCGATGAAAGTGCTCATGCTGTCATGGGAACTGCCACCCGACCATGTAGGCGGGCTCGGAAAACACGTGTTTCACCTATCCAGGGCGCTCTCGGCGCAGGGCGCGGAGACACACGTAGTCACGATTGCAAGGACAAACGAGACAACGGGCGGCAACGACGAGCCGTGGGTGCACAGATTGATGGCCTATCCTGTCTCATCACCCGATTTTGTGAGTTGGGTGCTGCAACTCAACGTCGCCATGTTGGAACGTGCCATCGCGGTGAGCTTAGAACACGGTGAGATGAGCTTGGTGCACGCACACGATTGGCTCTCATGCTTCGCTGCAAGAGCGTATAAGCATGCGTTCTGTGTGCCCATGGTTGCAACAATCCACGCAACCGAGGCCGGCAGAAACGCTGGAATCCATAACGCACAACAGAAGTACATCTCTGATGTCGAGTGGTGGCTTGGATACGAGGCCTGGAGGATCATCTGCTGTAGCAGCCACATGAAGAACGAAGTGACCTCACTGTTCGGCGCTCCCGAGGACAAGATCGAGGTAATCCCCAACGGAGTAGACCCCGAAGAGTTCCGTGTACCCGACCGAGCGCTTTCGAGGGATCTGTTCGCGCATCGTGATGAGAGCATGGTGTTCTTCGTGGGACGACTGGTCAGAGAAAAAGGCGTTGACACGCTTATTGAGGCGGTTCGAATCCTGCTTGACCAAGGCCGCAAGATCAAACTCGTCATAGCCGGCACGGGCCCTTACGAGGAGAACCTCAAGTTCAAGGCGGCGATGACAGGCATCTACTCAAACACCTACTTCACCGGGCGTATAACAGACAACGTTCGTAACCATCTTTATATGTGGGCAGATGCGGCAGTTTTCCCGAGTTATTACGAGCCATTTGGCATAGTTGCCCTAGAAGCGATGGCAGCCGGTTCGGGCCTAGTAGTGTCAGACACAGGAGGTATGTCCGAAGTGGTATCCCATGAGCTGAATGGGCTGAAGGTGAAACCCGGAGATCCGGCTCATCTCGCATCCGCGATAGCGCGCCTGATTGACGAGCGTGAACTAAGACACAAAATCAGACGAGCCGGCCTAGAGACTGTTAGACGACGCTATGCGTGGCCGCAGATAGCGAAGCACACGCTACGGCTCTACGATAGCGTGTTGGCGGAATACCACCGAAGCGCCTGGGGCAAGAATCCACACGCCAGAACTGGAGGAATAGAACGTGCTGGCAGTGATCATGGCGGGCGGAGAAGGTTCGAGGCTCAGACCTCTCACGTGCACGATTCCGAAGCCGATGGTGCCGGTGTTGAACACACCGGTGATGCAACACACTCTGGCCCTGCTTAGAAGGCACGGCTTCCGCGACGCGTGCGCCACGCTGTTCACAAAACCGGAACATGTGCAGTCGTACTTCGGAAGCGGAGAACGCTTCGGAGTCAGACTGGAGTACTCTATCGAGCCGCGCCCGCTCGGCACGGCAGGCAGTGTGCGCTATGCAACACGCGGCGTAGACGAAAGCGTGCTTGTGCTGTCTGGCGACGTGGTAACAGACTTCGATCTCGGTCAGATAGTCACGTTCCACAGGCAGAAGCACGCCAAAGTCACCATAGCGCTTTGCAGGGTAACAGAACCGACGGAGTTCGGAGTAGTCATGCATGATGAAAGCGGAAGGATCAATCGCTTTATAGAGAAGCCGGGCTGGGGTGAGGTCTTCTCCGACCTGATAAACACAGGCATCTACGTGATAGAGCCCGATATGCTCGCCGAGGTGCCGGAGCACACCCCCTTCGATTTCAGCAAACAGCTGTTTCCAAGGTTGCTCGAGCAAGAAGTGCCGATGTACGCAATGCGCATGGACGGCTATTGGTGCGACATCGGCACCGTAGAACAGTATTGCAGGGCGAACCGGGACTGGCTCGCGGGAAAAGTCAGACTAGATATTCCGGGTAGGCAAATTGCCCAAGACGTATTTGCGGAAGAGGGCGCCATAATAGACCCAAGAGCAGTGCTTCGCGACCATGTGCTCATAGGCCGGAATTGCGTTATAGAACGCGGCGCAAAAGTGCAATCAGGGGTGGTAATAGGCCGGGATACTCGCATAGGCCCCGAAACAGTGGTTGAGTCGAGCATCATCTGGGATAGGTGTAAGATCGGCAAGCGAGCGCGCGTGCTCGGCGCATGCGTATGCTCAGAAAGCAGTATAGGCTATAACGCACATGTCGAAAGTCACTCGGTGTTGGGTGCACGCAGCAATGTTGGTGCATCCAGCAACATACGGAGGTATGTCAAATTGTGGCCAGATAAGTCGGTTGAAGCAAAAGCCACGGTCTCCAGCAGTGTGGTCTGGTCACCTACGGCCTGCCGCACTCTGTTCGGTAGGCGTGGATTGATAGGGCTTGCTAATGTTGAAATCACTCCGGAACTCACCGCCAAGACGGCACTCTGTTTTGCGCAGCCAGGTGCAGGGATTCTTATATCTTACGCTGATGGCCCGACCTCGCAGATGCTGGGAGCCGCTGGCATGTCCGGTGCCCAATCACGAGGAGCACGCGTGCTTGATGCAGCAAACAGCCCGCCTGCGGCGCTAAGACACGCGTGTCGCATAAGCAAATGCAGCGGTATTAGAATCCACTCTCCAGTATCCAGACCCGGTATGGTCGAGATATGCTGTTTCGACGACCAGGGTTTGTATCTATCGAACGATGCACGACGCAAACTTGAGGCTTCACTCGCGCGTGAAGATAGCCCCAGGGCTGAAGCAACAGAACTAGCAGATATTGAATGCGCACCAGACTTGGCTGCTCCGTACCTGGATCTGATCGCAGCTCGGGTGTCCGAGAACACGCTTTTTGGTCACGCCCCGAGGGCAGTCGTGGAAGCAGGGCCATCTGAGGCTCTTGTCTTGCAGGCGCTTTGTAGTAGGCTCGGGACTGAAATGGTCTTTTCCAGAGGTAACCGGTTTGACCCAGAACTGCTACGAGAGAGCCAGTGCGAGTTCGGCGTATCAGTTGTGGCTGAGCTTGAGACATTCTACGTTTTGCAGGACAGAGAAGAAGGCTATGTACCCAACGAAAAGGTATCTGCGCTGCTCGCACGCGCGTGGGCTGAGTTGATGCCCGAAGAACCGTTGGCTCTGCCCGTAAGCGTTCCTCTAGCCGTCAGGCAGTACGCAACTCGGCATGGTGCACGCGTCGCCATCGTGGGTACCTCGCCAAGAGCGGTGCTCGAGAAGACACCGCTTTCTTACATGTACGATGCTTGCTTGGGCATCGCACTACTGCTCGGCCTAGCCTCAAAACATCGGCTTTCGCTCAGAGAACTCATGGCTGACGTACCCGATGTGCATTATGTTCACCGGAGCATAACATGCCCGTGGGAGTCAAAGGCAGGTGTCATGCGCAGGATAAGCCTTGATGCGCAAGCGCGAAGAGACGTAGAAGGAATGCTGCTTGAGCACGATGGCGCGAGAGTGCTTGTCGTTCCCAGCTCCGACTACGCCTCATACGAACTGTTTGTTGAAGCGTCGTCGTGGGAAGTTGCGGACGAAATCGGCGACCTTTACACCGACAAGATAAGGACGCTGATCCAGGGTTGAATTCCGAATCTCATCTTGCGTATACCTCGCTTGTAATTTCGGGGAATATGTTGTCTTGGGCGAAGAGTGCTCTTACTTGTGCTGTGTCGGGACTGCCGCGCTCTATCTGGCTTGAGAGCAGTTCGAAACGGTTGTAATGAGCCTCAAACCTGCGCGTTGCATATTGCACGGCCGTACCCGCATTCAATATGAACGGCCAGTCGCTCGACTCCAAAAGCAGTAGTTCGCGGGCGGCTTGGTTGAGCGCTTCTTCCATTGCACCGCCTCGCCCCGCATGCCTCTCGGCGAGTCGGCGCATCTTTTTCCCCGCCCAATGCACATACGGCAACATCCAGTCGTTCTTACCGTTAAGCCAGACCTCATGGTAGCCTCCGTACCCCCAGCTCGACGTGGCGGGCTGCACTTGCTGCGCAGTCCCAAAACGAGACAGGTATTCAAGAGGAGTTATCATCTCGATGGTATGCTGGTCAAAGCATATTTTGCGCGCAAGGTAGTCAAGCCACTCGGGACCCTCATACCACCAGTGTCCAATTAGCTCTGCGTCATAAGGCGCCACAACCACCGGCGGATGCTGCATCACGCTCAGACAGTGCTCCACCTGCTTCTGTCTGTTAAAGACGAAGTTCCCGGCGTGGATTGCTGCCTTCTCCCTCGCCCATTCGGGTTGGTAAGGCTGCTTGTGTTCTGTGCGACCTGTTATCCTATAGTACTTAAAACCTGTGTCCACCCTCACCGAGTCGTCGTGCACGTACTGTCCGATGTAGTCAAGCGACAGTTCGTGTCCAATGTCGCGGTAGAACTCGCGGTAATCGGGATCTCCGGGGTAACCTTCCTGCGAACTCCACACCTGTTTGGCACTCTCAGCATCGCGCCCAAAAGCGGCGACATTGCCCGCACACTCTACCGGCGCAAACACTTCGCACGAAGGAGACGGTTCGGCATCAAGTATTCCATGCGTCTCGAGCACAACGTACTTGATCCCATTTCGGGCGAGCACATCTTCGAGGCCGCGGAAATAGCCGCACTCCGGTAGCCATAGCCCCGCAGGCTCTCGTCCTGTTATGTGCCTAAAAGTGTCGATTCCCACGTGCACCTGCGCCTCTACACTCGAAGGCACGACAGAAAGCAGCGGCAGATAACCATGGGTGGCACATGATGTAGCGAGTTCGACAAGCCCTGCATCGGCCAGTTCGCAATAGCCCCTTACAATGTTACCTTTGTAGCGTCCGAATATGAGCTCATGGATTGCCATGAACCGTCTGAGATAGCAGCGAGCTGTGTAGTTCATAACGCCATCTTGGGAAGTACGGCTTACTTCTTTTTCGCCGAGTTCAATGAGGCCTCCAAGATGTGCTTTGTACCTCTGCTGCAGCAGAGTGTCGTTCATCATCGAAAGCAGTGTCGGCGAGAGCGACACGGTGAGCCTCACCCTGACTTCATCTTCGTGAAGTTTGTGCAGCGTGCTCAGTATGGGCGCGTACGTCTCTGTCATTGCCTCAAAGAACCAGCGTTCCTCCATGTATTTCTTCTCTTCAGTGTGTCGAACATACGGCAAGTGCGCGTGGAGTATTATGCAGAGATAACCCTTTCTCATGGCACCGTCCCTCTCTGGGCAGTCTTCCCTAGATACTCTTGCCCCAAAACACGAGTTTATTCCGCTATGACAGCTAATCCGTTTTTGCGGGAATACTCATCGAAGAATAAGCGTGTGGACGGAGGAACGGCAGATGCCACGCCACGCCATAACCGGAAACGGGAACATGCTCTTGAACTATGAGCATGACATGACAATTCGTGAAGTCTACTACCCGCACGTCGGTATGCACTCGCAGACAGGCAACACAGGGCACCGCACCTACCTTTGGTGCGGTGGGCGCGCTTTCAGCCTGTCTGAGTTGAACCCGCGGACATGCTATGAACAAGACTCTACCGTGTTACGTTCCGAAGCGTTGGCGCGCGACGCAGGGATACAATTATCACTGCGCGATGCGGTGCACTTCGAGCGCAACGTGTGGTGCAGGTGTCTGAGCCTAAAGAACGAATCTCCGGCCACGCAGAATGTTGGAATCTACTTGGTATTGGACACGTGCCTTGACGCAAGCGACATAGGCGACACTGCTCTGCTTGACCCCGTCTCGGGCGGCATACTACACTACAAGTCTAACACCTTCATGCTCGTCAGCCAGGCGGCTTCAGAAGAGGCGCGTTGCGTTCGTACAACCTGTGTACGCCGTGATGCGCGCGAGTACCCAGAGCTCAGACTTGCGGCAGAGGGCATGCTTCACGAACGGCCTGCATCACAGGGTTGTGTGTACAGCGTACTCGGCATGGTACTCGAGCTCGGCCCCGGCGCTCGGGCGGACGCTTCGATGTGGTTTGTGTTCTCAGACTCAGTGCAACGCGCGCGCGAACTCGACACATGGGTCAAGCGCTGTGGCGCTTGCAGCTTGATCGACACGACACACCATTACTGGAGATCATGGCTCCTTGCCGCACACACCCCTGATACGGATTTATCAGAAGACGCTCATGACCTGTACCGCCGAAGCATCCTAAGCGTAAGACTTGAGTGCGACAATCGCGGTGGCATACTCGCGGCAAACGACCGTGACATGCTAGAGCACGGTCGCGACCACTACAGCTACGTTTGGCCGAGAGACGCCGCGCTGTCGGCCACCGCCATGTGCAGGGCCGGCTTCTCGCAGATTGCAGCACGCTTTCTTGAGTTCTGCACACGCACGGTCACCGACGAAGGCTACCTATGCCAGAGGTACAGACCGGACGGCTCTTTAGGCTCGAGCTGGCACGCATGGAGACACAATTCCAGGCTTCTACCTCCTATCCAAGAAGACGAGACGGCGCTATCTCTGTGGGCGTTCGGCGAGTATGTGTTCCGCACACAAGATCTCGAGTTCTTCCGAGCACACCACAACCAGTTCTTCAAGATGGCCGATTTCCTGCTCTGCTACACAGACGAGAACACATCGCTTCCACTACCGAGTCACGATCTGTGGGAAGAGAGATATGGCGTGTTCAGTTTCACCATAGCCGCTGTGTACGGAGCGCTGCAGAAGGCAGCGCGTCTGTATGCGCTTGTGGGCAACAGCACCAAGTCTATGCAATGCCTCGAAGCGGCGCAGCGCATGAAGACTTCTTGGCTCAATCAGTTCTATTGCGAGACACACTGCTCGTTTGCACGTGCAATGTACACAGAAGATGGGAAGCAAGTGTTAGATATGGTACCTGATTCTAGCCTGCATGGCGTGTGGATGTTCGGCCTGCTCGACCTGCACGACCCGAGACTTATTGCGGGTCTGGATACAGTCGAAGCAGCCCTCTTGGTGAAGTCGCGGGCGGGCGGGCTGGCCAGATACCAAGACGACTGGTATATGAAGGTTACAGACGACACCGCTTTGGTGCCGGGAAATCCGTGGATAGTGTGCACGTTATGGGCGGCATCGAGACACGCTAGACTCAGAAGAGATGAGCAAGACGTGCTGCGCGCAAAAGAGCTGCTTGAGTGGGCAGTGACACATACCAACGGCTGCAGCATGTTGCCTGAACAAGTCGACCCGTTTAGTGGAGCGGCGCTATCGGTGTCGCCACTTACGTGGTCGCACGCCGAGTTCATCAGCGCATATCTGGACTACGCACAAAGTTTCCAGGCGAAGACAGACGCCTGAAGCTGGCACCACAAGCCAGAAGCGGCGTTCTCTTCCGCATATGTCATTAAGTGATTATGGTTCTTCTTACATTTCTAATGCTAAACTCAAATGGCATGACCAAGTCTGCCAAGAAGGGGGATGACCATGCCCGAGATTCGCAAAGATCCGGTGACCGACCGCTGGGTGATAATCGCTACTGAACGAGCCAAGCGGCCAGCAGAACTCAAAGCCCAACCAGACGTGCGAAAAGGCGGTCCTTGTGTCTTCTGTCCGGGTGAAGAATCCAAGACTCCACCTGAAGAATACGCGCTACGCGCACCAGGGACACACAAAGATGCGCCTGGCTGGACGGTCAGAGCTTTCAAGAACAAGTTCCCGGCGCTCCAGGCCGACCTAGAGACTGAGCTGGTTCAACAAGGTATATACACCACCATGACTGGCAAGGGTGCTCACGAGGTCGTAGTTGAAACTCCCGACCATGACAAGAACCTGGAAGACCTCAGCGTGTCAGAAATCGCCGATGTGCTGAGAGTGTTGCACCAGCGCTATACACAGCTTGCTAAAGACCCTGAACACCGGTATGTACTGGTATTCAAGAACGCTGGCCAGGCAGCCGGTGCGTCGCTCGAACACTCTCACTGCCAGATAATCGCGACGCCGCTCGTACCCGTGAAGATCAAAGAAGAGATCGAAGGAGCACGAGAGCACCATAAGCGCACCGGCAGCTGTGTGTACTGCGAGATGCTCGCGCGCGAGGCTAAAGAAGGTACAAGACAGGTAGCCGAAACAGAGCACTTCTATGCGTTCAACCCGTACGCATCGTGCTTTCCATTTGAAACATGGATAATACCGAAAAAGCATGAGCCGGACTTCGGCAGCGTGTCTTCTGAGCAGCTAGAAGACCTGGCACGTGTGCTTAAGCAGACGCTTGGGGCGCTAGCAGATATTCTCGACACGCCACCGTATAACATCGTACTCCACACTGCACCGTGCAACGACGAACCATGTCCTGAGTACCACTGGCACCTAGAGATCGTACCAAGACTTACGAAGATAGCAGGCTTTGAGTGGGGCACAGGCTACTACATTAACCCAATGCCCCCCGAAAACGCGGCAGACGCGCTGCGGCTGCGCGCAGAAATGCCCAAAGAGCAGATCCACTAGAACAAGGCGACACTGACCAACTAACGAGAGGAGAAATCCAGTTGACGAACACACCTCTGAAAGTGCTTATCGCGGCTTCGGAGATGGCTCCGTTCGCCAAAGTCGGGGGACTGGCAGATGTCATAGGTTCACTACCCAAGGCGCTTAAGAAGCGAGGAGTTGATGTAAAGGTAGTGATGCCGAGATACAAGCAAATACGGGACGCCGATTACGTGCTGGACTTTCCTGTTGACATCGCAGGCCGGATCGAGACGGCGATCGTGCGTCGTATTGAAGTCGAAGCATCCGATTCTCTGAGTTTCGATGTATACTTCATCGATTCATACCGCTATTTCTTCAGGGACTATATATACGCAGGCGACGACGATGCGGAACGATTTGCGTTCTTCGGCAAGGCCGTGCTCGAGATGCTGCCTAAGTTGGGATGGAAGCCTGATGTCATCCACCTAAACGACTGGCAGACAGGTGCCGTACCGTTCATGCTCAAGAACCGTTACGCACAGATGGACTTCTACAAAGACATGGCGAGCGTGTACACCGTGCACAACCTCCAATACCAAGGAGTGTTCCCGAAAGATGTGCTCGGGTTGCTGGGTGCTTCGGCGTCCAACTTCCACCCCGATGACCTTGAGTTCTACGGCGGCATCAACTTCATGAAAGCCGGTCTGCTTTACGCAGACAAGTTGAACACTGTCAGCCCGACGTATTCACGAGAGATACAGACCAGTCAGTTCGGTGAACGTCTTGACGGTGTGCTGCGCAAACGCGCTCAAGACTTGTACGGTATCCTAAATGGAATAGATTATGACGAGTTCAACCCAGAGCGCGACAGCCGGATCGTCCAGAACTATTCAAAGCATGACATCGACAAGAAGACACTAAACAAACAGGCGCTCCAGCGTGAGTTCGGTCTTCCGGTCGAAAACGTACCGGTAATCGGACTAGTTTCAAGGCTGGTCGACCAGAAAGGACTCGACCTCATACACGAAATAGTCGACGATCTAACACAGCGCGATATGCAGCTCATCGTGCTCGGAACTGGTGACCCGCGCTACCACGATATGTTCCAAGATCTCGGTGCGCGCCACCCGCACAAAGTGGGCGTCAAGATAGGCTTTGACATCAACTTAGCACAGCGGATTTACGCTGGCTCGGACATGTTCTTGATGCCTTCGCGGTTTGAGCCCTGTGGCCTTGGGCAGATAATCAGCCTGAGGTATGGGACAGTGCCCATAGTGCGGAGTACAGGCGGTCTGAGCGATACGATAATTGATACTGACACAAAACCAGATAGTGGTAACGGTTTCGCGTTTAGCGAGTACTCTGGGCGTGAACTGCTTGCGACTATAGACAGAGCGCTCGGCGCGTACAAGGATGCACCTAGATGGTCTAATCTAGTAGAGCGCGCCATGGCATCAGACTTCTCTTGGTCAAAGTCGGCAGATGAATACGTGTCGCTTTACAGAAAAGCGCACAGCAAGCGAACAAAAGGAGCAGCATAGAGCGTGTAACGGGCCCCCATTCGGGGGCCTTTTTGTTTTGTTTGGCAGGCATACAGCGCGCAAAAACAGGGCAAAAGAGTCATGGAGGTGATAACGTGAACAAGAGTATCAGGTGCACCATTGAGAACTGCCATTACTGGCACAAGGGCAATTACTGCAACGCCGAGCAAATACTCATAGCCCCGGACAGGTTCGCAAGCGAGACCGACCACACTATGAACGCTCTCCAGGCGTCCTCATACACACCTAGTTCGGTGGACAAATGCCAGCAAACATGCTGCAAGACCTTCATCGAACACGGCGCTGCCGACGCCACCCATGACGGGATAAAGAAGACGTATTAGGCATATCTTGATTGCATGGGGTCCGCTTGAAGCAGGCGGACCCCAGCATTTTGTGGGCTGAAGGAAATGACGCAACCTGCCAGAAACTAACTCTGAGCCATTAAGTAAAGGGGAGGCATGGTGTGGTTGAAGCAAAAGATTATCGACACCATCGACCAGAACAGAGCGTTGCTGCTTGATGTGAGTCACTATATTCACGAAAACCCCGAGCTCTTGTTTGAAGAAGCAAAGGCAGCCGAAAGGCTTGCACACGAACTACAGCAGTTCGGTTTTGAGGTCAGAAGCGGTGTCGCCGGGCTCAAGACGGCGTTTCGGGCAAGCCTCCGGTCTGCAAAGCCAGGACCTTCAATTGCCTTTCTGGCAGAATACGATGCTCTTCCAGAGATCGGTCATGCATGCGGCCACAATATCATTGGCGCTGCAGCGCTTGGTGCCGCAATAGGCTTGCACAACCTTATGGATGAAATTCCTGGTGAGATAGTTGTTTTCGGCACTCCTGCTGAAGAGGGCGGCGGAGGCAAGATAATCATGGTAGATAAAGGCGAGTTTTCGTCTATCGACGCCGCCATGATAGTTCATCCTTCAAGCCTCACCAAGGTAGAGATGCGCGCGCTTGCTGCATTACCTCTTAAGATGGTGTTTCGAGGAAAACCTGCACACGCGGCAGGCTCTCCTCATGAAGGTATCAACGCGCTGGACGCACTCATAAACACTTTCGTCAACATCAACGCACTCAGGCAGCACCTTACGTCAGACGTGCGCATTCACGGCATTATAACCAAAGGTGGAACGGCTCCAAACATCGTGCCCGAACTGGCCGAGGGCAGTTTCATCATCCGCGCCGCCGACAAGAAGTATCACGAGCAAGTAGTCGAGAAGGTCAAGAACTGCGCCAAAGCAGGAGCTCTCGCGACAGGCGCAAGCGTCGAGTTTGTCACCGCCGGTCTTGTGTATGATCCTATGAAGCACAACTTCGCACTCGGCGAGGCGTTCAGATCTAACCTGGAACAGCTTGGCTGGCAAGAAAGCAGCGTCGAGAAGAGTGGTTCGGGCTCTACCGACATGGGCAATGTGAGTCAGGTCGTACCTTCCATCCACCCCAGTATGGCCATATGCGATCTGGGCATACCGGGCCATTCGCACGAGTTCCGTGATGCTGCACGCTCTGCAAGAGGCGATGAATCTCTGCTGGCGGCTTCGAAGGCAATGGCGCTCACAGCGTATGATCTTCTCACACAGCCGGATCTTCTTGAACAGGTGAAGCGCGAGTTTGCCGCGAGCTGAAGGATTCGTCTGACCTTTAGACGAAACTCTGACTCAAGGACCAGTCTTGGTACTAGGCATTAGGGTCTTGGGTAATTCCCGGGATCCTTTTTTGCTTACAGGGGGGAACACAATTGAAGTCAAGGGATTCTTACGCAGAGCCGTGGCGAATCAAGATGGTAGAGTCCATAAGACCCACCACAAGCCAAGAACGCATGACAAGAATCAAAGAGGCAGGGTTCAATCTTTTCAACCTCGCCTCGAACGACGTGTACGTCGACCTGTTGACAGACAGTGGCACAACCGCTATGAGCGACGCGCAATGGGCAGCTCTCATGCTTGGTGATGAAGCTTACGCCGGCAGCCGCAGCTTCTTTCAGCTGAAACAAGCAGTTCAGGATGTCATGGGCTTTCCTTATGTTGTGCCCACCCATCAGGGCCGCGCCGCCGAGAACATCCTTATGACGATGTTTGTGAAACCAGAAATGCTTGTGCCCGGGAACATGCACTTCGATACCACGGAAGGCCATATCAGGTTGCGCAAAGCAGAACCGAAGAACCTGCTCGCAGAGAAGGGCTATGAGATAGGTTCGTGTGAACTCTTCAAGGGAGATATCGACCTTGAAAAGCTCGAACAGCAGATAACATCTGCCCGCGACAGAATTCCGTTTGTGATGCTTACCATAACCTGCAACAACAACGGTGGTCAGCCTGTGTCCATGCACAACATAAGGCAAACCGCTGAGATAGCGCGGCGACACAACTTGCCGCTGTTTCTCGACGCCGCAAGGTTTGCCGAAAACGCGTATTTCATCAAGCAGCGCGATCCGGCATATGCTTCCAAGTCGATTCCAGAGATAGCGCTCGAGATGTTCTCGTACGCCGACGGTTGCACCATGAGCGCCAAGAAAGACGGTATGGTCAACATCGGTGGCTTTCTCGCATTCCGCGAAGAAAGCCTGTATCGCCGGGCTGTGGAGTGGCAGATAGTATATGAGGGTTTTGCGACATACGGCGGTATGGCTGGCCGTGACCTTGCTGCGCTTTCGGTAGGGCTACGTGAAGTCGTAGACGAACGATATCTCGAAGACAGGTGCGGTCAGGTCGAGCTGCTGGGCGATATGCTCCAAGAACACGGCGTCCCGATCATAACTCCTGTCGGCGGCCACGGGGTATACGTTGACGCCCGCCAGTTCTATTCGCATCTTGCACGTGAGCACTTCCCGGCTCAGACTCTTGCAGTTGACCTGTACGTAGAAGGCGGTGTACGAGGCGTGGAACTGGGTGGCTGTGCGTTCGGCTACGTCGACCCAGACACAGGACTTGAGGTATGGCCTGAGCTTGAGTTGGTGAGGCTTGCCATACCACGCCGGGTATACACCGACAGACACATCGCACACGTTGCGCGCACATTTGCTGAACTCGCACAGAAGCGCCGAGAGCGAACGGGACTACGACTTATATATCAGGCGCCGGTGATGCGCCATTTCACGGCACGGTTTGAACGGCTCGAGAGGTAACCATAAGTGCGTGAAGAAGTGTACGCAGCACGAGAGTGCAGAAACTGCTGGGGGCTTCTCAAGATGCACAACGAACACGCACCTGGTAAGATGGCTTTGCTGCTTGCGCTTTCTGAAGAACCGCAGCACATGATAGAAGAACTCCGTTCGCGCGGCTTACGCAGCTGCGCGGGCAAAGTGGGCAGCACCGAGGTGCACAAGATACTCACCGCCATTGAGACTGCGGCAATTCGTGAGCACATAGTTGCCCAGAACACGCGCGAACTGCATGCGCTGTACCACGCTGCTTTCGACAGCATGCACGGGCTGCTCCGCGGCGACTTGGGCCTTGGGAGTCTTCTCAGGACGGTCGGCGGCAGGTTCGGCGTCGTACGTTTAGATACTCCGGAATCGGGCTGGATTGCCGTGGCGGTATACGGCACAATTGGCTCGTTTATGAAGGGCAGAGAACACGAGGCCGCAGGATTGGGAGTGTCACACATCTAGTTATCTTGCGCACAATTGCGAACTCTTCCAAGCTGCAGGAATTCTCCAGGGGTGCTGCAGAACAGAGTGCTTTACAAAATTCTCCAGGAGGATGAGGCCATGCCGTTTCTGAGCGTGAGTGTTTTTGAGAGTCGACTCAGAGCAATCCGTCAGTACCTAGCGCGGACCGGCTCCAAAGCGCTCGTCGTAGGCAATCCGGACAATTTCTTCTACGTGTCAGGCTTCTTTCTCGACGTTTCACCATGGGAAAGACCTGTGGCAGCCGTCATACCTCTCGACTCCGACCCAGCACTGCTGTTGTGTGAGCTCTCACAGAACCACGTCAAGATGGCCAAGAACCGCGGCAATCTATGGGTAAAAGACACGCGCTTCTACGTGGAGCATCCAAGGATATCTAACCGAACTTATACTGTGCTGCAGTTTCCTCGCATGCTGTCCGATCTGCTCCAGGAAAAGGCGGTGGAAACAGGACGTGTGCTCTGCGACACTATGGCCGGAGAGTTCCTCGCGGCAAAGCAGTACCTGCCCGAGATCGAGTTCGGCGATGGCCAAAAGCTGCTCAAGAACTTGCGCATGGTTAAGTGCAGTGAGGAAATCGAGCTCATGCGCCAGGCAGCTTCTCTCAGCGATTGGGGCCAGAGCAAGTTTCGTGAACTCGTCGCCCCCGGCCGTCCAATCGCGCAGGTGGACGCCGAGACAGTAGCAGCCATGATAGGCGAAGGCGCTGTTCGCTGGCCCGATGCCAAACTGGAAGTGCGGGTGTTCTCTTTGACAGGACCTGCGTCGGCTTCGCCGCACGGCACTGGAGGCGACATTGGGGAGCGAATTGCGAAGGGGCACGGTATCGTCAACATCACCATCGTGAGGCTAAACGGTATGGTTGTGGAAAACGAACGCACGTACATCGTCGGCAAACCCAGCCGGAAGCAGGCAGAGGCGTTTCGCACGGCAACAGAAGCTCAAGAAGTGGCTATCTCCCAGATGCTAACGGGCCAGCCGCTTGCAGATGTCGACGCCGCCGCACAGAAGGTTATCGAGGAGGCGGGCTTCGGTGATTACATCTGTCACCGCACCGGGCACGGAATAGGAATTGCAGGCCACGAGTGGCCTGAAGACATGGCATGGGACCCAAGGCCCCTTAAGACAGCCGAAGTGCTATCGAGCGAACCAGGCATATACATCCACGGCCTCGGAGGGTTCCGCCATGATGACACGGTGGTGGTCGGGGAAGATGAGCCAGAAGTACTAACTCGTGCTCCGAAGCATCTTGAACAGCAAATACTGCCCGTTTAACAGGCTATATCTTATTCTTGTGGCGAAGGTGCGCCGTGTATGCGCACCTTCGTTCATTATCTATTCCCTAGGTTTGAGCATTATGAGAGCGCCCAGCAGGATGAGCAACACAGGCCACCAAGTTGTCGCCATGTGCCACCACGTACGCGGTACCACATCCACTGCGAGCACGAAGAAACCAAACAGCAACAGGCCGGCGGACGGGAAAAGGGCCCATGTGCTTGGCTTAGGCCTGCCTAACGAGTCCACAATGAACACCATCGCAAACGCAAGCCCTAAGAATACGAAGAACCACCCCCCGCTTGGTCTCACCCTCCAAAGACGCATGCTCTCAAACCAGGCAAAAGAGCCGACTGCTGTAAGCACCGCTCCAGGTATAAGCAAACCCACTTGACGGCCAGAGAAAAAATACGCGCCCACAAACGCAAGCCCGAGAAATATGAGAAAAGCCTCGCCTCGCAGCATGCCGAAATTGCTGAGCAAGAAGAAACCGCCCATGAACAAGAGAAGAAATCCTATCATCACCTGCCCAGGATTACGCTGCATGATACTGCACCTCCGTTGCCTTTAACAACTATAACCCATCTTGATTTAACAATCTAACCGTTATCATTGAAGACCATATCTAAAAAGTATGCAAGTCAATATTTCGGGTTTCGGTCTTACAGTGCCTCACAAAATGTATTCTACCCTAGCCAGTTCTGCTGGCTCAAAGCAGGTACACCTGCATCCACGGAAGAAATGGTGTCTACACGAATTCTGCGTCCCCTAACTACCATGAAAAATCATATCAGGAGGCACAACATGCCGGAGACCACTCCAAGAAGAAGTGACAGGCAGAAATCCACAGAAGAAGCGCTTTCGCTGCTTAGTTCTGCATCTTTCGGACATTTTGCAACACTCACTGAAGACGGCTATCCTTACGTTATACCTGTTAACCATGCGCTCATGGATGACAAGATCTACATTCACTCGGCACCTTCGGGCCACAAGCTCCGAAACCTTGCAGCACGCCCCAAAGTGTGCTTCGAAGTCTCCGAGATGATTTGTGTGACGGAGGCAGATGTACCCTGCGAGTACAGCGCAGAGTACACGAGCGCGGTGGTGTTTGGAAAGGCGCATATCGTAGACGACCCAACAGAAAAACTCATGGCGCTAAAGGCGATCTCGCTGAAGTACACCGGGAAAGACGGTCCCTTTTCGGAAAAAGACATTGCCCGAGTAGTTCTTGTCCGCATACAGATTGAGCACATTACCGCAAAGGCAAAGTAAGACGTCGAACCATGAGACTTGATCTGAGAAAGCAGTTCGAATCGCTTTACTCCGATCCATCCCGAGCGTGGTTCGGGTACCCGCGTTTAGATACCTAAGCGGCGATCCGAATACGTAACCCGAGTGGGTAACTGCTGATCTTGTGCGCTCCCTACTCCCAAAGATATGCAAGAAGAAGATCGAGACGCCAGAGTAGATGCCGCTCGTACAGATCGAAAAAGCGCTAGCCGCGCAGGTGTTGCACGTTGGCGCTTACAGCGAGGAAGAAGCCAGCGCGCGGCTGACCCGAGCCGTTGTGCACCACAAAGACTCAAGACAGTCTTGCGCCAACCGGTCACAGAGCTATCTGCTTCCATAGACCGCGCCTGAAGCGCTGTCTTAACCACAAGCCACCCACAGTCCAGAAGAGCACGTATGAGGCGTACACTCCGTAGATACCCGCAGGAGTGTAAAGCGCCAAAACGTAAGCCAGCGGCAGCTGGCAAACCCAAAGACATGTCAGAGTCACCTTCATTGGAGAGCGAGTATCTGCTGCCCCACGAAGCGCTCCGGCGTATACCAAAGATGCAGCATAAAGCGGAGATACCAGTCCCAGCATTCTCAGGTACCAGCCGCCGATTTGAATCACCTGCGCATCTTGAGAGAACAACCCCATGATCTGACCGGGCATAAGGATGAACAGCAAGCCGACCGCTCCAAATAGCGCAGCAGTGATGCGGTGTGTCTTGACCGCACTTTCTTCCGCTTGCTCTGGTTTGCCTGCCCCGAGGTTTTGGCCCACCAGCGTGCCTGCTGCAATCGATAGCGCCATGCCCACCATTCCGAAGAGTTCTTCGACCTGACGACCCACTGTCACCGCAGATACTGCATACGTCGCAGCGCTGGTTGCGGCTATGATTTTCACAAGCAGCAATCGCTGCGTGTCGGCACCCAAGTATTCAATCGCGTTCGGGATCGAGACTTTCACGATTGTGGAGATGAGAGGCCAGTCAGGTCTAACACGAAAGTCGTTGAGCCTCATTCGAAGCGCCGTTCTGCCCCACAACAACGCGACGAGCACTGCAACTAACATGTATGCGCGAGATATTGCAACGGCCAGGCCCGCACCCAGAAGTCCCAGTGGCTCAAGCCGTCCAAAGCCAAACACAAGCACTGCCGTCAGCACAAGTTGGATTGCAGCAGCAGTGCCCTGAATAAGCAGAGTAGTCGGCGTTTCACCCGCCGCACGCAGCGCGAATATGGCGTAGTACGCATTCACCAAGAACGGCATGGACAAGAACATCACCCGAAGATAGGGCACCCCGAGTTCGACCACATCGGACGTCGCCCCGAGAAGAGGTAGAGTGCGCCTTGCGGTTAGCGCTCCGGCAAGCGCTATGACGCTCGAAAGAATCACTCCCATGAGCAACGCCTGTAGCAGCGTTGCCCTGGCACGCTCCGGCTCGTCTCGACCGATGCTGCGTGCCACCAGCGCCATTACGGCCATCCCGACAGCCCATAGTGCAGAACTGGCCCACCAGAACACTCCGCGCCCGAAACCAACCGCAGCGAGCGCCTCTGCGCCCAGCGAACCGATCATGGCAAGGCTCACCCACTCAACGGCAGTCTGAAGCAGGTTGCTGGCAACCACAGGCGCGGACACCCGGCTTATGGCGCTCGTTATGCGCATGTCAGTGAGCTTCACAGAAGTCTCGGCCATCTCGCCTCCCAAAAAACGACCGGGCTCGGTAGGGCCCAGTCGCCGCGCTGCTCACCCTTGCCTAACCGTTTGTCTGACGCTGCACCACTTTCCACCGCTTGCATGTACCCATCGCTGCGCACTCGTTCCTTCCGTGAACCGCCCAGACGGTGACTACCGTGAGTATCCGATAAGAAGAAGTACTGTCGACTATACCACGCTAGTGCGAAACCGTGGATACTTCCTGTCATAGCGCCACGACTTCTCGCACAAATAGACGAATACACATCTATTAGCCGGTTTGGCTGTTTTTCCTTCCCAGCAAGCGTCATCCACAACACATACGGCACTTGCCATTAGATGCTGAAAGAAGCATACTTGTGGGTGTAAAGAAAAGACGCACTTGCTACTAATTCCTGGAGGTCGATTCATGCTTCGAACACGCATACTCTCATCAAAGACAGCTGCCGTGTGTCTTCTGCTGTGTACGGTGCTGTTTGCTACCTCCGGTAGCGTGTCTGCTTCTACCGCAATCCCTGGGCCCGACGGCATCACTGCCACAAACGCAGTGCTGATGGATGTGGCCACTGGTAGTATTCTATGGGGTAGGCAAATAGACGAACCTGTTGTACCCGCAAGTCTCACAAAACTTATGACGCTGAAACTCGCGTTAGAAGCTGTCGATCGCGGCAGCATAAGCCTCTCTGACCTCGTGCCAGTAAGCGTTCGGGCGTGGCGCACAGGAGGCTCGCGCATGTTCTTGTCGCCTGAATCTCAGGTACCTCTGGAAGAAATCTTAAAAGGTATAGCTGTCGTCTCCGGAAACGATGCGTGCGTTGCAGTTGCTGAGTTCCTGGGGGGAACAGTTGAAAACTTCGTGTCGATGATGAATGCGCGAGCTCAGGAGATCGGCCTGACCTCGACGCGATTCGTGGACCCACACGGAATATCTGATGACAACCAGATTTCGGCTCGAGACATCGCAATTCTGGCGCGTATGTATGTCATCGATCATCCCTGGGCTCTCGAGTTTCACTCACTCGACTCGTACACACACACTCCCGTGGGCGAGCAACCTATAACACAGCACAACCGCAACAGGCTCATAAGCACTTATGAAGGAGCAGATGGGCTCAAGACTGGATTCACACAAGCAGCAGGCTATAACCTGGTTGCCACTGCCGAGCGCGCTGGCACCCGGTTCATAGGAGTAGTCTTGGGAGTACGCGCAAGCAGTGATTATGCCGGAGAGCACTTGAGGGCGCAGGAGATGGCCCAAGTACTCGACCACGGCTTCAGAAACTTCACAACTCTTACGCTCGCAGCAAGAGATGAGGTCATCACTGATGTGAGGGTGTACAAGGGCCAATCGAACAGCCTCATGCTCGTGGCACACGACAATGCACGCTGCACTGTACAGAAGGGCACCGAATCGCGAGTGGAGCGGGTGATTAGCATCGATGAGCCTGTCATCGCGCCCATAAGCAGTGGGCAGGTGCTTGGGAGTATTACGCTGATGCTTGACGGCGAGCAAATCGCAGCGCCTGTAGCCATCGTTGCTGCCAACGATGTCGGCCGAGGCGCTTTTTTAAAGAGGCTGATCGACTCAATACGGCTGCTGTTCGCTCGTTAGACAAGTTCACCGAAGAAATGGAGGTCTACGTCACGTTACCTCAGCAGTCTCAGAAGATACGAATGGTGGCCGGCAAGAGCATTCTGATGGTCGGTGGTCTGTTCCTGCTTGCATACGGTTCTGTAATGGGGATCGAAGCAGCGCTGGGCGTCGCTCCGTGGCATGTTCTGCATATAGGCTTGACCAATCATATTCCAGTTACCGTCGGCCGCTCGACTCAAATCAGCGGTTTTGCCATCCTGGCTGTCGCTATGGCGCTTGGCGTAAGACCGCGAATGGGAACGTGGATAAACATGTTCTTGGTTGGACAGATGATGGATGCGATCATCTCGTTCGGACTTGTGCCTGGAGTCAGCAGTATGGCGATGCGCGTGCTGTACATGCTTGTAGGAGTGTACATCGCCGCTTTGGGCGTCACAGCTTACATGTGCGCCGACATGGGCACCGGTCCGAGAGACTCTCTGATGCTGGGCGTCACACGCAAGACAGGCTGGAGAGTCGGTATAATCCGTTCAAGCCTCGAGAGCATGGCAGTGCTGGTGGGCTTCATGCTCGGTGGGCCTGTGGGGATAGGAACGGTCGTAGCCGCTTTTCTAACCGGACCATCAGTCGAGATCTCGCTCATCATGTTTTCCAAACTAGCCAAACGCGAATACTTGTCGAGCATAATCGTATTACCGGCTTCAGTGCGCTTTGGCCGACGAACTCAGGTAGAAGCGCATGCATCTGCTTCCTCTAACTAGGTGCAGTATCACTCGAGCACGCCAACCATACCTTGTGTCGGCGTGCTCGATCAGAGAAGACTAGTGCGAACCGCCCAAGATACTGGCCATGCGTCCGCCTATGAAGGCGTTATGCTTCAGCAGCCCCATAGTTGCCGGTCTCGTCTTACCACCGGACAACACTTCGAGCGCAGTAAGCAAGAATGGGAACAACGCCTTTCCGCGTATGTCCAGCGCATTAGCCTGGCGACCTGCCTCTACTATCATCTCGTCCATAGCGTCGCGAGCGATTGCCACCTCTTCAGGGACGGGCACGCATATGAGCACCGAACTGTTCAGGCCGCAGCGCAATGCGTACTTGTAGTAGTCAATGACTTCTTCGGGTGTATCAAGTCTGTGTTCAAGTTGCTCGTCGGTGGAGGCACAGAAGAAGCCCGGAAATTCAGACGTCTGGTACCCAATAACAGGCACCCCGAGCGTCTCAAGCATCTCGAGGGTTTTGCGCGGATTTGCAGTTGGAGTTGTGCCCGAGCAAACTACAAGCGCGCGTCGCCGCCCAAGTTCGGTGATGTCTGTCGACGCGTCTAGACTCTGGTTGTAATCCCAACTTACTCCACCCATGGCACCTGTGGCAATCACGTTTATCCCCGCTCGAGTTGCCAGTGACAGAGCCGCGCTCAACGTCGTGCCAGCCGAAAGCGCCCTTGACATGCAAAACGGCATGTCTCTCGCCGCCGCCTTAACCACATCTTGTTTCTGCGTAAGCGTCTCCATTTCATCATGGGTCAGCCCCACTCTGAGCGTCCCGTCTATGACTCCCGCAAATACGGGCGTGGCTCCACCTTCGCTCACGCCATCGGCCGTCTGCTTTGCAGCGTGCATGCTCTCAGGATATCTCAACCCGTGGGTGAACATTGCGGTGGGAAGTAACACGCTAGAACTGCTTATGGGCTTTGATTCATCTTGTGTCTTGTGCAAAGTCTCACGTTTGGTGTCCCACGACATTCTCAAATTCCCCCCTAGCAAGGCGTTTCGATGCGTTCTTGACTGTTCCTGCGAAGATGCGCGTAGAAAGAACGGGGAAACAAGCAAAAAAAAGGACCCGCCTTCAAGGCGGGTGGGTTGGGGGGAGTATCCAGTGTTAAATACTACCAAAACGCCGTGCGCAAATTCCTTAATAATGTGCGAAACCCAGCGGCATAGGTCTCTCAAAACTCGAAGGACCTGCCGCTGGGTATTTCATCCCCACGGTGTACCCGCTTGCGCCATAGGCAGCTTGCGGGCTGTACCGCTCGGTCCAGACCCCGCCAAAGCGGGCGGAACCCTAGGTACGCTCCTACAACCGATATTTATTGGTTAGTATACTATGATATCAAAAGGAGTATGTCAAGCGTTTTTTATCTTCCCCAGTTTCGCGGATTCACCAAGACTCAGCGCAAACAACGCAATCCATTCGGTTCACCTGCTCTCGAGCAATCTTGCAGCTCTTAGAAGAGGCACTACGGAAAGAGCGATGAGTGAGTCTATGAGATGGTGCAGCATTGTACCCACGCCTACCACCACTCCGGCTCTGTACAAGTCAAATCCAAATGGGATCACTACGAGCGCCTCTAGCAACCCGTGAATCGGAGCGGTAAGCAGTAACGCCAGCCAAAAAGGTGTGCGCCTCTTTATCATCAGCGCACCAGATAAACCCACCACGATATGCGTGGCAGCTCTAGCAGCAATTACAGGGTTTCCAAGACGTATCAAAAAGCCGACGGCCGAGGCAAATCCTATCGCAGCGGCAATTGCCGGACTTATGAGCATGCCAAGCATTAGGGGCACGTGGGACGCCAACGTCGCAGAAAACGGCGGTATGTATATGCCGAGCACTCCGCCAAAAGCGATAGGGATCATTATGGAGAGAGCCGTTAGAATAGCACCGTACGCTATTGCGATAGAAAGTCTCACCACACACCTCGTGACCTGATTCGTGGTCTAACATACGGCTACATTATAATGCGCATGCTGAGCTTGCACAACACGCTGGGAATATCAGTCTTCGGGCAGAAAACCCTCCGCTGCAAGACTGCTCAGTATCGTGGTGAGAGTTCTGCTGTCACGAGCGCGGATTGTGTGCAGGTGCACCCCCCTGGTCAGCGACGAAAGCAGGCCGGCTCCTGAACGCTTGAGTTCAGACACAAACTGCTTCACGTCATCTGGCGTCTTGAGCATCAACACGCCTGTAATCTGGCCGTAGAGCGGGTGCTCAACCGTAACGTCCAACACTTCTCCGCCATGTTGTACAACTAACATCAGTTCTCGTTCGACCGAACACTCATCGTGCGTGCACGCGACCACGGCCTGTGCACGTCCCGGAACCGCCTTCTGCGCCATGACGTAGCCTCTTGGTGTGGCAACTATATCAACGCCCTGCGCCCTGAGCAAGGCAACGTCCTGCACAATCACCTGTCGAGACACTCCAAGCTGAAGAGACAGGTCGTGCCCGGTCACAGGTTCGGCAGACTGAGACAGACACTGCAAAATCAGTTCGCGGCGCGCGTGTGCATCCAATCAGACCACCTCTTTCCCATCTGCTGCAGCGCGCTCTGCAGCCGTCCACGAAGGATACTATTCCCCTGATGCTGGCTGGTCTGCAACCTCGGGCGCAACATGCTTACGCAATACGCTACGCTTCTTCCATCGCCCACTAAGATAGTAGGCGCAGCTGAGCATCGTGCCCGCTGCAGAACTGGCCACAACCGCCCACCAGATGCCATTACTACCCAGCGCAGGAAGCGCCGAAAGATATCTTGCCAAAGGCACTCTGATAAGCCATAACGTGGATACGGAGATCACCATAGTGGGAAACGTATCTCCCGCGCCCCGCATCACCCCGTTGACCGTGAACATTATGGCCATGGGCACATAGCCAAGACTCACAGTTCTTAGGTACGTCGAGCCCTGCACAAGCACCTCAGGCGATACTGTGAAGATTCTCAGTATCACAGGCGCAAACAGCATCGCAACCATGGTCATCGTAGCGCCTATAGATATTGATACAACCAGCGCGCGCTTCACCGTCTCGTGCACGCGGTGTTGCTTGCCCGCTCCTAGGTTCTGCCCGACTATCGATGAGACTGACATACCAAGTGACATGGACGGCATCGTCGCGAACTGGTCAATCCTTGCCCCCGCGCCGAAACCGGCTACAACCGCCGGTCCGAATGCGTTGATTATCGAGCTTATCACGAGCTGGCCAAACGAGACAACTGTCATCTGTACTCCAACGGGAAGTCCTACTTTTAGAGTGGTAAGCGACAGTTCAGGGTCTATCTTGTAGTCTCGAATATCGCGGCTTATAAGACCGGTCTTCTTCCACATGTGGCGCACGGCCATCACACTTGAAAATGCCTGAGATATTACGGTTGCGAGCGCCGCACCCGCAACTCCCATGCCTGGTATGGGGCCAAGCCCGAATATGAGAATCGGGTCAAGCAGGATGTTCATCGTGGTCGCGTACGCCAAGAACATAAGCGGTGTGCGCGAATCGCCCAACCCGCGTAGTATCGCGCCGAACACGTTGTACCCAAACATGAATATGAGACCAGACAAGAACACCGACAGATACCTAGAGGCTTCAGGCAGTATCTCGGGCGGCACATTGATAAGCACCAAGATGCGCTCGTGAAGCAATACGCCAGCTACCGACACAACAAGCCCGGATACGAGCAGCAGAGATATGGAGTTGGCGATGATCCGCCGCACCTCGTCCATTCTCTTCGCACCGGCGTTCTGCGCCACCATGATCGTGGTTGCGTTGGTGACGCCCATTATCATAGAGACAAGCACGAAGATTATCGGAAAACTCACAGACACCGCGCCGAGCGCCTCGGGCCCCAAGAATCTGCCGACCCACATGGAGTCGACCGTGTTGTACAGCGCCTGCAGCGCGTTGCCCATAAGAAGCGGAGTAGCAAAAGCTATAAGATGGTTCAGGATGCTGCCTTCTGTCATGTCGCGTCCTACACGCGGCTTGGGAGTCGGCAGCTTGTGGCCTTGTTGCTCATGCGATGGCAAATGAGTCAGTCCCTCCATGCAAACTGCTCATACCATTTTACACAAACCGCAATGTTTAGGCTAGCTATTAGATTGCCGTGCAAAATATGAGCATCGCTAAGTGCTTACCCCAATCTAACTCGAGAACACCCGCTTCCGATCGCTCTCGTCCAGTTGGCGAGCAAGGCTCTCGGCGTTGACAGGAGGCATGCCCGGTGTGTCTAGCATTCTCGGACCTGCGATCTGCAGGCTCAACAACCACATGAATCGATATAGGTTGTGCGAGCGAAATAGGTTGCCATGGCTAAACATGATACTTCTCCCCCCATTAGTAACTATCGACGTAAGCCCAGGTTTAATTAGTGTTAATTGTCCAAGGAATCGCGTGTTGCGGGGCAGAAAACAACGCACGGTGATGATAAGTGTCACAGATAAGACTGCTACCTATGGCGGATACAGGTGTTACGGTTGAGTTCGGAGATGTCATAGATCCCGTCGTTAACGCAAGGGTGCGCGAGTTCTGCAGAATCCTGGCTGAAAGACAAGTGCCCGGGATTATCGAAGTCATTCCGACTTACCGCTCCGCGCTCGTACACTTCGACCCAGTAGTACTCACACGCGAATCTGTACACACGCTTATACGATCCGCGCTGTGCGTCCCGGCCGAAAGCCAAACCCAGACCCGCAAAATCACCCGGCTTCCAGTGCTTTATGGCGGTGATGAGGGCCCCGACCTCGCTTTCGTCGCCAGGCACGCAAATCTCGAGGTCGACGAGGTAATAAGGCTTCACACCCAGCCCTTGTACCTAGTGTACATGCTGGGGTTCACTCCTGGTTATCCGTATATGGGAGGGCTCGACCCGAGGCTTGCCACACCAAGGCTTAGCACGCCTCGTCTCAAGACGCCGAGGGGCTCGGTGGGAATAGCTGGAGGCCAAACCGGAATATACTCCGTGGATAGTCCCGGAGGCTGGAGGATAATCGGTCGCACTCCGGTAAAACTCTTCGATCCCGAGAGCACACCTCAGTTCTTGTTTGAAGCAGGTGATTACATTCAGTTCAGAAGTGTTCTGCATGAAGAGTACCTTCAGATAGCAGCGAATGTACAAGACGGCAGTTATCGACCCGAGGTGTGCTATGAGCCAAAAGACGATTGAACTAGTGTCGGCAGGTTACTTCAGCACTATCCAGGACAGAGGCAGGCATCGGTTCAGGCGCTACGGCATGCCTGCATGCGGTGCAGCCGATGTGCGTTCTCACGACTTCGCCAACGCGATCTTGGGAAACAGTCCCGATGCTGCTACCATCGAGTGCACACTAAACGGGCCGACCATTAGATTCGCGCAACGCACGTGGTTTGCCATCACAGGTCGCGACCCGGAGATTCATCTAGACGGTGTTTGCGTTAAGCCATGGCAGGCGCATCTTTCCGAACGCGGAGCAACGCTCAGCGTACGCGTGAAGACAGGGCTCAGGTGCTACATTGCGTTTGAGGGCGGTATTGGCGTGCCTTTGCTCATGGGTAGCCGCTCAACTTATTGCGCTGCATCAACGGGAGGGCACGAAGGCAGAGCACTCAAGCCGAAAGATCGCCTTGTGCTCAACCCCGGGGTGGCGCCTCCAGGCTCACTCGCTTGCGATACGTCTGTGCCTGTGCCCAACCAGTGGAATCCGCCGAACTACTGCTGCGAGCGGGCCCTCAGAGTGGTGCTCGGCCCACAGCACGACTTGTTTTGCGAAGAGGCAATCGAGACTCTTCTTTCATCGGAGTACAAAGTGACAAATCACTCAGACCGCATGGGCGTGCGACTGGACGGCGCTTTGCTCAAACACAAGTCAGGCGCGGATATTGTGTCTGACGGCACATTGCCCGGAGCAATTCAGGTACCGGGGCACGGCCTGCCGATAGTGCTTCTGGCCGATTGCCAGACCACAGGCGGTTACACCAAAATCGCATGCGTCATAAGCGCAGATTTGCCCCTCTTAGCGCAGAAGGCGCCGGGAGAAAGCGTCCGATTCTGCAAGGTGAGCACGGATGAGGCAATAGAAGCAGCCCGACAACAGGCTGAAGAAGTTGCAGTTTTTCGGAAGATGCTGCTTGAGCAGGCCAAGACACGCGCCGCGCGGGCGCGCCATTACAGCGTAACCCTGCACGGTAACGTGTACAGCGTTACTGTTGAGCCTCACTGAGCTAAACAATCCGCGCCTGCTCTCGATAACACTAGTGGACGCACTACTTCTCGGGCCAGGGACGGCCGCGTGAAAACAGGGGCGATGTTGCCCCTGTTTTCGCACACCACACCCGGTTAAGTCATACCGACAGTTCAATTTGCGTACCGGGCACCAGGAAGCACAAGTAGGCGCTTGCCACGGGTGAATCTCTCAACTCTCTCACCGCGCGCGCATAAAGCGATATCTGAGGTAGGTACCTCGCCGTATGTGTCTCTGCCTCAGCGCCGCTCAGATTGTCAGTCTTGTAGTCAATGATCACGTAGCCCTGTGCTGTGCGCACAAGACAGTCGATCACACCTTGTACTATGATCCCATCAGTACAGCCAGGTTTCGCGCGCACCGTCGGATGCAAATCTTCAGCGGGCACACACATCGTGAACACGACTTCACGTTCAACCGTATCTGCGCTGTCGCGCATCATGAGTCCAACAGGTGAACGCAGGAAGCGCTCAAGCATCGATACATCGACCATCTGAGACTGCTTCTCACTTATGTATCCTCGCATCACCATCGATACTATTTGTGCTTCTATATCATCAGAGTCAAGCAAGCGCGAAAGGTCTATCTGTTGTAAAACAAGGTGAACCGCCGTGCCGACTTCGGCCGGATCATATATCCGCCGCCTTCTCGGCCTTGGCCAGAGTGAAGATTCTACGAGCTGCTCACTGCCGTCGCTCAATCTCCATGCTAAAGACGCGGTAAGCTTGGCGGCTATCGTCTCCATCGCGCGGTAAGGATAATTCCATTTGAGCCTTCTCCGAAGTTCGTCAACGTACGAGTCGGCGTCTTGCCGGAAACTCTCTTCAACACTCGCGGCAACTGGCAGTTGCGTGCTGTGCTCCGAGTTACTTGGTTCGGGCGTGGAGCACACAGTAAGCTGTATCACCTCAGCCGACGCGCCGATCAATACGGGACCAAGCAAATCGAGAAACGAGTTTGCAATGAGCATGTCTTTGTGCGAAGGAGCATCTTCGGCCATGCTCCGCCAACGTTCCAGCTTGCGCGACAGCCCTGAGCAAACACCTGTCAGTATCAAGCGCTGCCTGGCGCGAGTCAGTGCGACATACAGCACGCGTATCTCTTCTGCAAGCGATTCCTGGAGCGTCCTGTCTGCTATCGCGCTGTATCCGACGCTGGGATACTTGAGCCTGTTTTCGGTATCGCACACAGAAATCGCGAGTCCGAGTTCTCTGTGATACATGATCTCACGCTGCGCATCTCTTCTGTTGAACTTGCGCCCAAGTCCACATGCGAATACCACCGGAAACTCCAGCCCTTTGCTCTTATGAACGCTCATAATCCTGACACCGCGCAACCCATCTTCGGATGACGCAGAGCCGAGATGCTCCCCGCTCTGTCTGAGTCGTTCCAGAAAACGCAGAAACCTGAACAGACCGGGCCGGCCACTTGCGTCGTGCTGCCTGGCCCGTTCGACCAACACTGCGATGTTAGCGGCACGCCGCCTGCCTTCAGAGCCAGCGCGCACGATGAGATCATACTTTGTCTCCTCAAGGATGCTTTCAAGCAGTGATGCGACCGGGAGTCGGCGCGCAGTCGTCCTCCACATGTCCAGACGGCGCAAGAACGCCGAGCACTTCTCGCCGAGTTCGGTACGGGATATCGCCGCCTTGCACAATGCATCGAAGTAGGCGCCCGGGCTGTGCACACGGATGTCTGCCATGTCTGCGGCGTCGAAGCCACCTATGGGCGAACGCAATACCGCCGCGAGCGGGATGTCCTGTCTGGGGTTATCTATTGCCTGTAGCAGGGCAAGCAGCACCTGTACCTCACTCGCCTCAAAATAACTCGAATCGAGTTCCGCCTCAGCGGCTATGCGCTGCTTGCGAAGTTGCTCCCAGAACACGCCCGCCGCGTTTTGGGTCGCCCTGAGCAACACCGCGATATCCGATTCGCGAACAGCGCGCATTCTGTCTTCTGAGGCATCGTACACAAGAGCAGGCTCAGCGTTGTTGCGACCCAACATTTCAGCTATACGCTCTGCAACGAACTGCGCTTCTATCTCGACGTTTTCTCTGTAGTCCTCGTCGTCGGAATCGTTTTCTGTTTCGTCAAGGTCGATGAAATACGCCTCAGGCACTTCGCCTCCCGGGATATGCGCCACAAGCCTGGCGTCTTCGTCATAAGCAATCTCGGCAGGACCCTCCTTCATTAGCCTACCGAACAACAGGTTCACCGCGTCGATGATTCGCTCGGTGCTACGAAAGTTGGTGTTGAGGCACAGTCGCAGTCCAGGAGAATCGTCATGTGGGTTTGAGGTATATCTGCCGTACCTTCGCATGAAGAGCCGCGGTTCTGCAAGCCTAAAACGGTATATGCTCTGTTTGACGTCGCCAACCATGTAGAGACTCTGGCTTTCGTCACGCCTGCGTGAAACCAGCTCTATGATCGCCTCTTGTACCGGCGAGATGTCCTGACACTCGTCAACCATTACTTCGTCAAATTGCGCGCTGACCTCTGTTGCCACATCATCACGGCTGAGCGCCTCAAGACACTTCTGTTCGAGATCGGCGAAGTCAAGCACGCCTGAGGCCGCTTTCTGCCGAGAGTACTCGTCGTCAAAGAGCAAGAGTGTCGATACTATCTGCTCTAAGTCTGGAATCGTTGTCGCATGCTCTTCAAGCGTACGGCGCCAGTCAGTCTTGCCCATAACAAGAGCTGCTTTGGCAAATGAGTCCTTTGCACTATCGCGAAGCCGCTTCGCCTCTTCTTTGAGCACACTCTGCTGCCGCGCAGCAGGCAACCTCTGCCACTTAACATTCAGGCTGCTCACCGCAGAATTCCATGTGTCTTCGCACACCTCATGCGCAACAAGCGTCTGAAGCGCTTCTTCAGCCGCACGCACCATCGCGCAGTCGCCTTCCAGGCACTCGGCATATACATGGGGTCCATCTGGGCGCCTGGACAGTGCGCACGCAAGTTCGAGCGACCTGTTTGCCGCGTCAATCCAGAATAGCGCTGTGTTCGCGTTCTGTTCTACCCATGCACTCTTCATGCCGCAGGCGGCGTCTTTGAGCCACTCCATTGGATGAGGCTGTGACCTTGCGAAATCGTAGAGCGGCAAGATGGCCTTTGTGAGCGCTTCGAGGCTGCCTCCAACTCGCTCCAGCAGACGCTTGAACTGTTGTGCCGTAGGCGATTCAAGCTGCCTAAGATACACTCGCTCAAGCGCATCACGCCTTGCCATCTGCGCCTCCTGTGCGTCGATCACTCTGAACTCAGGGTCAATGTCCAGCACGTAGAAGAATCGCCTGAGCACACGGGAGCAAAAGGCGTGGAGTGTCGAGATTGAGGCACGGTTTAGCAAGAGCATTTGCCGCCTCAACCTCTGGTCAAGTGGGTTTCCGGCGAGCGCCTTTGCTAACGCTTCGGCTATCCTGCGTTTCATCTCGTGCGCCGCGAGCTCGGTAAAAGTCACCACCAACAAACGGTCGATATCCGTGCTGCGCTCGCCTTGGGTTACCATCTGCAGCACGCGTTCAACCAATACCGCGGTCTTGCCGGATCCGGCGGCCGCAGCTACCAGCACGTTGCTGTCGCGACTCGAGATCGCGGCTTGCTGCGCATCTGTCCACCTCATAGCGGTTCCTCCGGTTGCGTGCGCGCTTTGCTGATGCTTCGGTACCTGTTTTCGGTTCGCGCAATGTCAAACTGACATACTGCCCCAAAATCACACATATCGCACGCCGTATCTGCACCTTTCCTGTACGGCGCTATCTCTACCGCTCCATTGGCTATCTGCTCGGCGCTCTCGCACATCACCTGCAAAAACGTGTCACGCAGCGCAAACATCTCTTCCGGCTCAACAACCGAAGCAGATTTCCTGGGCTCCCCAGTGCTCGTGAAGCTCACCGGCACTAGCAAAGACTTACCGGCTGCCGCTTCATCCATCAGCCTTAGCCCCCGCGTATCCCGGCTTACTATACCGCTCATTCGCCTTCTGTCGGTGCGAAGCAAAGCCCTATCTTCGTCAGAGGGAGGCAGTTTTTGCCTGTTCCATGAGTCGCGCAATGGATAGTACAGCATGGCGCTCGGAAACGCTTCCCGTCCGAAAAGTGCCAGGCTATTTTGCATCACAACACACAAGTAGCCAGCGAGCTGAAGGTCAAGTCCGTCTGCAATGTCTTCAATGTTCAATTTCTTTGGTCTGCTTTTGAAATCTATAACACGAAAATACGCACCATCCGGCAAAAGCGCGGCGTCGACAAGATCTATCCTGCCAACAAGTTGTGCCCGCATTCCGGATGAGGTTGTGTGCTCAGGGCTGTTCAGTGAGGTACCCGGGCCAAACGCGAGTTCGGCTCTAACAGGCCTGTACTTGCCTCGCTTTGCGTGCAGCACAAGCGTTGTGCCAGCTTGCTCAAGTGAGCGCTTCAGCAGTTCGAGTTCAGCCAATACTCCAGGAGTAAGCGCAATTTGCTCGCTCACATCTGCTTCGGCGCGCTCGGCGGCATACGCCACGATTCCGCGTACCTCTTCATCGCTTATCTCTGCAATATCTTGCTCGAGGTTCATAATGTAGTTGAGGAAGTATCGCAGAGCCGCATGCATGAACACTCCCGCTGCTGGCGCATCTAATTGTCCGAGTGGACGCGTCTTCAGCCGAAGGCCGTAACGCGCGAAGTGCTTGAAAGCACACGATCTGAACGCTTCGAGCCTGGACACACTCATGCTAATACAAGGGCCGTACAACTGCTGCGCGCGTACACCTGCAAGAGGCTTCTCGCTATTCGGTCGTTGAGCTGCAGTCAAGAATTCTGTTTGGGCCTCTATCTCACCGGCTTCAAGCGCGGCATACAGTGCATTTACGACCATCCGAGATTCCAAAGAGGCGTCGACTGTACTGTGCAGCACTGCGAGCAGTTCAAGCGCGCTCTGTCCATCCTGCACTTGTTCCATCCATCCGCCACTCGCAAGCGCCTCACCGTCATCCACCTTGTGCTCTCTTAGCGCGGGAAAGATGCGCTCCAACTTGTCGAGATGAGGTGAGCGAGCAACCGGTTTGCCTTCGTCATTGTGTAGCGGCCGAGTCAGCCACACAAGTCTAGATGCGCGGCTCAGCGCCACATAAACGAGATACTCAAGTGTGGCAGCGCGCTCAAGGGTTGTGGCTCCGAGCTCTATTCCGCACTGCAACAGATGCTCTCTTTCCCTGTCTGACAGCAACGCGTTCTCGGCATGAGAACCTGGAAACGCTTCGCTAAGCCCGAGCACAAAAGCAGCTTTTACGCTTGGATGACGTGAGCGGTCTAATGAGGCCGCAATCACCTGGTCAAGCGAAGGCGGAACAAGACCAAGAGTGAGGTTAGTCAGCGCTGTATGCAGCACCGAGCTTGATTCGGTAAGAGTGAGCGACTCCCCTGAGAGGTATTGGTTCGCCTGTTCGAGCAGAGATACCACTCCGTCGTACACTTGGGCGTGCAGAGACGCTTGTTCTAGTTCTCCTCGCTCGACGCATTGCTCTTGCCATACTTCAATCTTCTGCCTTACGTGTAAGTTCTCCAGCACAAGCGCAATACCGGAAAACAGGTTCTGGGTTCGCAAGACATGCCGGTCTGCTTCTATCACCGGCGCAAGACACGAAGAGACAGCGCTGGCGAGGTCAGGATCTGCCCATTGCTCGGGCTGTTTCCACATACCGCCTGTCACGCTCTTGCTGAGCGCAAGGTTTTCTATCCTGTCTGCCATATCTCGTCTGCACTCTAGCAGATCTGTCTTAAGCAGTCTGTACACACTATCTTGAGGCCACCCGTGCGAGATGATCTCGCATACAGCGCTGACCAGTTCTATGACAGGATGGTACGTCACCCGTCGTCTTGAGTCTATGAACACAGGTATGTTGTGACGTCTGAACACCGACGAGATGGTATCCTTGTACGCTTCAAGGTCATGCACCAGTAACGCAAAATCCTTCCAACGCCAACCGTTCTCCCTGGTGAGTTCAAGCAGTTTGGCGGCAACGTAGCACACTTCCTTGTGCTTATCGGGTGCGCTCGCAAGACGAATGTGCCTAGGTGGCTCCGACCACGCTCGAGGCGCATGGCTAGTCAGTTCAGCCTCAAGGTGACCGAGTTCTTCAGAGCAAAACCGCGGTAGCCGTCCTGCCCTGGGCAGTATCAGGCTGTGCTCAGTATCGACGCCTGCGAGTTCTGCAACCTGCTTAAGTCGGTGAAGCGTGAGCAGACACGGATAGAACACATTGCCCAGGCTGTCATCGGCAAGATCTAAGGGATCTACCGTAAGCGCTACCTTTACACTTGACGCCACATTCATAAGACTTGTCAACACACCCATCTCTTGTGCGGTGAAACCTGTGAACCCGTCGACCCATACCTTGGCGCCTCTGCACAGAGAAGACTGCGGAATTCGGGATGAAAGAAGCGTCAAATACTTGTCTGGGTCGGTAAACGCATGCTCAAGCAGCCGCTCGTATTCAGCGTATATGAGACTCAGATCACTAAGTTTCTGGCCCAAAAACGAACCTTGCTCCACTCTGGTGGCAGCATTTGCTGTGTCTTCGACCGTTATCTTCCAGTCCATAAACTCTTTTAGACATCTTGAGACCGTCTCGACGAATCCGCCCCTATTGACCATCTTGCCGAATACTCTTAGATCATGCTTTCTGCGGTGTATTATCGCGGCAAGCGCCATCAGTTTTCCTACTTGGTCTATCGCAGGCACCTGCGGCAGCCCTGTCTCACTGAACACCCTCCATGCGAGCCTACCAAAACTAAGTACGTGAATTCTGCCTCTATTCGGCGCATCGTTGCAGTATACAGCCCGCTCCATCTGGTACGTCGCTTGCTCAGGCACCAAAAGAACAAGTGCATCGTTGCTCGTGTCCTGCCGCATATGCTCAATGCACCTGTGAGTCTTGCCCGACCCGGCTCTGCCGAGTATGAAGGATAGAGCCATATCTATCACCCTTCTCGCATTTCACCTAAAGCGGTTAGCGTTCCTTCTGAGCACTACGCGCAAGTGTCATCTGCCGCGTAAATGAAGGTTTAATGGCACATTGTCTCGAACATAAGTCTACTGACCAATGTTCTAAAAAGGAGTGGCATCGATGCTAGATAAACCAATCGCGGTATTGGGCGGTGGCAACGGCGCTCAGACCATGGCTGCAGACCTCACTCTTTCTGGGTTCAGCGTGCATCTTTATGAGACACCGAAGTTTGCCTCCGGCCCTCGCATCAAGCCTGTTTTCGAATCCAAGACCATTGAGATGACGGGCATAGGACGCAAAGGCAAGGCCAAAATTGCGAAAGTCACTCAGGACATGAAAGAAGCGCTCGAGGGCGTTTCGTGGATTAACGTGGTGATTCCGGCAACGGGACACGAGTTATTCTTCGAAGAGATGATACCACATCTTGTAGACGGCCAAACGGTGGTAGTCTGGGCAGGCGACTACGGCTCTTTGCGGCTGGCGCAGATGATGAAAGAGAAGAAATGCGCTGCGAATGTGCTTATCGCAGAGGCAAACACCATTCCGTACGGCACAAGACTTGAAGCAGCAGGCAAATGCCATCTTCTGCTGACTGCGCCCAAAGTGCTGATTGCAGCGCTCCCGGGCACCGAGACCGAAGCGCTGGTTGAAGCGCTGAAGCCGATGTACCCGTGCCTCGTACCGTGCCAGAACGTGCTCGTGGCAGGTTTTTGCAATCCAAACCCCATCGTGCACCCGCCGGGCTCGCTGCTTAATACCGGCAGGATACAGTATTCGGGCGGAGATTTCTGGATGTATCGCGAGGGAGTCACCGAAGCAGTCGCCCGCGTGATAAAAGGCATATTTGACGAAATCGACGCCATTGCTAAATCTTTGGGCATGGAAGTGCTTCAGTACGAAGACCGGGATTTCCGGACAACGGCAAGCATCATGGGCGTCGCGTTCCAAGCACCATTTGACACGATCGGCGTTATAGCGTCTATCAAAGGGCCTTACACAGTGCACGACCGCTACATCACAGAAGACCTACCGTTTGGTCTCGTGCCTGTGTCTGAACTCGGGCGCAAAGTGGGCGTCAAGACGCCTCTCATAGACGCGATCGTCAACGTAGGAGTTTCCGTATGCCAAGAAGACTACTGGCAAACCGGTCGCACCCTTAAGACACTTGGACTTGATGAGATGAGTCCCGAACAGATAACCAAGTACGTCAACGGCTAATCTGCTTATACACAACAAGGCCCTCCCGATATGCAGGAGGGCCTTTGTGTGTGCTCTATGCTCTTCGCAGAATCGTGCCCGCAAATACGGGTCGGTAGACGTCGTTATCCAGCGTGATCTTTCCGTTTACTATTACCTGCTTCAGGCCTGGTGCAGTCAGGTACGGTTCTTTTGCAGTCGCCTTATCGGTGAAAACGCTTGGGTCAAACACAAGCATATCCGCAAAGAAGCCCTCTTTGATCTCGCCTCGCTCGCGAATGCCGAACTTTCTCGCAGGTAGTTGCGTGACCTTCCTGACCATCTCTTCAAGACTTACAAGTCGCACGTCACGCACGTAGTGACCCAAGACTCGCGGAAAACTTCCGTAGTGCCTCGGATGTACCGCCACCTCTTCACCCATGTGCCTGTCAAAAGCAAACGCGTCTGTGCCTATCATGGTCATCGGGTGTCGAATCACGGTGCGCACATCATCTTCGTTCATCCTTGCGGCCGCTTTCACCTGCATCTTGGTCTCGATGAGCAAGTCTGCCATTGCGTCCACGAGGTCTTTAGCACCGCCGATCTCGGCGAAAGACTTCCACTCGATCTCGGGCTTTTGTGCACAGTCCACCACGATGTAGTCGTCTGCCATCTCAAGCATGCTCTGCCCCGTCTTGTTCTTCTTGGAGAATTCCTTTCGAATGTCTGCTCTAAACGATTCATCGGCAAGCTTGGCCATTATCTGCTCTGCGCCTAGCCTCTGAACGCTCCTGGGCAACATTCTCCACATCGGACTTACTTGGGCAAAGTCATACGGATACACATCACAGTGCACACGAATCCCCTCTGCCCTGGCCTCTTCCATCATCTCGAGAGTTCTATTTACCTTGCCAAAATTCGCCTTGCCGATGTCTTTGTGGTGTGAAATCTGTACCGAAACACCTGACCTCCGGCCAACTTCTATCGCTTCTTCAACTGCGGCAAAGATCGCGTTGCCTTCGCTTCTGATGTGTGAGGTGTATACACCGCCATAGGCCGCGACGACTCTGGCCAGCTCAACTATCTCATCGGTATTTGCGAATCCACCCGGCTCGTACGAACGTCCTGTGGATATGCCCTGCGCGCCTTCTTGTATCGCCTCTTTCAGTAGCGCCTTCATCGCTTCAATTTCTCCGCGCGAGGCAGGCCTGTCTTCGGTGCCGACGACATGAGCTCTTATAAGGCTCTGACCCACAACCGGGTACAGGTTGGTGCCAATGCCCTTTTTCTCCAATGCATCCAAAAACTCGCCAAAAGTCCTCCACCCAAAACCCGCGTTTGCATAATCATCGGGCGAAGCCAGCGCGCCGATAAGCCACTTGAGTACGCCTTCTATCGTTTCTTTCTTGCACGGCGCCATGCTCCACCCGCAGCTTCCAGCAACTTCGGTCGTTATGCCCTGTCGGATGGAACTCTCTGCTCTGTTGTGAGTCGGAAGCGTGAGGTCAGAGTGTGAATGCGCGTCAATGGCACCAGGCGCAACTGCCATGCCGCTCGCATCAATGGTGGTAGCACTCTCGACGTCTGTTTCGCCCACCAACGCTATCTTCCGTGCTTTTACCGCAACATCCGCCCTAAAAGGCGGTTTGCCCGAGCCGTCGTACACAAGCCCGCCTTTAATCAAGAGATCATACAACCCAAGCCACCCCCAAGAAATGTAGACACCTTTGATGAAGAATTCGGGCCTGGCCTACAGTTTCCCTGTGATAATTAATATGTCAATAAACCTACGACACCGACACAATCTTTCGAATTTCTCTGCGTAGCAGGAAAAAACACAAGGCATATCTAATCGTATGGCGTAATCCTAATATAGTAGCCTGGTGAAGGGAGGTATTCCGAGACTATTGTTGTTTATTCAGGCGGGATTCTAGACACAAGTCTTAGGAAGGAGGAAATTCTGGGATGATAGTGACAGAACGAGCGCTCGGACTGTTGGTGCTCATCTCGCTGGTCTTGGCTATGTACTGGCGGATGCAGCAGGCTAAGAAAGGTCCATTGCCCGATGTGCGTCCAATCCCGGGTCTCGACGCCCTGAGCGAAGCTGTTGGGCGCGCGACCGAGCTGGGCCGACCTGTGCACTACAGCACAGGTATTGGCGCGCTGGACAACGAGTTCGCTCCGCAGACTCTTGCAGGTCTCGGTATGCTCCAGCACGTCTCCAAACTGTGCGCGGAATACGACACCAAGATCATCAATACTGTGTGTAACGCGGTTGTGTTCCCAGTAGCACAGGAAATGGTCAAAGCAGGCCTTAGCGAAGCAGGTAAACCCGAGTTGTGGACGGAGGATATGTGTCGTTATCTGTCGCAGGAGCAGTTTGCTTACGCCGCGGGCGCCATGGGTACGATGCAGCGCGAGAAAGTGGCTGCAAACATCATGATCGGTGCGTTTTACGCCGAAGCGCTGCTGCTCGCCGAAGCCGGTTTCCAAGCAGGCGCAATCCAGGTCGGAAGCACGGCGCGTATGTACCAGCTCGCATTCTTCGTCATTGTGTGTGACTACTGCCTCATAGGCGAAGAGATGTTTGCGGCAAGCGCGTACGTGACGCGCGACGCCGAAAGACTCGGTTGCCTTGCGGGTCAGGACTTGGGCAAGATTGTGTCCGCCGCGCTGGTAGGCGTTGGCGCGATTTTGGCGACGTTGAACATCAATGTGTTGACCCAGTTCCTCACACAGTATGGCAGATAGCCGGAGGGAGGTGTAGACCGTGCAACGTAAGTATCAGATATGGATCGTCACCATTACGGCGCTTCTCATGGTAGCCGAGCACTATTTCAGGATTCCGGCTGCGACCACTGCCGCCCGACAAGTAAGAGTATGGGGTATCATTATCGCGGCTTTCGCACTCGGCCTCGGTACCATAAACCTGGCACTAATCCATATCGAGAGAATCAGAACTCAGAAACAGGGATGGGGCAACAGTATAGTGTTGCTTACAGGCCTTGTGGTGTTTACAGTAGTCGGCGTATCTCAGGGAACCGGAAGCCCAACTTACACGACGCTTTTTAACACATTCATAGCTCCCATGGCAGTCGCTCTATTTGGTACCCTAATCTTCTACATCGTGTCAGCGGGATATCGTGCGTTCGTCATCCGGAAGACCGAGTCTGCCGTTATCTTGGTTACGGCGCTGATTATCATGCTCGCACAGATTCCAATCGGACGGATGATCAGCCCCATGATTCCTCAGGCTTCTGCCTGGATCCAGAATATACCTAACAACGCCGGACAGCGTGGCCTGATCATAGGCGCGGCTGTGGGCGCGGTTGCAAACGGCCTCCGGATTATGCTGGGGCTTGAAAGACACTTTGGTGGTTAAGGAGGTGTAACGAGAAATGACTAAGCTGCAAAACATCGACCGGCGCCTAATCTACCTGATTTTCTTACTTGTCACTGCCGTGCCATTTGTGCGCCCGGTTATGATGCCGATGGACATCGCCAGCTATACAACAGGCACTCACGAGTACATCGAGAGTCTTCAGCCAGGCGATGTAGTACTCGTCGACGTCAGGTTCTCGGCCTCCACCATCGGAGAACTCAATCCTCCGTATGAGGCCTTGATAAAGCACATCGCTAGCAAGCCTGGCGTCAAGATTCTCTGGTTCTGCACCGATGTTAACGGTCCCGTGTTCGCCGAAAACGGCATCGCGATGGCAGAAGCACTTGGTAAAGAATACGGCAAAGACATCGCGTATCTTGGCTTCCTCGCTGGTGAAGAGACCGCTATCGCTGCAGTCTCGCAAGACCTGCACGGCGCATTCCCCGTGGATAGCCGCGGCAACAGAACGGCTGATATGGAAGCTACGAAGGATGTAAAGGATGCGGGCGACATCGCTCTCGTGCTTAACGTTTCAAGCGGTGGCCTCGGGCCGCTCGGCTGGGTCCGACAGGCGGTCATTCCGTTTAACACTCCGCTTGTGAGCATTCTGTCACAGGTTATGGTGCCTTCGGCCATCCCGTACTGGCAGGCAGGCCAAATGGTGGGTATCATCAGTGGTCTGCAGGGTGCTGCTGAGTACGAGCAGGTCATGGGCACTCCGGGCCGCGGTATGGCGAGTATGGGAGCCCAGGTATTTGGGCACATCTACCTGATCTTCCTTATCGCGCTCTCGAACATCGTGTACCTGGCTACCAGGTCCAAGAAACCCGCCGAAGGGGGGGCGAAATAGGTGAATCTGAGCAATGATCCAACCCTATGGATTGCCGGTATACTGATCATCATGCTCTATTCGTTCCTCTACAAGGAGAATCCGTTCTTCCGGTTTGCCGAACACCTCTACATCGGTGTCGGAGCCGGTCACGCCCTTGTGGTGGGATTCGGGAACGTCAGGAACCAGGGCTGGACACCGCTTGTGAGCGGGAACATGATGATGATCATCCCGCTTATCCTCGGTATACTGCTGTACACCAGGTTCTTCAAGAGCATAGCGTGGATTAGCCGTCTGTGCATCTCGATACCGATCGGACTCGGTATCGGGCTCGCTCTGCGTGGCTTGCCTGCAGCCCAGATCTTGTCGCAGATCAGGGCGACTCTTGTGCCTCTGAACAGCATCAACAACTTCATCTTGGTGTTTGGTGTTATAGGCACACTGAGTTACTTCTTCTTCACAACAAAACAGACGAAACTTGTCCGCGGGTTGTCAGAGTTCGGCCGGTGGACCATGATGGTCACATTTGGTATCACGTTCGGAACCGCCGTGTTCGGCCAGATGTCGATCTACATGGGCGCTCTGTACCGAGTTCTCGACCTGTGGCTGGGTCTAGTCAAATAGTGTAGCCGGCGAACCGTCGGCATAGAAAGCAAGAGCCCCCGTCTTCGCGGGGGCTTTTGCTTTGGACTAGACCCTGGTCGTCATCAGGTTTCCGGATTCGTAGCGTCTCAAACCTCTATCGAACACCCACACCGAAATCGCTCCGAACACGACTGCACCCAGCACAGCGCAGGCAATATGCACCGGATTTACCTCACGCACAACTCCAACAGGCAGGTGACTGATGAACCCGGCCGGAATCAGCGTGAACAGCACCACCCTTATTCGTCCCTCAAATATGGCCGTCGGATAGGTCGAAAAGTGCAGTATGCTCGAATGCAGCTGCATGGCCAGAGCCTCCGCGTTGCCGAAGAAGAACGCCAACGAGTGAGCAAGCACGCCAAACGCCGTCATGTACACCGCCACCAACAGAGCCGAAAACAAGAATAACACCCACCGAAATGCGCTTGGCTCGCCAAGTAGGCCGAAGACGGACAGGCCGAACAGCACGTCTCCGACTGCTGAGACTGTCGTTTTGGACGAGAGCATGTGCAACAACACGTTTTTGGGCTGTGTCATGTACACGTCGAGTTCGCCCCGAAATATGAGCCCAGAGAGATTTGTGAAGTTGCCGAACAGCACTGCTGCTACTCCATAGCCCGTCGACACTATCGCCCACAGGCATATCATGTCCTGGCGAGTCCAACCGCGTGCTACTGGAAAACGCTCGAAGTAGAACATCCAGAACGCAAGCCACATGCAGTTGTTGATGAGCATACTCAACGCGCGTCCAATGGAGACACCTGGCCGCTGAACACTCGTGCGGTACATACGCTATGAGTTTTGTGGGAAGTGCGCGCGCTACTTGCCCGAGAAACCCGGGGAACAGGTCGATTGGCAAGAGCACTCCTCCAAGCGGCATCAGTGCTCGGCTGTAAAGCAGAATGAACGATGAAGTCTCTTCGAACCAAAACGCGAGAAGCCCTATACTCGCCGAGAGCAAGAAGTTGAGGGTGCTGCCAAAGAATATGAGAAACAGCGAAACGAGAGCCGCCTGCGGCGAAACCCCCGGCGGACCCACCATGAGCCATGCCACGCTCGAGCCCAGCGCTAGGTTTACCGGAAGCCTGACGACTTCACCTGCGTAATACGCGTACTGGTAAATCAAGAAGTTGTAAGGGCGTGCAAGCGTATACGCTATCTGCCCGGTCTTAACTTCTCGCTCGATAACTGCCGCCGCGCGAGGTTGACTCAGCATTATTTATTCCGTAGAACCAAGTACCAAAGCATCTGCGAGACAGAAAACCCACATCGTACGCTATGATACCTTCGTTTCAACACGGTAAGCCCTTCTTCTTTGTTGAGTCGGCGGACGAGATCTCTTATGCGCTGTTTTGCCACAACATCAAGACCTATAGTCGGCTCGTCGAGCAGAAGTAGTCTGGGCGCGTGCAGCAGCGCAGCGGCAATCTCACAGCGCATCCTTTCTCCGAGCGAAAGCTTGCGCACCGGCACTCGCAGCAACTCACCGATCTCGAATATCTCCACGAGTTGCTTCTTGCACTCCCTGTACAGGCATTCTGCGGAATCTCGTATATGTGTCTAAGCAGATTAAACGTATCTTCTGCAGGCAGATGATACCATAGCTGCGATTTCTGACCGAACACTGTGCCTATCTCATAAGCAAACGCCTGCCGTCTCTGCCATGGCACTTTGCCGAGTACGCTCACATGACCGCTCGACGGGTGCAGAATACCGGTAAGCATCTTTATCGTCGTTGATTTGCCAGCGCCGCTCGGCCCGATGAACGCGACTGCCTCTTGCGCCGTGACACAGAAGCTAATATCTCGAACCGCACACACCTCGGTATATGTGTTCCTCATCAGTCGTGGGGTATTTGTCCTAATTTTGAACCTCTTAGACAATCCATCAGTTGTTATCGTCTCCATCGGCGTCACCACCACATACTTTTGCATATATTACATCCATGACTTTCCAGATGTCAACGATGTTACATACAAGAATGGAGAGACTGCGCTCGAAGCAGTCTCTCCACGATGTGTCGAGCAAATCTGTAAGCCGGGTTCTGTCTTGGATGATCATCTCTCTGGGATGCCGGTTACCCGGCAACTCAAGCGACCTAACCCGAGAGGTTCAGCGGGCAACGTCATCCCTCTCCTATTTGGTCTTGCTCCAGGTGGGGTTTGCCTGGCCGGCCGGTCACCCGGCCGCCGGTGGTCTCTTACACCGCCATTGCACCCTTACCGGCTTTTGCCGGCGGTATCTTTCTGTGGCACTTTCCCTAGGGTTGCCCCCGCTGGGCGTTACCCAGCACCCTGCCCTGTGGAGCCCGGACTTTCCTCAGGCGCTTATCGCACCTGCGACCATCCGATTTGCTCGACGACCAATTCTGGCCTACCCATAGTAACATCACAAACCATATAGGTCAAATTAGAACCTGACTTCCGGCGCCGTAGCAGCGCCCGGAGAAATCTCGAAGTACGCCCTTGTGGCAAACCCAAACATGCGAGCAAAGAACAGCATCGGGAATTGCCTTATTGTCTCGTTGAAACTCCTCACGCTATCATTGTAACGCATGCGCTCAGTAGCTATGCGGTTCTCAGTGCCAGTCAATTCGTCAAACAGCGCCGTAAACTGAGTGTCTGCCTTGAGATCAGGATAGTTCTCTACTATCATCAGCAGCCTTGACAGCGCTCCTTCGAGTTCATTGCTCGCGGCTACGCGATCTTCTACGCTGCCTGTCTGCGCGCCAGCAAGTCTTGCGCGCGCTTCAGCAATCGCCTCAAACACCTCGCGCTCATGTGCGGCATAGCCTTTGACCACTTCCACAAGGTTTGGTATCAGATCGTACCGTCTCTGCAACTGGTTTTCGACTTGTGCCCACTGACCGCTAATGCTTTCATCGAGCTGCACCAGCCTATTATACGAGCCTGCGACCTGCGCACCAACTAGCGCCACGAGCAGTACTACCACTACCACCGCAATCAGCAGTTTCTTCACGCCGAAGTACCCTCCGTTTCTCCCACACCAATGATAAGACACAACACTATATACGTAATCGAAGCAGGTGTAATTCTGTCACCACGATCTTCCGGCGCCTCCGCCACCGCTTCGGCCTCCTCCGAACCCACCGAAGCCGCCTCCCGAGCGGCCTCCACCGATACCTCCGAACCCTCCTCCTCCCGGATAACGGCGTACAGGCATGATCGGCGGAATTCGGTATCTGCTTTCGTCATAATAGCCGCACTTCGCACAAGAGTATCTTCTGATCGCAACGCCGGCCGTTGCGGCCGTTGCAGGCGTTACCACGCGATCTGTCGCGCGCAGCCGAGTCTTACACTTGGGGCACTTTCGCCCGAGCCCAGACCTGAGCGCAACCAGCACCACCAGTACTCCGAAGAATACCATGGCAATCGCAAGCCCAATCACTTCTTTCGAGCGACTTGGCGCCGTCTGCTCCGGGGGCACCGACACACCGGAGCCGTCGGTGGATGCGCGTATGCGAGATTCGATGCTGCCCACTGCCTTTAAGATACCGTCGGCATACCTGTCTTCTCGAAACGCCGGCACCAAATCTGCATCCAAAATCCTGCCGACGGTGGAGTCGGTGAGAACATGTTCAAGCCCATAGCCCACTTCAACTTCAACTCTGCGTTCTTGCATGGACACAAGCAAGATCACGCCGTTGTCAATTTCTGCTTTGCCCACTTTCCACTTCTCCATCAGCCTAACCACGTACATCTTGGGTTCGAGCGGCGACGTTGTGTTAACAATGACGACAGTCATCTCTGCGCCAGTAGCCTTTTCGAGGTCTGACAGAAGCGTCTCAAGATTCGCCTTCTCGTCCGGCTGGAGTATACCGGCATAGTCGTTAACCCAACCCTCATAGTCAGGCAGTTCAGCAGCCGCGTTTGCCTGGACGCTAGCTCCCAGAAGCCATAGCACGAGCAGTATAGCCAGCGTTAGCCGAAATCTGCAGATCATCCGCGTTCTCCTTCCGGCCCAAAAGCACTCTCTATCATATATCAATGAGTACGCCATAACGCAATCAAAAGTTCATGGAAAACCGTTTCATTTCGACGCAGGCTCGCTTTCATGCCGTTTCAGCGCTTCGTCCAGTGCTTTGTTTGCAAGCTTGTCGGCCTCAGCGTTTTCTGCTCTGGGTATGTGCGTTATGCAACACTCGTCGAACTCGTTGCGCATGCGCACCGCGTTGATGAACAGCGGCTTGAGCCCCTCGGCCTTGACCTTGTAGATGCCGTTCATCTGCCTTACTAACAGTTCGCTGTCGCTGCGGATTTCGACCCGCCTGCGTCCCATTTGCCTGAGTACGGCAAATGCTTCAAGAAGCGCACTGTACTCGGCAACGTTATTGGTCGCCATGCCAAGGTACAAAGACCTCTCACAAACAACAGCGCCGCCTTCCGTAATGAGCACACCAATCGCCGCATGGCCGGGATTGCCACGCGAAGCCCCGTCGATGTACGCAACGCTCATAGACTGCTTCAATCACTACACCTCTTCTCTCTTATCTCTTCAATTATCTCATCCAGCAAGTGCACCGCGCGCAGGTGTTCATCAGAGATCTCTTGGCTTACCTCGCGCAAATCGCCGCTGAGTCCAAGTCTTATCTTACGCCGTCGCTCAAAGTACCTCAGCAGAAGGCCTGCGTCGTTTCTGAGCAGTTGCTCGCTTACCTCGTATTCGGCGCTAACATGCTGCGTATTCCATTCTGCCGGCTCAAACTGTGCGCAACCCTCAAACGTCATTATATCGTACACTCGCCCTGCATCTATAACCAAATCCTCGTGCACTATCCTGAGCGCCGATTCGTGCACCCAGCGTCGGAGCTGCTGTTCATCTTTCATCGGTTGTACGACTATCCGGCTAAGCGCTCTGACTTTGCGTCTGGAACTGCTGAGTATCTCAGCTATAGTCTGTGAACCAACCCCTGCTATGACTGCAACATCCAGTTCGTCATAAGACACGGGTTCAAGGCCGTCCCCTTGTCTAACGTCAAACGCGACGCCATAACGCACTGCGTTTGCCCGAGCCTTGTGCAGTGAGTCTTCGCTCTTATCTGTTGCCACAACTTTTCGCGTCGAGCGTGTCTTCTCAAGGTAGACTGCAAGCATCGCGTGGTCGGTGCCTATGTCCACGACACAACAGCCCGGCGGAACCCGCCGGGCTATAGCCATCAGTCTTGGAGACAGCCAATCCATCAGATAAGACCGAGCGCTTTTCCGCACTCACCGAACTTGCTGACGGCGAAATCAAGGTCGCTTCGTTCGTGTGCGGCAGATATCATGACGCGCAAGCGTGCCATGCCCTTCGGCACCGTCGGGAACTGTATCGACTGAGCGTACACTCCTGCGCTGAACAAGTCTTTGCTGAGCTGGGCCGCCTTGTGTTCGTCACCCACCATCACGGGGGTTATCGGGGTCTGGGTCTTACCGAGATCCCAGCCTTGCTGCTGCATGCTGCGCTTGAAATAGTCTGCGTTATCCCAGAGCCTTCTGACGAGTTCATCACTCTGCTCGAGGATTTCAACCGCTGCTATGCATGCGGCAACGTCTGCAGGTGACAACCCGGTGCTGAACAGAAACGGTCTCGCCCTCTGCCGCAAGAAGTCGATGAGCACCTTGGGGCCTGCCACAAACCCGCCTAGCACGCCAAACGCCTTCGAGAGTGTACCGATTTCAACGTCAATCTCGCCCACGAGCCCGAAGTGGTCAACTGCGCCTCGGCCTGCTTCTCCCAGCACTCCTTCGCCATGCGCATCGTCTACCATCGTCATGGCACCGTGCTTCCTGGCAACCTCGAGCAGCTCGGGAAGAGGTGCGATGTCGCCGTCCATGCTGAACACGCCGTCGGTGACGACAAGTCTGCGTCCGCTTGAAGCCTCGGCTTTCATCTTGGCATCGAGGTCTTCGGCGTTGTTGTGCTTGTACCGCACAACCCTCGCTTTTGTCAGTCTGCAGCCATCAATTATGCTGGCATGATTCAGTTCATCGCTGAAGATGAGGTCGCCCTCTCCGACAAGCGCCGGGATAGTAGCGGCATTCGCCTGAAACCCTGACTGCAACACAATAGCCGCTTCGGTGCGCTTAAACCCTGCAAGTTTGCGCTCCAGTTCTATATGCAATGTCTGAGTACCGGATATAGTCCTTACAGCGCCGGGGCCTACTCCGAACTCGTCAATCGCCTTTTTGGCAGCCTGCTTGAGCGCCTCGTGGTTGGCAAACCCTAGGTAGTTGTTTGAGCACATATTGAGCACTTTCTTGCCGTCGGCGACAAACCATGCGCCCTGTGCGCTGGAGATCGTCCTGATGGTTATCAGCTGGCCCGCTTCTTTGATCTTCTCGATCTCTTGCTCCAGAAAACTGAGTCTTGACAATCTGGTTCCCTCCCGCTTCTGATGCTGGCTTGAACACGTAAATCACTTCTCAGTATTATCCATCAGCGCGTTGAATCCCTTTGGAATCGCTAGTATCTCACACTTGAGCGAGTTCCGTCAGAATCTGCGTCGCATATGAGCATGTGGGGTAAATCATACTAGCATCGAGTGCCGAATACCCCACGAGACCAAATTCTAGGAGGTCCGCATGCTCGCAATCATGGTCGTTTCAATAATTTTAGTGGCCGCGCTCTACCTGATGACAGTGTACCTCGACAAGAGCGCGCGTAACAAGCCAGGCACCAGAAGAGAACGCTCAGCAGATCTGGAGCCTTTGGCGCACACCGAATTTGCTGAAGAAATCTCAGTCTTGCCCGAAATGCATACGGAGTTCCCCAAGTATCCTGAGTTCGGACAAGACTATGTGGTGCTGCTCGCGAGAGATCCCGAGTATCTGTTTGCCTACTGGGAAGTCACGTTCTATGCGGTAGAAGCGTACGCGCGCGACACCGGCGCACGTGACCTGCCCGAGATAACCCTAAGGCTGCATGACGCATCTTCGCCTCAAGGCTCGCGGTACCATGACATTTCGGTTAAGTCGCGCGTCGGCAACTACTATATGAAGGTGCCCTGTGCATCGACAGCTTTCTATGCAGAAATCGGGTTTCTGGGTGCCGCAGGCTTCTGGGTGGTATCCCGCTCACAGATAGCACAGGTGCCTGCAGCGCTCATGAGCCGCGCTCTCGCCCATACGCACCCGCATTCAGAGTACGCCAGAAAGGCAAAGACATCGATAGGTACCAGTTCATGAAAGCACAACACCTCCGCAAATCCGTCGGAGGTGTTTGTGTTGCGAGTGCACAATCGCGGTCGCTAGATGCTGTAGACAGCCTCAAAAGCAGAGTGCACCGCATCCATCAGTTTAGCCACCTCGCGCGCATCACCCACTACCCTCGTATCGTAGCCGTGCGCCCGAACCTCATCGGCAAGGCTGTCATCCGACAGAGAACCAACGGCTAGCACAAACGCATCAAAACCATCGTGCTCTTCTTCGTGGCCGTCGTGCAAGGCTCGAAGTGTGCGCTGGTCGACCTCTATAACCTCTCTTTTGGTAAGAATGCTAACTCTGCTGCTCCGGCCAAGCCGATCGAGCAGTGCTGCTCTCAACGAAGCACCAGCGTCTGTGGCTACTTCGGACTGCATCTCGAAGACGGTTACGTG
>CAYQIY010000012.1:0-8667 GCA_964417635.1 uncultured Pseudomonadota bacterium | reverse complement strand
CCCGAGGCGATGACCACGACATCGGGTTTGACTCTGCTTATGCTTTCAATTGTGGCATCGGTATTGAGATGTACTTTGACGCCTAGTCTTTGCATCTCATTCCTGTAGAACCGCGTTACCTCGAAGAACTCCTGCTTATGAGGCGTTCTACACGCAAGCAGGGTCTGTCCGCCAAGTTCAGATGACTTCTCGTACAGATGAACTTCGTGGCCGCGTTCTCTGGCAGTACGTGCTGCTTCCATGCCCGCTGGCCCCCCACCTACCACAAGCACCTTTTTCATCGTGCGCGCAGCCGCCCGGATGAACTGGTCTTCTCTACCAGCACGAGGGTTGTACACACACGACGCATTAAGCCCTTCACCCAGCAACCTGTCAAGGCACCCTTGGTTGCAGCATATACACGTGCGCACTTCGTGCTGGCGACCCGAAAGAACCTTGTTGGGCAGGTCGGGGTCCGTTATGAGCGCACGACCCATCGCTATGAAATCGGCTTTACCTTGCCTCAATACTTGTTCCGCAAGTTCTGGTTGGTGTAATCTGGATACAGCGATAACAGGCACGCCTACCGCGCTCTTTATAGCTTCGGCAAGGTGTACAAGCGGACCCGGAGGAATCTCCATAAGCGGCACCATCGGAGCCGGTGAGCCATAGACGCCTGCCGAAACGTGCAATGCACTGACGCCGAGTTGCTCAAGATTCTGCGCAATCCATTGCGCGTCTTCTGAAACCAGCCCGCCGGGCATATACTCGTCTGCGCTCATCCGAAATATGATCGGATAATCCGACGCGGTATCGCGTTTCACAGCTTCTACGATTTCTCGTGCAAACCTAAACCTGTTTTCGCGTGAACCGCCATACTCGTCGCGCCTGTGGTTGCTGTACGGCGACAAGAACTGGTTGATTAGGTAGCCGTGAGCACCGTGCAACTCCACGGCGTCAAACCCGGCCTGCATGGCGCGACGAGCAGCGCTACCAAATGCATTTGCGATCTCACCGATTTCGCGTGTGCTAAGCTCGCGCGGTACTTGCTGCATCACGGGGCATCTGAGCGGCGAAGCCGATACAGGCTGCTCACCGGTTATGCTTGCGTTGGTCTGGCGACCAGCGTGGTGCAACTGAATTGCACAGACAGTTCCGTGCTTCTGGATTGCCTTAGCGAGAACGCTAAGGCCTGCGACAAACTCGTCATCCCAGATGCCTATCTGACGAGGTATCGCCCTGCCTCCGGGATGAACTGCGGCCACCTCGACTATGAGTGTGCCCACGCCACCCGCTGCACGCTCTTCATAATACGCCACGAGACGCTCTGTCACTTCACCGTTGCGTGACGCCAGATTTGTTCCCATGGGGGGCATCACAATCCTGTTTTTTGTCGCAAGCCGCCCTATCCTTCCACTTGACGAAAGATGAGGATAATCGTGTTGGCGCATTTTGCTCCTCCTTCTACGTAATCTCACTCTAAGAGTGCATCAGTGTGCGCAATACAATTCAGCACACTTCGCTAGATGTGGTGGCTGTTTCGAAGGAGAACGGCAGATGCTGGGGTATAAGTAAACTAGCAGCACTTATGGAGGTCTACTGTGAAATCTCGCAGCAAGAGACCGGCGCATCTCGGCCGCACAGAGTACGAACTGTTGTACAGTCTGCTTGAAGACGTGACTCCGCTGAATCAGGACTGTGGAGACTTGTGTGGCAAGATTTGCTGTCGCGGATTGACACAAGAGTCTGGCATGTATCTTTTCCCGGGTGAAGAAGTGATGTTCGGTAGCCGGACTGACCTCACATGGTGTCGCATCGAGACACACGACGTGGCAATCAGGCAGTTTTGTCCGCTCTGGGAAGGCCGAATCAAGAGCGTCGGCTTTTTGGTGTGCGAAGGTGAGTGTCCTAGACATCTCAGGCCACTCGCGTGTCGTCTGTTTCCGCTGGTTGCAGTGGCCCACTCGTTTTGTCCGACACTGGATCTACCGGATCCATGCGTCTATCACATAGACGTGATACTCGACCCCGATGCCGCGTTTATCTGCCCGCTTGTGCGCCACGCCTCTCTAACACAACTCAATCCGACTTTTGTGCATGCATGTAGGCAAGCGTATTCTGTGCTTGCGCGTGACCCTCTCATCCTAGCAGACATTCTCTGGTCAACTGAGCGCCGAAAAGCAGATACGCTTATGTGGAGCAAGTTTTTCGGGCGCTGATTGAATGCGGTCGGTGTGTGGTGGAATACTGGTCTCGGGTGATACATTGCATCCTCGATTTGTGCGTCCGACTATCGTTCTGCTGGTTGTGCTCGTAGCCAGCGCTATTTGGTCTCATCTGCCGCCCAGACCAAGAGGTGAGCCGATCGAAGTTATTGTCGACAAGAGCCATAACCGGCTTTTTGTGTACGAGCACGGAAGACTCGTGCGCACATATGAAGTCGCCACAGGCCGAAGCCCGACGCTAACTCCCGAAGGCCGATTTCACATCGCGAGCAAGGCGGTGGATCCATACGGTGGACTTGCGCAAGACAGCCAGTTTGGCTCAAGATGGATGGGAATCTGCACACCGGATACGCCAGACGGTTCGCGTTACGGCATACACGGTACAAATGAACCTGATTCTATCGGCAAATATGCCAGCGCGGGCTGTATCAGGATGCATACCCAGGATATAGAAGAGCTCTTTCTGCTGGTGGATGTCGGAACTCCTGTCGAGATAATCGCCGGCAATCCGTTAGCTTGGGTAATACGAAAAACGTTCGGACCTAAGGCTGAGTCTTCAGAGAATCGAACAACTCGATGACAGCCTGAGCGTCTAGACTCACACTTAGGTCGTAGCGCACGTCATTGACCAGCACGCTATCGATGCCGAACACTATCCTGCACGAACTCTTCTTAGCATGGTAGACATCCACATAGTACATGTACCCCACATGTCGTGCCTGGTTCTTGGACTTTGTAAGCAGCCGGTCTCCGAAGAGCGACACAAGCCTTGCGAACGCGCTCGCATCATCGGTTTCGGCGCCCTCACCCGTTGAGCCGCTACGCATGAGCATACTTTGGACATCTTCAAGGTGCACAAAGTGTGTTATCAGGACAGGTGCCGGAGTCCGCGTGTACCACGCGTACACTGAAGCAAAGAGCAACAAAGCGGCCATAACTATCCATATCTCGCGTCTTCTCGGCATACTCGGCTTCCTCCTCTCGGCTGTCCATCCCTAAACGACTGACGCTTGGTGTGTAACAGGGTTCCTCCCAAGATTGAAGGAACGACGATACACCGGAGTAGAACTAGAATACGTGGCAACATCACAAGCCCACAAAACCTGTCAGGGAGGCAAACTCAACTATGTCAAAGATATACGGCAACCAGTGTCTTATTGTTACTCCGCTCGATAAACACGGAAACATGGACACCGTCAGCACCAAGAATCTCATAGAACACGTGATCGCAGGCGGAGTACACGGTGTGCTCGCCCAAGGAAGCACCGGCGAAGGATTCTTATTCACAACCGAAGAGCGAAAACAGTTCATGGAAATAGTCGTCGACCAGGTGGCAGGAAGAGTGCCGGTTGGATTCAGCATTGAGTCCACTTCCACCGACATATGCTGCGACCTTGCACGCCACGCCAAGAAGGTCGGAGTAAACTACGTATTCACCACGCCGCCGTACAGACACCCTCACAAATCTCCCGGCATATTCGAACACTTTCGGGAGATAAACGATGCGACAGACCTGCCTGTGGCCATATACGATGGCGGAGCCGGAATCGAGCTCAGCGTGGAGTTCTTGGCCAAAGTGAGCCAGTCGCTGCCGAACATAAAATTCTGCAAGGTCTATCTCGAAAAACCAGAGAAGCTCTCCCAGATTGCCAAGGCAACCGGAGGCCGCATCGAGCCGTGGGCAGGCCACGACCGGCTCACCTATTTGATGCTGCTCTACGGAGCGACAGGCATGACATCAGCAGCAAGCTGCGTGGTGCCTGAGGCTAATACACAAATGTATGATCTCGTGCAAGCTGGACGGATAGACGAAGCGAGAAAGATCTTCCTCTCGAAAATCGCACCGCTCAACGCGGTCGCCTTCTACACGGTGCTGGACTACATCGCGGCGTACAAACTCTGCCTTTACTGGATGGGAGTAATAGCCAGTCCTGTCTTGCGAAAGCCGCTCTTGCAGCTCGACGACCTGATGCAACGCGAACTTCGTGAAGCGCTCAAATTCTGCGGGGTACTCAACGACTGAATATACCGCCATACCTGGGAGAGCACGTCTATGCAACCAAAATCATGGTCAGAATCTGTACCAGGCACAGTTTTGCAGAAGGCATTATACACTAATGTATAGAACCATACACCCGTACGGGCATGTGGCCAGTGAACGCAGCCAATAACCTGGGGGAGAGTGATGAACACTTGAGCAAGACCTTAGAGATTATCCGGGAGACAGAGAAGTACGGCGCCAGAAACTACCATCCGCTACCTGTTGTTATCTCGCATGCCGAAGGAGTATGGGTTTCTGACCCCGAGGGCAACAAGTATATGGACATGCTGAGCGCGTACTCTGCTCTGAACCACGGCCATAGGCACCCCAAGATCATCAAGGCGCTAAAAGAACAGGCAGACAGAGTGACGCTCACCTCACGAGCGTTCAACAACGACCAGCTTGGCCGGTTCTATGCCAAGGTATCTGAGGTCACCAGAAAACAGAAGGTGCTCCCGATGAACACAGGTGCCGAAGCCGTTGAAACCGCCATCAAGGCCATCCGGCGCTGGGCGTACAGGGTCAAGAAAGTTCCGGCCGGCAAAGCAGAGATCATCGTGTGCGATATGAACTTCCACGGAAGGACGACCACTATAATCTCGTTCTCGTCAGAAGAAGCATACAGACGCGATTACGGTCCGTTCACACCCGGGTTTAAGATAATCAAGTACGGGGATATAGACGAACTCAGAGCCGCTATTAACGAGAACACAGCCGCATTCCTGGTAGAACCCATTCAGGGCGAAGCTGGCATCCGAATTCCTCCGCAGGGATTCATCGGTGAGGCATATGATCTGTGCAAGAGCGAGAACGTACTGTTTGTCGCGGATGAGATCCAGACCGGGTTCGGACGCACAGGCCAGATGTTCTGCTGTGACTGGGAAGAAGTGATTCCCGACATGATTATAATGGGCAAAGCGCTCGGCGGTGGCGTGTATCCGGTGTCCGCGGTGGCCGCGGATGACGACATTATGGGAATGTTCGAGCCAGGTTCGCACGGTTCAACATTCGGTGGTAACCCGATGGCGGCGGCAGTAGGTATAGCGGCCATAGATGTGCTCTTGGAGGAAAACCTCGTGCAGAAATCTCGTGAAACAGGCGAGGTGTTCCTAGATCAGCTGCGCAAGATATCCCACCCGGATATCAAAGAGGTGCGCGGAAAAGGTCTTCTGGTCGGAGTCGAACTGCACGTTGCAGCAAGAGCATACTGTGAGCATCTGAAAGAAGAAGGACTGCTTGCAAAGGAGACACATGATAACGTGATTCGTCTTGCGCCTCCTCTTAACATCACGCTTGAAGAACTCGACTGGGCAATGCACAAAATCCGCAAAGTGTTTGCCTGATAAAAGCCTGCTTACAAGGGGCCTCAAATTGAGGCCTCTTCTATTTCGCCCCAGTTCTTTTTTCTTTCCACCTTCCTTCACTAAACACTGACAGCATTCCCTCCGATTGTTTAACTGCAGGGTACTTTATTGCTATTACGGAGAGACAGAGTATGCAACACAATCAGGTATTAGAATTCAGACTGCAGCTCGACGTACTCGCTGCGCTGCTGGCAGACCTAGAACACGCCAATGACGAGCAGATGGAGGTCATAGAGACACTGCTTGCCAGGCTTGCCGCAGAAACTGACATCCCGAATACCCTTCTGAAAGAATGCGAAGAGGCTTACCGGGTGGTGACTGACCTACGCGCTCGCAAGACGTCTTTCGAAGAAGGCTACCAGACGCTGTGTTCGGCCGTGGATATCTTGCAGCGGCAACTCTATAGCTATTCCGCAAACGGGAAGTCGACACAGCCGCTACGTTCTGCACTCAAAGACGCGGTCACCAGTTTCAGAACCAATCTTCTCGAGATTGGACAGGGCGATAATCCTGCGCCGCTAGCCCCGTTTCTGGGGTCAATCAATGAGCTAGCGTCGCAGCTCGAAGAAATCGAGATTGACGCAACACGGTTGAGACGACTTGCATCTCGCATGCGTGAGCAGGATTCTGCTATTGGACGCCATCAGTTGGACGCACTGCTCGACACGGTAGACCGGCTCATCGCGGATGCGCCCGAGAGTTCTCTTGTCCCCGAACTCGAAACTCTAGTCGAGAACCTGATGGCCGAGCCCGAACTGTGCTCTGGCCATCTCGACATAGACACCGCGAATCCAGAACTCGCCGCCTTTGTGTCAGAGACTCGAGAGTACCTGGCGGCGGCCGAGGTCGCGCTCATTGCGCTGGAAAAGCGGCCAAGCGATGCGGAGTCTTTGAACGAGGTGTTCCGGTGCTTTCATAACGTCAAAGGCATATCCGGGTTCTTAAACTTAGAGCATTTTCAACAGCTTGCCCACAGCGCAGAATCGCTCATGGACATGGCCCGCTCTGGTCAGATTTCGTTTACTAGGGCGGTATCCTGTGTGTGCTTCGACGCGCTTGACCTGCTCAAAGATATGGTTGACCGAGTCGAAGCCGCGCTTTCAGGCCGCCAATCATATGAGATACCCGGGGCGTATGCGAAGGTTCTCGAGCAACTAAAGAACCCTCCCGAGGTCTTAGATGCACCGGAGCCGCAGGTTGAATCGCCCGAGGAGCCGGCTTTGCCCAAGCCCAGAGTTGATGACACCGTCAAGGTAAACACTCGCCGGCTGGATAGCCTGGTAGATGCGGTGGGAGAACTCGCCATAGCGGCGTCCATGGTTACTCAAGACATCAGCCTGAGCAAGCAGCACATCTCGCTTGCGGCGAATGTGAGCCGAATGGGTAAGATTATCCGCGAGCTTCAGGAACTAGCAGTGAGTATGCGGATGGTATCGCTAGAGTCAACGTTTCACAAGATGTCGCGTGTGGCGCGAGATTTGTCTATCAAGTCCGGCATTCCACTGGAGTTCACGTGTTCGGGCGAGGAAACCGAACTCGACAGAGCGGTGGTTGAAGAGATCCAAAGCCCTCTTGTGCACATGGTCAGAAACGCGGTCGATCACGGTATCGAACCGCCTTCCGAGAGAGCTGCAAGAGCAAAACCTGAAGTGGGCAAAGTCCACCTATCTGCATGCCACGAAGGCGGAAGTGTTGTTATACGGATATCTGACGACGGTAGAGGACTTGATGCACAACGCATCCTCACCAAAGCAATTTCATCAGGACTTGTAGAACCCGCAGCAGAGCTCACCGACCGCGAGATCTACAGCCTCATCTTCAAGCCGGGCTTCTCAACAGCCGGAAAGGTTACCGACATATCCGGACGTGGAGTGGGCATGGATGTGGTCAAACAGGCAGTCGACCAATTAAGAGGCAGAATTGAGATAACTTCCCAGCCTGGCGAGGGCACCACGTTCTCGATAAGACTGCCTCTAACTATGGCAATGATCGACGGTATGGTGGTAACTGTGGGCAAGAAGCGTTTCATCATCCCTACCATAGCCATCCAAGAATCGCTACGACCGTCAAGACACCAGATATCCACTGTGCTATCCAAAGCCGAGATGGTGTCCATCAGAGGCAGTTTGGTGCCACTCTTCCGGCTTCACCGAGTGTTCGGTATACACGACGCACAAGAAGACCCGTGCCAAGGCATCTTGCTCGTGATAACAGACGGAGACGGCAGCTGCGCACTGCTCGTAGATGACATCCTTGGACAACAGCATGTAGTGGTTAAGCCTGTAGGACATACGTTCGACGGCGTCAGCGCCGTCTCCGGCGCCGCCATAATGGGTGACGGATTGGTGGCGCTGATCCTTGATGCTGCAGGCCTAATTGCAACCGCCCAACATGAAGGGCAAAACAGGTACACAGCGGACTAGCTTATACACCACAGAAAGGAGCGGACTAGATGGCGACACCTCAAACCACCGTAAGATACGGCGACGGAACGCTTGGACCCGAACGCAGAGGAGCAAAGATGGGCAAGTATCTAACGTTTGTGCTCGGCAAAGAAGAATACGGGCTCGAAATCCTGCGCGTGCGCGAGATAAACGGGCTCATGGAGATAACAAACGTACCACGCATGCCCGAGTTCGTCAGAGGGGTCATAAACCTGCGCGGAAAGGTCATTCCTGTCATAGACCTGCGCCTTAAGTTTGGGATGCGTCAAGTGGAAGACACCCAAGAGACGTGTATCATAGTGGTTGACCTCGAAGAAGTGTACATGGGAGTCGTGGTCGACAGGGTATCCGAAGTGCTAGACATAGCCGAAACCGCGATAGAGCCTCCACCTTCGTTCGGCACAAGCGTGGACACCGGGTTCATACTGGGCATCGGCAAAGCCAAAGACAAAGTGGTGATTCTGCTGGACATAGGTCAAGTGCTGAGTGCCAACGAGATCGCCCAAGTCGCGAGAGTATCGTGACCCACCATAAACCCAAAGGGTGATACACATGAAATGGTTTCGAAACATGAAAATCCGTGTGAAGTTGCTTGTGGGCTTCGTGCTAGTCGC
>CAYQIY010000011.1:0-106707 GCA_964417635.1 uncultured Pseudomonadota bacterium | reverse complement strand
CTGGAACAGACATCGATAGGATTTTGCCGCCTGTCTCGCGCTTTGTTGCGCATGGCCGCGCGATCAAGAAGCAAAGCGTTATTGACAAGTTGCTCAGATTCTTTGAGAAGTACTTTGGGCTGGTGTAGAGACGGCTAACATGAAGCCATCCTGCTCCTCGTGACCCAAATGCACGAGCATAGAATACGTACAGAAGAATCTAACGGCTATAAAGCCGAAGGAGGCAGGTGTTGAGAAGAGGCAAGCAAAGAGTCAAGTCTGAAGGTGTGTCAGAATAGGGGTCTGATAGTATGAGAACCGCTCTCTATCTCCGCGTCTCAACCGAAGAACAAGCCCGTGAAGGCGTCTCACTGGCAGCCCAGGAGTCTGCCCTTGTGGCGTTCTGCAAGAGCCAGGGATGGACTGTGAGTGGCCTCTACGTCGATGATGGCTATTCAGGCAAGGATCTGAACCGCCCAGGCCTGCAGAAGCTGCTCGCGGACTGTGCAGCCCGTAAGGTTGACCTAGTGCTTGTGTACAAGATCGACCGCCTCAGCCGGCGTCAAAAAGACTGCCTATATCTTCTCGAGGACGTGTTTCTCGGCTCGGGTGTGGGCTTCAGGAGCGGTACCGAATCGTTTGATACGACGACGCCGTTCGGCAAGGCCATGATAGGCATTCTTGCCGTCTTCGCGCAGCTTGAGCGCGAGACTATAGTTGAGCGAGTACGCATGGGCAAAGCCCAGGCTGCTAAAGAAGGGCGTTGGTCTGGTGGGCCAAAGCCTACTTACGGGTACCGTGTGTCAGAGGACGGTCGTACGCTTATGCCTGACCCGGCTACGGCGCACGTCGTCAAGCTGATATTCCACCTGTACACCGAGAAGAACATGGGCTATGAAGCGATTGCCAGGTATCTCAATGGAGAGAATCCCGATAGCAGAATCTACCCTCCCGCTCGCGGCGCCAAGAAGGGCTGGGTCTACAGCGCGGTGCGGTATATCCTCAAGAACCCAACATATGCGGGGATGACACGCCATAAAGTTAACACCAAGAATGAGACAGCCTACCAGGGCGCTCACGAGCCTCTAGTCTCGCTACAGCAGTTCGAGCATGCGGGACGGCTGGCATCCGAGAAGAACGTCCGAAAGAACACCAAACGCCAGTACCTGTTGTCAGGCCTTCTGGTCTGTGCTGAGTGCGGGGGTAGGATGCGGGCAAAACGGCAGTGGGTTAACTGGCCCAAGGAACCGAAGAAGTACCACGTCAACTACGTCTGCTACAACTACTTGGGTAATCCCCATCATCTGGTGACAGCCGAGTGCACCGCGGGTTACCGTCACGGGCCACGCCTCGAAGAGACGTTCTTGGAGTGGCTCAGGTCGCGCAAGATGCATGACCTTGACGTAGCGACTACCATAGTTGAGGAGGAAATCAAGTCTCAGACAGGCTCCGATCCAACTGCAGTGCTACTTGAGATGGAGGCCATAGACAAGCGCCTGGCTGATATCACCCGACGCCGGTCACGCTGGGACGAGGCTTACGAATCGGGCAAGATGTCTCTAGACAACATTATCCCGCGGCAGAAGCGCCTGGACGAAGAGTTTGCAGACCTGTCGCGCCGGAAAGCAGAGCTATCTGGCCAACTCGAGAAGCAGGCCGAAGCGGCGATAAGCGTGGCTCGCGTGATTGAACGTGCCGAGCAATTCGGCGAAGCCGTATATGATATGTCCCACGACGAACAGTGGCAGATAATCCACGAGATGTTCGATGAGATCATTGTTGACAGGGACGGCAACATCGTGGACGTCCGCTATAGGCTCACCTAACTGGGGTTTTCCCTCTTCCTCCGTCGCTTATACTACATATGCTCATCGCAGGTGCCGTAGCCGTAGGCATGTTCGGAATGGCCCAAGTGAGTGGCGTGATAATGGCTTCTCACTACCTTGCCGCTGTTGGCGTTGGGCTGGTCATGAGGTTCTACAAGCAGCACTCAGACAGTACTGTCCAAGCGAAGATTTCAGGGCCACTGTTTTCGCGCGCAGCCAGAGCACTGGTGGATGCGAGGAGCAATGACGCGAGACCGTTCGGGCAGCTAATGGGAGACTCAATTAGACGCTCGGTAAACTCACTCTTGCTTGTAGGCGGGTTCATAATCTTGTTTTCGTGCATAATCTCGATCCTCGAGATCGCCGGAGTAACCCCGTCGATCGCCGGAGCTCTGAGTTTGCTTCTCGGACGATTCGGGTTAGATACATCTACCGTGCCCTCGCTCGTTGGCGGTATGTTTGAGATAACGATCGGCACCCAGATGGCAAGCCAGGCTACCTCACCTCTGGTGTACAGATTGATGGCTGCGAGCGCTATCATAGGCTGGAGCGGTCTCTCGGTTCACGCGCAGGTCGCGGCTATGATGCAGGGTACAGACGTAAGCGTCGCTCCGTACGTGGCAGCTAGATTGCTGCATGCGGTATTCGCGGCAACCGCTTGCCTGTTGCTCTCAGGACCGCTGTCTCAGGTTTTGGCCACGCCGGTGATTGCATCGGTCTCTCCAGAAGGCATCAACTGGACGGCAAAAGCGTTTCTTTCACTGGCACACTTCCTAAAAGCGCTTGGAGTGCTGTCGACCACAGCTCTGGGATACGGAATCGCTCGCACACTGATAAGACGGGGGTAATCTCTTGCCTGAGCCATATCCCCAAGGTGCATAGACGTGAGAACAAGGAAAACGGCCTAAGAGACAGTCTTCAGGCCGAATCTCTGAGGTAGCTAATAGGCCCGTTTGAGCCTAAATCTCTTCTTGATCGTCCAAAGGCGCTGTTGCATGTTCTTGACTCTTCTTCCTGCGTAGTTCTTCTTGCCCCTGCTTGACAGATTCGGACACCCGGGCAAGCGTGTCGGAAAGACTTGTAAGTGTGTCGTGCGCGTACAGCTTGGCACCGTCCACTATTTCCTGAGCGACCACTTTCGCCTTGTCCACAATCTCTTGCGCCTGTCGCCGTGCCTCGGTCACAATAGATGACTCTTCGGCAAGTCTTGATGCCCTGTTAGACGCTTCCGTGATTATCTGCTCGGCATCCATCTTCGCCTGCTCAAGCAGGCGATCGCGTTCTCTAACAACCATCTTGGCCTGCTTCAGCTCGTCAGGCAGGCTGTGCCTGATATCATCTATGATGTTATAGATGGCTTCTTCGTCAGCGATTATCTTGCCTGTCAGAGGCACCCTCGCACTCGAAGCCACCAGATTCTCCAGCCTGTCTAGGAGTGCTATTACATCCACTATAGACCCTCCCCTGAGTCATCCTGTCTGCCGAATCTTATGCGGAGACGGGCTTCTACGTTGGGTGGCACTAATCCTCTGACACAAGCCCCAAATGACGCGAGTTCCTTCACTTTGCTAGATGATAGATAAAGGTAATCGGGGTTCGTCATAATGAAGATTGTGTGCACCTCCGGTGCAAGTTTCTGATTCAGTAGCGCCATGCTGAACTCGTAGTCGAAATCCGACACCGCTCGCATCCCTCTTACTATTATACTCGCTTTACGAGAACGCACATAATCTGTTAACAATCCGTAATACCTTTCCACCAGAACGTTCTCCAGGTCTCTAGTCATGCATGAAAGCATTTCCACACGTTCTTCGCCGCTAAATGTGGACTTCTTATCTGGATTTGAAAATACAGTCACATACACCTTGTCAAATATGGCGCTTGCCCTCTTTATGATATCGTGATGGCCGCAAGTAGGTGGGTCAAAACTTCCAGGGTACACTGCAACTCTCATCTTGTCTCCTCCGGAGTCTCGTTTAGTCTTGCTCGCTCATAAAACGATAGCATCGTGTCTCCGTACGCCTGTATGCGAAATCGGTGGCAGACTCCCTGCACTGCCGGCAGAGGTTCTCTCTTGCTGTGTTCAACGACCACCACCGCGTCTTCCGACAGAATTCTTCCCTCCGACACGCGTTCAAGCGCTCGCCTCAAGAGCCCCTTATCATATGGTGGGTCCATGAACACGCAGTCGAACAATCTGCCTTTGCGCGCGGCTATCTCTATCGCCGAGATCACCTCGCGGCAGTGAACCTCGGCATTGGTGTAAAGGCGTGTGGCCATGAGGTTGGCTCTTATTACACGACACGCTTCCACATAGGCATCAACAAACACGCATATACTCGCTCCGCGCGAAAGAGCCTCTACACCCACTGCGCCTGAGCCTGCAAACAGGTCCATGAACCGAATGCCGCAGAGGTCTTGACCCAGTATATTGAACAGCGACTCTCGAACACGATCAGAAGTCGGTCGCGTGTGATTTCCCACGAGCGTCTTGAGTCGCCTTCCTTTCGCGCTTCCAGATATGACCCGCAACGCCAACACTTCCTTACCTGGTGGATACTGCTTGGCATAGATTCTACACTCACGAATAATGCGGCAATCCAGGAGCATAATACGTGATGAAACGGAACCGGCGAAGCAAATGCGAACCCTCCCCCATAGGCTCTTCCTCCGGTTTCTCCTCTCCCACCGCTCCGGTTAGCCGACCGGGGCTTCTTTTTTGGCCGCGCACACTGTGCACTCAGGGTTCGGCTCAACACTGACCTCTCGCCAACTGCCGGCGAGACCATCGAATATGAGCAACCGTGATACTATCGGATCTCCGCGTCCCGTCAGCAGTTTTATCACCTCGATACACTGCATGCAACCCGCAACCCCGGCAACTGCACCGATAACTCCAGCCTGAGACGCAGGCGGTGCCGCCAACATGCGTTGCTCATCTGGAAACACACATCGGTAACACGCCCCCCGGCCAGGAACAACGGTCATTAACAGTGCGTCAAATCGAGACACGCCCGCTTCAACTAGAGGCTTACCCGCAGCCACACACGCGTCGTTAAGCACGAAGCGAGTGGAGAAATTGTCAACGGCCGCGACGACCACGTCATATTGCATCACCAACGAGCGCGCGTTCTTCTCGGTGATGTTTGCCATAAGCGGTATGACTCTTACATCGGGATTAAGATCTGTCATCTCGCGACAAGCCGAAAGCACTTTGGGCTTACCGATATCACGCATCCTGTGTAATATTTGGCGCTGCAAATTCGACAGACTCACACTATCGGAATCGAGAACGCCTATGGTACCTACTCCTGCTGCAGCAAGATACAAGCATACAGGCGAGCCTAGGCCCCCTGCCCCGATGACGAGCACCCTTGACCTCAGCAAGCGTTTCTGCGCTTGCTGGCCGAAAGAACTCACGGCGATATTCCTGGAGTAGCGCTCGAGTTGATCGGCGGAAAGCTCCACACTAACCACCTCGCTTTGTACCGCATTTCTAGGTCACAGGCTGCTAACCCTTCAATTGTTTAGCGAGCCCAGCAACAAGCGTCCCCCGACTGCAAGCAACACAAGACCGATTGCCTTTGACACATTAAACGGCACAGGCTTGACACCGAGTAAGCCGAAGTGATCTATGACTGCAGCCGCAGTCACTTGCCCGATGATTATCGCAGTCGTGGCTCGGGCCACTCCGACCTTGGGGATACTCGTAACCACCAAGTATATGATGGCCACGTTGAGCGGCCCTCCAAAGAACGTGTACCAGCGTGCCTGTCCTGCCAAGCCAAGATTGCCACTTCCCAATCGAAACACGTACAGCATCACGAAAATTAGGAACGCACCTGCAACATGCACTATCCACGATGCTTCTAGTAGGCCCACCACTTTGCCCAGCTCACTGTTGAGCGTGCCTTGAACCGCCATCAGCGTTCCAGAAACGCATGCAGCGACAAGCGCAATTATATTAGCTATTCTGATTACCTCCCGTCACAAGTAAGCCGTGTGAGGTTAGTATGGTCGGCACCGTTGGCACAAAGTCCAAAGCATGCAAATTCTTCATATACGACCTGACCTATGGCAACACTGATACTTAGCAGAACTCAGGCGGAGGGGATATAGTTGGACGATGCGAATGGAGGATACCCACGCACAGACCTAGCGCTTGAAGCATCTCAGTCAGTACGCGGACAAGCAGGGCGCGAACTGCCCGGCGTCTCCGTGAGCGAGCATACGCAAGGCGAAATAAGAGTGACGACGGTGCGCGTGCTCGATGAGATTGGAGAAAGCACAATCGGAAAGCCCAGAGGTACATATGTCACGATCGAATGTCAGGGGCTCAAGAAACGCAACCGCTCACTTCAAGAAGATGTCGGCGGAGTGCTGACCCGCGAGCTATCGACACTTGTAGCATCAGATTCACCCGCGCGCAAGTATCTTGTGGTTGGCCTTGGAAACTGGCGGGCAACGGCTGATTCACTGGGGCCAAAAGTAACTTCAAAGTTGTTGGTCACACGGCATCTTAAACGCTACGTGCCTCAGGACGTGATCGGCGAACTCCGCTCAGTCTCGGCAATTTCTCCAGGCGTACTTGGCCTCACAGGCGTGGAGACAGCAGAAATAGTAAAGGGAGTGGTCGCTCACACTTCGCCAGACGTGGTTGTCGCAGTAGACTCGCTTGCCGCAAGGAGCGTTGACAGGATAATCTCAACGGTGCAGCTTGCAGACACTGGTATTCACCCCGGCTCGGGCATTGGCAACAAACGATTTGGGCTAACACAAGACACGCTTGGAGTGCCTGTGATAGCAATTGGCATACCGACTGTGGTGTACGCCACGACCATAGCGCGTGACGCTCTTTCGCGAGTCATGGAAACAATCGCATCAAGCCAGCCGTGGATAGGACGACTCGACCACAGCACAAACCAGGACATCGTGGAGCATGCAATGGAAGAAAGACTCGGTGACATGGTAGTCACACCCAAAGATATAGATACCTACATAGAAGACATGGCGACAGTGGTAGCAGGGTCACTCAACGCCGCGTTTCACCCAGGGATAGACATAACCGAGATGACCAAATACGTGGGGTAGCCTAGCTTATGCCCAGCAGACCCATTCCGTCGGGCCACATCTCGAGTACCCTGGCTCGTATGTGGCTGTGCGCGGCTTCTTCGAGGTGAGGGTCACTGGCGACCAAGCCCGCAGCAGCAGCGCGAGTTTCGAGCAGTATTGAGTGATCTCGCAGAGGATTTGCTATCTTTAGGTCAGGCAGGCCGTGCTGTCGCGTGCCAAAGAACTCGCCCGGCCCACGGATCTCGAGATCGGCTTCGGCTATGACAAACCCGTCGTTCGTGGACACCATTACCTCCATCCTGCGTTTGGCGTCAGCACTCTGCGACCCGGTTACCAGGAAGCAGAACGACTTCTGCCCTCCTCTGCCGACTCTGCCACGCAGCTGGTGAAGCTGTGCAAGCCCAAAACGTTCTGCCCCTTCGATGATCATCACGCTCGCGTTAGGCACATCGACTCCAACCTCTATGACAGTTGTCGACACGAGTACGCTCATCTTCTTCTCGCGGAAATTGCGCATTACCGCTTCTCTCTCTTCTCCTGAAAGCCGGCCGTGGATGAGCCCTACGCTTATGCCTCTGAAGACCTGTCTCTTGAGCCGCTCGGCAAGCACCGTGGCCGCTTCACTCTGCATATTCTCAGATTCTTCTATGAGCGGACACACGACGTACACCTGTCCCCCGGCTAGCACTTGCTCTCTAGCGAACGAGTATGCCCTTCTTTTCTGGTTTTCAGGAATCCACTGCGTAGTAACCGGTTTTCTTCCCGGTGGTATCTCATCAATCACCGAATAGTCGAGGTCGCCGTAAAGCGTCAGCGCGAGAGTCCTCGGGATAGGCGTGGCAGTCATGACAAGCATATCAGGGTTGGCACCCTTCTCGGCAAGCCCCGCCCTTTGCCTGACTCCGAAGCGGTGCTGTTCATCAACCACCGCAAGACCTAGGCTTCTGTATTCAACGTCTGGCTGTATCAGTGCGTGGGTGCCCACGATGATATCTATCTCCCCAGCCGAAAGCGCGGATAGAGTCAAGTCTCTCTGCCTGTTACTGAGACTGCTAGTCAGAAGCGCTATGCGAGCACTGCTTGACGCGAACAGCTGTCTGAGGCTCAGAAAATGCTGTTCGGCCAGAATCTCGGTGGGTGCCATCAGAGCGCCCTGATGGCCTGACTCAACAGACTTAAGCAGCGCCATCGCAGCCACTACGGTTTTGCCAGAACCAACATCGCCCTGGAGCAAACGAGACATTGGCCGTGGCGACTCCATGTCTGCACTGATTTCGGCCCACACCCTTGACTGTGCCAGCGTGAGTGAGAAAGGAAGGTCTTGCACGAACCGTTTTAGTTCTGACCCGTCAGGCTTGTGTTCATGCGGTTTCGGGACGTCTTGGTTTGAGCGCTTCATGAGAGCCAGCCCGAGCTGAATCGCAAACAGTTCGTCCCATACTAGCCGCCTTCTCGCACTCTCTAATGCAGATTTGCTGTCTGGAAAGTGGATTTGGTAGATGGCCTGCGGATACGGCACAAGCGAATTCTCGAACAAGAGCCGGTCATCCAAGTAGTCTGTCACGAGCGGTGAGTATCTATCAAGCGCGTTCTTCATTATGCTGCGGAGGCTTTTCTGGCTCAGCCCTTCGGTAAGTCCATAGATAGGTACAATGCGAGCAGTATGCACGTTGTGCTCGTCCTCAGACTCGACCTCTTCAAACTCAGGGTTCTCGATCTGCAATCTGCCAAACTTGCGCTGAACGCGGCCGCTCATAATAAGGTCGACGCCTTTTCGTATCTTCTGCTTCAGATAGGGCTGGTTAAACCACACAGCTTCGACTACACCTGTGCCGTCGCTCACGGCAGCTTTAAGGATGCTCAGGTTCGCTCTAACACGCGATTCCCTGACCGCGAAGACCTTGCCCCTCACAGTCTCAACAGCGTCAAATCCGGTATGAGATATGGGTCTTATGGCACTTCGGTCTTCATGCTTGCGCGGAAAGTAGCATAGCAGGTCTTTGACGCTTTCAATGCCGAGTCTCTTCAGATGTTTTGCTCTTACAGGACCTACACCCTTCAAGAACTGAACGGACTCTTCTAGCGGTTGGGTATCTCTCGCATTGCGCATACCCATCACTCAACGGACACAATGTAATAGTAAAGTGGCTGGCCGCCGTTTCTTATTTCTATCTCGCAGTTGGGGAAGCGTGAAGAGAGATCAGAAGTGGCATTCCAGACGCTTTCTTCATCGAGTCCGTTGCCGTAAAACACGGTAATTACCTCATCGTCTTCATCAACCATCTTATCCAGCAGATCATTCAACACCGATGAGGCATCACTGCCGGTCAACGCTATCTCGCCGTCGATGAGCCCAAGTACGTCTCCTTCAGATATCGCAAACCCATTGTACTGGCTCTTTCTAACCGCAAACGTAATCTCGCCCGTCTTCACCTGCTTGACCGCCTTCGCCATCCGCTTGAGATTCGTTTCCATGTTAGCATCGAGATGCAAGGCCAACAGAGCAGAGATTCCCTGAGGTATTGTCCTTGTGGGCACTACGTACATTCGCTTATCGCATATCCTCTTTGCCTGTTTTGCCGCAAGAAATATGTTGCCGTTGTTCGGGAGGAATATGACTCTCTTTGCCTTCACCGAGTTCACAGCGGTCACAACATCCTCAGTGCTGGGATTCATCGTCTGACCACCATCTATTATCATGTCGGCGCCCAAGCTCTTGACCACTTCAATGAGCCCTTGTCCCGACACTACGGCCACGACTCCAACTTCCTTTTCTTCGGCGTCATCTCGAGATGGCTGCTGCTCGTGACTTGTCGAAGCGCCCTCTTTCATCTCTAGGTACTGCTCTCTCATGTTGTCCACCGTAACACGTGACACAAATCCATGGGCAAGACAGATGCGCAAGACCTCGTCCGGTCGCTCGGTGTGGATGTGCACTCTGGCCACTTCTTCAGAACCCACTACAAGAAGCGAGTCGCCCAGCGGCTCAAGCTGCTCGCGAAGACTATCAACGTCTACCGAAGTAGCCTTAACCAGAAGTTGGGTGTCGTACGGGTAAGCAATCTCTCCCATGTCATCGGTGATCGTCGCCTCTTCCGCCACGGGCCGTAACACCACATTGGTCTTCTTTACCGGGCTCTGGTCGCGTAACACGTCAAGAGCGCCCTTTAGGATATACACCAACCCTTTTCCACCCGCATCAACCACTTTGGCCTGCTTAAGCACTGGCAGCTGTTCCGGCGTCCTTGCGAGTGCAGCCTCTGCCTCTCTACATGCCGCCTCCCACACCGCGTAGACGTCCTTCCCCATTTGCTCGGCAGTCCTAGCAGCTCTAGAGGCTTCACGCGCCACCGTTAGGATAGTCCCCTCGACCGGCTTCATAACCGCCTTGTAGGCTGTCTCGACGCCTTGTTCAAAAGCCTCAGCAAGCACCTCTGCTGATGCTTTTTCGTGGCCCGAGAGCCCTTTCGCTATTCCTCGGAAAAGCTGGCTCAGTATGACGCCCGAGTTGCCTCGAGCTCCCATCAGTGAACCGAGTGCGACTTGCTCGGCTACCGCAGACAGATTCTCAGACCTTGACTTCTGCGCCTCGGCAGTAGCAGACAGCATGGTAAGCGACATGTTCGTCCCGGTGTCCCCATCGGGCACCGGAAACACGTTTAGCGCGTCCACGGTAGCCTTGTTCTGTTTTAAGACCTCTGTTGCACCGGCGATCATTCTGCGAAACAAATTTCCCGTTATGCACTCCCCGCTCAATACGGGCCTCCCCTATCTAGGACCAACCTTCACGCCCTGAACATTTACTTTGACTTTGGCCACCTTCAGATCGGTGGCGTTCTCTACTGTGTACTTGACCTTATCCACTACGTTTCTTGCCACTTCGGATATCCTGGTACCGTATCCGACTATCACGTTCAAGGTGATCGTCGCCTTATCCCCTTCAACGGCAACTTCTACTCCGCGGCTCAAGTTCTCCCGGCCCAAGAGTTCCGCGATCCCGTCCGCCATCCTTCGAGACGACATGCCGACTATGCCGTAGCACTCGGTTGCGGCCACGCCTGCAATGGTGGCGATGACATCTTCAGACACGCTGAGACGTCCGAGTTCGTTGGTAATCTCGCGGTCCATCTGAGAAACCCTCCATTGACTTGGCCCTAAGTATTTACGTATTTTGCGCACACACCGATTTTCCTTCTTAGCATCAACCGGTGCCGTCAACATCAAACGCGCGTGCTCCACTACAAGTCTACATTATCGTACTAGGCAGTGCACCTTGCAATACCAAAAGCTCTGTGTTAGAATGAATCCCGTTATGCAGGAGGTGCGACCTTTGGCAAAGATATGCGAGGTATGCGGAAAGAAAGTGGGTTTCGGACATCACGTAAGCCATTCAAACATTAAGACAAAGCGTATCTGGGCACCCAACATCCAAAAGGTTCGTGTTCTTGTTAAAGGCCGTGCTGCTCGGATGTATGTGTGCACCAGCTGCTTGCGTTCCGGAAAGGTTGAAAGAGCAGTATAACACTTCTGTACCCGGGACTCTTCGTACGCTCGAAGAGTCTTCGTGTTTTGCTAAGCCTGTCCCATACTTAGAAACAGGGCACTCGTGCCCTGTTTCCGCCCTTTAAGAGCGGGAGTTTCTGCCGAATATGCCAAGCATTGCCCTCAGCACTGCTCCGACAGGCCTCGGCACTTTGACCACCTTGATCCTCACCGACATCGATCATCCATCCCTTCTTAGAATGGACCAGCCCAGCCCAATTAGGCCAGCGCCACACACGAATCTGAACAGCCAAGCTGGCGCCGCCCAAACCAGCACCACGCCCACGGCCATGAGCAAGAGACCTACGGCACATCGCATTGTGCGGTTCTTCGATCTCTTAAACACTGCCTCTCCGCCTCCAGCACTCACTATCTTATAGTATTCGGGAGACGCCCCAAGGCGTGAAAAAAGACGGGCACCCTGATATCTGTGGCGCCCGCTTCTAACCGCTGCTTAGACAATAGGCTTGTCTAGCCTTACTATCGAGGAGACCCTCTTGTAAAGCAGGAAGGTGACTATTGAGCTGGTAAACCCCTTGATAATGTTAAACGGCACAACCGCACTTCTCACGAGAGACGCCCGAATCTCTTCCGGTATTCCCCAAAGCGGGAGCAGTACATACAGATTGGCAAAGAACATTATAACCGTTATTCCCACTATGCCGGAGAGAAGACCCAACACCGCGCCTCGAATGTTCTTCATTCTTGCGTAGACTATTCCCGCCGGCACCACAAGCGCCGTTCCCGCCACTATCATTGCGCTCGTACCGACTATGCCCGTCATGTTCTTGCCCGAGAAATGGAAAAGCAAGCTCTTAAGAAATACCGTCAGAAAACCGGCCAAGGGCCCCATACCGAAAGCGGCGATCAACGCAGGCACTTCTGAAGCGTCGTACTTGAGAAACGGAGCACTCGGAAGAATGGGAAACTCAAAGAACGTGAGCACCAACCCGACAGCCGATAGAAACCCGATACGAACCACCATCTGAACACTCTTGTCTTTCACCAATTGACTCCTCCTCTTTCGTCCCGGGCAGCAAAAAACCCGGGCGAAACCCCGGGGAACTACACCAAAACACACCTTCTCCCATCCAGACTATACTGTCGGCTCCGGTTCTTCGCCGGATCAGCCCCGTTCTTAACGGGGGTCGCGGGCTCGGCCAGACCTGGCCCCACCGCCGGTAGGGAATTGAGGGCACGCCCTCTCACCCAGCCCCGAAGGTTTGCACATATGTGTTTTTGCATCACTCATTATAGCACTGCATACTCGCTCAGTAAACACAACTCAACATGTAGCTAACAACTTACTTCATGCCGGATAGCCTGCCTTATAGTCTGAACCCTTGAGCACGTGTTCTGCCCAAACAGATAAGACCCTACGACAAGTGTACTCGCACCTGCTTCAACCACTGCCCTGGCCGTCAGATCGTTGATTCCTCCGTCGACTATTATATCCAGAGCAGGATTGAGCCTCGCCGCCAACTCACATAGCGCACTGATTTTGGCCAGAACCGACGATATGAACTTCTGACCGCCAAAACCTGGGTTCACACTCATTAGCGTGACGTTATCAACGAGGGTCAACACCCATTCTATGTTAGTAAGAGGCGTAGCGGGATTCAGAGCCACTCCAGGACTTATTCCACTCTCTCTTATTCTTGATAGAGTACGGTGCAGGTGTGCACATGCCTCAGCGTGCACTGTTACAAATTGCGCCCCATGAGCCACACATTCATCTATCATCCAGGTGGGATCATTAACCATCAGGTGCGCGTGCATTGGCAGAGACGATACACGTCGTATAGAACCCATCAACGCGGGCCCGAAACTCAGATTCGGCACGAAGTGACCGTCCATGATATCTAAGTGCAGCAGATCGACACCCGCAGATTCCACTCTGGCGACTTCCTCGGCCAGCCTTCCGAGATCGGCCGACAGTATTGAAGCGGATATCCTAGCCATCTCAGTACCTCCTGCTTTCAGTCTCTGCCTCGCTCAACATCGTAAGGTAGTTCTCATATCGAGACACAGGAATCCTACCGTCTCGGACCGCATCCTTAACTGCACAACCGGGTTCGTCTCTATGTAGACAATCCGTGAAACGGCAACTGTGTTCGACGGCGTGTATCTCCTCAAAGAACGCCGAAAGTTCCCAAGGACTTACCTTCACGGGCTCGAGCAAGCTGAATCCTGGAGTATCTGCTATGAAGCCATCACTGATACTGATAAGTTCTACGTGGCGTGTCGTGTGTCTTCCTCTGCGCACCTTTCTACTTACCTCTTGCGTGCTTCTTCCTGCGCCCGGCACGAGAGCATTCAGCAATCTGGACTTGCCGACCCCACTCTGTCCGACCATTACCGACGTCTTTGCTGCAAGTTGTGCACGCAGTACGTCTACGCCTGTTCCCACAACTGCACTTGTGACAAACAACGGACAGCTCAAATGAGAGTACATCTCAAGCACAGTATCAACTTCTTCTGCGCTCATCAGATCAGCCTTGTTTAGCACCAGTAACGGTGACACTCCCACCACACCGGTGTGAACAAGTATACGATCTATGAGTTCAGGTACCAGCGGGGGATCGCGGTAAGTAAAAACGACACAAGCCTGGTCGATGTTCGCAACAGGCGGCCTGACCAAGCAATTTCTCCTCTCCTCAACGCTGTCAATGTAGCCCATTCCGTCCTCGGCGATGCACACCGTGACTCTGTCACCCGCAAGCACATCTTGCGAGCGTATCTTGAAGCGCCCTCTTGGCCTGGCCACGAGTCGGCTGTCACCCACCAGTACGTGGTAGAAGCTGCTCATTGCCTTAACCACTATTCCGCTGCAGATTTCCTCCGTTTTATCCAAAGTTCGCTAACGCAATACCTCCTCACGGTATGGCACATTATCTACGTAGATCATCGCTTTTGCCTCTGTGCCCATCCACTCTATTTCCAGTTCAAGAGTGGTTCCTGCACTGTGTCGCTGTTCGTACACCTTGTTGGTGCCGCTAGAATCGGTAACAGTTATGCGTATCCATGACGACGGCTGGTGCGACGGCACCAAGAACGATAGGCTGCTGCGTCTTGTCTGCTGTGTAGGGCCTGCAGAGACCACGAGGTCTACAGTTGAGCCCTCTTTGAGTTCTGTTCCAGGAGTCGGATCTTGATCAAGCACAATTCCTTCAGGTATATTACTGACGCGACGTGAAATCGCGCCGGCCTCAAGCTTGAGTGATTCAAGTTTGCCGACTGCACCGCCTTGCGTATCCCCCACCAGGTTCGGTACTACGACCGTCAGCGTCTCTGCGCCCGCGCTTACTTCGACGTCAACCTGCGTACCTTTTGCGACACGAGTACCCGCTCTCGGGTTCTGCGATATGATCGTGTCCGCCGGTACCGTCGGATGGTTCCTGGTTCTGACGCTACCGAGCTCTAGGCCTTCTGCGCTAAGCTGCAACATCGCTTCGCGCACAGATAGATCTGCCAGTTCGGGCACAACGGTGAACTCCTGTCCCATGCTTACGGTAAGGTTAATCGTTCTTCCAGCGCGCACCATCTCTCCAGGCTCGGGTTGTTGGCTTATGATGTGACTCGACGCAACGCTTTCGTCGTACTTCTCTGCTACTACTGCGCCCACAAGCCCTGCTTCCTGCAGCATTCTGTTTGCCTCGCTGAGGCTCTTGCCTGTCACATCTGGCACTGCTACGGTCGGAACTTCGAGCCAACCCCTCAGAAGTGACAAACCTCCCCAGGCAAGAGCCGCCATAAGCAACACAAGCAGAATGAACCACGGGAATCGTCTCTTCCTCCTGCCTGACCTGGCATCTCGTCTATCGTTTCTCGCCGCACTGTCTGTTCTGGGCTTTTTCTCCTGTCTTGCGGCTCTCACAGATTTAGAATTGCGCACAGGCCTGTTCGATCCTTCCTTATATTCATTCTTAAGCGCTGAATCAACCTCTGTCAGATCGCTCTTCCCAGACACTTTGCGTATATCGGCAAGCATCTCGGCCGCAGACTGATACCTCCTGGACTGCTCCTTTGCAAGTGCAGTCATAACAACGCGCTCGACTTCCGCCGGAATGTCCGGTTTTAACCTGCGAGGCGCGACCACTTCTTCCTGAACGTGTTTGAGAGCTATCGTAATCGGACTGTCGCCTTCAAAGGGCACTTTGCCCGTAAGCATCTCGTACATCACTACGCCGAGCGAGTAGATATCCGACTTTTCGCCAGCAAACGCACCTCTCGCCTGCTCAGGCGAAAAATAGTGAACAGAGCCTATGATGGTTCCGGAATGCGTCAGCGTAGACGACGCCGCAGCTCGCGCAATTCCAAAGTCGGCAACTTTCACTTTGCCTCCCTGCGTGAGCATTATGTTATGCGGCTTGATATCCCTGTGTATAACGCCGTGAGCGTGCGCATGTTCCAGCGCTTCGCATATCTGCTCGGATATAACAAGCGCGTCTTGCACCGGAAGCGAACCTAGACGCTGGATCTTTTGCTTAAGAGTCTGACCGGCAATGTACTCCATCACCAGGTAATGCGCATCGCCTTCCTGGCCCACGTCGTACATGCCGACTATGTTCGGATGTGAAAGGCTGGCAGCTGCCTGGGCCTCTCTGCGCAGCCTCCTTATGACATCTTCATCGCTCGCGTACGCCGCACGCAACACTTTGACAGCAACGGTGCGATCTAGCAGCATATCTCGAGCCTTATACACAAGAGACATCCCGCCTCCGCCGATTCGTTCGAGCAGTTCATACCGGTTTCCCAATTTCGCACCCGTCAAACAGCCTCACCTCCCTGTGAATGGCTGCATGCAATTACGCAGGTGGCATCGTCATATCCACCCCGCGACATCGCAATCTCACAAAGCGTATCGGCAGCGTGTTGCGCGCTGCATATATTGCTAAGCGCTTCTTGGATTTCGTGGTCGGCTATCAACCCCGACACACCATCGCTAACCAGCACCGTCACGTACCTATCTGTGAAATCAAACTCGACCACATCTACACTGACGTTCGACTGGCTGCCAAGTGCTCTTGTCAGCACGTTGCGCTGCGGGTGGGATGCAGCCTCTTCTTCGGACAATCCGCCATTTCGCACCATTTCCGCAACCAGCGAATGGTCTTGCGTGATGCGTCTCAGTCGGCCTTCTGTGAGAACATAAGCCCTTGAATCACCCACATGTGCTATGCATACCCTATTGCCCATGAGCAATGCGGCCGTGAACGTGGTTCCCATACCTCGTCTGGACCTGTACTCGTTCGCCCCGGAGATAATCGCTTCGTTAGCATCTGTGAACGCCTGCAGCATGCATCCAGATACAGAATGCTCCAACTCTCCGGAAGCAAGCGCTTGCTTAATACTCTCATAAAGCGCGGCGACTGCAGTAGACGAAGCAATCTCGCCCGCCAGGTGACCTCCCATACCGTCGGCCACTGCAAGCAGGTAAATGTCCCGAGTGCTGTCTATCTGCTTCGCAAGATAAGCATCTTCATTTATCTCTCTTGCCCGCCCTTTTCTCGAGCCGGCGCCCATCTGCATCAAGTTCTCTCCTCCTGAGCTGACCGCATGCTGCCGCAATCTCACTTCCCATCTCTCGCCTTATGCTAGCTGGCACGCCATGACGCTCGAGTTCGCGGCAAAACGCCATCACGCTCTGAGCATCGCTTCTCACGTACGTACGGCCGGACACGGGGTTTAGCGGAATCAGGTTCACATGCGCCATCTTGCCACGCAGAAGCCTCGAAAGGTCACGCGCACAGTTTACACTGTCGTTTAGACCGTCGATGAGTGCGTACTCGTACGTCACTCTGCGCCCGGTCATTCTAGAATACTCGCCACAAGCCTCGAGTACCTGCTTGAGAGGATAGCGCTTGTTCACAGGCATGATTGTCGTACGTGTCGCGTCGTCAGGAGCGTGAAGCGAAACAGACAAAGTGACCTGCAGCCCTTCTCTTGCGAGTCGTCTTATCTCCGGCGCAAGTCCGCACGTTGAAAGCGTTATCTTACGTGCCCCAATCGCAAGCCCTGACGGGTCAGTCATGATTCTTATGCTCTTTACGACGTTATCATAGTTATCAAGCGGTTCTCCACAACCCATGAAATCCACCCGCGAAACCCGCTGCCCGCAATCGTCCAAGCCTCGCTGCACATACAGCACTTGGCCCACAATCTCCGCTGCGCTTAGGTCTCTTGCTAGTCCGCCGGTAGCAGAGGCACAGAAAACGCATGCCATGCGGCAACCCGCTTGAGTAGAAACGCATACGCTGTAGCCATAGTTGTGCGGTATAAGAACGGACTCGATCGCCTGGCCGTCACTACACCTAAACACATACTTTTGACTTCCGTCTCTGGCGGTTTGTTTCTCTGCCAGTTCTAGTGACTCGAGATTGAACTCCGATTCAAACAGCGCGCGCGTTGCCACCCCAATATTGCTCATTTGCTCAAAATCGATTGCACGTTTCTTGTGAACCCACTCGAAAACCTGTGTGCCTCTAAAAGGTTTTTCTCCAAGTCTCTCGGCTATCTCGTGTAGTTCGGCTTTCTCAAGACCCTGAACACATATAGACAACATCACTGCCCCCCTGCTCTTTTCAGTCGAGCAAAGTAAAACCCATCCGTACCATGCAGGTGAGTATAGAGTTGCAGCCAGCCATGTGTGACGAAACGCTTTAGGTTCTCGGGCACATAACCCAGCACAGAGTCAAGCCTCCACTCAGAGTTCTGTGAAAGGAATTCGTGCACGTTGTGTTCGTTTTCGTCTTGATGGATGCTACAAGTTGTGTACACCAGCACTCCTCCCGGCTTCACACACTGTGCTACCGAGTCCAATATCTGAAGCTGCAATTTGCGCAGTCCCGATATCTGAAGCGTATGCTTACGCCACCTCAGGTCTGGCCGCCTTCGTATGACGCCCAGGCCAGAGCACGGCACATCACACAGCGCTGCGTCAAATGCGCCAGAATAGCGAGTCTTGGCTTCACGCGCGTCGAGCAACTCTGTGCGCACTATCTCTGCGCCCAGCCTGGCGGCGTTTTGGCTGAGCAACCCTAATCGCGCACGGCTCACATCAAGCGCAAGTATGCTTCCTCGGTTTCTCATAAGCGCGGCAAGATGCAGCGTCTTGCCCCCCGGGGCAGCACACGCATCGAGCACGCTCTTCCCATCGCACTCTCCCATAAGTGGCGCAGCGAGCATTGCTGCCTCATCCATGGCATATGTCATACCCTGAGTATGCGCCCGAGTCTTTTCCAACGGTATCTGCTGCGATACGATCTTGAGACCTTCAGCAGCATACACGCACCGCTCAGTCTTGACTCCGTCTTCTGAAAACAGCTGAGCTGCGTGCTGCACATCTGACCGAATTGAGTTTACTCTCACCGTGAGCGCAGCCGGCTTGTTATTTGCCCGACAGATCTGTACGGCCTCTTCGAGCCCAAAAGTCTCAAGCAAGTAACTTACCAGCCAGTTTGGATGCGAGTACTCGACCGAAATACGTGCCTCAGGATCATCCCAATCAGGCAACTCGCGTGGGCCAGAAGACACTATTCTGCGTAACACTGCGTTCACCAGTGATGGATGCGCACCGAAGCGCTTGGCAATCTCAACACAGCTATTCACAGCGGCATAAGGAGGGATCCTATCCAGCATAAGTATCTGGTATGCCCCGAGGCGCAGCAATACTTGAGTTGCTGGCAGGGCATCACAGATAGGCTGTTTCAGAAAAGAATCCAGCGTCCAGTCCAACAGGGTGAGATTCCTCAACACGCCGTAGCAGAGTTCAGTGGCAAGCGCGCGGTCAACAGACGCGAGACTTGAGCGCGAGAGTTCGGCGCTCAACGCCAAGTCAGCATATGCGCCCTCAAAAAGGACTTTTCTCAACACTCGAAATACCAGTTGTCTAGCCGTCAGTCCCTCTACTAAAACACACGCCCCCCTTAGGCCAGACTGCCAAGCAAGGCCGTACTCGAACACGAGCGCGGCCTTGCAGCTGAATATGTCTCGGGTGAGCTATCTTCTTCTGCCTCGAAGCATAAGCAGCCGTAGAAACTGAGCAACAGCCACTGCTGTTGCAGCGAGGTATGTTAGAGCTGCAGCGTCGAGCACCTTGCGCACTGCGGCTACCTCGTTACCTCTAACGTAGCCTCCGGCTTCCAACAGTCCAATAGCACGTCCTGATGCGTTGTATTCAACAGGCAAAGTAACTAGCGTAAAGAGCACCGCACCCGCGAAGAAAAGAAGGCCCACATTCATCAGCATCTCCGACTGAAACAAGAAGCCCACCAAAAAGAGCGGCCATGCTGCCGAAGAGCCAAACTGAGCTATTGGCACGAGCCCGTTACGCAAATACAAGGGAGCATACCCTGTTGCGTCCTGAATCGCGTGGCCCACTTCGTGTGCAGCTACACCCAAGGCGGCCACAGAGCTTGAAGAATACACGTTTCGTGAAAGCCGCAGCACTTTGCTCCTTGGATCGTAATGGTCTCCAAGTGTGGCCGAAGTGGTTTCAATGCGCACGCCTGTCAGACCAGATGAGTTCAAGAGCTCACGCGCTACTTGCGCTCCGGAGAGTCCACTCGAAGACATTTGTCGAGAATAAGTCTGAAATGCTGAACTAACCCGCGACTGCGCCCACATCGCAAATATCATCGCGGGCAACACATAAATCAGATAACCTGTGTCAAAAAAGAACACTGCCGCTTACCTCCTGGTCTCCATGCTTACATCGAGAACCTGGCCGCGGGCTCAGGCCGATATCCGCGTAAGAACTCTTCTGCCGTCATCCGCTTCTTACCCGCGGGCTGCAACTCAATTATACGCAAAGTTTGGTCGGATGTCAGGACGAGGAGTTCGCTTTCCTCGGCCCGCACGAGCGTACCCGGTAATCCGTTCGGCCCACCATAACACACCGACGCCTTCCATATCTTGAGCCACCTGTCTTTATACTTCGTCCTTGCACCCGGCAGAGGAGACAGCGCTCTCACCTGAAGAGCTATCTGCCTGGCACTCAGGCTCCAGTCGACTATTTCGTCTCGTGCGGTAAGCCTGGGCGCATACGACGCGTTTGCGTCATCTTGCTTGCGCAGTTCTACATCCTGCCTGGTCAGCATCAACAGCGCCTTCGGTAGCAGATTTGCGCCGACTGCAGCAATCTTGTGAGCCAGTGTCCCGGAGTCATCGTCTGCTTCGATCGCAACCTTCTCCTGTAATATGATATCCCCCGTGTCAAGTCCGATGTCCATCTTCATGATAGTGACTCCGGTAAATTGCTCACCATTCATGATCGCACGCTGTACAGGAGCTGCGCCTCGATACGCTGGCAGAAGCGACGCATGAACGTTCACTGCTCCGAACTTAGGCACATCGAGCAGGGCAGCAGGTAGTATCTGTCCGAACGCGGCAACCACTATGAAGTCGGGCTCAAGTTTGGCAATAAGGTCTACAAACTGCTCATCTCGGACGTTATGCGGCTGCACAACAGCCAATCCAGCGTCAAGCGCGTACTGCTTTACAGCAGGCACCTCTATTCGTCCACGATTGCCTTTTCTGTCAGGCTGGGTAACAACCTGTACCACTTGATGCCCCGCCGCAAGCAGGCATTCAAGCGGCGCAATCGCAAATTCGGGTGTCCCCATATATACGATACGAAATGGCTCAAGTTTCGAAGCAGGCAAGTCTTCAGCCTGCGCTTCATCTTCGTCCTTGACCTCGGTGATGCTTATGGCTTTGTCCACAAACAGCACCCCGTCGAGATGGTCGATCTCATGCTGCAATGCGCGCGCTAGAAAACCACAGGCATCGAGCCAGATCTGCCTGCCGTCGCGGTCCAATCCTGTCACCCTGATGCTTTCGGCGCGCTCGACTTCACCTATCCAACCTGGCACTGATAGGCAACCCTCTATTCCTTGAACCGAGCCCTCACTGCTGAGTATTTCAGGGTTTATGATCTCGTGAAGCCCCTGACCTATGTCAACCACAATCACTCTCTTGGATACGCCTATTTGTGGAGCAGCAAGTCCGACACCGTTGGCTTCGCGCATAGTGTCTACCATCTCATCAAGAAGACGGCGTATGGACGTGTTCACACGCTTCACAGGCTTGGCCTTGTGCCTGAGTACAGGTTCGCCTTCAGTCACTATTTCGGTTGCCATATGTCCTCCATCAAGTAATATGTTCTGGATCAACATCCAACAAGACTCGACGCGTATCCAAATGGCGCAAGAGTATTCTTCCCGCTTCACGCACTTTGGCTCTAGTCCGAGACTTTATCAGGATCTGCCACCTGTGAACCCTTTTTACCCTTGATACCTGGCACGGAGCCGGACCCAAGACCTCGAGTTCAGCACCAATGCTTGAACTTGTGAGCAGTTCAACAGTTTTGCTCCCTGTTTCCCGACACTCATCCGCGCTCTTGCCTCGGATAGAGACAGCGAGCAGTTCTCCGAACGGCGGGTAGCCGAGCTCTTCACGGAACCGAATTTCGGTGTCGTAAAAACTCCTGTAATCCAGTGTAGCCGCAGAGCGTATTGCGTAGTGACCAGGGCAATAAGTCTGTATCACCACTTCACCCGGCTGTTCTCCTCGCCCGGCGCGTCCAGACACTTGAGCTATCAGTTGGAAGGTGCGTTCACTCGACCGGAAATCAGGCATGTTCAGTGCAGTGTCAGCATTGATGATACCCACAAGGCTTACTCCGTGCAAGTCATGTCCTTTGGATATCATCTGAGTGCCCACTAGTACGTCTGCTTCACGCCGTTGGAACGCGGTCAAGATCGCTTCGTGCGAACCCCTGCGTGACGTCGTATCTCTGTCCATTCGCAACACTTTCGCACCCGGAAAGAGCGCGCTGACCTCGGCGGCCACTTTCTCCGTGCCGGTACCAAACTGCCTTATGTGGCTCGAGCCACACTCCGGACACCTGTCGGGCGCCTTGAGAGACCAGTTGCAGTAGTGGCACCTGACCCTGTTTTCCGATACATGCAGCACACCCGAAACATCGCACCACGGGCATCTTATCACATGGCCGCATTCACGGCAGAGCAAAAACGTCGCATAGCCTCGCCTGTTAAGAAAAAGCACCGCCTGCTCTTTTCTATCGAGTCGTTCTTTAAGCGACTCCGTCAGCGCTTCAGAGAATATGCTGCGATTACCGGACGCAAGTTCTGCTCGCATATCCACGATGCTGCACGAAGGAAGCGCAAGCCCAGGCAGCCTGTCAGGCATTTCGATCAGGTTGTACTGCTTCGTAAGCGCTTTGTGAAACGATTCAAGCGACGGGGTGGCACTACCCAGCACAACGCTTGAAGCTCGTCTTATGGCTACTTCCCGGGCATGGTATTTGGGTTCTTCTTGCTGCTTGTACGCACGGTCGTGCTCTTCATCGATGACAACCAAGGATAGGCTTTTAACCGGCGCAAATACGCACGATCTCGGGCCCACCGCTATCTTTGCGGCACCAGATCTGATTCTGAGCCATTGCTCATGCCGCTCGCCCTGCGATAGACCGCTATGAAGCACAGCAACCTGCTCACCGAACTGCTGCTTGAACCTGCCCACCGTTTGCGGAGTAAGCGCTATTTCAGGGATCAACACTATCGCGCCCCTCCCGCGTTCTAAGTGCTGCTCTACAACCTTAAGGTACACTTCTGTCTTGCCTGATGCAGTGACTCCAAACAGCACGAACACTCCGTCACCGGACACAATTCTTGTACGTGCGCTGTGCTGAGCGTCTGTGAGTTCGGGCTCCGGTTGGCACAAGACCGAATACTCGTGCTGCGCACGTACGGCTGTCTTCTTGGCTGTGTGCTTGACCTTGAATTCTTCGGTCTCAACAACGAGTCCGGCTCTTATGCTGCTTTGGAGTTCTTCTTGCCAGGTTGCTCCGAGCGCCCTCGAAATGCTCCTCTTGGTCTTGGGGCCGTCTCTGAGCAACTCAATCAGGGGTTGAGCCGTAAGCGTAGCCTGTGCGTCGCTTGCTGAAAGCGAATAGCGTGCCTGTGTCGGCACACGAGCACCTCCGATGAGCACTGCGCGCAGCGCAACTCCCACTCCGCACATGTACCTTCCCGCAACCCAAAGCGCGAGACGGCACAGTTCTTCTCCAGGCCACATCTCGCGTGGCAGCACATCGATTATCTGCTTTGTGGCACGTTCGGAATGCTGCAGTAGAGAGGTCACACAAGCATGCGTGACCTTTTTGCCGAACGGAACTGCCACACCCGCTCCAAGCGACAACCTGCCTATCAACTCAGGAGGTATCATATAGTCAAAAGCGGCGGCGCCATCGTGGGTGCGTTCAGCAACGATTACACGTGCGTATACCGCTCTTTTGTGAACCATGCGATTTAGTCTCTCCTCAACCGACAAAAAGCACTATGCTTTGAGCCATCTATCACACGATATAATAGTGTGCCGGTAATGCTATGTGATTACTTCGGAGCAGCCGTTGCCTCTCCTTCTTAGCAGGCACCGCGACCAGACAGATTGGAGTAAACACATGAGAATCGCGCGAGTGGGCCAGAGCATAATTGGCAGGACGCTTGCCTTACCCGTGTATGCCGCAGACGGGCGTATCCTGCTAAACTCTGGCACAGTACTGACTCAGTCGTATGTGGAAGGCCTCGAACGTTGGGGCTACTCACGCATAGCCATCGAAGACGAGATCATCAGAGGAATCAGACACAGCGATCCGGTAAGCGTGCTGACTCGAGTTAAAGCAACAGGCGCCGTACGGATGGCACTGCTCGAGGCCGAACGCTCACATACCTTTGACATCACCGGCCCACACAGCGCGGTCGAGAGCATTTTGCAGGATATCCAGTCGAACCGAAATGTCGTCCACAGTCTGTGCGCAGTTCGCAGTTTTGATGATTACACTTACGTACATAGTGTAAACGTGTGTATCCTGTGTATATTGATTGGCCAGGTTCTCGGCTACAACCGGTATGACCTCAAGAAACTGGCAACCGGTGCTCTACTGCACGACCTAGGGAAGATTCATGTGCCATCGTCAATCCTCAACAAGCCTGGACAACTCACCAACGAGGAATTTGAGATAGTGCGTACTCACTCATATGCAGGCTTTGAGATGCTCAGCCAGAAGACAAGCGCGGTATCTGCGCATGTAGCCCTACAGCATCATGAGCGAACCGATGGCTCAGGATACCCGCGCGGCCTCAAGAATGGAGAGATCCACGAATACGGAAGGATAGCTGCAATTGCGGATGTTTACGACGCGCTCACTACAGACCGGCCGTACCGCGAAGCACTACCACCCGGCGATGCGTTATCGCTGTTGTCCAGACCGAGCACGGGAATGGACCAAAGTCTGCTGCACATCTTGATGTCTAGGATTGCTCTCTACTCTGAAGGCGCCGTATTGCTATTCGAAGACGGAAGAGTAGCAGTCGTCACTGAACAGACCCATGACCCCATGAGGCCGAGAGTGCGAGTGCTGAGCACGCACGACGGTGTGTTTGTCGAACCCCACGACATTGATTTAGCCGTTCACTCCGAAATAGCAATCCATAAAGTGCTTGATGATTACCCAAAGGAGCTGGCTCAGAGCATCGAGAAGCACCTACTTTGTGAAAACAATTGATGAGCGAGATGGTAACGTGGAACAACGTATCCCCACTCGGGGCCCTCTTGATCTGGCCGCTACACTTGAATCTGGGCAGTCATTTAGGTGGGAACGTCACCAAGGTGGGTACACAGGCGTTGCGGCTGGTCATCTGTTCTTCGTGCGGTCGGAAGACACAGAATTGGTTGTCTCATCGCCGTCATGCACCGACCCTGCCTCGTGGGCTCGCGCTTACTTTGACATAGACACTGACTATAACGAGTTGTGTACCCTGTTGCGCGGTTCTGATTCGAAAGTGGCAGAGGCTGTCGACTACTGTCCGGGGCTGAGGCTCTTGCGGCAGGACGCATGGGAAACACTTGTGTGCTTCATTTTGTCTCAAAACAACAATATCCCACGCATAAAACAGATGGTTCACCGACTGTGCAGCCGGTGGGGCGCTCGGCGTACGGAAGGAGCACACTGTTGGTGGCAGTTTCCTTCGCCTGAGAGCCTTGCTTCTGCGACAGAAGAAGAAGGTAAGCAGCTGGGACTTGGCTATAGGGCATTGGCACTGGTTGAAGCTGCCGGTAAGGTATCTTCAGGGATGCTCGATCTTGACAGCCTGTCCGAGATGTCGACGGATGAGGCTAGAGAGATTCTGATGCAGCAGCGAGGCATCGGCCGCAAAGTTGCCGACTGCGTATTGCTTTTCGGTGTAGGAAAGCTTGACGCCTTTCCGATAGACGTATGGATTAAGCGTGGATTGGAGCATCAGTACTTCGCGGGCGAGGGACAAAACCTGAACGTGCTTCGGGAGTTCGCGCAAGACCATTTTGAGCATCACAGAGGTTACGCACAGAACTACCTATTCTACTTCACTCGTTCCTCCAGCCGCAAGAAGTAATCCTAAAGCCTCACAAAACTGGGTCTTCTTCGTGCAAACGTGCAGATGTGGCGAAATCCCGCTGCAAGCGCGACTTGCCTGCCCAAACGCAGTTCACTGACGCAGTCTTCTAGACCTGTGACCGAGTGCGAATCAGAGCCTATTGTAAGTATTTCTCCTCCCTGCTGGCGATATATCCGCAGTACATCGAGTGCCGGGAACTGCTCTTGTGGAGCCTGTATGAGGCCACTAACGTTAATCTCAATCCCAAGACCCGACTCGACCACGGTATCCATCAGATCTGTAACCACATCTCGCACCTCATCAAGCCACGCATGACGGTATTGAGCCGGAGCATATCTCTTCACCAAATCGACATGTCCCACAACGTCAATAATCCTCTCGCTTCGAACAGCTAGTATGGCCCGCCTGAGAGCGCAGAAGTAGTCTTCGTAACTCTGCTTTCTGTTTCTCGAACGGTAGTATTTCGCCGATAGTAGGGCACCTTCAACCGCATGCACAGAACCTATGACGAAATCCAGTTCAGAGTAGAAATCAGCATAGGCAACCTCGCGTGCTTTGTGCACAAACTCATGCTCTATGCCGAGTTCAACTGCACTTCTAACCACGATTTGGTCGCGAGCCTCTCTGCGGGCTTCTGCCACGTCCCTAAGATACGCGTCAGGATCGAAAAAGCCACAACTTGGGTCTTCGGGCACAAAATCAAGGTGGTCTGTTAGCGCGATGTCCCGGATGCCTGCGCGCCTGGCCGCGGCTACCACCTTCATTACGCTTCCTTCCGCATCCACCGAGTGCTCCGTATGAACATGGTAGTTGGTAAGCAGACTCACTGCGTTCTCCCAGAGCACAGTTCGGCGGCTCTTGCGAGAATATGCCTTGCCAGTTCGCTCTTTGGCATGTTCGGCAGCGGCTCTTCTGTGCCGTCAGCCAGTACGATCGTAGCCTGGTTGTCGTCTTTGCCGAACGCTTTCGAGATGTCGTTTGCGACTATCATGTCTGCGTTCTTTGCCACAAGCTTCTGCCTGGCGCGGTTCACAAAGTCCTCTGTCTCACCGGCAAAACCGACGAGCACCTGCTTGCTCTTGCTCTTGCCAGCCAACGCAAGGATGTCGGGATTCTTTACAAGCCTAAGCGTGTAAGTCTCGCCGCCCTTTTTCAACTTGTGACCCGAAACCTCCGCGGGACGGTAGTCCACCGGTGCAGCTGCCATGACCACGATATCCATGTCGCAAAACCGCGACATTACTTCTCGCATCATCTGCTCGGTGCTAACGACTTTCGCGACTTCAACACCTTGTGGAGGTTCTAAGTCAGAAGGCCCGCTCACAAGCACAACCTGCGCACCCATTCTCGCAGCCTGTTGCGCGAGCGCATACCCCATCTTGCCTGAGGACCAGTTCGACACAAACCACACAGGATCAGCAATCTCACGCGTTGGTCCCGCAGTAACAAGCACGCGCTTACCCGAAAGAAGTGCGCTACTGTCTAGCACTCCGGCCGCAAACTCAACTATTCGGCAAGGCTCGGGAAACCTACCTTTGCCGTACTTACCTGAGGCAAGCCTGCCATAATCCGGCTCCATCAAATGGTATCCAAGCGATTTCAGGTATGCTATGTTCCTTTGGGTAATTGGGTTCTCGTACATGTTGTTGTTCATCGCCGGCACGAAAACAGTTGGAGCACGGGTGGCCATTATTGTTGTGGAAAGAAAGTCGTCTGCTATCCCAGAGGCAACCTTCCCAATGATATTTGCCGTTGCGGGGCATACCATGAACAAATCGGCTCTCTCAGCAAGCGCAATGTGCTCCACATTCCACTGCTTAGGCTCTTCGAACATCTCTACAGTAACAGGGTTATCCGAGATCGTGCGGAACGTCAGCGGATTTACTAAGCGGGTGGCATTCTTGGTCATAATGACGAAAACGTCGGCACCCAGCTTTCGTAGACGACTCACCACGTCGACCGCCTTATAAGCTGCAATGCAGCCTGTTACGCCAAAGACAACAGTCTTGCCCGCGAACACGTGCGTCCCCCCTTGAACCTATGAATCAGGGGCGCCCGATGCGCCCCCAAAATGCTTCAGTCGAACGCTCGGTGCACTAACGCACTTGTGCTCGCGCACGCTCGAAGTACACTGCTCCTGCGGCAATTTCCTCAAGTGCCACAGAAACCGGCTTGTTGGAGTAAGTCTCTATCCGCGGCTGGTCTTTTCCTGCCATCACATCTCGCGCGCGTTTGGCAGATGCAACCACAAGAGTGTACTTGCTATCCACTTTCAAAAGCAAATCTTCTAAAGGCGGGTACAGCATCATATGACAGGCTCCTCAACAATGAAGTTTATCGGATATACTCTCGAAGACGCTTGGTCCTGTGCCGCTCGGCAACCACAATAGCATCCAGCACTCTCACCGACTCCGCTACCTCATAGTTTACCACAACGTAGTCAAAGTGCCTTACTTGCTTAAGTTCTGCTTCTGCCCATCCGAGCCGTACCTCGACATCATTATCAGTCTCCGTGCCCCGCTTCATTATGCGGGCTCGAAGTTCATCGAAAGAAGGCGGCGCTATGAACACCAGTACCGCTTCGGGCATCTTCTGTTTGATCGCGAGCGCGCCCTGTACATCCTTTTCGAGCAGCACATCGACACCCTGCTCGAGCAACCTTGTCACCGGTTCTCTCGGCGTGCCATAGTAGTTTCCATAGACGTTAGCCGTCTCGAGGAATTCTCCTCTTTCGGCCATCTGATGGAACTCGTCCACCCCCACGAAGATGTAACTCACACCCGGCTCTTCATTGGGCCTCGGCAGCCTCGTGGTAACCGATACACAGAACTCAAGGTCTGGGTGCTTTCTCTCAAACGCCTCGCGGATCGTACCTTTTCCCGTCCCCGAAGGCCCCGAAATACAGAACAATAGTCCTCTCCTGGACACCACATCACCCTAGTTATATCGGTCTACTCGACGGCTTCTTCGGGTTCTGGCTCTCTGCTGTTGAGACGGTTAGCGACTGTCTCGGGCTGGACAGCAGACAAAATCACGTGGTCAGAATCCGAGATTATTACGGCTCTGGTGCGACGCCCGTAAGTGGCGTCTATAAGCATACCTCTGTCTCTGGCCTCCGTAATAATCCTCTTAATCGGCGCAGACTCAGGGCTCACTATCGCCACGATACGGTTTGCTGAGACAATGTTACCGAAGCCAATGTTGATGAGCTTGATGTCCATGAGCTCCCCCTACTTTCTCTGACCCAACCTCGCCAGCAATGCTTCCTTCTGTCTCTTGCCGAGTCCTTGAACGCGACGCGCTTCGTCAATACCGATTTCTTCCATCATCCGTTGCGCCTTGACTTTTCCGATCCTAGGCAACGATCTCAAAAGATAGGCAACTCGCATACGCGCCGTGACCTCGTTTTCACCGTCTAAGATCGTGCTGAAGTCGACCTCACCTTTCTTCAGACGGGCACGAAGAAGGCTACGTTCTCTGCGCATCCTCTGCGCTTTCTCTAGTGCTTCCCTCTTCTCTTTCGGACTCAGTTTGGGGAGTGCCAATTCATGTCCCTCCTTCTTTTACTCCAGGTTCTGAACTTGTTCTCGGATCTTCTCCAGTTCGCTCTTGATTTCCACCACAGACCCTGCGAGCTGCAGGTCCTGCGACTTAGAGGAGATTGTGTTGACTTCGCGGTTGATCTCCTGCATCAGAAAATCGAGTTTTCGCCCCACAGCACCTTGCTGGGACAAGATGGCATTCACCTGATTAAGATGGCTCTCAAGACGAACGAGTTCCTCCTCAATGCTAGCTCGTTCGGCTAATATCGCGACCTCAAGCCCGAGGCGTGCTTCATCGAGAAGCCCTGACGGCACTACTTCCTCAAGTCGTCTTTCGAGCCGTCTACGGAACTCGTCGACAACAAGCGGGGCGCGATCGGCTATGCCGTCTACGAGAGAGCGAATTGTATCACACTTCTCTCGAATGCTCAGTACAAGCGCATCGCCTTCTTGTTGCCTCATTTCAATCAAGTTTGTGAGAGCGTCAGATACTGCAGGAGCAGCGTAAGTCCACACTTCTTCAAGATCGATCACACGTTCTTCGACACTTAGCACATCCGGCAAACTCACTATTTCGGCCAAAGTGACCCGATCCTGCAGAGCAAGCGCTTCTTTGAGTTCAAGTAACGCATCGTAGTATCCTCGGGCAAGTACCGAGTCAAGCCTCACCGACTTGTCTCCGGCCAGAAGCATCTCCACGCTCAGCATAACGTCGATCCGCCCGCGATTCACCTGCTCAGATACCAGTTTGCGCACTCTGTCTTCAAGCGCAAGCAATCCCTTTGGAAGCCTTATCGAGATGTCGCAGTATCGGTGGTTCACAGACTTCATCTCTGCCACCACCCGAACCGCGCTCGATGCGGCCTCTCCTCTTCCATATCCAGTCATACTACACGGCACTCGAGGTATCCTCCCTGCAAGACGCAACAAAACCACCGTTATCTGGTTCTGGGTAAAACGCTGAATTCCTCTGAGGCCGCGCCACTTTGCCAAAAATGGATGGTTTAGTATGCCAATTAGCAGGTTCTCTCATTCAATTCTGGCTTACAGCGATTACCGTCACCCGAGGTAACACCCTTGAGCGATGCCACATACGCTATCTCGGACACTACACTTGAGGTGCTGTCATGCGAGACTGGCATTCTCTGCCTTGCGTGGACGCGGGCTCTTGGTACTGCCCGTGTTATCTGGCAGAACTCGGACAATGCGTGAACTGCTCACTGCTTGCAGGGTTCGACCATTGCGAGTGCGCGTGGTGTGGCTCGTGTGCTCATGCAGAGTTCAGATGGAGACTTGAGAAAGCCGAAAACTTGCGACAGAGTGTACGCTCTGAATTGGTGCTAAGAAATCACGTTTCTTCGAACACTTTCATCATCAAGATCAAAATGCCTACCTGGTTCTCGGCAAGGCTTAGCCCTCCGGGCAGCTTTGTGTTTGTCAGGCCGCACGACCACCCCACCCATTTTGACGTGCCGCTCTCGCCAGCTCAGGTAAGCGCGTCCGACAGCACAGTCGATTTTGCCGTTCAGGTTGTCGGCCCCAAGAGCCGTGCGCTCTCCTTGGACTCTTGTACTAGTTTCGCGGTTCGGGGCGCGTATTTTGGTGGAATCCTGGGCCTAAACAACTTAAAACAACCGGCAAAACACGTGCTGATCGTTGCAAAGGGGGTGGCTCAGGGATGCGCAGCGCACATCACTCGGTATTTTGCAGACCGCAAGACGCCGGTCACGCTGGCGGTCGGGCAAGGCAGTTCAGACGCTGTATTCGCGAGACGCTGGTTGTCAGACGGTGATGCCAGAATTGTGATGCTCGACAAGACTGATGACCACAATTCAGGTGACATCCGTACGCTGATCCGTAGCACCGCGAGCGACCTTATCATAAGCGCAGGTCCAGACATTCAGCACCGGATGCTACAGACGCTTGCGAATGAGATAGCGCCGAGATCGAGAACGGCATATACGAATAATGCGCTGATGTGCTGCGGGGAAGGCATTTGTGGTTCTTGTACGGTCTCGGGTGCCGCCGCTCCGGCCAGAGCGTGCAAAGTTATGCCGCCCGTCAACATACTGAGGTTCTAAACGTCCGTACGGAGGTACTGCGCTATGAAACCCAAGATAATAGTAATCGGAGGCGGCTGGTCGGGGGTTGCGGCTGCAATAGCTGCAAAGCGCGCTGGTGCGCAAGTCAGCTTACTGGAAAGGACAGATATGCTTCTCGGAGCAGGACTTGTTGGCGGAATTATGCGCAATAACGGCAGGTACACAGCGGCCGAAGAAGCAATTGCCATGGGAGGCGGAGATCTGTTCAAGCTCACCGACAGACACGCCCGGCACAAGGATGTGGATTTCCCAGGACACCTGCATGCAACGCTGTACGACGTGCATCGAGTGGAACCTGCTGTGCGTTCGTTGCTCGGCTCGCGCGGCGTCAGCGTGCATCTGGAGTGCCGCGTTGTGGACGTGCACAAATCCGGTCCCAGGCTGATCAAATCAGTCATAGACGAGCATACAAACGAATTCTCGGCAGATGTGTTTGTGGACGCGACAGGCACATCGGGTCCAATGGGAAACTGTAGCAGGTTCGGAAACGGCTGCGCTATGTGCGTACAGCGCTGTCCGACTTACGGCCCTCGTGTGAGCATTGCCGCGAAAGCGGGTGTACACGAATCACAGGCCACTAAGACGCCCGGCGTATTTGGCGCAATGAGCGGCAGCTGCAAGATCGCGAAAGAGTCCCTGGCGCGCTCTGTCGTGGGTGCCCTTAACCGAACAGGCATGTTTGTGGCGCCTCTACCGGCTTCGCTAATCAGTTCTGCGAAGCTCTCAATAAAGGCATGCCAGCAGTACGCACTATCTGAGTACGCCGAGCATCTCGTGCTGTTAGATACGGGCCACGCCAAACTCATGACTCCTTTTCTACCACTTGACTCGCTGCGCAGTATATCGGGGTTCCAACGGGCACGCTATGCCGACCCTTATTCAGGAGGTCGCGGAAATTCAGTCAGGTTTCTCGCGCTTGCGCCGAGAGACCAGTTCCTTCAAGTCGAAGGTATGGATAACCTGCTTTGTGCCGGAGAAAAAGCTGGTACGCTGATCGGACACACCGAGGCAATTGTAACCGGTACACTTGCGGGACACAACGCAGTACGAAAAGCACTGGCAATGCCGCTTGTCGGCCTGTCACGTTCAACGGCTATTGGCGAATTCATCGCATACACGAACGAAAAGATGAAGTCTGCTGAAGGTCTGCAGCAATCTTACACCTTTGCCGGCTCTGTATTCTTCGAGCACATGAAGAGCAAATCGCTTTACACGCCTGATTCTCTTGCCGCCAAGACTCGTGTCAAACAAGCAGGACTAGATGACATATTCTCTACCCGACTGACGTAACCACGTAGTCGTGCTGCCGAGTCCACCTGGTGAATACACCAGAACACACTTCGTTGGCAGGACCGGTCATCATCACGTCACCGTCTTGTCTCCACTCAATGTACAGCCGCCCGCCTGGTAACAGCACCTCGGCCGCTCTACGGGTGCTACCTGAGTTAGCTGCCGCGACCAACGCAGCACACGCTCCGGTTCCGCAGGAGAGAGTCTCTCCGGAGCCTCTCTCCCACACCTTCATCTTGATGAGCTCGGGCGCTAGAACCTGGACAAACTCTATGTTCGCACCTTCGGTAAATACCGGACTCAGTTCAAGCAGACGCCCGTCGCGGGCTACATCGATATCTTCAAGGTTGTGCACAAACACAACACCATTGGGGTTGCCCATTTTCACTCCTGTTACACTGTAGGTAGTGGCTCCGACGCATACCGGAACGTTCTGCGCGCTCATCCAGCCATCAGGCACCCGCATGGGTATATCTTCCGGCCTGAGCCCGGGCTTGCCCATGTTAACCTCGACTGAGTGCACCTTGTCCCCGTCAAGGACAAGTCTCGAACGCATGATGCCAGCTCTGGTCTCGATACACAGTTGCGTATTAGTTGTGAGCCTGTGGTCGTACACATACCTTGCAAAGCAGCGTATCCCATTACCACACATGTCGCCTTCTGAACCATCGCGGTTGTACATGCGCATCCTGAAATCGGCGCAAGCAGAAGGCATGACAAGTATGAGTCCGTCGGAACCGACTCCGTAGTGCCTGTCGCTGATCTGCCTTGCAAGCTCCGGCCAGTCGTGTTCTACTCCTTCTGCAAAACAGTTGACGTAGATATAGTCGTTTCCCGCACCTTCCATCTTGGTAAACCTCATGGCAGTTCACCCCTCTCTACAAGCACAATTCTACGCCTGCCGAGTTCGGCTTGCACCACCTAATTTCGGCTTTGTGCCTCGCAAAAAGTGCACTCAACGGCTGTGGTATACTGGTGTAGTCAGCAATCGGAAAGGCTGTGTAATACCATCGTGGATGCACTTTTGCTGAGTGTCGTCGCAAAGCAGGTTGCAGCTCGCTCCGTAGGCGCACGCGTTATGAGAGTTGACCAGCCGTCGGTCAGCGAGGTCATACTCAGCCTCCGCAAGTCGGGGCTTAACATGTACCTGCTCGTATCTATTGATGCGCGTAATGCCAGGCTTCACTTCACGGACAACCCGAGGCGCACAGGAGACCACCCGCCAGCGTTCTGTATGCTGCTGAGGCGCCGGCTTGAAGGAAGCCGAATTGAGCGAGTGTATCAGCCTGAGATGGAGCGAGTGGTGCATATAGATGTGCTGAGCAGCAACGAGATAGGAGACGCACAGAAGTTGTCGCTGGTAATCGAAATAATGGCGAAGCGAAGCAACCTGATACTCTGTGACTCTGATCTCGGGATAGCGGGGGTTATGCGTCCGGTTCACGCTTCGCACAACAGGTATAGGCAGTTACTACCCGGTATGGCATATGAACCTCCTCCTCCTCCTGGCAAAACTCCGCCCACGTGTGTGACAAAAGATACGTTCGGCAATGCCGTCACAGACTGCGAGCGAGCGGTGCTTTCGTGTGTTAGAGGTTTTGGGCCGCTGCTTGCGCGCGAGGTGTGTCAGCGCTCCAGACACCTGGAGACGCTTTACTGCCCTGCAGAGGCGCTATCCATGGCAACGCGTGATATCTGGCGTGAATCACAGCAGCAGGCAGCCCACATCTACTTCGACGCATCCGGAAAACCGCTTGAAGTGCATGTGGTGGAACTCGGTATCCAGCACACCAGTCGAGAAACCTTCTGCGATGTGAGTGAAGCGCTCGACCGTTTCTACTCAGAACTCAAGTCTATTGAAGATGTGCAAACGCAGGCGCATTCTGTCCGGCAGGTGCTCGGCACGTGCATCCAGAGAATCAGGAGACGTCTTGAAGTGCGTAGCAAAGAGATAAGCAAATCGCTAGAACGCGACGCACTAAAACACAAGGCCGACCTCATTCTCACCTACCTGCCCGAAGTCAGGTCTGTATTGGCCGCCGGCGGGCGCTCGGTCGAACTGCTCGATCCAGCAGAAGGCACGGCGATAAGAGTCGAGCTTGACCCACGAAAGTCGGCATCCGAGAACGCTCAGTCGTACTACCGCAGGTACTCTAAAGAGAGAGCGAGGTATGAGGCGCTCTTGCCTCAAGTACAGAGCGATCAGGCCGATCTCGCTTATCTTGAGGGCGTGCTTGAATCGCTCGAATTTGCATGCTCAGTACAACACATTGAAGACGTCAGATCTGAACTCACACAGCAAGGGTTTTACAAGCCCAGAGAAACGAGAACACGCTCAAAGCCGAGTCGTACTGGCCAGTCAACACCCTATTTTCAGGCAATCCGGACCTCGCTCGGAGACGAAGTACTGTTCGGAACGAACAACAAGCAGAACGACTACCTCACTAACCGCGTGGCAAAACCCGACGATCTATGGTTTCACGCAAAAGATGTTCCGGGTGCGCACGTAATCCTGAGAAACAGGGGTGATGTGCAGCAGCAGTCAATCAAAGAAGCGGCCGCTATCGCAGCCGCGTACAGCAAGGCAAGGCATTCCACAAAGGTGCTCGTGGATTACACGCACGTCAAGCACGTCCGAAAACCGCCTGGTTCAAGACCGGGCATGGTCATATACGACCACCACCGCACGATAGCAGTTGACCCGACAGATGCGCGCACAGCCAAACCTCAGTGATACTCAACGCTCACCCGCTTCTGCCTCTTTCGTAGTTCGCGTATTATGTCGTCTATGAGTTGGCTCTTTAGCGCAAGTGCCGCAGGCACATCACGACTCTGATGAGCCGGATTTATGGCGCGTCCTACTATTACGTGCACCTTGTCGGCTTCAAGCAAAGCGCGAGCCAGCCTGCTTGCACCGTCTCTTCTACCTTCAAACCGGGACAGAGATGTATTCTTCCTCAGGTGTTCAAGCGTCTTTACAAGCGTGAGCATACCTTCGGTCACAAGATCGATGCCCTCGATAACACCTGTCGGAGGCACGTCCTCGTAACACGAACCAAGGTCGACTGTTATGGGCTTGCCTAGCGCACGGGCTACCAGGTTCCCGGTTGTGCCACCGGCGACCACCTTCCTGCCTGGGCACTCGAGCAGGCGCTGCACGGCAATCTCGTCGTCTTTTGGGTCTGCCGGTGGGCCTACCATCAGTGCGAGATGCCGCGGCTCCCTGACTCTAATCGCCACGCAAGTGGCATCATCCCCGGGCATTGCTCCGTAGAGCCTGTTGCACAAAGACGTGACATCTGCTGCCAGTTCGTCTGCGCTAAGACCACTCGCCGCGAGTCGGCTCACGTAGCTGGATACTCTGTCCCAACCCCACCCGAGGTTCCAGACTCCTCCTATACCGGCGTGCAGTACGCCGTCGCTCACTATCACGAGCCAGTCTCCTGGCTTCGCCCGAAACCGAGCCTCGCGAATCGTCTTTTCGCCGACTTCCCGCTCACAAAACCTTACGTCCAGCTGAGCCTGCGCTGAGCCCGACATCACCGGAGGGTTATCGTATTCGGCTATGTAGATGCTGCCGTCAGTATCCAACTTTGCCACGGTGAAAGTGCTGTAGGCCAGCTTTCTGACCTTACATGTGGGCAGCGTACCCACCAGCGTCTCGATCACTTCGTCCACAGCTGAACCTTTTTTCAGCATGGTGGCTGCCATCTTGGTGGTCAGAGACGACAGAATGTTAGCCTTGACGCCGCTACCCAGCCCGTCAGACACCGTGACGATCGTTGAGCGGCGAGTGCGAGTTACTTCGACGCTATCGCCACACAGTTCTTCGTTGTTCTTGTTGAGCTGCGAGTATCCCACTTCATAGAAAAGCTGCATATCGGCCTCAGTCCTGGCGGTTTAGTTCAATGATTTTTGAAAGCAGCACTTTGGTCTCTGCGGTAGTCTCTCCCAGAAGGCTCGCTATTTCCTGCGCCACCTTCATCTGCTTGTTGATGACCTCTTGTGCCCGAGTCATGGTAGCGGCTTTGAGTTTCAGCATGGCTTCTTTGCGCTTCTCTTCTTCGGTGATGTCGGCCATTATACCGACCGCGAGCCTCTGGTCAGGCATATAGAATATGGTCTGGAGCGTCACCACTCCATATTTCGGATACGCACATGTCACCATGATGGGCTTGTGCTCACTGAGAACCCGCTCATAGTTCTCAGAATCAATGATGTTCGCAAGTGGCTGTCCCAAAACGTTCTTGGCACCTGACCCAAACATCCGTTCAAACGAACGGTTTACCTGGACTATTCGGCAAGCACTGTCAACGACTACGATGCCGTCTGGTGCATGCTCCACAACCGAGTTCGAGAGCGACTCTGCCTTTGAGCGCATGTACGGAAGGCACATCTCTATCTCAGCCAGTCCTTGGTACACCGCTATGGCTTTTGCCCTACACGAACTGTATCCGCATGAACCGCAGTTCAGTTCGTCAGCCTCTGTCATCTTGCCAGTACGCTCGAGAATCTGCCGTATTTCTTGTTCTGTAGGCTGACGCAGTTTGGGCTGTTTGGAGCAGAATGCGCGCGAGAGATCGATATCTTCGGCGCTGGGTTCATCTACCTCGCACGTCAAGCGCTTTTTCGCTGCAGCATACTGCACAAGGTGTGCTCTTCGCGTGAACTGGTCTGCAGTAGTCGCGATGCCCGGGCCGTTTATGCAGCCGCCTCTGCATGCTAGAAGATCAGCCACTGCGATGTCTTTTATCAGGGGGTTGTCTTCCTGCGCCATCTTAAGGAAATCCATGCACTCTTCGATACCTGATACAGCGAGAGTAGTTTTTGCGCCTACTCCGGTTTCCATCGAAGCTGTATGAGGCAGGCCGCCCTCTAGCGGGAAAAAGCGTGCGGTGCCTGGATTCGGCCCTTCGAATTCTGCTGGCTGCATCTGCTCGAGGTCTATGCCCTCTTCTTCGAACCACTTCGCCAGTTCGGCGAACGTCAACACCGCCGCCACCTCAGAACTGCCGTAAGCTTCCTCTGCCTCACTCTTCTTGGCAAAGCAAGGCCCGATGAACACAACCTGAATCCCAGGGTGGCGCGCGCGAAGGTCGCGAGCATGCGCTATCATGGGAGAAACGACAGGTGTCATGCTGCTTATTGCGTCCGGATAGTACTTCTCTACGAGGTTCACCACTACCGGACACGCAGTACCTATGACTTTAGGCTGTGAGTCCGGTTCGTATTCTGAGTGAAACTTAGCCACAAGCGCAGCACCTATCGCGGTTTCCTCTACCACATCGAACCCCAGTCGCTTGAGTGCGCTCACTATGCCGAGCGGCTCTTCAAGCATCATACCCGACACAAACGACGGTGCAATGCTAACGCCGATGGGCACGCCCGGTCGCTTTGACTCAAGCATGTGCTTGACAACGTCCAGGTCTTCACGAACCTTCTTGGCGTTTTGAGGGCACTCTTTTACACACGTACCACAAAGCACACACATATCGTCGACCACGCGAGCGTGCAATTCACCCGATGCATCTCCCGGCACAAATTTTATCGCCTTGACCGGACATGCCCTTAGGCACTTGTAGCAATCCTTGCACCTAGCTTCTATCGTCGAGATGATCCCCACGAGAGCCGCCACCTCCTCTATTCGGGTCACGAAATGCGTGCGAGCACTTCGCGACTGAACAGCTGTTCAATGTCCTCTGGGTGAACACCTGTAAAAAGGCTGTCATCTATTTTGATTGTGACTCCGTGCGTGCAGCGCTCCATGCAGAAGCTGCCTTTCAGCACGACTTTGTTCAGAAGACCATTTCGCTCTATCAGTCTTCTTAACGTCTCAACCACCTTGGCCGAACCCCTTATATAGCAGGAGCTCCCCATGCAAACCTGGACGGTAATCAACACTGTCGACTCCTTTCGGAATATCCGTTAGTCGACCGTTCTCCATTAGTTGGAGACCTGCGCAAGCACTTTGTGCTTGAACAGTTCTTCGACATTGTCGGGATTTATTCCGGTTACGATCTGATCTCCAACTCTTACGCTCACGCCCTCAGAACAGCGCTCCAAACAGAACGTCGCCGTCACTTCGACAGAACCCTCCAACCCATATGCTTCTGCCAGTTCGCGGATCCGCGCAAGCACTTCGTACGAACCGCGAGTGTAGCAACCTGTACCCACACAGACCGACACTCGCACCGGCGCATCGCACTGAGCCTTCATGATGCCTTCAATCACTTCTCCACTGATTCTGCGTCTCGGATAGTAGGTCGTGTGCAGTGCGCGATGTGCCACTTCACTGCCTGGCTCACCAAGCCACTTATCGTACAGCATCTTGACGTACACGTTCTCGGTTGGATGTCTCAGCTGCATCTGTCTGTCGAGAGTGTAGAGCCCCTTCCCTCTACGTGCTCTGACGCGTGTATCGTTCGGGTACGGCTGTCCGCCTCCTCCGACGCAGCCGCCTGGACACGCCATGACCTCTATGATGTGGCATGTCATCTCTCCGGCGTTCACGGCGTCAAGCACTCGCTTGGCGTTGGCAAGGCCGCTCACCACGGCAAGTTTGACCTTGTTTCCGAGGATTTCTATCTCGGCAGTCTTGACCCCCTCCATACCGCGCACTTCCTGGTACTCGAGATGGTCGATCTTACCGCCACTTAACATGCTGTATGCTGTGCGCAATACCGCCTCAGCCACGCCGCCGGTGACGCCGTATATCACGCCTGCTCCGGTTCCCAGTCCGAGAGGCACATCCATCGCCTCGGGCTCTATTTCGTCAAACAGTATCCCGGACTCTTTTATCATGCGTGCTAGTTCTACGGTTGTGAGCACGAAGTCCACATCTTTTTGGTCTTTGTCCGCGAACTCTGGCCGTTCTGCCTCGAACTTCTTGGCAGTGCACGGCATCACGGACACCACAGTCAGATCCGAAGCCTTCTTGTTGATGCTGGAAGCAAAATAGTGCTTTGCCATAGATCCAAACATCTGCTGAGGCGACCGGCAGGTTGACAGATTCTTGAGCATGCCAGGATAGAACTGCTCACAGTACTTCACCCAGCCCGGACAGCATGACGTAAGGTGAGGCAGTTTCTGACCTGCCGTAAGCCTTTGGACGAATTCGTGAGTCTCTTCGACCGAGGTGAGATCTGCCGCGAATGTGGTGTCGAACACATAGTCGAACCCCATAAGCCTCATAGCCGCGGCAATCTTGCCTGTTGCTACCTCTCCCGCGCCCAGTCCAAACTCCTCGCCTATAGCCACACGCACGGCCGGCGCAATTTGCACAACGACGGTCTTAGTCTCGTCGTGCAGTGCACCCCACACGCCGGTAACCTGTGATTTTGCCGTCAGCGCGCCGGTCGGACACACCGCTATGCACTGACCGCAGTTGACACACTCCACTTCGGTGAGTTTCTTGCCGAAAGCGGGCTCCACACTCGTCTTTGGGCCTCGGTGTGTGAAGTCCAGCACGCCAATCCCCTGGATCTCGCGGCACATTCTCACGCAATCGCCGCACAATATGCATCTGTTGGGATTGCGCACTATAGCAGGTCCATCTAGGTCTACTTGCGCCATGAGTTCAGGCGTACCGAAGCGCACTCTATCCACGCCTAGCTGGTATGCGAGTTTTTGCAGCTTGCACGAGCCGTTTTTGTCGCACGCCGTACACTCTCTGTCATGGTTGGCAAGCAGTAATTCGAGTATCGTCTTGCGCACTGCTTGTGCCTTTTCGGTCATCGTTTCGATGACCATACCATCTCTTGGCACGGTGGAGCACGCTGCTACAAGCCCCATTCCCTCAACGTCGACCAGGCACATTCTGCACGCCCCGTACACACTCAATTCTGAGTGGTAACAGAACGATGGAATGTCTATACCTTGCTTTCTGGCCAACTCGAGTATGTTGGTTTCGCCGTCTATCTTGCACGCTCGTCCGTTGATCTTGACTGACGGAGCCCCTGCCATGAATATCGCCCCCTATGACACGATGATCGCGTTGAACTTGCAGCGTTCCACGCAAGCCCCGCATTTGATGCATTTCTCTTGATCGATTGTGTGAGGCCCCTTTATCTCGCCTGATATAGCGCCCACGGGACACACTTTCTTGCACAAGCCGCAGCCCTTACACTTCTCCAAGTCAATACAGTACTTCTGTAGCTGTTTGCATACGCCGGCGGGGCAATGCTTTGAGACGACGTGCGCAAGGTACTCGTCCTTGAAATACTGAAGCGTGGTCAGCACTGGATTTGGAGCAGTCTTGCCCAGTCCGCATAGCGCGCTCGTCTTAACCATATCCGCAAGGTGGCACAGCGTGTCTATGTCCTGAAGCGTACCCTTGCCTTCGGTTATCTTGTTCAGCAGAGCTAGCATCTGCTTGGTGCCCTCTCTGCACGGTACACACTTGCCGCAGCTCTCGTTCTGCACGAACGCCATGAAGAACTTGGCCATCTCAACCATACACGTTCCGCTGTCCACCACCACAAGACCACCTGAGCCTATCATGGCGCCTACGCTGGTTAGAGAATCGAAATCCAGCGGCAGGTCGAGATGCTCTTTTGTCAGACAGCCTCCTGATGGCCCGCCTATCTGCACCGCTTTGAACTCGTACCCAGGTCTCCGCATTCCGCCACCGATTCCGAACACCACATCTCTCAAACTCATCCCCATGGGCACCTCGATAAGACCGGTGCGCGCCACTTGCCCGGCCAGAGCGAAGGTCTTCGTACCGGGGCTTCGTTCGGTTCCCATCGACCTGAACCATTCCTTGCCAGCAGATATTATCGAGGGTACGTTAACAAACGTCTCGACATTGTTAATGATCGTCGGTTTTCCAAGAAGGCCTGAGTCAGATGGAAAAGGAGGTTTGGGCTTCGGCATGCCTCTTTCGCCCATCATCGATGCCAGAAGTGCCGTCTCCTCGCCGCAGACGAAAGCACCAGCTCCCTCTTTGATATTAATGCGAAACCCGAAGCCGCTGCCCAAAATGTTGTCTCCAAGAAGACCAAGCGCAGTAGCCTCAGCAATCGCCTTACGCAGTCTCTTCACCGCCAACGGATACTCGGCTCGAACATAGATGTAACCCTCGTTCGCGCCGATCGAATAGCCAGCTATCATCATTCCCTCGAGCAACCGATGCGGGTCGCCTTCCATGACGCTTCTATCCATGAACGCACCGGGGTCACCCTCGTCTGCATTACAGATAACGTACTTGGTGTCCGATTTAGCCTGCCTGGCGAAATGCCACTTCTTACCTGTGGGGAATCCACCGCCTCCGCGGCCTCTCAGCCCAGACCCAATAACCTCATCGATCACGCGTTCGGGTGATAACTCGAATATCGCTTTGGCAAACGCCTGGTATCCCCCAAATGCTACGTACTCGTATATGTCTTCTGAGTCTATTAGGCCACACAAAGCAAGCGCCACTTTGCGCTGGCCTTTGTAGAACGGGTTCTGTTCTTCAGACACTGCAGTGTCGCCCGTTGCAGCGTCTTTGTACAGCAGCCTCTCGATAATCTCGCCTTTTACGATCGTCTTCTCAAGGATTTCGTCTACGTCTTCTGGCCCGACATGAGCGTACAACACGTCTTGCGGCATAATCTTGACCAGCGGACCTATCTGACAGTAGCCGTGGCAACCTGCTTTTACCAGCGCAACATCCCCGGGTGTAGCCGGCTCGCGCAGTTCTACTACTTCTGCGCCCAGCTGCTTAGCCTTGACTTGCTGCTTAAACGCCTCATATACCTGCTGTGCGCCGTTTGCCAAGCACGCAGTCTCCATACACACCAAAATCCGTGCCTTCTGGTTCTTCACTGCGTCAAGAGCAGACTGGCGAAGCGCGTCCAAGGCACGCCTGTTGCTCAGCCGTTCAAAGACGCGCGCAGCCGACTTGGTTGTCTCGACCGCTTGTTCGGAACGGGTTGCTGGCGGATTGTCCGTCCTCAGTTCTTCTATGAGTATGGCTGCTTCCTGAGGTGACACTTGGCCGTAGACCCTATCGTCGTTCACCATCACCACCGGTGCAAGCCCACACGCTCCGACGCATGCGACTGTCTCAACCGTGAACATGAGGTCATCGGTTGTGACTCTGTCTCCACTGAGTCCCGCCGCTCTGCGTATCGCGAAGTGTACCGGATCTGATCCTCTCACGTGACAAGCTGTACCGTCGCATACTCTTACGACGTACTTTCCCTTAGGTTCGGTCGAGAACTGTGAATAGAACGTGGCCACGCCGTAAACCATCGCAGGCGGTATCCCGAGTGCAGTAGCTATATAGGTCATCACTTCCTGCGGAAGGTACCTGTACTCTTGCTGTACCTCCTGCAAAATGGTGACCAGACTCGAGACTTTGCGGTTGTGTTTTTCGACAATCTCGTTGACTTTCTCGAATTTGCGGTCGATCGCTAGTTCGTCCACTACAACACACCTCTCATTCACTGTGCTGCTATACGCCCGGAGGTGATACCACCAGAATGCCTTGGGCTTTGCTCTCTCCTGTGTTCCTGATGACCTCAGGCCTCTCAAACATGAAGTACAGCGCGTCTCCGCCCTCAAGCGTGTATTTCTTGCCTGCCATCACGATCTCCAACTGTCCCTCAATTAGAAACACAAACTCTTCTCTCTCGTGCTCGTACAGAGTACCTCGCTCCTCAGCACCTGCATCCAGCGTGAAAAACAGCGGATGCATTCGCTTAGCACGCGCTCCCGTGAAGTTCAGCAGTTCGTAAGCCATCCCCGTGCCGTCGAGCACCAATTTCCGTCTGTCGTGCTTTTTGACTAGGAACCACTCAGTCGGTACTTCGTCACCGGCAAGCACCGATACAGAAGTGTGCAGAGCGGAGGCTATGCTCTTAAGAGTCGAATATGAAGCCGAAACCTTGCCCTGTTCCAGCTGATAGATAAAACTGGGAGTCACTCCTACTCTTGCGGCAAGCGCTCGCACAGACATGTTGTTGTTCTCTCTGAAGCGCTTGACCCTCATCGCAAGCGCATCCTGTTCCTGCGCCATCAAGTTAACCCCCCTTTCCATAACTAAGTGTGAATCTATACTGTACATATGTCAAGTGATTTTTTTCACAATCTCCGTGCCTTTTTCTGACTAGACGTCGCTCAAGCGCGCGTTTTCGCGGTTTTGCAGCCTTGGGCAATGTTAGCCTAGCACGCTCCAGTCAAGCAAACACCGGCTGTCATCATCAGTAGGACAGCCGGTGTATCGTACGCCTGACTAGCGCCGGCCAGATTTCGGCAGATACAGTGGAATTCCTTGTTGGCACATCGGGCATTCTGCGGGTGAATACGACTTGATCTCCATGCTAATGAGAGGTCTGAACGGTACGCCGAAAGACACTTTGCCACCTGTCCTGTCCACAAGCGCCCCGATACCCACTATTCTTGCACCACACGCGGCTATCACTTCCGCGACCTGATTGACAGATCCTCCGGTGCTTACGGCGTCTTCTACCAACAGCACGTTCTCGTTCGGTCCCACGTGGAATCCACGACGTAACACCATCTGGCCATCTTCGCGTTCGGCGTATATTGCTCGCGCGCCAAGAGCTCTGCTGACCTCGTATGCCAATATGATTCCGCCCATAGCGGGGCCTGCCACGACATCGATTTTGTCGTCCGCGAATTTGGACGCGAGCTGTTTGCACAGCGCCTCGGTTGCAGCAGGATGCTGCAATACCTGCGAACACTGGAGGAAACGATCACTGTGCCTACCGCTCGTAAGGCGGAAATGGCCGGTAAGAATGACTCCTGTCTCCTCAAACAGTGAGATGATCTCGTTCTCTGTCACACTCTTCCCCCCTGTTGTGCTTCTACTTCTTCAGCGATCCGCTCATATGCGCTAAGAGGATCGACAGCGGCGGTAACAGGTCTTCCGATCACTATATAGTCAGCTCCATCGGCAAAAGCCTGCGCCGGAGATGCAAAACGCCTCTGGTCCTGCGTGCCCGACCACACCGGCCTGACGCCGGGTGTGACAACTATCATGTCTTGCCCACACGCCTGCTTTATTGCGCGGGTCTCGAGTGGAGACGCAACCACACCGCAGAGCCCTGCCTGCTTCGCCAGACCGGCCAGTCGCGTGACATTTTGCATCACACTGCCGGGCATTCCTAACTGCTCGTTCAGTGCGGCTTCGTCAAGGCTCGTGAGAACCGTAACTCCGATCACCATTGGCCTAGCATGGACCTCGATCTGCTGCACTTGCTGCATTGCACTTTTCATCGCCTCAAGCCCGGCTGTGGTGTGCATGTTGATCATCCCAACCCCCGGTCTAAGACAAGACCGGAAAGCTCCTTGCACCGTGTTCGGGATATCGTTGAACTTAAGGTCCAAGAACACGCTTGCCCCCGAGCCGCTCACCATCTCGACCGCCTGCCAGCCGGCTGAATAGAATAGCTCCATGCCTACCTTAAACCATCTGGCACTGCCCTGAAGTTTCTCGACCACAGCACGAGCATCGTTCAGATTGGTGGTGTCGAGCGCGACTATGATCCTGTCTCTCTTGCTCAATCTACGCACTCCTCCTTGCTATCCCGACTATTTCTTCAAGACACAGTGAGTTCTGCGTTAGATACTCGCCAATACCCTTAATGACCTCAAGCGGTGCTGTTGGCTCTCGGAACATGGCTGTGCCCACCTGCACAGCGCTCGCTCCCGCCATGATAAACTCGAGTGCATCGCGCGCAGTGCTAATTCCACCTATACCTACCACCGGAACGTCAACGCATGAGCACACATCCCACACCATTCGCACTGCCACAGGTCTTACCGCAGGGCCCGACAGTCCTCCAGTCACATTCTTGAGCACAGGCTGTCTGGCATCGACGTCTATCGCCATACCCACAAGCGTATTGATGAGCGACACTGCGTCCGCACCCGCTTCAACAACCGCAGTGGCTATCTGCTTTATGTCTGTCACATTGGGTGATAGTTTTGCTATCACAGGAAGCGCCGTGCGTTTTCTAACAGCCGCGACCACCTCGTAGGCGCTCTTAGGCGAAACTCCGAACGCCATGCCTCCCATAGACACGTTCGGACACGAGATGTTCACTTCTATAGCATGCAAACCCGGTGCTCCATCCACACGCGCTGTGGCCTCCTCGTAGTCCTTGACGGTGTGGCCCGCGAGGTTTAATACCACGGTGGCTCCGGCGTCTCTCAAAAACGGCAGCTCATCGCGCAAGAACGCATCTACACCCACGTTCTGAAGCCCGATAGCGTTCAACATCCCAGCAGGCGTTTCAACCACGCGGGGCGGTGGGTTACCGTCACGGGCAAGCAGTGTCGTGCCTTTGACAACCACCGCGCCGAGTTCGCGAAGCGGCACGACATGCGCGTACTCACGCCCGTACCCAAAAGTGCCGGATGCAGTCATCACCGGGTTCTTCAGTATGAGTCCTGCCAGGTTCACTTCCATCTTACACATCACCGATCACCACCTCATCCGCACGGAACACAGGCCCGTCGGCGCACACCTTCACATAACGAGGCGACCGGTGCACAGTCTCCACCACACAACCGAGACACGCTCCGACGCCACACGCCATCTTCTGCTCCAGGCTCACATATAACACAGCGCCCATATCGCGGCATATGCGCTGCGCCACTCGCAGCATCGGAGTTGGCCCACACGCCATTACAACAGCATCGCCGAGCGCTTCAATCTGCTGTGGGAGCAGATCGGTGACAAACCCTTCGTACCCTCGAGAGCCATCGTCAGTGGCCAGCACAGGCTGTATCCCGCTATCCTCGAGCGCATCCAGCGCTACTAGTTCATCTTCGGATCTGGCACCGTACAAGAACCTTACGTCAGCGCCTGCAGCTTTGTATGTCTTAGCTGCTTCAGGCATTGGCGCAATCCCTATTCCGCCCGCCAACATCAGCACGTTCTTGGCTGACACATCCGGCCACCCGTTGCCAAGAGGTCCTAACAGGTCGACGTTGTCTCCTGCGCGTAGTGAAGCCATGTACTCTGTGCCGGATCCGACCACACGAAAAAGCAGTCCCAGCACACCGCACTGCTTGTCCAGGCTGTGGATGCTGATTGGTCGCCTGAGATACGGTAACGAGACTCCTCCACACAACACTTCTACGAATTGGCCACTTCTTGCGTCACGCACTAACTCAGGTGCCGAAAGCCGCATCCGGTAGGTATCCTTACCGACCGGCAAGATGTCCAGCACCTCCGCTACAACTCTGTGCCACATCGTGTCCTCTCCCTTCAGCCAAGTGCAGATCTTGAAGCGCCAAGACTTTCACGGACTCGGGAGAAGTACCAGAACAAAGCACCGAGCAAAGCGCATGTGCGGTATCCAAACTCGTGAGGCAAGGTATTCCGTGTTCTACCGCCACACGCCTGATTCGGAATCCGTCAGTCCTAGGACGCTCTCCACCCGTAAGAGTGTTGACCACAAGCGTTATCTCTCCGGAGACAATTCTCTCAACGATGTGATCTCCCTTGTCGAGTTTGGGCACTTGCTGCACATCTAGACCGTGTTCACGCAAGTAAGCACACGTTCCGGGCGTGGCAACCAGAGCATACCTTGCTTCAATCAGCATTCTCGCGATGCTGACGCACTCATGTTTGTCCCTATCGGCCACGGTGAGGAGAACACTGCCGCGCCTGTCCAAAGATATGCCAGCTGCTAGCAACGCCTTGTAAAGCGCTGTGTTGGGATCAGTGTCCACTCCCATTACTTCTCCTGTAGACTTCATCTCAGGCCCGAGGCTGGTGTCCACGAGCGTTAGTTTTGCCCAGGAGAACACCGGTACCTTGACGCCGGTTACCGTCGGACGCGGCATGAGTCCTGGAGTATAGCCCAGTGACCTCAAAGTGTTACCACACATAACAGCTACTGCTATGTCCACGAGCGGCACTCCCGTCACTTTGGACACAAACGGCACGGTCCGAGACGCTCTTGGATTGACCTCAAGCACGTACACTTTCTTGTCTCGCACCACAAACTGCGCATTAAGCAACCCTCTTACCGAAAGCGCTTTGGCAATCCTGCTGACGTACGACACGACCTCTGACTCGATGTCTGAGTCAAGCGTCTTCGAGGGACAGAATGCTATGCTGTCCCCGCTGTGCACGCCCGCTCGCTCCACATGCTCCATGATAGCAGGGATAAGTGTGTCTTCGCCGTCTGCGACCGCGTCGATTTCAATCTCGACTCCACTTATATACTGGTCGATGAGCACGGGGTGTTCAGGGCTCACTTTTATGGCGCTCAGCATGTACTCTTTGAGAGCTGCTTCGTTGTAAACAACCTGCATAGCACGTCCGCCCAAGACATAAGAAGGTCTTACCAGCACAGGGTATCCTACGTTGCACGCTATCTCGCACGCTCTTTCGACAGAGTGCGCGGTGCCACCGGCCGGACGGCTTATGCCCAACTCTGCAAGCAGTTCTTCAAACCGCTGCCTGTCTTCAGCCATGTCAATGGTATCCGGAGATGTGCCAAGCACCGGGATGCCTTCTTCGTGCAGATAGCGTGCAAGGTTTATAGCTGTCTGCCCGCCGAACTGAAGCACTATGCCGAGCGGCGCCTCCTTTCGCACTACTTCAAGCACGTCTTCAACTGCCAGAGGTTCGAAATACAGTCTGTCAGAGATGCTGAAGTCCGTGCTAACAGTCTCAGGGTTGTTGTTTATGACAACAGTCCTGATCCCTTGTTTGCGAAAAGCCTGCACAGCGCGCACACAGGAGTAGTCAAACTCGATGCCCTGGCCAATACGTATGGGGCCAGAACCCACAACGATCACGGAGCCCGCCGATTGCTGAGCTTCGTCAGCCTCTCCGAACACAGAGTAGTAGTACGGCGTTAGCGCGCTGAATTCGCCCGCACACGTGTCCACCATCCGATACGACGTGTGCGCTTTGTGCTTACGCAACAAGCGTACCTGGGCTTCGGAAACGCCCCAGATAGAGGCGATCGATGAATCTGGAAAGCCCATTCTCTTTGCGCGCTTCACTGCCTCGAGCTGAGCGTCTGCAAGTGGTTGTCCGGTATCTGGCCTCGCCGCAGCAATCTGCTGTTCCATCAGCACGATGCTCTTGATGCGAGACAAAAACCACGGGTCTATGCAGGAGACAGACCGAATCTGCTTGGTATCAACGCCTCGCCTCAGCAGTTCGGCGACAACGAAAAGACGTTCGTCATCAGCACAGGCCACCTGCTCAAGCAATTGCTGCACCGAACGCTCCTTCAATCCGGGGAGGTAGAACCCCTTGTTGTCTGCTTCAAGGCAACATACGGCCTTGTGAAGCGCGCTCTCGAAGCTGCGCCCGATAGCCATTACCTCGCCAGTGGCTTTCATCTGCGTGCCGAGTCGTCTATCGCCTAAGGAGAATTTGTCGAACGGCCACCGCGGGATTTTGACGACGACGTAGTCAAGTGCTGGCTCAAAACAGGCGCAGCCAGCCTGGGTTATCGGGTTTGTGATTTCGTCGAGGTTGAGCCCAATGGCGATCTTGGCCGCAATACGCGCAATCGGATAGCCTGTGGCTTTGGACGCGAGCGCGCTAGAACGGCTCACCCTGGGGTTGACCTCAATTACATAGTACTTGCTGCTCTCAGGATCAAGCGCAAACTGCACGTTGCACCCGCCTTCAATACCGAGCGCGCTTATGATCTTAAGAGAAGCGCTTCTGAGCATCTGGTATTCATCTTGCGAGATGGTCTGACTTGGGGCGACAACCACACTATCACCTGTGTGAATACCCATCGGATCAAGGTTTTCCATATTGCACACGGTGATGCAGTTGCCGATCGAATCACGCATCACTTCATACTCGATCTCTTTCCATCCAGACACACATTTTTCTATTAGCGCCTGTCCTATGATGCTCATCTTGAGCGCTCTTCTCACAATCTCAGCAAGTTCGCTCTCGGTGTATGCTATGCCCCCCCCGGTGCCGCCTAGCGTGTACGCCGGACGCACAACAACAGGGTAACCGTGACGCGTTGCAAAACGCAACGCGTCATCAGCATTTGTCACGACAACACTTTCGGGTACCGGCTGGTCTATCGAGCGAAGCATGTCTTTGAACATCTGCCTGTCTTCTGCCTGTCTTATGGCATCAATAGGCGTACCCAGAAGACGCACACCATGTCTTTGCAGCACACCGGACTCGTGCAACTCTTTGGCAAGATTGAGCCCGACCTGTCCACCCAGCGTAGGCAACAGACTGTCGGGCTTTTCTTTGCATATTACCTGCTCAACTATATCCAGCGTAAGCGGTTCGATGTACACCCTGTCTGCCATGGTTGGATCGGTCATTATGGTGGCAGGGTTGGAGTTCACAAGCACAATCTGTATACCCTCTTCTTTGAGCGAGAGACACGCTTGGCTCCCTGCGTAGTCGAATTCTGCTGCCTGTCCAATGACTATAGGACCCGAGCCTAAAAGCAGCACCCTCTTAACATCTTGTCTCTTCGGCATCCTCTGCTATCTCTCCATCATCTTCATGAACTCAGCAAACAGATAAGTCGAATCTTCGGGGCCCGGAAAACCTTCTGGGTGGTACTGCACAGACACTATAGGCATTTGCTCGTGACGCATTCCCTCAACCGTACGGTCGTTCTGGTTCTCATGAGTAACCACCAGCCCCGTCCCGCACAGGCTCTCACGGTCCACGGCGTACCCGTGATTCTGAGATGTGATGTAAGTTCTGCCCGATTCCAGGTGTTTGACAGGCTGATTCCCGCCTCGGTGTCCGTACTTCATCTTGTAAGTGCGGGCCCCAAGAGCAAGAGCTATCGCTTGATGGCCAAGGCATATGCCGAACACCGGCACAATTCCGGCCAGTTTGGTGACTGCCTCTATCGCGTCTTCGGCTTCTTCAGGATTACCCGGGCCGTTGGACAAGAACAAACCGTCCATCTTCATGTCAGCGAGTACATCAACTGGAGTGTCGGCGGGCATCACGCTTATGTCAAAATCGAGCGCCATCATCTGGCGCAATATGCCTGTCTTGATACCTAGGTCGAGCACGACTACCCTCGGTCCATCTCCCATTATCCGGTATGGCCTAGGAGTTGTAACTTGCTCGAGTAGGCTCGCGGAATCTTCGTTACTGAGAAACCGGACCAATTCGCTTGTGTCTTCGCCATTGGTACAGATCACCCCGCGCATACTACCACAATCTCTTATATGCTTGGCGAGAGAACGGGTATCCACGCCTGTGAGGCCTACCACCTGATTCTCGCACAGATACTCTGAAATGCATTTTGAGCTCTGGTAATGACTGGGCAATTCACAAGCCTCTCGCACCACAAACCCTCTGACCCATGTGGCGGCAGACTGAGAGTTAGAGTGGTTAAATCCGTAGTTACCGACGAGCGGGTATGTCATCGCAACGATCTGCCCGCAGAAAGAGGGGTCAGTGAGCACTTCTTGGTATCCGGTCATGTTCGTGGTAAACACCACTTCACCAGACACCTTGCCTTGCGACCCGAGCACCTCGCCCTCAAACACTGTGCCGTCCTCGAGCACCAATCTTCCTTTCATGACACACCTCCGGCTCTTGCATATCTATACATACTTATGTATCTATATGCTTTCTTCCCAGTAGTGTATTCCTAATTGAGCCTTCTCGTCAAGAGCCTAATTCTGATCAGCATACTCAAACCGGATGTTTCCGCCCACGACCGTCAATACTGGGCGCGCACGCAGTCTCCAACCACCGAACGGGCTGTTCTTGCCTTTCGACACGAAGTTTTCGGGCCGCACGATAACATCCGCCTCCGGGTCGATGACAGTTACGTCGGCAGCGCTGCCTGGAGTAAGACTTCCTCTATCGAGCCCGAGGATACGAGCCGGCTCAACACTCAGTTTGGCTATCGCCTGGGCTAGACTTAACACACCGTCGTTCACGAGTTTGGTGAACACAAAGGATGCGGCGGTCTCTATACCGGAGATACCACTCGCGGCGTAGATGTATTCGACGTCTTTGTCGTTCTTGTGGTGAGGCGCGTGGTCAGTTGCTATGGCGTCAATTGTGCCGTCCTTTAACCCTTGCCGAATGGCGCGAACATCCTGCTGAGAACGAAGCGGTGGATTTACCTTGGTTGAAGTATCGTATGCAAGCTCTCTAACGAGCTCATCGGTAGCACCAAAATGGTGAGGTGCCGCCTCGGCTGTGACCCGTACACCGTCAGATTTGGCCCATCTCAGTATGTCCACCGATCCGGCCGTGCTAACATGGCAGATGTGCACGTGAGCACCGGTCATTTTGGCCAATACTACGTCTCGAGCCACCTGCACTTCTTCAGCCGCCGCGGGTATACCCTTAATACCCATGATGGTGGAAACGAGCCCCAAATTCATGGCTCCGCCTGCAGCAAGGTTCTTGTCTTCGCAGTGGTCAAGGATCGGAGCGCCTATCATCGCAGCGTACTCCATCGCACAGCGCATCACTTCAGCGTTCATTATGGGCAGTCCGTCGTCCGAAAATGCCACCGCTCCCGCCTGCTTCATGTCGCCCATCTCTGTGATCTCTTCGCCTTTCGAGCCCTTGGTAACGGCTGCAATCGGGAATACGTTGGCCTTTGCTTCCCGCTTTGCCTTTTCTACCACGTATTCCACGATAGCGCGGGAGTCCATAACCGGGTTCGTGTTAGGCATGCAGGCGACGCTCGTGAAGCCACCGACAACGGCTGCCTGTGTGCCACTGACTATGTCTTCTTTGTACTCAAAACCCGGGTCTCTTAAGTGCACATGCATGTCTATAAGTCCTGGCGCGACTATCTTACCCGTCAGATCAATCACGCGGTCGATCTCGGACACGTCGACGCTCTCTTGTACAAGAGCTATCTTTCCCTGGTCAATGAGCACGTCCATGACTTTGTCTATCGAGTTTGCAGGGTCAACCACCCTACCGTTTTTCAGCAACAACTTCATCTGCTACTCAACTCCTCCCAGGATTAGATACAGGATGGCCATTCGCACGGCCACGCCGTTGGTCACCTGCTCGCCTATCACGGCGTACGGCGCATCGGCTACGTCAGACGAGATTTCGACTCCCCTGTTCATCGGCCCGGGATGCATCACAAGGACATCCGGTTTTGCCGCTTTCACCCGCTCCGCGTTAAGGCCGAACATTGCCGAGTACTCACGAACACTGGGGAAGAGTCCTTTATGCTGACGCTCAAGCTGCAACCTGAGCACGTTGATTACATCTGCTCCGTCCACCGCTTTGCTGACATCTGTGTACGCCTTGACTCCCATCTTTTCGATCTCTGGCGGTAGAAGAGTTGACGGCCCGCATACCCTCACTTTGGCTCCAAGTTTCGTGAGACCCCAGATGTTCGACCGTGCAACCCGGCTGTGGTACACATCGCCCAGGATGGTGACTTCAAGTCCTTCTATCTGACCCTTCTTCTCACGAATTGTGAACATGTCAAGAAGCCCCTGCGTGGGATGCTCGTGCATGCCGTCTCCTGCGTTTATCACAGACGCATCCAGGATCCTACTGAGGAAGTGGCATGAGCCCGAAACAGGGTGTCTCATGATGACTACGTCGATTCCCATTGCCTGTATGGTGAGTGCGGTATCCTTGAGAGTCTCGCCCTTCTGCACGGCCGACGTTGCGGTCGCAACGCTCACCGTATCGGCACTCATGTACTTGGCAGCCATCTCAAACGAAGTACGTGTACGAGTGCTCGGCTCGTAAAAGAGTGTGCATACGGAACGCCCGCGCAGCGTAGGAACCTTTTTTATCGTTCTGGTAAGTATTTCTTTCATAGAGTCAGCAGTGTCTAGAATCAGCAGCATTTCTCCTGCTGTCATCTCTTCCAGTCCCAGTATGTCCTTTCTCTGGAGTCTCAAGGGCTTGCCTCCTTCACCTGATTAGTGCGTCAAAAAACCCCGTCCGGGTGAACGGCGGGGTATGTCCGTCTCGTCCACCCTTTCCAGCATCTCGTACTGGCTTAAAGGGTCTAGGTTTTTAGTCATCTATCGGTTCTTCTATCATCACACCATCTTCGTCATCGAATTCTTGAATCAGCACGCTCACGTTCTCCCGTTTTGACGTAGGCACGTTCTTACCGACATAATCTGCCCTAATAGGGAGTTCCCGATGGCCTCTATCAATCAGCACAGCGAGCTGTATCATCTGAGGCCTTCCGAGGTCGATCAACGCGTCCATCGCCGCTCTAATCGTCCTGCCGGTGTATAGCACGTCGTCCACAAGCACCACTTTCTTGCCGGTTATCGAAAACGGTATCTCTGTCTTCTGAACGAGTGGTTGGTCTGCTCTTGTGGTAAGGTCATCGCGGTATAGCGTGATGTCGAGAATGCCTGTCGGAACCGCCTTCGTCTCAATCTCTTTGACAAAAGAAGCCAGCCTCTGCGCTATGATAACGCCTCGCCGCCTGATACCCACAATAACCAGGTCATCTGTTCCTTTGTTGCGCTCGACAATCTCATGGGCGATACGAATAAGAGCTCTTCTCACCGAATCTCTATCCATGATACGCGCTTTTTCCCTAAATCTCACTGCTCTTGCCTCCTCGTCAGAGAAAAGCCTTCCTCAGGAAACAAAAACGCCTCTCCCGCATCCCTTGCAGGTAAGAAGCGTGCGTACTCCACGATATATTCCCCCTTACTCGTCTCGCTGGACGCAGTTTAAAGGTCAGGCTATTCCACCCAAAACACTAGCAGAACGAATTTAGTGTGTCAAGCAAATATCTGCCCAAACCGAGGTAATATTTAGGACGTCTTTTCGCATACTTCAGTGCACACCAACCTGTCAACTGCTGCTGGTTCCATCCCGATACGCAGCAGCTCATCCCTGAAATCCTCAGGCAAGCCTGCTCTAAAGAGCATCTGCACACCTGTTTCCGGATGACAGAGTCCGAGTTCGTACGCATGCAACGCCTGACCTTTTAGTGTTGATGCCGTCTTCTTTCGGCCGTAGACACTATCATTGGCCACCGGATGTCCTATATGCGCCATGTGCACCCTTATCTGGTGTGTACGCCCGGTCTCTAACTCAATTCTGAGCAGACAACTGCGCTCAAATCTCTCAATTACACAGAACTTTGTGACTGCCGGCCTACCGTTTTGCACCACGGCCATCTTCTTGCGGTTTTTCGGGTCTCTGCCTATGGGAGCGTCGACCATGCCCGGCTTCAAGATCACACCGTTCACCAGCGCTACATAACGCCTCTTAGCGGTGCGCGCTTTGATCTGCGTCTGCAGAGCTTTGAGTGATCGCTCGTTCTTGGCCACAACCAGAACGCCGGTGGTGTCTTTGTCAAGGCGGTGCACGATTCCAGGCCGTACGCGATCTCCTATCGCAGAAATATCCGGGCAGCGTGCAAGCAGCGCGTTTACGAGTGTGCCCGAACGATTGCCTGCCGCAGGATGCACCACCATTCCGCGAGGCTTGTTCACGACTATGATCTGGCTATCTTCGTAGACTACATCGATCGGAATGCTCTCTGGCAGTGCTTCTGAAGGTAGCGGTGCGGGCACTTCGAAAGCAATCTCATCACCTGCTCGCACCCTAGCCGACGACTTGGCCAACTTACCGTTTATACTCACCAATCCGGCGTCTATTATCTTCTGCGCGAACGAGCGGCTGCGCCCGAAGGATGGCTCTAGAGACAAGAGCACGTCTAACCTTACGCCGTGGTTTGGCTCATCGACTCGGATTCTCTGCATGCTCACCTACCCCTTGGCTCCACCGGCATTTTGAGTAGAAAGTACACCACTATCGCAGAGCCCACCACAATGGCCGAATCGGCTACGTTAAACACCGGCCATATACGAAAATCGAGAAAGTCTACCACGAGCCCTCTGGTCAGTCTATCGATCATATTTCCAAACGCGCCAGCAAGCGTCAGTCCAAGACCTATGCTCAGCAGTTTCTGGTCTCGCTCAACACGATGTGAGTACCATATTACTGCCAATATGACTACTAGCGATATCATGAGAAAGAGCGCTCTTGCATCTCTAAAAAGACCGAAAGCGGCTCCCGGGTTCTGTATATGGGTTATGTGGAACAAACCCGGTATCACCGGGATAGACTCCAATATCTCCATGTTGCTTACAATAATCCATTTTGTCAGGCGGTCGATGGCCACCACTATCCCGGCCACACACCAGAACAGTTTGTTCACATGTTGCTCCCTTCCGACGTATCAATTCACGGACCTGCGTCTATCAGCATGAACATCCTCGCCAGACCGATCTTGAGGGCTGTCGGACGAAGATTGCTGTGATGCGTCTTCCCACGCATCTTGCCCGTCGTATCCCAGATACTCTGTTGCCCTGTCTGAGTTGCCGAACGGCATCTTTATAACATCTTCTTCAACGGGCCGCCACTTAGTGCCCGACTCGTCCAATGATTGCTGGCACCGGCTGCAGCGAGTAGCCCAGGGCACGGCCTCTAGTCGTTCATCGTCAATCCGATGGCCGCAGTGCTCGCACTTAGCGTATTCTCCCGAGTCGATGCGCTCTAGTGCGTGATCAATCTGCTCAAGCCTACGAACCTCATAAACCCGAGAACCTACGTCTCGCGCTCGCTCAAACGTTTCTGTACCCACGTCTGCAGGATGATTGTCGTACATCGACAATTCTCCGATAGACTCACGCGCGCCCACATCTTGGGTCAGCCGTCTAATCCTCGCTTGCGTTTCTACCTTTAACTCATTCAGTACCTGTCTCTGCCTGGCATGGTTCACCGGTGTCCGGCCTCCTCTTGTCAGCGTGCGAGCTGGTTTTGCACCAACTCGACCAAATCGGCGATGAGCCCGCCGATGAGAGGCAAGTTTGCCAGCACCAGTGCTCGCAACACCGCAAGCAGCGCTGTCGCAAGCAAAGCCCAGCCAACTGCCGCGCCGATGCCGCGCGCCACCCCGGCAAGGAAGTTGACGTACATCAACCTCCAGGGGTTGCCGAGCAGCTCGACGTATTCGGCTATCTTCATCTTTTCGATGTTCAGCGCCATCTGCTCTACTCTAAGTCTGAGTAGTTCGAGCAGTGCGTCGCGATCGCTGGTATCCGGCAATTCTGTCGCCCCCACGACGTGTATGTTGCCCGTTCTGAACGGTTTTGTGTCGCGGGGGAATCTGTCAGACTGAGTAGACCACCTTGCCGCCGATCACGGTCATAACAGGCCTTACACCGATAATATCCATAGGGTCAATCTCATATATATTGCTGTCCAGCACGACAAAATCCGCAAGTTTTCCAGCCTCAAGCGTGCCCTTTGAATGTTCCTCATACGCTGCAAACGCCCCGCCTTGGGTAAACAGACGCACCGCTTCGTTGACACTGAGACGCTGCTCAGGCATCCATCCGTCTTCGGGCTGGCCCTGCATGTCACAGCGCGTTACTGCCGCGTATATGCCGAGCATCGGTTCAATCGGTTCAACCGGACAGTCAGAACCACCGGCCGCAGGTATCCCACGGTCTAGGAACGTCTTCCAAGCATACGACGTCTTTGCTTTGTCTCGACCGACTCGGTTCTCTGCCCAGAGCATGTCGGTCGTGACGAACTTGGGCTGGATATCTGCCACCACTCCGAGCGCCGCAAACCTGTCATACAGCTCGGGTGTCATTATCTGGCAGTGGATCACGCGGTGCCGCGACCCAGGTCTCGGAACCTGCATGTCAGCTTTATGGATGGCGTCGAGTACCAACCTTACACCTCTGTCACCTATCGCGTGAGCTGCCACCTGCATACCTGCCGCGTGACACCGAAGCACAAGTTCGTCCAGTTGGGCTGGCTCTAACACCAGCACTCCGTTGTTGCCGGGTTCATCGGCATACCAGCCGTCGAGAGCAGCCGTCCTGCCTCCGAGCGAGCCATCGATAAACATCTTAACGGAACCAAACTTGAAATACTCGTCGCCCGAGCCGGTTCTGTAAGCCGAGGCCAGCAGTTCGTCAGCATGCGCACACGGCACATCCCAGTACACTCTAAGCCTTTCGCCCTGCCGATGGAGTGTACGGTAGAGTTCCGGGACGATGTCCAGACCTGCTTGCACACCGTCATTGGTGTGAATCGAGGTGAGCCCGGCGCGAACTGCCGCCCGCATAGCATTTCTAAGGCATGCGAGCAGTTCTTCTCGTGAGGGCTCAGGTATATGTACTCGTATGAGATCCATGGCGCGCTCGCGGAATATTCCAGTCGGACGCCCATCATTGTCTCTATCAATGACCCCTCCTGCAGGATCGGGAGTGTTTTCGTCAATGTTTGCAATCTTGAGAGCCGCGCTGTTGACCACCGAGACGTGACCGCACGCGCGGGTCAACACAACCGGATTGTCCGGCGAAACCTCGTCCAGGTCATCCCTATTCGGATACCGGCTTTCGCTAAGCCTGTCCTGATCCCAACCACGACCGAACAGCCACGTCTGGGGTTCTGCTTCTGCCACCTTCTGCGACAACGCACGCTTCATCTGCTCAATGGACGCTGTGTCAGACAACACAATCCTGTCGAGCGATTGCCCGAAACTGAGTAAGTGAAGGTGGCTGTCTATCAGACCTGGGATGACAGTCCTTCCACCTAGGTCGTGACACTCGGTCAGATCGCCGCACACATTCTGAACCTCTGCGTTCTGGCCAACAACCAGTATTCTCCCGTCCTTCACGGCGATCGCCTGTACAACGCGATCATGAAAATCTTGGGTACGAATTTTGCCATTAACAAAAACCGCATCGGCTTTTAGGTACCTCATATTGACCTCCTGGCCGTACTTAGAATTTGTGCTACTGGCTGAGAGCCTCTCTCACAGCTGCTTGAGCAAGCACCCACGTTGCATCAATCACCATCACAGAAAGATCTGCACGAGAAAGCACAAGCGGGATCTCAGTGCAGCCTGCGATCACTGCACCGGCTCCTGCATCGACTAGCTCATGCGCTGCCTGCAGCAGCCGACTCTTGGATTCGCTGAACTCACCAGATTTGATAGCGTAGATCGCATTCATGACCCTGGCCTGCATCCCCTCAGACGGCACAATCGTGTCAATTCGCTTCTGACTAAGCGCTTTGTGGTATAACTGCGCCTCTACCGTGCCGCTCGAAGCGAGCAAACCTGCTCTCTTCACGCCTTTTGACGCCAAACAGCACGCGGTCTCTTCCATCATGTGCAGAACTGGAACGTCTACGGCTTCCGCAACACTCGAATGGAAATAGTGCGCGGTGTTGCACGGGATTACTATCAGTTGGGCTCCCGCATCAACAAGTCGCCTGGCGGTTGTTACGAGTAGTGGTGTGGGGTCTTCGCCCCCAGAAAGTATGGCGCTCGTCCTGTCAGGAATCGCCGGGTTATTGTCCACTACAATGCGCAGGTGTTCCTGGTCCTTCTTTGCAGGTGTAGCCTTTATGATCTTGAGAAACAGATCTGCCGTTGCTTCGGGGCCCATGCCCCCCAGAATACCGACCGTCTTCTTGCGCAATGCAAGCAAGCCCCCCTTTGATGGTGAACACTTAAGGCCACTGGCGTGGCCTCGGCGTGTGTGCCTCTATCTTTCGAAGCAGTTCTTCTGGCTCCATACCCAAGACGGCCACCAGTTTTTTTGACGAACTCTGGCCCGCCACAATGCTTATGGCATTCCTGGGAACACCAAGCGTGTCAGAAAGCGCACCGACAAGTTCGGAGTTCGCCTTGCCGTCCACCGGTGGAGACGCGACGCCCATTTTGAGCGACGCTCCAACCCAGCCGAGTATTCCCGGTCTTCTCGAACGCGTCTTGACGACTACACTGACAAATGCTTTGGAGCCCATCTAGACTACCTTCGTAGCCTCTAAGTCTTCCTCAACGCCGTCTAACATCTGCTCATACGATTTCACAAGAGAGCGCATACGCGTCTTGAAGACCTGCATCTGCCGTTTTAGATCCTCGTACTCGCGAACCACCTGCTCAAGTCTTTCTTGGCCTTCGTCAACAATTCGGCTGGCTTCTATCTTCGCCTTCTCAACTATCAGTTCTGCTTCTCGATTTGCGTTAGCCCTGACCTCATCAGCCGTCTGCTGAGCCACTATCAGGGTGTTGTTCAGCGTCTCCTCCAAAGACTTGTACTGGTTGACTTTGGCCTCCATCTCTTCAATACGCGCTTTCTGCTCTGAGTTCGTGCGGAGCAGTTCTTCGAAGTTGCGCACAACAACATCGAGAAACTCGTCCACCTCTACCTCACTGTAACCCCTGAAGGCCTTGCTAAACTCCTTGTTATGAATATCAAGCGGAGTCAGCATTAACATACCTCCCCGACCGGAATCCGTCTGGGCTCACGGTCTCTATTTGAACTTATGAAGAACGTGAATTCCGCTCCTGCAATACTACAATGGAAGCACCCTAAGCCACTGTCGTACAACCTGAATCAGCAATACCGCAACAAAGACCGAGAAATCCAACCCACCCACAATCGGTATAACTTTCCTGATGGGAGCCAGTATGGGGTCTGTCAGATCTTCAAGAACCCTTCTGGCACTGTAGAGCGTACCCCTGGGTGACCTAACCGGAAACCATGATAGTATGGCCCGAACGATCATCCCCCAAAGCAGTAGTTCAAGCGCGACGTCTATTACACGCATCACCTGCAAACAGAACACCTCTCTCTCAGACCGCAGCCGCCGACCTCGGACCAAAGACTGCCGTGCCTATTCTGACCATTGTTGCACCTTCTTCTATAGCCACTTCAAAATCGCCACTCATACCCATCGACAGGTGGCGCATACGCAGCCGCTCGTGAGACCTCTGGCTGAGCATGTCCCGAATGCGAGCCATCTCCGCAAAATGCGGCCTCACACTTTCGGGATCATCCGTGTAAGGCGCGATGGTCATGATACCATCAATGTAAATGCGGTCATATGCTTTCACTCTTTCGACAAGACCGCTCACGTCTTCCGGACTGATTCCAAATTTGGTTGACTCCCCTGCTATGTTGATCTGCACCAGCGTACGAACTACCTTGTCCTCGCGCTCGCACTGTCTCTGCAGTTCTTTGGCAAGTGAGATCCTATCTAGCGAGTGAATCAGTGAAAACATCTGCAACGCGTGTCGTGCCTTGTTCGTCTGCAGGTGGCCTATCATGTGCCAGTTCGCGTCAAAGTCGCAGAGGCCGATCTTCTCACGAGCTTCCTGCACCCGGTTCTCGCCAAAATCCTTCTGCCCAAGCTGATATGCTCTTTCCACATCGGCAAGACTAACCCCTTTGGTTACGGCAACCAGCGTGACATCACTACCTGATCTGCCGCTCTTTTGTGCGGCGCGCTCGATGCGCAGCCGTACCGATGCAAGACGTTCCTCAAGTGTCATGGTGTTCCCCCGTAGTGTCTAGCGTACTTTTAATCCTTCTCTGACCAGCCAGTGATTCCTGATAACCTCGACCCCTGGGGATATACCGTCAACAACCACCTTCCCGTCTATCCTTGCCCTTACTGTGACTTTGCGAAAGCTCGCCATGGTCTTATAAACTACATAGACGCCGGTCTCGCCGTTCTTCTCAATAAGACATTCTTCGGGCAGTACTATGCCCTCGCGTCTGTCTTTGACAAGCTCGACGTCGAGCACCCTCGTTCTGAACAGTTCCTCAGGGAACGAAGAGAGACCAATCATGACCAGGCCATAACCGTCAATTCCCGGCTCGGAAACAGATACCACTTTACCAGCATACGCCCTTAGGCCAAACAATTCTGACCTGACTTCGACGTGCTGCACTGCCACCATATCTACCAAGTCTTCCGCTTTAAGCGGAACGGCAAGTTGGACGTTGTCAAGCCCCATTATTTTCAGTATTGGTTTGCCCGCTCGCACCTCATCGCCGGTGCTACTCTGTTCACTCGAGGTCTGTGCAGTAAACACAGTCCTTGCCGAGAGCCCCTCCAGCATACCGAATGCAAACTGGCGTTCAAGCCCATCCAACACGAAGCTTACTACACCGGGCCCCGGAGCTACAATAACATTTGTGGTTTTCTTCGAAAGCTCCAGCAGCCGCTGTCTTTCTGCCAGCAAATCCTGGAGTACAGAGTCGAGTCTTGCAAGGTCTATAGAAGCTGTTAGCCTAGCATCCAGATAATCTCGGACGATCTTGTCCAGCTCGTGCAGCCTTGCTGCGTCATTGAGAGATGTCGCTTTTCTTGCTTCGGCCACGCTCTCTGCAATCTTGGTGTCGAACTGCTTCATCGTGTGTACAAGTTGAGACATCCTTGATGCGTTCGAGCGCTCGAATTCGGCGATCCGCCTGTCCAACGCTTCGATCTGCTCGTCAAAAGCCTTCTGCGTCGCAGGATCCGAGATCTCGGCAACCCACGCGCCTGCCCGCACTCTTTCGCCTTCGTTGACCAAGAGCACAAGACGGCCTGAGACAGGCGCGACGTACACCGTCTCCTGCCGCACCACAAGCGCTTTGGCGTGTACAGAACGCTCCAGATAACCGGGTTCAGCTGTTGCCGAGAGCACCACGACAGGCAGTATCGCGTCTTTGGCCCACCAGTACGCGATAAACAGAAGCACCGGAATGAGCAGCAAGAATCCGACCCTAAATCTGCCGGTTTTCTTCTGCTTGGGCCTCCTCCGTCTCACAGCCGAACGCTTCTTTGGGGCAGATGTCTTACGAGATGTCATAGTGGTCTTCCGTGGCATAGGTCGTATCTAATGGTTGTTCTCTCGAAGCCATCTCTATTCCTCCACAGCCTCACTCAATCCAACAGACCATCGCCATTCGGCCGGTCTTGGCGCCGTCTCTCCTGTGCGAGAAAAATAGATCCTCATTGCAGGCCGTGCACATGTCGTACACGCTGATGTTGTGCATCGGCACACCTGAGTCGGCGAGTTGAGCGCTGTTCAGCGTTCTAAGGTCGAGTAACCACTTACCTGGCCGACTCGGCACGAGCACACCCGGCATGGACATATCATATAGTCCGAGCGCGTCTACCACATCATCTCCCACTTCATAGCATCTTTGGCATATACACGGGCCGATCACTGCGGTAAGATCGTTCACCTTACTGCCGCTTTCAACCAGACAACGTACCGCCGCCGGTGCAACTCGCCGAGCAGTGCCTCTCCAGCTTGCATGACACAGCGCAAGCGCATTGGACACCGGGTCAAATATGCACACCGGCACGCAGTCGGCAAACAGCCCCATGAGCACGAGGCGCTGCTCGCGTGTGGTCAGCGCATCTACACCAGCTAATGCGCTGCGCTGCTCGAGTGCCCCAAGAGAGCGCTCCATCGAACTCACGAGTCTACACTCCGCGCCGTGCACCTGCTGCATGACAACTACGTCGGACGGTCTGCAACCGAGTGTACTGAACAACCTGTTCCGGTTAATGCGAACAGATTGCTCGTCGTCATCCACAGTGAAGCCTAGGTTCATGCTCTTGTAGGCTCCGTCTGATACTCCACCCGAACGAGTGGTGAATAAAGCCGAGAATCCATGAGGCGTACCAGGTATACGAAGCAAAGCGGCACACATGATATGCGTCAGATCTCCTGTCTGTGGCTTCTGCAAACTCTCCACCCACAACGAATACGCCCAACAACGTGGGCGTTCCTCTATGAGACGTATCAGTTCATCGCTATCCGCCGTATTCTTTGACTTCGACCAGTATTACATCAGCACCGATCTTTCGTATGTTCTCCCAAGGTATCACAACTTCAGAATCGCGCGCAAAAAGACCCAGCATCTTGGGTGAGCCGGGCACGATAATCGCTGTAATCCGCCCGGAATCGAGGCTGAATTCTACATCGGTGATGCTTCCTAGTCGTTTGCCGTCTACTATGTTTACGACGTCTCGTGCTTCAAGATCAGAGGCCCTCGCCAATCTGTATCCTCCTCCCACTCACACCTGCTCACAACAGTATATGAGCGCTGGATACAGATAAACCCGTACTATGCAACCATTCTAGTGTTTTCGGCTCACTATGGCCGTAATCGTGTCTTTTTTGGCTCTGGCCCATTCCAACACTGCGAGTTTGGGCCTTACCTCGAGTCTTTCCGTGCACTCGTCATCGATTACCTCCGGCCGCGAGTCACTCTTTGAGTTGCTTTTTGTTGCAGTATTACCCAGGCAGAGCGGTGGAAACACCACGCACCACCAGTTGGCTCCTGCGCCATCTCCTAGCACCACTCGTATAGCCCTGTAAACACCTGCCGGGACTATCTTGTCTTTGTATGCCCTAGTAGGGAACCTCATCCATCCGATCTGCATGCTAAACTCCTGGTAAACACCGCATTCAGCAAGTTGGCTTTCGACTACTTTCCGTACGTTGTCTTTTTCGGCAGTAAGATACTCGAAAGCTTCTGTCACAGTGCGAACTCCGGTCAACGCTTCGGCCGTGTGCTTCAGTATGGCATCTCTGACCATCAGTTTCACCTGTTGATCATGCTCAGAATCACTGTTCGCCACAATGTGCAGCCTCAACAGATCGTTGCGCGGGTGAGAATCGGCGCCCAAAGCCGGGCGCATGAGACCCATACACGTCGCCACCACCACGGCCAGCCCGAGCAGCAGTATTGCCTGCCGTCTTGAGTTCATGCTTTTCAACCCCTTACATATGCTTACGCATGTGTGTCAACGCGGCCTTCTCAAGCCTCGATACCTGAGCTTGAGATATGCCGATTTCCTGGGCAACTTCCATCTGCGTTTTGCCGTCAAAGAATCTCAGTGTCAGGATGCGTTTTTCGCGCGGAGACAGCTTGCGTAGCGCCTCTCTAATTGAGATTCCTTCAAGCCAGTTGTGGTCTTGATTTTTCTCATCGCTTATCTGATCCATCACGTAGATGGGGTCACCGCCGTCATGGTAGACCGGCTCAAACAGCGATATGGGCTCTTGGATCGCGTCGAGTGCATACACAACCTCTTCTCGTGGCATCGCGAGTTCTTGAGCGATCTCGTTTATAGAGGGCTCTCGCGAATGCCGGGTCACAAGCGCATCGCGAACTTGTAGCGCTCTGTAGGCTACGTCTCGCAATGACCTCGACACACGTATCGGATTGTTGTCTCTAAGATAGCGGCGTATTTCCCCGATTATCATGGGCACTGCGTAAGTTGAGAACTTCACATTTTGTGACAGGTCGAAGTTGTCTATTGCTTTCATCAGCCCGATACATCCGACCTGGAATAGATCGTCTACATACTCGCCCCTGTTGTTAAATCGCTGTATAACGCTTAACACAAGCCTTAGGTTACCGCCCACCAGTCTGTCCCTGGCGGATTCGTCGCCATTTTGCATTTGGACAAACAGTTCGCGCATCTTGGCGTTGGATAGCACAGGCAGCTTCGCGGTATTTACTCCACATATCTCGACTTTGTTCACACCAGCTGACCCCCGGGAAACAAATGGACTAACCTGCGAAGATAATTATGCTCCCGAAAGTGCGGATTAATTCGAGGTGGTACCAATTACTGGTAGATACGCGGCACAGAGGGGTAAATGAAGAAAGCCCGGTAGCGCCGGGCCATTGATAAGCAGCATTGTCTCATTCCATGCGCTTCATCTCTCGCCTCAAGCGTTTCATTATCTTTTTCTCCAGCCTCGATATGTATGACTGCGAAATCCCAAGATAGTCGGCCACTTCTTTTTGTGTGCGTTCCACACCGCCTGAAAGCCCAAATCTCAGTTCGACTATGCATCTCTCGCGACCACTCAGGTTGGCCATTGCCTTTCGCAGCAGTGTCCTGTCAACCTCTTCTTCCAGTTCGCGGCTAACGGTGTTGCTGTCAGTCCCCAATACATCAGACAGCAGCAGTTCGTTGCCGTCCCAATCCACGTTAAGTGGTTCGTCAAACGAAACCTCTGACCTCGTCTTGTTGTTCCTCCGAAGGTACATCAATATCTCGTTCTCTATGCATTTCGAAGCATATGTCGCAAGTTTGATGCGTTTGGACGGGTCAAACGTGCCTACCGCCTTTATAAGCCCTATGGTGCCTATGGAAACCAGGTCTTCTATACCCACACCGGTGTTTTCAAACTTCCTGGCTATGTACACCACAAGCCTCAAATTTCTTTCGATCAGCACGCTTCTGACGGTGTTCTCGCCTCGCTCCAGCCGCGCCAGTAAGAACAGTTCCTCATCCGAGCTCAGCGGTGGAGGAAGCGCTTCGCTGGAACCCACGTAATCCAGCGAATTGCGCGCCAAACCTGTACAGTGCAGTATCTTCACGACCAGTAACCTCGCCGCCCAGCACAGCCTCTCAAAACTGGTCAAGCCAGTCACCTCGCTTCTCTAAGCAGTGCGGTTAATGCAGGGCCCACGAGCGCGCTGTACGCACCGTCTTGGCTCAGTTTACTCTCGCATACACCGATGATCACGTTGGGGCTGACCATGCCTGCTGCTTCTCGGCCCAGCCTAACCTCGTCGGGTTTGAACCCTAACAACATGCCGTTTGGAGTGCCAAGGCTGGCATAAGGTATCACACGCAGCCTCGTCGTCCATGACCCGATGCTCTCTTTGCAGACGACGCTACATACACCGTCGGCGCCTCGTTTGAAAACTGCGCTCACAGGAGGTGGCATAAGAGGCATTACGGCATGCTTCTCGCATACCAGCACAGGCATGCCGGATACCGGGTCAAGCAGATGGTTGCCTGTGTCTACAAACGAATGAAAGCAGACGGTTTGCCCATCCACCGTAACCTCTGTATGCAACGTTGCCGGGAGGTTGTAATGTCTGGCTGCACGAGCGCACACGCTCCGTATTCCGAGGGCGCTCAACCCAACCCCCCCAAGTAGCGGAATCCATTCCGGATTCGCGCCTCCGGCGCTAGCCGCATGCACCAGCGCTGTGGCTGCACCGGCAACCGAGAAACAGAAGGTAAGAAAGTAGGCCACTATTCGCGCTCCGGCTGCAGGTCTGAGCCGCCCGAAGCAAGCGTAGATCATTGCTAACAGCACAATTATCTTGACTACTGCGTGACCAAGTGGGATCTCCGGCCAAATACACACTGTAACGGCGTACCCGGCTCCAATGGCCGCTGCCAGGCACATTCTTGATCGGCGCGTGCTGATGCCCACGAACTTGGCTGTAGCCCAGAGCAACAGCAGGTTCATCAGCCAGTTGCCCAAGAACAAAATGTCCACGTAAACATACTGAACCATCGGGGCCACCCCTAGGCTCTAACAGACGTAATGCCTGCTCTTATAGCAAGAGTATTCGTTCAGATAGCGTCTCAGAACGTGTCTACATTATAAGCGAAGCGCTATGGCGCATACTGTCACGCACTGTTGGCTTTGAAACGACAAAACCCCGCCGGGTTCGGCGGGGTTCTTAGTTCGGTCTCTATTTCTTGCGCAAGAAGGCAGGTATGTCCAGTTCATCTCCCCCATACTGCTTTATCTCAACCTCAGGCACCTTTGCCTCCTCGGGTCGCTTCTCTGTCTTGGGCAGTCTGCCGTCAAACGCCGTCGCTATAACCGTTACTCGGATCTCGTCTCCCATCGACTCATCGATCACAGCACCAAAGATGAAGTTTGCGTCCTGATCTGCAACCTCGGCCACTATCTCTGCCGCCTCGTTCACCTCGAACAGACCTAAGTCGGAGCCTCCCGTAATGTTGAGCAGAATGCCCCTCGCTCCTTCAATCGAGGTTTCGAGAAGAGGACTAGATATCGCGGCACGAGCAGCTTCTACCGCTCTGGTCTCGCCACACGCCGAGCCTATCCCCATGAGAGCCGAGCCGGTATCAACCATGATGGTCTTGACATCGGCGAAGTCGAGGTTTATCAGGCCGGGTACGGCTATGAGATCGGATATGCCCTGCACTCCCTGCCGCAGCACATCGTCGGCGTACTTGAACGCTTCCACTATGGACGTCTTCTTGTCCACCACCTGCAGCAGCCGATCGTTCGGTATGGTGATCAGTGTGTCAACCTTCTGACGAAGCTCCTGAATGCCTTTTTCGGCAACCTGCTGGCGTCGCTTGCCTTCGAACGAGAACGGCTTCGTCACCACGCCTACGGTGAGTGCGCCGATCTCTTTGGATACCTCCGCGATAACCGGCGCTCCGCCTGTGCCGGTGCCTCCACCCATACCGGCAGTTATGAACACCATATCAGCGCCCTTGAGCGCTTCCATAATCTCCTCTCGGCTTTCCTCGGCGGCCTGGAATCCTATTTCAGGATTTGCACCCGCACCAAGGCCCCTCGTAATGTTCTGGCCTATTTGTATCTTGCGCAGCGCGTTCGACAGCGCAAGGGCTTGAGCGTCAGTGTTCACCGCGATGAAGTCAACGCCCTTCAAACCAGAAGTTATCATCCGGTTCACGGCGTTTGAACCTCCCCCGCCTACTCCTACCACTTTGAGGTTCGCAAAGCGTTCAGTATCAAGATCAAAATCCAGCATAGCGCTCCCCCTCACGGGTCAGTGTTCTAGAAGAATTCTCGAAACCAACTCTTGATCCTGTTAAATACACCGCCTCCGCCTTCTTTCTGGCGAGGCAGAGACTTGTCTCTTTCGCTTGCTGCAAACAACACAAGCCCTACCGCCGTGGCATAGGCAGGACTGGCCACAACATCTCTGAGTCCGCCGATTCCGCTCGGAACACCGAGCCTGACCGGCATGTCCAACACCTCTTGCGCAAAATCAACGAGGCCCGGAAGCAAAGAAGTGCCACCGGTAAATACCACGCCTCCCGGAAGAACGCTGCCGTATCCTGCCTTCTTCACCTCTCTGTCAAGCATCAGCAGGATTTCTTGCACACGCGGTTCAATAATGCCTGCAAGTGTGGCGCGTGCTACACTTTTCTCTTTCGTTCCCCCAACAAGCGGCATCTGGAAACTCGAGTCATCCTCAATGAGGCTCACCCGTGCAACTCCATAGTCCTTCTTAATCTTCTCTGCTTGGAAAACCGGAGTTCTGAGACCTACGGCTATGTCGTTGGTGATATGGTCACCTCCGAGCGGAAGTACCGCAGCATGCCACAGGCTGCCGTTTTCGAATATGGCAATATCGGTAGTGCCTCCGCCGACATCCACCACTTCAACACCGAGCTCACGCTCAGCTTGATGTAGCACCGCTTCGCCTGAAGCAAGCGGTGCAAGCACCACGTCATCTACTTCAAGCCCAGACTTGTACACTGCCCGGAGCAGGTTCTGCATTGAAGTGACAGCGCCAGTCACAATCTGCGCCTCGACCTCAAGCCGGACTCCCATCATGCCCACCGGATCTCTGACTCCATCGTAGCCGTCGACCACAAACTCACGCGGCAACACGTGGATGATCTCCCTATCCGAAGGTATGTTGATTACACGCGCGGCATCCATGACACGGTCTACGTCTTCTTGGGTGATCTCTTTGTCCTCTCTGCCAACAGCCACAACGCCTCGGTTGTTCAAAGAAGATATGTGAGCACCCGTTATGCCTATGTAAGCCGACTTGATGTCGATCCCGGCCATTCGCTCAGCCTGTTCAAGCGCCGTACCAATCGAACGCACTATCCCATCTATGTCTACGACGACGCCCTTCCTCATGCCGTTGGAAGGGCTCGTACCAACTCCGATTACATTCACCTGTGACTCGGAGGCTATCTCGGCTGCGACTACAGACACTTTGCTTGTGCCTATGTCAAGACCTACCACAAAGTCGCGTCTTGGCAAGAGTTCTCACCTCCGAGTATCAGCCGCGGTTTGCCTCTATCATTCAACAACATAGGTCAGTGCACCTTCACAGTTTAGGGCCCAATTCTGAGTCCTGAGAACGGTATTGCTTACCTTTTAGCAACAGAAGGCGCGAGAGTCCGAGGTTCTGAAAAATCCTATATCCGAGTGCAAACACCGCCGCATTATACAGTTCGACTCCGATCCTATCGCCCAGATACGTGAACGCTGCGGCCAACACCGCGTTACTGAAGAAACCTGTAACGAATACCGTATTATCAAAACGGTTCTCCAAACTGGCGCGTATGCCCCCGAAGACTGAATCGAGAGTTGCAAGCACGGCAATAGATAGATACCTTGTGTATACCGCAGGAAGCGTGATAGGAAGTTGCAAGCCAAGGTAGATGCCCAGAATGACTCCACCAATCGCCAGGAACATCACCTTTGCTTCACCTCACTTCCCGACCTGCCGCGCATACTCGAACTTGAAACCGCCTTTGTAAGCGGGAACGTATACCTCTTCTTCAACCTTTATGGTAACGCTAATACCCCAAAACGCGAGGCTTTCTGCAATACCGCCACGCATTTTCAGCCCTGCCTCCATCGTCTGAGGGTTACCAATCGCCTTTATAACTATCGGAGGAGCCGTCCTTGTGTTGTTAATCGAAATCGTGGGTCCTACACAGCGTATCTCGGTGCTGGCCACATAGCGCTGCCCGTTTATCGAGAGCGCTTCAGCACCACTCGCCTTTAGCTCATTTATGAGTTTCAGCACGTCATCGTCATGGATCACAAACGCGTTCGGGTCCTGGCCTGGTTTCTGCGGACGCTTGCTATCATCCATCACCACCGTGATACCAGGTCCTTTCAAGTCTGTCAAACCGGCTAATACCTGAAGGTTCTCCAATTCCGCACGCAAAGAGGTGATGATGCTCCTTCCATCAACCATCTCAGACATACTGAGACGTAACGCCGCTACCTCATCCCGGAGCTGCTCGCGCTCTCTTTCCAATGCAGTTATGTAGCTTGTGAGTTCAGCCGTGCGGAGACGTGATACATCTGACGCGAGCTCCCTCTGTGCTCTGAACTGGATGGCCAGTACAAAACCAAGCAGCACGCACACTAATGCTATAGCGATGCTGCCCCTACTTGGTTTCATAGCGTCACCTCCTGCACAGCGTCTCAGTCGCGCAGGCGTATAACCGGTTGCTCATACCTTAAGTCCACATGCAGCGCGGAGAGACTGGACTTCCTTATATCTTCAAGCAACGATTCAAGAGTCCTTGCTTTTCTTTCAGTTTGAGCATCAGCTTGCCCTATGAATACTCTAAGCCCACCCACGAGAAAAAGCGTGACTTCTCCCTCTTTGTCTACGTTCACTTCCGAGAGCTGCGCGGTTATTTCGGGCGTCAGCGACTCAAGGCACCTCAGACCTGCAAGCACACTCGGATGCTTGATGAAATCGCCTGCGAGCGTATTGCCAGAATCATACCCGGTTATGACGGGATATAGAACTTGTCCACCGTCTTGAAAGTCAACAACACGTGCATCGCTATCTATCAAGAAGAAGCCGCTGTAATGAGGTATAGCGGCGATTGGTTGCCTCATACTCGTGCTTATGCTAACCAAACCGGGCAGAGATCGGGTAACGGTGGCAGTGTGAATCCATGGATTCTTGCATATGGCCGCCTCAACTCTTCTCGGATCGAAAGAGTAGATGTGCATACCTATCGAAAGCCCAGAAAGAGCGAGTATCTCTTCCTTGGGCACCCTGGTGCTTTCTTTTACGCGTATCTCGTGTACGCGGAAATAGGCTGCATTGCTCAGCACAAAAGAAGCCACTCCAAGCGCGGTGAGCAGCACACCAAGTCTGAGCACGCGACTCGACCGCATCACATCACCTCTACCAGTCAAAAACGAGGGCCGGAGGGCCCCCGGAGTTTCCTTTGTCCTATTGTAACATAACTGGATATGTCCGCGAAATAGACCACAGACACAGCCAATCAATGGAAAACCGTGACTCTCTTTACCGATGCTCCGAGATTGCCAAACTTTTGCTCAATCAACTCGTACCCTCGTTCAATATGATGGCATCCCTCTACTCTGGTGATACCGTCCGCCGCAAGCCCTGCCAGAATCAGTGCGGCACCACTTCTGAGGTCACTTGCTTCAACTGTGGCACCAAACAGCGTGTCTACACCCTTTATCACAGCCGTACGGCCCTCCGACTTGATATTGGCGCCCATTCGCTTCAGCTCTTCTCCCTGCTTGAATCTGTTTTCGAATATGGTTTCGGTGATCACGCTGGTGCCATTCGCGACAGACATCAGCGCCATCACCTGTGGCTGCATATCTGTCGGGAACCCCGGGTACGGCAGCGTTTTGAAATCCACCGCGCGCAGTCGCCTCGGTCCTCTGGCCCACAGAGTGTGGTCGCCTGCATTGGCAATCTCGACTCCTGCCTCTGTCAGTTTCGCGATTATGGACTCAATGTGCTCTGGGATGCAGTTTTCGATGCGCACCTCCCCGCTGGTTATGCCTGCTGCCGCAAGAAAGGTACCTGCCTCTATACGATCTGGTATAACAGTGTGCCGGGTGCCGTCAAGCATATCTGTGCCTTCGATGCGAATGATGTCGAGCCCCGCTCCTTTTATGTTGGCCCCCATACCGTTCAGGAAGTTCTGCAGGTCAACGATTTCCGGCTCTTTTGCCGCGTTGCGAATAATGGTCTGGCCCTTGGCAGTCACAGCAGCCATTATGATGTTCTCGGTCGCACCTACGCTCGGAAAATCAAGGTGTATCTCGGCGCCCCTGAGCTTGGGGCTGGATGCATCGATGTAGCCCCCGCGTTCATCTATCTTCACGCCGAGCGCCTGTAGGCTCGAAAGGTGCAAGTCTATGGGCCGGGGACCTATCGCACATCCACCCGGATACACCACCCTCACCTTGCGCAGTCTTCCAAGAAGAGGCCCCATAAGGAATATTGACGACCGCATCTGGCGCATAAGGCTTTCTGGTACCTCGTGAGTCACTAACTCCCGGGCTGTGACATTGAGCACCTTTCTTCCAATCTCATCGGTCTCAAAGTCCACCTCCGCTCCAAGGCTTTGAAGAATCTTTATCATGACGTGTACATCCCGAAGGTCAGGCCAGTCCACGATCGAGCAGGTCTTTGCAGTAAGCAGTGTTGCCGCAAGCATAGGCAGCACCGCGTTCTTGGCGCCGCTTATCCTAACGGCGCCTCGGAGTCTGGTTCTGCCGTACACCTCGTACACTTCCAACGTGTCACACCCCCGGAACACTTCCTCTTGCGCCTACTCGACAAGTATCTTTATCTCCGTCTCAAGTACCACACCAAAACGCTCGTTCACTCTCTGCCTGGCTTCGTGGATTAGGTGCATCACATCACGCGCGCTCGCCCCGCCGTAGTTCACAATGAAATTTGCATGTACGCTGGAGAAACCTGCACCGCCTCTTCTTGTGCCTTTTAGACCGACCTGTTCTATCAGGTAGCCTGCTGCTGCTTGCGGTGGGTTCTTGAAGACGCTGCCTGCACTGCGCAGCCCTATTGGCTGCGAGCGCTTTCGTCGTGCCAGAGTCTGCTCCACCCGTTCACGCACCTCAGGGTCTTCGTCATCCCCTAGAACCAGTTGAGCCTCTAGTATCGCGAGTCTGCTGTCCAGCAGCGTCGAGCCTCTGTACCGGAATCCGGCTTCCGACGCCCCGACGTCATACACTCGGCTAGGAGCAGCAAGATCAAGCACTGCAACGCCTCTCACTACGGATTGCATTGACGCATCTCTGGTGCCTGCGTTCATGGCCACAGCACCGCCTACCGTACCCGGGATCCCTGCCATGAACTCCGCTCCCACTATTTGCGCGTCCATTGCGTAACGCAGCACCTTTGCCAGTGGCACACCCGCTCCGACCCTGATCTTTTCGTTCTCACATTCAAACCAGTCCATCCTCGTGGTCTTGATGACAAGCGCTTCAAGCCCATCGTCAGGCGCAAGCAAGTTCGTGCCGTGACCGATAACTTCTATCCGGAATCCGTATTGCGCTGCGGTCTCGCACGCAACTGCCACTTCCTGCGGTGTTTCTGGAAACACCATCAAAGTCACGGGTCCGCCGATACCGAAAGAAGTGTGCCGCGAGAGGGGCTCCTTTTCTCTTATCTCTCCCCGGATTATACTACGTAGATAGGCAGCAGCTCGTGAAAACGTCAATCCATCCCCTCCTGAGGCACCTGCATTTAGGTCGTGGAGAGCCTGTCGAGAATGATAGGTCCCAGCCGGTATACGTCGCCAGCACCCATGGTAACTATCGCATCGCCGGGCTCTGCGAGCAAAATGGCGTTTTCGACAAGCGTTTCCGGAGAATCAAAGTAGGACGCCGACTTGCCGGTCTTCTGGGTAACCTCAATGGCGATTACGCTCGAATCCACGTCAGGCATGCGCTTCTCGCCGGGTCCTGGATAAATCGGCGCAAGCAAGAGGATGTCACAGCTTTCGAACGCCGTCCCGAACTCCTCCTTTAAAGCGAGTGTGCGCGAATATCGGTGAGGCTGGTACACGCAGATTACACGCCCTTCGACGTGCTCTCTTATTGCGCGCAGGCTGGCCTTTACTTCTGTAGGGTGGTGTGCGTAATCGTCAAGAACCAGTACTCCGGCCTGCTCCCCCACATGCTGCAACCTTCTTTGCGCACCACCAAAACCGGCCAGTCCTTCGCTCAGCGCTTTGAACTCAAACCCGAGTACCCAACCCACACATATTGCCGCCAACGCGTTTTCCACGTTATGAGTACCAGGCACCTTCAGGCTCACCGCACCAAGCACCTTGTCGCCTGCAACCACGACGAACTCCGAGCCCCACTCCCTCTTGGTGATGTCGCGCGCTGTTATGTATGCGTCACCGGACAGGCCGTACGCCAGCCGTCGAACTGCAGTGTCGCGAACAACTTCGCATGTTGCCGGATCACTGCTGCAGTACACCACCGTCCCGTCTGGCTGCACCTTGTCAAGGAATGCACGAAAAGCCTCTTTCACATTCTCGATGTTCTCATAGTAATCCAAGTGGTCATCATCAATGTTCGTTACAACAGCGAGGTAAGGCTCGAGTTTCAGAAATGAGCCATCGCTTTCGTCGGCTTCGGCCACCACTATGTCTCCGCTGCCGAGCCTTGCATTGCCTCCGAAATCGGTTACCTCTCCGCCGATCAGGATGGTCGGGTCGGCACCGGCCTTCTCAAGCGCCATGGCGATCATAGATGTGGTGGTGGTCTTGCCGTGCGCACCGGCAATGGCGATTCCCTTGCCGCGCGCCATCAACATGGCTAGCATGTCTGCCCTGTGCACTATGTTGAGTCCGCGGCGACGAGCCTCCACAACCTCGGGGTTATCTTCATGGATCGCAGATGATACGACCACCGTATCGCAGTTTGCTGGCACATGCTCTGCCGAATGCCCGATGTGTACTTTGGCACCCAGAGCAACCAGCCGTCGGGTTGCCTCAGATACCTTTATGTCAGAGCCGGAAACCTCATTTCCAAGTTCAAGTAGGATGCGAGCAATCCCCGACATCCCGGCTCCACCGATTGCTATAAAGTGATAGTGCGTCATGAGTCCTCCTCTCTGCGAAAGCCGAAAAAACCATACCTCCTTGCGTTTACCGCGCTCACGCATAAGCATTCTATGTGTGTTGACCCTTGTTTGCTACATACCAGAGACTGCTTGTCCATCCACCGGCCGACAAATTTACCTCGCCAGAGGCTTCACGCGAGCGATCGATTGCAGCTGCTCCAAAATGTCACTCGTAGCTCTTGGTCTTCCCAAAGCTCTAGCGCTTTCCGCCATCTTCTCGAGTATGCCATCGTCCAGGATTATCTGCTCTATGCTCTGTGCCAGTTTCACTGCTGTGGCGTCTTGTTCACGCATCAAAAGCGCTCCCCCGCCTGTCGACGCAGCCCTGGCATTGTACAACTGGTGGTTGCCTGTAACATTCGGAGAAGGTATCAGGATCGAAGGTAGCCCTCGTGCCAGGATTTCCGAGACAGTCATACCACCGGCTCTCCCAACCACAAGATCACTCGCAGCCAATGCGTTTTCGATCTCATGAAGATATCCTCTGACGATAACATCCCCACCTGTACTGGTGCTTATTCCCAGATGGCTTAGCCGTTCGCGCGCGTCCGATTCATACTGCGCTCCGGTTACCAAGAGCACTTGCACGCGCTCTGGCAGCAACCGTCTTTCGAGTATCTCGAGTACGAGCTCCACAATTCGCCGCGCGCCCCGACTTCCTCCGAAAACAAACAGCACCTTGCGCCCTGGATCTAGCCCGAGTTTGTGCCTGCTATCGTCTCGCGTGGCTGCGAGGATCTCCGGCCGTATGGGGTTACCCGTAAACACGCACTTGTGCCTATGTGCAAAGTGCGACTCAGTTCCCTTAAAGGGCGTAAACACTCTATGCACGAGTCTTGAAAGCAGCCGATTTGTCGCACCTGGAACCGCGTTCTGCTCTTGAATGGCCGCAGGCACTCCTGACATCCACGCTGCGAGCACCACAGGCCCGGATACGTAACCACCAGTACCGAGCACAACGCCGGGTGCGTGCTTTCGTATTAGCGATGCGGCCTGAAGCGTGCTCCTTGCCGCACTCAGCACACCTCTCGCCTTGCCGTACATCGACTTTCCCATGATACCCTGAACATCAATTGTCTCAAAGCATATTCGCTCTCTGGGCACGATTTCTGCTTCAAGTCCACGTCTAGAGCCCACATAAACTACTTCGTTTGCGCTGTGCTGAGAGAGTATCATCTTGCACACGGCAAGCGCCGGGTAAATGTGCCCACCGGTGCCCCCTCCTGTGACCAGGTACCTCAAAGTATTCACTCCTGACAGTATTTGGACACATTGAGCAGAATGCCAATCCCGGCCATCAAAAACACCAATGACGAACCTCCGTAACTGACGAACGGTAATGGAATGCCCGTGACGGGCATTGACGCCGTCACAACGCCTACGTTTATGAGCGCCTGCACCGTTATCATGCTGGTTACGCCTGTCGCAAGCAAGCACGACAGCCCGTCAGGCGCCGTTATGGCCGCCTTGTAGCCGCGCCACGCAAGGAAGAAGAACAACAAGATCACCGTAAACGCCCCGATAAACCCGAGTTCCTCTGCCACAATAGCGAAGATAAAATCAGTATGCGCCTCGGGCAAGTAAAGAAACTTCTGCCTTCCCCTTCCGAGCCCGAGCCCGAACAGACCACCCGACCCAACCGCGTATAACGCTTGTATGATATGGTATCCTGAATCGCCGGGGTCTGCCCACGGGTCTAAGAACGCCAAAAAACGCCTGCGCCGGTATTCCTCACTCATGATGGCATAACCAAGCGCGGGTATTGCCCCCGCCGCAAGAATCAGCAGTTGAGATATGCGTGCTCCGGCCGCGAATATCATGATGATGCTGCCCCCGGCGAGCGCCACTGCTGTGCCGAGATCCGGCTGAAGCAGTATGAGTCCACACGCGCCCACAATAAGCACCAGATAAGGACCTATTCCGCGTATAAACCTATGCATCTGATCTCTGCGGCTCGACATGCTGTGTGCCAGGAATATGACGAACGCGATCTTGGCTACTTCAGAAGGGTTGAGGCCGAGCGCGCCAACTCCTATCCATCTGCGTGCACCGGACACGACTCTGCCAACTCCAGGCACAAGAACGAGCACAAGCAGTACGAGCGAACCGACGATAGCATACACTGCGAGCTTCCGGTAATGCCAGTAATCGATCTTTGACGTTATGAACATAACCACAAAGCCGACCACTGCCCAGAGCAGCTGTCGCTTCAAGTAATAGTAGCCATCGTTATAGTCTTCGAGACACTTCACGTGACTCGAACTATACACCATCACAACTCCTATACCGAGAAGCATCACGACTATGAACAGGATCAGAAGATCCGGGTCACGCTTCTTGAGCGTCAACATATCACCTCCCCAAGCCGTAAAGACCGAGGAGCCCTATCACTCCGCACACAAGCGATACTATCCAGAAGAAAAACACGACGTCCTGTTCTTTCATGCCTCGAAGTTCATAGTGATGGTGCAGCGGTGCCATCTTGAACACACGCCGCCCTGTCGTCTGAAACGACACAACCTGGATGACCACTGACAGTGCCTCAATGGCGTAAAGCCCACCTATAAGCACCAACACAAGTTCTGTCTTGGTAAGCACTGCTATGCTTGCGAGCGCCGCGCCGAGCGCTAATGAGCCTGTGTCCCCCATCCATACTCTTGCAGGGTGTCTGTTGTGAGCCAAAAAGCCGAGGCACGCACCTGCCACAGCACCGGCGAAAACGGCCATGGTCGGGGCGGCCACAGCGACTCCCACAAGCGCCAAGGCCGCGAAACTGGCGACACAGGAGCCAGCAGCCAGCCCATCTAATCCATCGGTCAGATTAACGGCGTTTGCATACCCCATTACCAAGAACACTACAAACGGATAATATAAGTGGCCGAGGTCAACCGCTACGCCCAAAAAAGGCATCGTAAGACAAGTGCCGAGATCGAGCACGTACACCGCCACAAACGCTAGCAGTAATCCCAGAAGCGCCTGCGCCAAAATCTTGTGTCTTGCTCTCAATCCGAGAGGTCTTTTCAGCGCAACTTTGATGTAGTCATCCATGAATCCAATAACGCCATGACCGAGCACAATGATGAGCGCCGTCCATAGCATTATGGCTGCTTCGCTCCCAACAGCGGGCCAGCTGAACAAGCCGTACGACGTGGCAACTGACACAGTGGTGAACGATGCTATCATCATCAGTCCGCCCATTGTAGGCGTTCCAGACTTCTTAAGGTGTGTCGTGGGACCATCACTGCGCACCGTCTGCCTGAGTCGCAGCCGCGTCAATACCGGTATAACGACCGGACCCAACAGCACCACGATTGCGGCGGCTGCAGTAAAACCAAGCCCCGCAACGCTAATGAGAGGCATCATCAGGTTCCTCCGCTCCAAAGCGGGCCTTTATCGCCATGACAATGTTCTCCATGGATACAGACCTCGAACCCTTGATAAGCACAACATCCAGCGGTCGCACAAGACCAAGCAGTATCTTGGCGGCCTCGTTGTTATTAGCAGCTTCAATTACACGTGTGCGACCGTGTTCTCTGGCGGTAGACGCGATAATCCCGGCCAATTCACCGACCGTGATGAGCACATCCACCCCTTGTCTTGCCACCATTTCGCCTACTTCAACGTGCCCAAGTCGCGAGTACGTCCCGAGTTCAAGCATATTGCCAAGCACCGCTATTTTGCGCCGATCGCCAGCCAGGTCATTCTGCACGGCAAGCGCCGCTCGGTTTGAAGCAGGGCTTGCATTATACGTATCGTTTATGAGCGTGAAACCACCGATTTCGAGCACCTCGGTGCGCATCCGCGATGCACGGGCGGCCAGAAGTCCCGCACGCACATCCGATAGCTCGAGACCCATCGCAATACCTGTTGCTACTGCGGCAAGCGCATTGGACACATTGTGGTAGCCCGCGAGCGCAAGGTTGATTTCGCATCTCTGTCCGGCTGCTACAAGCTCAAAACGCATGCCTTTGTCTCCAAGGCTCTGTATATGTTCGGCGTAAACATCTGCAGGTTCGGATGCACTGTACCAAACCTTGTGCCCACCGAACTTCTCGCTCATCCGTACAACCCACTTGTTGTCTTGGTTAAGCACTGCCACGCCATCTGGGGGTAGACTCTCCAGCAGTTCGGCCTTTGCTTTGGCTATGTTCTCAACTGAACCCAGAACTTCGAGATGGCTCTCAGTGATATTCGTAAGCACCCCGATGTGGGGCCTCGCAAGCCCGGCCAAGTACGCTATCTGACCTGCGCCCCTCATTCCCATCTCTATTACAGCTACCTCGTGTATATCTCTGAGCCTGAACAAGGTAAGTGGAACCCCTATTTCAGTGTTCAGGTTTCCTTCGTTGGCGAGAGTGTTGTATTCTACAGAGAGTACAGATTGAATCAGGTCTTTTGTTGTAGTCTTACCAATGCTGCCGGTAACTCCAATGACTCGTGGACTGAACCGGTTACGGTACCAATAGGCCATCTCTCCGAGCGCCTTCACACTGTTAGGTGTTACGACAATACACCTCTTATCATCTGATACCATCTCATCTGTTGTACGCTCGACGAGAGCACACACTGCGCCCCGCAAGAAAGCTTCTTTCACGTATTCATGGCCGTCTACTCTTTCGCCCTTCAGCGCAACAAACAGATCTCCTCGAGTTACCTTTCGCGAGTCGCTCTGCACTCCTTCGATCTGCATGGAAGGCTCACCCGAATGAAGCCGACACTCAGTAACCTCAAGTATGTGCTTGACGCTAAATATGGCCACTCGTATCACTCCTAACCTAGGCCGTCACGAAACGTGCGGGTGCCTCTTCCCTGAGCTGATTCAGCAGCTCGCGCGCCACCTCTCTGTCATCAAAGTGCACCGTTCTGTCGCGAAACACCTGATAAGTCTCGTGACCCTTACCTGCCAGCAGTACAACGTCGCCGGCCGACGCCGCCCAAAGAGCTTTTTGGATCGCGCGCTTCCTGTCTCTCTCGCGCTCTACGCAGCAATCACTCTTTGTCTGTTTTGCCCCTTCTTGTATTTCATCGATTATGGAGTCAGGGTCCTCGCTTCTCGGATTGTCTGACGTTATCACTACATAGTCAGCCAGTTCGGCAGCTATATTGCCCATGATAGGACGCTTCTTTCTGTCTCTGTCCCCACCGCATCCGAAAACCACTATTACCTTACCGACGCACATTTCCCGGGCAGCGCTGATCACGTTCCGCAGCCCGTCCGGGCTATGCGCATAGTCGACAACCACGCTGAACGCCTGGCCTACATCCACCCTTTCGAACCGGCCCGGTAGTCCGGGTGTTAGTTCAAGCGCCTGCTTCTGTACGTCAAGTTCGATCCCTACCGCGTGCGTGGCTGCGATGGCTGCAAGTGAATTGTACACATTAATCCTGCCCGCGAGCTTGAGATCAATCATGAGTTCACCACAGGGAGTGCACGCCACGAACGATGCTCCACGCGAATTGTATACTATGTCGCGTGCGCTTACATCAGCTTTGTGGCTGATTCCATACATAATGGTGGGAACCTCACACGCGTCTCTCATGAACTCGGCAGCAGGGTCATCTGCATTTATAACGCCCATCTTAGGGCCAGGCTTAGCAGCCTGCCAGTAGCTTCTACCAAGACTTCTGAACAGTTCGGCCTTCGCCTCTCGGTATCTTTGCATCGTCACGTGGTAGTCCAGATGGTCCTGTGTCAAGTTGGTGAACACCCCGACGTCGAACTCGCACGAGTCGACTCTCCCCAGATCCAGCGCATGAGACGATACTTCCATCACGGCGTGAGTCGTGCTGCACTCAAGCATCTCGGCAAAAGCTGCCTGAAGTTCAACAGACTCCGGAGTGGTCAGGGACGACACTCGCTCTTCGTCGCACACCACCGTGCTGATAGTGCCCACAAGCCCTGTCTGAAACCCTGCCTTCTTAAGTATGCTCCGCGTAAGGTAACTCGTGGTAGTCTTGCCGTTTGTGCCCGTTATTCCTATTAGGCGCAACCTCTTAGTTGGATGGGCGTGATACTCGGCGGCAAGCCTCGGTAATGCCTTGCGGCTGTCGGGCACCTGAATGAGTATGGCCGGAATCTCGACAGCCTGCTCTGCCACAACAGCCACAGCACCGTTTCTCACCGCGTGTTCAATGTACTTGTGACCGTCCACCTGATGACCTCGCACAGCCACGAACAGGTCTCCGCGTCTCACTTGCCTCGAATCATATTTTATGCCGCTAACTTCGACCTCAGCCGGATTCCAACGTTTTTCCTGAATTACTTGCAGCAACTTAGATAACCTCATAAGACCCGCCTCACTCCTGGTTTCTACTGGCCAAATCGCACATCTATGACGCTCCCCGGTCTCGCAAGAGTGCCCGCAACTGGCTGCTGAGAAACAGCATAGCCGCTGCCCGTTGTCGCCATTCTCAGCCCGAACTTGGAGAGCAGGTCGGCAGCTTCTCTGATGGTCATGCCCTGTAACTGTGGGACAACGACCATCACTCCGTGCTCACGTTCGGCAACTGCCGGCGCTAGATGGACAAACACACGGGAGCCCCGTTCCACAAGCGTACAGGGTTCGGGCTCCTGCTCAAACACCACATCTCCGGCACCCTCGATTACAGCAACCAAACCCGCTCTCTCGATGCTGCGCTGTGCCTCTGTATGGCTCATGTTGAGTACGTCAGGCACCTCTACCTCTTCAGTCGATGCGGTGGCGTTCCGGGTTGTCACCGGCTCTACCTTTCGAGGAACCTCAAGATACCTTAACACGTCTGCCATCACGGCAGAGAACACTGGTGCTGCTATTACCCCGCCGTAGTAGGCACCTGCGGGCTCGTCGATGAATACGAGCGTCACAACCCTTGGGTCTTCTACAGGGCCAAAGCCGGCGAACGAAGCGATGTATTTGCCCTCTGCTATCCTGCCGTCGATCACCTTCTGCGCCGTGCCTGTCTTGCCTGCGAGACGGTAACCTTCGACCTGTGCTCCCCTGCCTGTTCCTTCAACGACGGCATGCTCAAGCGCCAACCTGAGTTCTTCAGCAGTCTCTCGCGAGATGACCTGTCTTACTGGTTCAGGAGCGATTTCAGCGATCAGTGTTCCATCAGAGGACCGAATTTCTCTCAGCAGTCTGGGCTTCATCAACAATCCATCGTTCGCTATGGCCGCTACAGCAACAGCCATCTGTATGGGAGTGACTGTCAGCGTCTGACCGAACGCCATGACCGCGAGGTCGACAGGCTTTATCTTGTCTACCGGAATAGAAAGCCCTCGAGCCTCTCCCGGCAAGTCAACTCCGGTAACGCGTGTCAACCCAAAATCCACGAGATACTGGTGAAACTTATCTTTTCCGAGTTTTTGCGCAACCAGCATGAAACCAACGTTGCAGGAATTCTCTATGACCTCAAGAAAGGTCTGGCTGCCGTGTCCCTCGACTTTGTGGCAGTGGATGACCCGGTCTCCTACCTTTAAGGAACCCCCACAGTAGAAACGGTCTGTCATCTTGACGACGCCTTCTTCAAGCGCTGCCGCTGCCGTTATCGGCTTGAAGGTGGAACCGGGAGGAAACGCATCGTTGACAGCGAGGTTTCGCCTGTATTCACTCGGGTAGTTAGCGTAATCGTTTGGGTCATAGTCCGGACGGTTCGCGAGCGCCAAAATGTCTCCCGTCTTTGGATCTAGTATGACTATCGAACCCGCTTTGGCAGCCGTTTCCACCATCAGTTTCTCCAGTTCTCGCTCTGCTATGAACTGAATCACTTCATCAATGGTCAGAAACGGGCTATTTCCCTCGTCTGGGGGTACATACTTGTGAAGGGCCTGTGGTAGTTCCCGTCCCTTGGCATCAAACTCAACAATAATTCGGCCGGGCACACCCTTCAACTCTTTGTCATACATAAACTCAACGCCTTCGAGACCCTGGCTGTCTATGCCGGATATACCGAGCACGTGTGAGGCAAGGTTCGATTTCGGGTAGAATCTTTGCGATTCCTGGGTGAACTCAATTCCGGGCAGCCTGAGTGCCTTGAGTTCGCGGGCGGTTTCGTCATCAATCTTGCGCTTGATCCACGTAAAAGAAGAGGGTCTGGTCAATCTGGTGAGTATCTCATCGTAGCTGGCGTCGAGTATGGATGAGATCGCAGCCGCGGTGGACTCGGGCTCTTTGACCTGAGAGGGGAAGGCAAAAACCGACTCAACGTTCACGCTTACAGCAAGTTCTCTTCCGAGTCTATCGTATATTACTCCGCGTTTGGCTTCGACCGGTATATCGCGCATTCGCAAGTTGAGCGCCTGCTCGCGTAGGAATTCGCCTCTGACAAACTGTATGAAGGCAAGACGACCTGCCAGGCCAACATAGGCCAGCAGGACGACATAAAACAAGATGGCAACTCTTTTTCTGACCACAACCCCTGGAGCAGAGGCCAAAGGCGGTATCCCCCTTTATCTATTTCAGGGTGCGCGCCTCGGCTCCCATTACACCCGACGCTAGCCTAGAGACAGCATTAGCAATCGACGTCAGCATCTGCCTGAGACTCGGCGCGCCTTCGGCGATCTCGCCGTAGTGAATAGGCTCTGGCTCCTCACTGTAGACTACGCGAATTTCTGAGGGCTTTACCATACCCAGCTGCAGAGCTGCGCTCTCAATCCGCTCCAGCGATTGCAGCCTGGCTGCTTCCACGCTAAGTCTCTGGTACTCAGACTCAAGAGAGGCCAGAATTTTGCGCTGCGCACCGATCTCATAACCCAGGCGAGCAAGCTCCGCTTGCCGGGCAGTCAGCAGCAGCGCAAAACCCGTCAGGCACAGCACGGCTACGACAAACAGCACTCCGACTTCCTTCAATGACTTTGACTGCGACCTGGCCCTCCTGTGCCGAGCGCTGCTCTCAGAAAAAACCCTGCTCCTTCCGCGTAAACGCTCGACCTCTACCAACCTATTCGCCCTCCCCTGCCTTTAGAACCCTTCGCACAGCACGCAGCTTAGCGCTTCTGGCTCGAGGGTTGTCCTCCATCTCCTGCTCAGTCGGCACTAAAGGCTTCTTTGTGAGTATCTCTATCTCGCCTTGTGCTGCATGCCGACGAAACGTGTGTTTCGCAATCCTGTCTTCGAGCGAGTGGAACGATATCACACACAAGACCGCTCCGTCGCATAAACATCGGATTCCGGCTTCAATACCTTCGGCAACCGCGTCGAGTTCATCATTTACGACTATACGTAGCGCCTGAAATGTTCGCTTGGCCGGATGCGGCCCGCGTCTTCTAGCCGATGCCGGTATAGCCGCCTTGATGATTTCGACCAACTCATAAGTGGTTTTTATCTCCGCCCTGTCCCTAGCGTCTACAATGAAGCGAGCTATACGCCGAGCCCATCGCTCTTCGCCATACTCTCGAATAATCCGTTCAATCTTCTGCGCTTCGCTGTAATTGACGATATCGTAGGCCGAGACAGCACTACATGGGTCCATTCTCATGTCCAGAGGGGCGTCATGGAGGTAGCTGAAACCGCGTGATGGTTCATCCACTTGGGGAGATGAAACACCAAGATCAAATACAATGCCGTCTGCTCCCCTAAGCCCCTGCTGTCTTAGTATCTCTTCTAAGTATCTAAAATCCGATCGAACTAACGTAACTGCGTCTCCGTACTTGCTGAGCACTTTCTTCGCGTTGCTCAATGCTTGCGGGTCTTTGTCAATCCCGATAAGCCTCGCCTGGCTCTGTGCTGCCTCCATCAGTGCCAGCGCATGACCGCCAAGCCCCAGCGTACAATCAACGTAGACTCCGTCTGGTCTTGGTGAGATGAGCTCCCGAACCTCCCGCGCCATCACAGGAACATGCATCATGCTAGTCTCCCAGGTCTACTATCTTCTCTGCCAAAGACTCATAGCTTGGATAGCTTTCATCCTGGTATTTTTGCCATTCATGCTTGCTCCAGATCTCTACCCTGTTCGAAACGCCTATAACCGCAACATCCTTTTCGATACCGGCGTATTCTCTCAGGCTCTGAGGTATCAGTACCCTGCCCTGCTTATCAAACTCACACTCGGCTGCACCTGAGAAGAACAACCGCGAGAAAGCGCGGAAATCCCCTCGTGTGAACGGCAGGTTCTTCAGGTTCTGCTCAAGAACACTCCACTCAGACAGCGTATATACGAAAAGGCAACGATCGAGTCCCTTGGTGGCGACAAACTTGTCTCCGAGGCCGGATCGTAGCTTAGCGGGCATGATCAGCCGGCCCTTTTCATCGAGTGAGTGGTAATGCTCTCCCATGAACACCGGCGATCACCCCACTTTTCACCACTATACTCCACTTCCACCCATATTCTGTGCTGGAATGGCTATTCCTGCTATGTTTCTGGATTTCCCATAGATAATTTTTGCGGCGGTGCATCACTTATAGCACTTCGGTCGGCTAGCCAACCGCATCGAACCTGTGCTTTGCATGGTCGCTCGAGTTCAATACCCCAACCGAATCGGGATAGGCGGCGGTGATTAACCGCCGACCCTCCCACACCACCGTACAAGCCAGCCTGGCATACGGCGGTTCGTCAGAATTAGCGTGCTGCTAATGAGTATCGTGCCGCCGTTTCTTCCGTTCTCGGATGCCGCAGATACGCTCAGCGCTCCCTGCATACCTTCGGGTGTTGCCCAATTGTTTGCAGGACAACCTTCACTTGAAGTTTTCTGCTTTCTTCGTGTATCTGTCGAGTACCTCAAACTTCCAAAACCTTTTGGCGTCCACCGGTCTGCTATGGCCTCTGCTGACTACTGGAGTTCAGCCGCACATTACTGCACGGGCTGCCATCTAGAAGCTCATCTCAACGGCACACCTGCCAGGCCTTCCCGGGTAAGAGCGATAGCCTTTACACCATGTACCCGCCACATCTACTACCCCAATTCAGCTTCACATGCTTGTTCATCGGGTCGGGGCTTTGACTCGGGCTTCCTCCAGATTCCCCCTCGCGGTGGACACCCTTGCCATTAGCTAATGGTTCCCGCTGCCAAGCCCATAGCGGACTTCGCGCACCAAAAAAGTCGCCCGGGTGTTATCCACCCGAGCGACTTCACGTTCTGCATTGCGAACAGGTAAACGCGACTGAGTCTTCAGCCGCTACACTTCAGATATGTGTGCGAGCCTAATACATGCCTGGGTCGGCCGCAAATCCAAGCGTGTCTAGTTCAACTACAATCGGTGCAGCCCTTTCAGGTTTGCTAGAAGGCCGCGCCATTGCGGCCGGTGCCAAGACGGTAAGGCACAGCAGCACAAGTGTAACTATAACTAGGATCCGTGACTTGAGTGAACGAGTCATGCGGGAGACCTCCCTTCAGGAACTGTTGGATTCCATCCGCTTCGTGTCTGCCCTTCATCGATCTGTATTATGGCAGGACTCAAAGGCAGCCACGACTTCTGGATCAAACTGCGTACCACAGTTCTCTGCCAGAATTGCCATCGCCCTACTGTGCGAGTATGCTGCACGGTAAGGTCTGTCACTGGTCAGCGCGTCATACGCATCCGCAACGCTGAGTATTCTTGTCAAAAGTGGTATTTCCTTCCCCGCAAGTCCGTCAGGATAACCTTTCCCGTCAAATCTTTCATGATGGTGGCGAACCAGCGAGAGTGCCTCTTGTGATGTGAGCACAAACCTTGTCATATCAGCGCCAGCTCTGGGATGGCGTTGAATCGCCGCGTATTCTTCATCGGTAAGCTTACCCGGTTTGTTTAAAATCGCATCGCTTACCGTCATCTTACCCACATCGTGCAGTCTTCCTGCACATCCCAGAATTTCGGTCTCTCTTCGTCCCAAGCCCATCTGTCGAGCTATGATCAACGAGTACGCCGTGACCCTCTCAGAATGACCTCTCGTGTATGGATCCTTTTCCTCAAGCGCGTCTGCAAAGCAAAGAAAGGTGTTGAGATGCTGTAACCTAATTTCTTGTTCTCTAAACCGCTCAAGTGAGTTGTCATGGTCTGGATCAGGAACACGAGATGGATCTCCCATTTGGCTAACGGCGTGTTCTCGATCTTTCCTCGCTCTCGCCTCCTCGTATGCGGCTCCAAGAATCCGGTAGTAGTCGTGCGCGCGGTCTAGGTAGACAATTGCCTTACCGAAATCCCCTAAGGACATGAATATGTGGCCGAAAAGGTGAGAAAGCCTTGCAACTTCCATACGGTCCACTTGAGCAAGATCTGCCAGTATGGTCAGCAATGACTTGTTGCAGTACTGCATTGCACTCGCAAGGTCACGCTGAAGATGGTGCAACCTGGCCATTTCCGTATACGTGTACGCCAAAAGGTGGTCATTTGAACACTTTTCGTGAATTCGAGCGCTATCGAGAAAGCAATTGCGTGCTTCGTCAAACTGCCGCTTCTCGGTTAGAACTGCACCCATGTTGATGAGTGCTCTGCCTTCGTACTCCAGATCGCCAGCATTCCTGAAGACCTCAAGCGCTCGCCTGATAGTACGCTCCGCACCATCGAAATCGCCAGTCTGTAGCTCCACCAGCCCTACACCCATCTCAGCTCGCGCTGCCAAAAGCGGAGTCCCAAGCGACGAGAACAGCGCAGATGCAGCCTCGAGCGAACGTCTGGCTTTGTCGAACATGCCGACATACCACTCTGCCCATCCGCGATTGCTCTCAACTCTGGCCAGAGTGCTGGGGTCGTCAAGGTCACACAAGAGCGACAAGGCTTCTTCGTATCTGCGAAATGCCTTGTCAAACTGGTGACGCCTGTAAGCCAGCACCCCAAGCGCGTTCAGAGCACGGGCAGTCTCAAGAGCGTCGTCGCTCGTTCTGGCCGCTTCAAGCCAGTTTCCCCACTCCTCGAGTGCGGCACAATACAGTCCCCTCTCGAACAAGATCCCGCCTCTTTTTCGGAACGCGCCCATATCGGCAGCTCGGTTCACACACCTCACCTCGATACGACAGAGTTTCGCCTCTATACCAGCAGTTTCCTCTTACCCAGGAAACTGGCTAGTTACTATGAACCTCGCCTCAGTCACGAGTGCATCAACTCGTCTGTCAAACTCCTCCTCTGGTATACGCCGTACCAGCTGGAACTCATAGCATAATGCACACGAAAACGCAGAAAACCCGCGCTCGTGCATCAGCCGGTCGTAGTAACCTCCTCCATACCCCAACCTGGTGCCTTCCTCGGTAAACGCAACGCCCGGAACACACACCAGATCGACTTGTTCAACCGGGACCAACGTATTTGTGCGGGGAGGCTCGTAGATGCCGTATTCGCCTACGACAAGCGGAGTCCCAACCGAGTATTCGAGTAAGATCATCTGCCTGTGCTCACGTACAGTTGCAGGAAGCACGATACGCTTACCCATGTCGCCGCACACACGCATGATTTCGCGGGTGTCGACTTCATTTCTTGTGGGGACGTATAACATGACGGTTCGTGCTCGCTTGAACACGTCCGTTCCGATTAGCCGCTGCGCAACCAGCGCGCTTTTTGTCTGCACCTCGTCTAGCGACAGTCTTTCGCGCACAAGCCGAATCTGTCTTCTTATGCAAGCTTTCTGCTCTGCGTGTGAAGATCCCATCACACCACTCCCAAAAGCCCGGGCGGCCTGTCGGCCGCCCGTCCCTTCTCTATTCTTTCTGTTTGGCGCAGACTTCGACTAGAACTCCGTGCGTTGACTTCGGATGGATGAAGGCTATCATGTTGTGATGCGCCCCAATCCTGGGCACTTGGTCGATCATTCGCATGCCTGCTTCCTGACACTTCTTTATGGCTTCTTCAATATCGTCGACGGCAAACGCGATATGATGTACTCCTTCGCCCCTTGTCTCCAGCGCCTTGGCAATAGGACTGTCATCACTCGTTGGCTCAAGCAGTTCGAGCCTTGACTCACCAACGTTCAGAAAGGTCACCCTCACCTTTTGACTGGTCACTTCTTCAACGCTCTCAGGCTCAAGACCCAGCGCCTTGTAAACCTCGAGTACCGGTTTAGGGTCGCGCACTGCTATGCCTATGTGATCGATCTTCTTAATCATTACGGCGCACCTCCTGTCTGATGTATTCCACAATTTCGTCTGTGGACGTGCCGGGAGTGAACACTCGAGATACGCCGGCCTCTTTCAGCCTTTCAACGTCTTCGTGTGGGATGACTCCCCCACCCAGCACTATAACCTCAGCCAGACCGCGCTGCTTGAGCATCTCCACCACTTTGGGAAACAGGTGCATGTGTGCGCCAGACAAGCTCGAAAGCCCTACAACATCAACATCCTCCTGCAGAGACGCCTCTGCAATCTGCTCAGGTGTCTGCCGTAAGCCTGTGTATATGACTTCCATGCCGGCATCTCTCAGCGCATGCGCAACCACCTTGGCACCTCTGTCGTGGCCATCCAGCCCGGGCTTTGCTATCAACACTCTTATAGGTCTCTCCATCACCGCCACCTCGCTTAAAGCGTGCCTGATGGGGAATACTCTCCGAATACTCCCCTGAGCGTGTTGCAGATCTCGCCCAACGTCGCGTATGCCTTCACAGCGTCAAGTATATGCGGCATCAGATTCTGATCTGTTGATGCTGCCCGGCTTATGGCACCGAGCGCCTCGTCCACTTTGGCTTGTTCTCGATCTCTTTTCACCTTTGAGAGCTTTTTCTTCTGCAATTCGCCAACTGCCGGATCGACTTTGAGCAGTTCCCTGGGCTGTTCTGTGTCTGTTGTGAACGCATTCACACCCACGATTACCTGCTTCTTCGTCTCAACGTCTCTCTGGAACCTGTACGCACTGTCGTGGATTTCCTGCTGAATGAACCCCTTTTCTATTGCGACAGGAGCGCCGCCCAGCTCATCTATCTTTTCGATGTACTTAGCCGCTTCGGATTCAATTCGGTCCGTAAGCGACTCTATCATGAAACTGCCAGCAAGAGGATCGATGGACGATGCCACACCGCTCTCATGCGCGATTATCTGCTGAGTTCTCAGTGCTATCATGACCGACTCCTCAGACGGCAGCGCAAGCGCCTCGTCACGCGAGTTTGTGTGCAATGACTGTGTTCCGCCCAGCACAGCAGCAAGCGCTTGTAGCGTCACTCTCACAACGTTGTTGTCAGGTTGCTGAGCCGTAAGCGTCGAACCGCCCGTCTGTGTGTGGAACCGAAGCATAAGCGATCTGGGGTTCTTGGCACCGAACCGCTCTTTCATGATCCGCGCCCATAGCCTTCGCGCAGCTCTGAATTTGGCGATTTCCTCCAAGAAATCCATGTGAGAGTTGAAGAAGAACGAAAGACGCGGAGCAATTAAATCAACATCTAAGCCGGATGCTACTGCTTCTTCCACATACGCAATAGCATTCGCAAAAGTGAATGCTATTTCCTGAACCGCAGTCGAACCGGCCTCTCTTATATGATAGCCGCTTATACTTATGGTGTTCCATTCCGGCATCTCGGAAGCGCACCACGAGAAAATGTCGTTTATCAGCCTCATTGAAGGTTTGGGCGGAAATATGTAAGTGCCCCTTGCAACATACTCTTTGAGAATGTCATTCTGTATAGTGCCTGACAGCACCTTTGGGCTTATACCTTGCTTCTGCGCAACCGCAGCGTACATAGCAAGCAAGACTGCCGCGGGAGCATTAATAGTCATTGAAGTGCTTACTTTGTCCAAAGGTATTGAGTCAAAGAGCGTCTCCATGTCGTGAAGCGAATCAACGGCCACTCCTACCTTGCCCACTTCTCCTTCTGCCAAAGGGTCGTCTGAGTCGTACCCTATCTGAGTAGGTAGGTCAAACGCTACTGACAGGCCGGTCTGTCCCTGTTCGAGCAGGTACCGGAATCTCTTGTTAGTCTCTTCCGCACTTCCAAATCCTGCGTACTGCCGCATTGTCCAGAACCTTCCACGATACATGGTCGGCTGCACTCCGCGCGTAAATGGATATTGTCCCGGAAAACCCAAGTCTTCTAAGTAGTCCACTCCGGCGACATCAACCGGTGTGTACACTCTTTCCACCGGAAGCCCGGAGATAGTCTCAAATTCGCTCTTCTGCTCTGGAAATCTTTCCAGGGTCTTTGCTACCCGGGTCTTCATCCATTTCTGCTTCTCTTCGTCTATCCTCTTGATTTCATCTTCCGAAAACAACCGGATCCCCCCTTCTTCTGAATTGCCGTGACTGTGTGGTAGCACATGCTTGCTAACCAAGCCACCCTCGAATTTGCATAGCTTCAGCGATACGGCGAACCGCAACCATATACGCCGCTTTGCGCATCGTTACACATTTCTGGCAGTGCATATCATAGACGAGGTCGAACGCCTTTTTCATATCTGCTTCAAGTTTTCGGTCGACCTCGTCTGAAGACCAATAATAACCGTAGTTGTTCTGCACCCATTCGTAGTATGACACGGTGACGCCCCCCGCGCTGGCGAGTACGTCCGGCAGTACAAGAATCTGTCTTGCCGAAAGCACCTCATCAGCCTCAGGCGTGGTTGGGCCATTCGCAGCTTCAGCCACTATCTTTGCTCTGATGCGACTTGCGTTAAGCACTGTAATCTGGTTCTCGAAGGCCGCAGGAATCAACACGTCCACGTCAAGAGTCAGCAGATCATCCGAACAGATATTCTCAGTGCCAGCAAAGCCGAGCACGCTTCCTGTATCTGTCTTGTGCTGCAACAAGGCGACAGGGTCTATCCCTGCAGCCGAATAAGCTCCACCTCTTGTGTCGTTGGCAGCGACTATGCGCGCACCCGTCTCGTGCATCAGCCGTGCAGCAAACGACCCCGCGTTGCCGTAGCCTTGAATCGCACATGTTGCTCCCTCAAGGTCGAAACCCAATCTCTGCGCTGCCCGGCGCACAACGCTCACTACCCCGCGCGCGGTAGCCGTATTGCGGCCCTGAGATCCACCGATCGCAAGTGGTTTTCCCGTCATCAAGCCAAATACGTTTTGCTGCCGGATCTTGCTGTACTCATCAACCATCCACGCTATTACCTGTGGATTCGTGTAAACATCGGGAGCTGGAATGTCTTTTTCCGGCCCGATAATCTGCGCCATCTCTCTTACATATCCTCGCGCGAGTCTCTCCAATTCGGCTTTTGACAGCCGCCTTGGATCACACCTTATTCCGCCTTTGGCCCCTCCATACGGCAGACCCAGACACGCGCACTTAAGCGACATCCACATCGAAAGAGCTCTCACTTCATCTGCATGCACGTCGGGATGGAACCTCAGACCACCTTTGGTCGGCCCAGATGCATCGTTGTGATGCGACCTATATGCATCAAATACCTTCACTGAACCATCGTCCATCTTCACGCTAATAGCCACCTGCATGAACCGCTGCGGCTGCTTGAGTATCTCGTAGACCGCGGGTTCCGCGCCCAGCGCTTCACAAGCTTCCTTTATCTGCTGTTGGACGATCTCGAATACGTTCAGCGTCTTCTCCGCCATGGGTAGAGAAAGCCTCCCATAAAACCTGAGTCAACCGCCTTCCTTTAGCTACTCTGCCTGTTTCATGCGTTGAGCAGCTACTTCGAAGCCGAGCTCAAGCGCTCTGGAATTCAAATCCTCGGTACCTTTGGGAACCCGCGCCATCACCGCGCGAAACAGAGCATCTCGAGTCACCACGCCGGTAACACCCACGAGCAGTCCGAGACCCACGATGTTGGCAACTATCTCACGTCCTAGGTCGTCTCTTGCTATCTTAGTAATCGGTGCACGAATGACGTTCGCGCTGACTTCGGGCACATTCTTTACGCGGCTCGAATCTACCAGCAGAGTACCTTCATCCTTGATACTACTGCTATACTTGCTGGCGGCTTCTTGACTCATCACGAGCGTGATGTCGGGCAGTTGCACTTTCGGATAGTCGATCTCAGTGTCGGCGATTATTACTTCGGCTTTGCTCGCGCCTCCTCTGGACTCGGGCCCGTAAGACTGCGTCTGCACAGCGTTCAGCCCGTCATATACGGAGGCCGCCTCAGCGAGAATCACTGCTGCAAGAATGAGCCCTTGTCCTCCTTCTCCGGCAAGTCTCAGTTCGACATGCTTCACTTGGAGTCACCTCTTTCGCTGAGGGCGGCAACTATTCGCGCATACTCAGTAGTGTACTCCGGCTCGTCTATAGAATAGAGTTCGCCTATTTTGACCTTTCCAGCCCTTTCTTCTTCTCCCAATCTGTCATACGCCGCTGGCATAAGCGCGTTCTCTTTGTACCACTCAAGCATCTTGGTTGCAGTCCCGAGTTTGTTGCGGCGTCCGTAGTATGTAGGACACTGCGAGAGCGCTTCGACGAACGAGAACCCTGGCCTGGACAACGCTTTGGCAACGTAGTTTATGAGCAAGGTCACATGGTACGTCGTAGCTCTGGCTACGTACGTAGCCCCAGCAGCCTGCGTGAGCGCGCACAGATCAAATGAGCGGTCGATGTTACCGTAAGGCGCAGTTGACGCGTAGCTGTGCCTTGGCGTCATGGGCGAATACTGACCACTGGTCATACCGTAAATACTATTGTTAAAACACACCGTCGTAATGCCAATATTCCTCCTGCATGCATGGATCAAATGGTTTCCGCCGATGGCGGCCAAATCCCCGTCACCGGTGATCACTATAACGTTTAGTTCTGGCCGCGCCATCTTTACGCCAGTGGCATACGCCAGAGCTCTTCCGTGCGTGGTGTGAAGTGTGTCAAAATCCATGTAGCCCGGTGCTCGTGATGAGCAACCAATTCCGGACACAACCACGGTCTTATCCTTATCCAGCCCCACCTTATCTATTGCACGGACTACTGCCCCCAGCACGGTACCGTGACCGCACCCAGCACACCAGATGTGAGGAAGGTTCTGAACGCGCAAGTACTTAGTGACGTCCGGCACGATTAAGCCTCCTTTATGGCAGTCTCGATTTCGGCAGGGGTATGCAGCTCTCCGCCAATTCGCGATAGCCTTATGACAGGAACGTCTCTCCTGATTGTTCTCTCAACTTCCAGCGCCATCTGACCCAGGTTCATTTCGGGCACAAGTATAACCCTGGCCTTGGCTGCTGCCTTTCGTAGTTGCTCTTCGGGAAACGGCCAGATCGTGGTCGGCCGAACCATTCCGACCTTGTACCCCTTGTCCCTGGCATTCTTAACCGCTCTAAGTGCCGGGCGAGCCACACTGCCGTATGTGAATACCAGAATCTCGGCATCCTCCACGAAGTGAAAATCCACTTTTGTAAACTCGTTCCGGTGCCTGTCGATCTTATTAAGTAGGCGCACAACAAGCGACCTTGCCACTTGGGGATCGGCAGTTGGAAAACCGCGCTCATTGTGTGTCAAGCCGGTAACGTGATACCTGAAACCGTCGCCGAAAGGCGCCATCGGCGGTATTCCGTCTTCATCCGCCCTATACGGCATATAGTCAGCCGACGTTACACTTGGTTTCTTTCGTTCAACCCGTCTTACTTCTGACGGATCAGGCAGTATCACACTCTCGCGCATGTGCGCAATCACTTCATCCATAAGCAATATCACGGGCGTCCTTAGCGCTTCTGCCACGTTTATGCTTTGCACGGTCAGATCAAACGTCTCTCTTACAGACGAAGGAGCGAACGCTACCACCGGCCTGTCACCGTGGCTCCCCCAGCGCGCCTGCTGCATATCTGCAGAAGAAGGCGAAGTAGGCATGCCTGTGCTGGGTCCTTCGCGCTGGACGTTTACGACAACGCAGGGTACCTCACAGAAGGCGGCATAACCCAAGTTTTCTTGTTTAAGCGAAAAGCCCGGGCCACTTGTTGCAGTCATTGCCTTAAGCCCGGTCAATGATGCGCCGATGACCGCCCCCATACTGGCTATCTCGTCCTCCATCTGGATGAACTTACCACCCGCGCGAGGCAGCCTCTCGGCCAGCAGCTCTGCTATTTCTGTAGACGGAGTGATAGGGTAGCCTGCGAAAAACCCGAGACCTGCTGCCATCGCGCCCTCGACACAAGCCTCATTGCCTTGGAGAAGGCGAACCCTGGATTTACTCACTTTGAATGTTTTCCCTCCTCAAGCGTGACCGCGAAATCCGGACACCTCATCACGCACAGCTCGCACGCTATGCAATCTTCGGGTCGTGCAACGTTTGGTTTTGACCCGGATACCGCGTCGAACACTTTCTTAGGGCAGAAAGCAACGCATATGTTGCATTTCTTACACCAGTCCTCGCGAATTACCGGATACTTCGATGTCTTCGTCTTAGTAGCCAACTGCATCATCACTCCTTAGAGAGAGGCTTGCGCCGTTCTTCCATTATCACGGATTTCAACAGGTTTATAGAACCTGTATCAGGCTTGTACATGAACTCGACTACTTCTGTGCCCTTTTTCATCAATCTCTCAACTTCACGCCGTCTACCAGGTGATACAACGACTGTGTCAAAGCCTTTTAGGAATACTTCAAGTTCATCGGGTACCCTCGTCGTTGTGCTTGTAATGCGTAGTTCGATGCCTGCGTTATCGCACGATTTCTTAATCCTGTCTGCGAACTCTTCAGACAGACACACCAACGCTACTCGCTTCCCTTTCGGCAACCGTGCAATCCGCACTATGCTTTCGATAAGCGGGTCTAGTGCTATACCAAGGATTTGCTTGTCTTTGCGGCCGAACAAGTTCTTGACCTCTTCGAGGTGAAAGAAGGTGGTAACCACAAGATCGGCCTCAGCCGAAAGACGTCTTGCTTCGTCGGGGTTTTCCAAGAGTTGTTGCAGCAGCGCTGGTATTATGGCCACTCCGGCACCAAGTTGCAGTTCGCGGGTGAAATAGTCAAGTTGCTCTTTGTTGCACTCGACGAACGCCACCTTCACTCGGTTAAGCAGTTCTTTCTTCTCCCTCGCACGGCTCTGCACGAGCGTCAGGAACTCATCCAGGCTGAAACCTAAAGACATTGTCTCTTCGATGCACATGTCTATCATGCGCAGTAGCCGTTCTTTGTGACTTTCGCGTTGGAACAGGTGATCTGCGTTGGCGATGAACGTGCCTTTTCCTTGCCTGGAGAACAAGATACCTTCGGCTTCCAGTTCCCGATACGCCATGCTTACCGTATTACGGCTAACGCGCAGCATCTTAGCAAGGTCACGCTCAGTTGGAAGCCTTCGGCCTTTTTCCCAGGCACCGCTGCGAACCAGCTGCTGAACCTGCGTCTTGACCTGCAAATACAGCGGTACGCCGTTTGAACGGTCAATCCGAATGCCGACCGGCCCAGACATTGCCACTCTCCTCTTCGTGCAAATTCTTCAGTCTAGTCCAAATTGGCTTGATGGACCAACTGGTGCTCTGCAATGGCTTTGCAACCGGCCTTACTATTCTCTGTTGAAACGGCCACTCCTCCCATACAGACACAAATTTCCGCAGAAAAATCAACAAGAGACACTGCACCTCTCAGAACAGTGTCTCAGTCCAATTCGACACAGTAATGGACCAGGTTGGCCTGTCCGTTATTCGTTTCTAAGAACGTATCCCACACCGCTTTTCATCAACTGCACTTCGACCTTATCCGCGATACGCAGCGTGAGCGATTCATCCCTTATCTCAGAAATACTGCCGATAACCCCACCTAAAGTGACGATCTTATCGCCAGCTTTGAGTGCGGATATCATCTCGTTTCGTCTCTTCTGCTGCTGTTGTTGCGGTCTTATGACCAGAAAGTACATCAGCGCCGCAAGACCCAATAACCATACAACGCTGCCTACAGTCTGTGGGTTCACTGTCCAATATCGCCTCCCCTAGATGCCCTACAAAGAGCGTTTCGACAATCTAGACCCGTTTCCTTTTGTCTTCCACATTCGCGTAAAGCCCTCTGAATCCGTAAACCCATTGCTCAAATCTGTCTTCACGTATGGCCTGTCTCAGGTCATGCATGAACCTCGCCATGAAGCGTAGGTTATGAATCGACGCCAGAGTAAGCGCCAAAGGCTCAGACGACTTAAAGAGATGCCTGACGTAGCCTCTGGAAAAATTCTTACAGGTGTAGCAGTCGCAGCCTTCTTCGATCGGGAAGTTGTCAGACGCAAGGCTGGCGTTCTTCAGCATTACGCGTCCCCGGTAAGTTAGTGCTGCTGCGTGCCTAGCTATTCTTGTGGGTAGCACACAGTCGAACATATCGACGCCTGCAAGTACTCCCTCAATAATGTCTTCAGGAGTGCCCACTCCCATCAGATACCTCGGCCTATCTTCAGGTAGTTCTCCAACGCTGCACCTGAGCATCTGTTTGTACAGCGAACGCGGTTCACCAACAGACAAGCCGCCTATAGCGTACCCAGGGAGATTCAGTTTGACCAGTTCTTCTGTGTTGCGAAGCCGTATGTCCCCATAAACGGAGCCCTGCACTATTCCAAACAGAGCCTGGTCGGATCCGCCATGCGCTTCGACACACCTTCTCGCCCATCTCGCCGTTCTCTCAGCAGCGTGGCGTGCCTCGTCAGGCTGTGCTGGATATTTAATGCATTCGTCGAAACACATGATAATATCTGCACCGAGATCGTGCTGAATAGATATTGACTCTTCAGGCCCTATGAAATGTGTCGAGCCATCGATGTGCGAACGAAACGTAACACCTTCTTCGGTGATGCTGCGCAACGCGGAAAGGCTAAACACCTGGAAGCCGCCGCTATCTGTAAGTATGGGTCTACTCCACCCCATAAAAGTGTGCAGCCCCCCTAGTTGACGCACTATATTGCTGCCGGGCCTCAAATACAAATGATACGTGTTGGCCAGTATTATCTCAGCACCACACGCTCTCACCTGCGATGGTGTCATCGCCTTCACCGACGCGGCAGTGCCTACGGGCATAAACGCAGGTGTGTCCACCGAACCGTGGGCAGTGCACATGCGACCCAGCCTGGGACCACGACTACCTGGCTTACTAAGGCTGAATCCAAACTCCATGTGTTCACCTCTCTAGAGTATGAGCATAGCGTCACCAAAACTGAAGAACCGATAGCGCTGGGCGACCGCTTCTTCGTACGCTCTCAAGATATTCTCTCTACCCGCCAGCGCTGAGACCATCATCAACAGCGTGGACTTCGGCAGGTGGAAGTTGGTGAGCATGATGTCCACCACTTTCCATTCGTACCCCGGATAGATGAACACCGACGTCCAACCAGAACCCGGTCTTACCTCACCTGACGAAGTTCCTACGCTTTCAAGAGTGCGCGCAACAGTCGTCCCGACAGCCAGCACGCGTGCGCCGCTTCGCCTGGCACCGCTTATGATGTGTGCACAGCTCTCATCAACATGGTAGTACTCAGCGTGCATCGTATGTTGCTCAACAGTGTCAACACTGACAGGTCTAAAAGTGCCAAGCCCTACATGAAGCGTGATGTGTCCGACGGAAACCCCTTTTGACTGCAGCGTAGCCAGAATCTGCTGCGTGAAATGCAAACCTGCTGTGGGCGCTGCTACCGAACCAGGTCTACCCGCATACACGGTCTGGTAACGCTCTTCATCCAGTAGTCGTTTCTTTATGTATGGCGGCAAAGGCACCTCGCCGGCGCTCTCTATCGCCTTATCCAGCGGCTCTTCAGAAACCAGTCGGATGAGCCGTCCGCCTTGTTCAGTCCTATCGAGTATGACTCCCTGCAAAGAATCGCCGAATTGCAATACTGTGCCGACGGCAGCCTTGCGACCTGGCTTGACCAGCGCCTCCCACACATCAGGCTGCTGAGGTCTGAGCAGTAATACCCATATAGTACCACCTGTCGACTTCTGCCCTTTCAGCCTTGCCTTGATGACCCTGGTGTCATTCAGTATGCACACGTCATCAGGTCTGAGATACTCAGGCAGGTCGCGAAACGTCCGGTGCTCTATAGTACCGTCTTGTCTGTGGAGCACCATCAACCTCGAAGCATCTCTGCACTCAAGCGGCTCCTGGGCGATCAGTTCATCGGGCAAGCAATAGTCAAAATCAGATACTCGCATCTGTCCTCCGGTAATGGGGCGTCTGCTTACACAGTTTGTTCCCGAACACTAATTATACCCCAGTCAAACCTTGAGGGGCATCACAAATAGGCTCTAGCGGTTGAGACGCGAGTTGCTCCTGTCAGGTGGCACAGGAGTCTTATCTGCCGGTGGCCCGTGTCCCGGCGAGCCGTTCCCTCCGGGTTCAGGTTCGGGTTGAACCGTATCCGGAGGAATACTGGCCCAGGGCTCCGCAGGCCCTGCTGTCGGAGGTTTCGGAGGCTGTACATCTTGTCCTTCATCACCAACGGGAGGCCGGATTGCATCATCGGGGTGATCCGACTTCTGCCCCGGCGGCATTCCGTCAAAAGGCTTCCCCGGCGGAACTTCAGGCTTGGCTCCTGTCTCACGCCCGTTCTTCTCTGGCTCGCTCGTGTGTCTCTCTTCTTCCGGAAAATCTTTGCCTTTGTTTCTGTCCTTATCCTTGTCTTTATCTTGGCTTTGATCTTTGTGCTTCTCTTCGTCTTTGTGCTGATCATTTTCTTTGACTGCGTCTTGTTCAGCGTCTCTTGGGTGAGGTCTGCCCACATCCGGAGTGTCCGGCTTGTTGCTGTGCTTTTCGATCAACTCGTCCCAACTCGGCCGAGCATCTGCGCCGTCCAGAACCCTCTCCAAGTCGCCGCCAGCTCGCGCTATTGCCGCCCTTGCCTTTTCATTCTTTATCTGTTCAGCAGAAACGTCTAAACCTGCTTCTCGTGCTAGTATCAGCACGGCTGCTTCACCAGGAGTCAATCCGAGCTCCAGAGCTTTTTGAGCAAGTTGCTTGTCTCCTTCAATCAGTCTTACGCTTGCCGGAACAGACAAAGCACTGAGCGAATTATTTATCTCAACTGCAGCCTCTTGGATCTTCTGGCTAAGCGACGCCGGAACCGAGGCGTCTTCAGGAATCACTGTCATTACCACAGTTACACTGGAGTCCGGCGAGACGAATCCCTTTTCAGCCGACAACCTGACCACATCACACACCACTTGCTCCAAAGGACGTCTCGACCAATCAATCTCGGCCAGCACCAGTTCTCCTTCGCGGCCAAGAGCCTCTGAGGTTGCCACTCTACCCTGCATATCAACGCCAAATCGGAGACTCGGGTTAAGGTCAATACTTACATACGCCATGACTTTCGCCGGAGCGCATATCTGGAAATAGCCTACAGGAAGCAACACCGCAATGAGCACGAGTGCGACAATACTCGTGGCTCTCACACGAGCTGTCAAAGGCAGAGCGAACCGCGGCTGCGCCGCAGGCAGTTCTATCTGCTGGCCAACTCGCACGTCGGTTGAGTTCAGCCTAATTCGCCTGAACTCACCACCCGGTAGCATTACCGTGGCGTGTCGCCTATCTACTTCCAGCACAATGCCTTCTTCCAACCACCACACCTACTTGTTGACGTATTCTCGCAGGTGATCGTACTCCTCCATCAGGATGACCGCGATAGCGATGATGTACTTCCGCTGTCGTTCAAGCGTCTTGCGCGAGACGCTTACTCGCTCTTCCATCTGCGTGATGGGCAGCTCTTTGCGCTGCTTCAGATGTGCAGCCAGTTCAGGCACGCCTGCCACAACTCTGGCCGCGGCTATAGCGTTGAGACGCGCATCCTCGTGTTTGGGACAGATACGTACAAGCTCGGAGAACTGGATACCGTACTTGTTCAACTGCCGAGAATACCTGAGTATCTCTTCCCGGCGTTCTTCTTCTTGCTGTCTGATATAGTATTCGTCAATAGAACGACGGCTCTGGGTGTCTTCCACAGGCTGAATCAGGCCGTCTTGAGTCTCGGTTTTGAGTGAAGAAAAGGGGGTTTCGCCAACTCTTCGAGATTGGCGTCTGAAGTGATCTATGAGGCGTCTCCTTATGACCGTCTCGGCAAACAACACGAAGCTCGAGCCCCGGGTGGGTTCGTAGCTGTCAATCGCCTCGTTGAAGCCGATTAAGCCAACACTTGCTTCGTCGTCAGACAGAGTTACATAGCGTCCAGCAACTTTCGAAACACAGCTCAAGACAAAGGGCCTGTACTTTGAAATCAGCTGCTCTCGAGCGGCGTTGTCTGCCGCCCTGGCTCTTGTGAGCAGTGTGCTCAGGTCGTCTCCGGATTGTGTTGACATGAACTCACTTCCGGTAGATGCGTACTAGCGCGCCCTCAACAGCCAGAGAAGCGCGGTGAGGAGTACGCTGATGACAACACAGCTCACCAGCGGGAAGTAAAAGGTGAAGTTACCCTTCTGAAACGTTATATCGCCCGGAAGCCTGCCTATTCCGATCTTTGAGGACAACATCATCAGCCCGCCCACCAAGACCAACAGCAGACCAAGGCTTATAAGCACCTTACCCATCTGATCAAACATGGCTTCCTCCGAACATGAGATCACTCAGCATAGCGCTCGTATTCACTGAACACACAGCCGCAGTACTTCTGCATGTAGAGCCCCAGTTGCCTAGCAACCCGGTTGCCTTCACGAAACAGATCTCTCCAGTCACGGCAAAGAAACAGCACACCTGCTTCGTCTGCCGCAGCCTCGGCTTCGTGACGGATCACTTGGCAATCCTGGTACGGGCTAACAAGCAGTGTTGTGCTGAATGCGTCGAAACCGTTTTCGCTTGCGCTGCGCGCAGTGGTACGAAGCCGCATCCTGTAGCATAGCCGACAGCGCTCAGGCTTCTGGATATGCTCTTTGATGTTCGTGACAAAATCACAGAGCCCATAACGCTGAGAAGATAGCATGCTCAAACCACGCTCGGCACAGTATTCTTCGAAAGCCTCCAGCCGTGCTTTCCATTCGCTGTACGGATGGATGTTAGGGTTGGCGAACAACAGCGTCACATCGGCACCTTCTGCTCGGAGTTCGCGCAACGGCATAACGGTACAAGGCGCACAACATGCATGCAGTAGCACTTTCACACAAGCCGCTCCTGTCCGTTCATGATCTTAATGCCGAAATACTCATACGTCTTCGCCGTCACCACTCTGCCTCTGGGTGTCCTTTGTAGAAACCCTGCTTGCATAAGGTACGGTTCGTAGACGTCCTCGATGGTCTGAGGTTCCTCCCCGATTGCGGCTCCGAGCGTGTCAAGTCCGACCGGTCCTCCTCGGTAATTCTCCACAATCGTCCTCAGCATGCGCCTGTCCATCGCATCGAGCCCTGCTTCATCAACCTCCAGCATGGCCAGCCCTTCTTTTGCAGCTTGCTTCGTGATCACACCCTCTGCTCTTATCTGAGCATAGTCTCTGAGCCTCTTCAGCAGCCTGTTGGCTACACGTGGCGTGCCGCGAGAGCGATGGGCTATCTCCATAGCTCCGTCGGGCTCTACCGAGATATCCAGTATGCGTGAAGACCGTTCTATGATACCCACCAATTCTTGCGGCGTATAGAAATCAATACGCAGCGTTATGCCAAAACGATCTCTAAGCGGCGACGTGAGCAAACCAGCTCTCGTCGTGGCGCCTATCAGGGTGAACCGTGGCAACCTGATGCGGTAAGTACGCGCACTAGGGCCCTTTCCTGCAACCCAGTCGTACAAGAACTCTTCCATAGCCGGATACAACGCCTCTTCAGCCGTCCTATGCAGGCGGTGAATCTCGTCGATGAACAGCATCGAACGGTCTTCAAGATTGGTAAGCACCGCAACCATATCACCGGGCCTTTCGATCGCAGGTCCCGACGTGGTTCGGAGCGCAACACCCATCTCGTTAGAAATCACGTGTGCGAGAGAAGTCTTGCCCAACCCAGGAGGGCCGTGCAACAGCACATGGTCAAGGGGTTCGCCCCTCTCCTGAGCAGCACTTATGTATATCTGCAGACGCTCTTTCAGCGAAGCCTGGCCTATGTACTCTCCGAACGAGCGTGGGCGTAGGCTTGTGTCCAGTGCTACGTCTTCTTCTACTGGATGCGGGGATACTGGCCGCTCGCTCAATAATCTCTACTCCTCATATTTTCGAAAGTATCTTCAGCGCATTCCTTATTACCACTTCGACGTTGGCAGTTTCGTCCAATTCCGAGATGCAGCGCTCAACGGCCTCTACGCTCTCACTGCGGCTATAACCGAGAGCCATGAGCGCCTCAACCGAGTGTTCGAAAGTGCTGTCGCCTGCCGCTCTAAACGCTCCTCTTGGGGTTGGTTCTCTACCCTTTGTGACGCCAATTCTGTCGCGCAAGTCGAGAATAATCCGCTGAGCTGTCTTAGACCCGACTCCCGGCACGCGTGTAAGCGACGAAACATCTTGATTCAGCAGACTGCTGACAATATCGTCTGGGGCAAGCACCGACAACACCGAGAGCGCCATACGAGGGCCAACTCCAGACACACATATGAGATGACCAAACAGCCTACGCTCGGTCTGACTGGCAAAACCGTACAGTGTTACGGCATCCTGTCGCACGGCCATATGTGTAAACAACGTCGCTTCGTGGCCTTCAGGCGGTAGTTTGCCGACTGTTGCACCGGGCACGAAAACTTGATAGCCCACTCCGCTCACATCGAGCACAACATACCCATCCGACACCGAAGACACGATGCCTCTGAGATGGCTGATCACCGCTCATCCTCCTTTGCGAGCAGCCGCTTGTGAGTCCTGGCGTGCGCACAGCATATGGCAACTGCCAAGGCGTCGGCCACATCATCTGGCTTGGGGTTTTCTTCAAGTCCGAGCAGTGTCCGAACCATTTGCTGGATCTGCTGCTTGTCTGCTCGTCCGTAGCCCGCTACGGTCTGCTTGACCTGGAGTGGGGTGAACTCAAAAACGGGTATTCCGGCCTCCGCGGCGACGAGCAATGCAATCCCACGCGCCTGTCCGACAGAGAGGGCATTAGTGACGTTGCGGTTGAAGAATATCTGTTCGACGGACATTGTGCCGGGGCGATACTTTTGTACAATCTCGGTGAGCCTTCTGTATATTTCGAGCAAGCGGATCTCCGGCTTGCCTCCTGATTCGGTCTTTACACAGCCGTACGCAATGGCGACAAGGTTACCTGCCTCATCATCGACTATGACACCGTAACCGGTTGTGGCAGTACCGGGGTCTATTCCAAGTATGACCAAACGGTCTCACCCCCCGAATGGGAGTTCGACACCTGCTGGGTCATTCCTTTTGGCTTTTACTCGAGCACACCCTCAAGCCAGTCCATTGCTTCTTGGTCTGAGTTCACCACTATACCTTTCTTGAGCAGCTCGAGTTCTTGTTCGGTAAGATGCTCTTCGCGGATTGCAGTCATGGCCAGCACTGGCGAATCGTCATGAAGCCCAGACCCGTGAAGTACGATTACAGCGCCATCTCGGATGGTGATTAGCCGGTACCGGCTATCGTCAGCGCACATTGCTGGCACGACTTGTCTCAGGCTCAGCCTGGCTGAACTGAACTCACACACTTGCCAGTCCGGGTACAGCAATCTGAGTCGCTCTAAGTCAAGCCCCACCATTGCGCCTGCTGGCTGGTCTAGCACCTCCACCGTTTCGTGGCCGCACGCTTCATAGTAGATGTGATACAGCACCTCAGTGTGCTGAGACACTCTTGGCGCTTCGTGCGTCTCAGCCACAGTTGTGCCATCGCGCGAGAGGGAGCTACTCGGCACAAATGCAACCGGAATTGGCGTAGTTTTGATGTAGCCGTACATCACACCGGATGCAACTCCAAGCGCGTACAGCATCACAAATACCAGCAGCCGCCTAAGAGCGTGTGTATCCCTACCCATAAGAAGTATGTGGACCCTCCTCACATTCAAGATATGGGCCCACATACTATTCCCTTAGACTTGCCACATTATTCCGTGCTCGCGTGTTTTTGCATTTCTTCTTCGCTTATGTCGAAGTTCGCAAATACTTGCTGCACATCGTCATGCGCATCAAGCATCTCCATTAGTTTGAGCATCTGCTCAGCCTCTCTACCCGACAGACTGATAGTAGTGCTGGGTATCATGCTGATCTCTGCAGACGCTATATCTACTCCCTGTTGCTCAAGCATCTCCTTGACCTTGTACAACTCATCAGCGGCGGTTAGAACCTCGTAAACCTCTTCGTCCGTGGAGTTCAGGTCTTCTGCGCCCGCCTCAACGCAAGCAAGCATTAGATCGTCTTCGGAAATTGCGTGCTTGAGAACGGTAATATAACCCTTTTTGCTGAAAAGCCAACCTACTGACCCGTTTTCACCAAGGTTTCCGCCGTTCTTAGAAAAGGCATATCTCACGTCAGAAGCCGTCCTGTTTCGGTTGTCAGTCATGACGTTGAGCATAACCGCTACTCCACCGGGGCCGTATCCCTCGTAGGTAAACTCCTCATAGCTAGAGCCATCGAGCTCGCCCGTCCCTCGCTTGATAGCACGTTGGATGTTATCCCAGGGCACGTTGGCCTCGCGAGCCTTCTGTACAGCAATCTTCAGTCGCGTATTGGCGTCAGGATTGGCTCCACCCTGCTTGGCAGCGACAATAATCTCCTTGGCCACTTTTGCGAATACGTTACCCTTCTGTGCGTCGCCGCGCGCCTTCCTGTGCTTGATATTAGCCCACTTAGAATGTCCGGCCATGTGCCTCTCTCCCCGGTTTACTCCTCACAAATTGTGGCTATCTGGGGTGGTATGCGTTTGTGTTCGTGCTGGCGAATGCGCTGCTCTATGCGCCGCGCAGTGTCTGCCGCTACTGGCTCTCCACACAGATATTTGTCAATGTCGTCATAGGCAATTCCCATCTCTGCCTCGTCCGTCTGTCCTTCCCACAAGCCTCCGGACGGCGCCCTATCCACAACCTGCTGAGGCACACCAAGGTACCGTGCCACCTCTCTCACCTTTGCCTTGGGGAGATCACCTATGGGAAGCAGGTCAGAACCCCCGTCTCCGTACTTGGTGAAGTAACCCACCGTGAGTTCTGCCTTATTGCCTGTGCCCAACACCACGTAGTTGAGCTGGTTTGCGAAGTAGTAGTTTGCTATCATGCGCAGCCTGGACTTGATGTTTCCCAGGGCAATCTTGTCCGAACACTCCCCAGCAGCAATCTGAAAAGCGTCAAATACCGGGTCGAGCAGAATCGTCTTGTACGGTACGTCGAAATGCGCAAGCACTTGTCTGGCCAGTTTCTCGTCTTCGGCATCTGAATAGCAGGGCATTATGAGCCCGAGCGTGGTTTCAGGAAGCGCTATTTTCGAAAGTCCCACGACGACCGCGGAATCAAGACCACCGCTTACACCGACCACCGCTCCTCTGCAGCCTGCGGCCTTCACTTTGTCTCGGATGAACGTGCTAACGAACTCGATTATCTGTGCTGTAGACTTCACTGCTAATCCCGCTCCTTCTGTGCAGCAGTCGAGAGAATCTCGACTACGGAGGGTTTACATCTTCCTTCTCTCTTCGCTTTTTGATCGTAAGCGCGTATTCCTGCAAAGGAAAGCACAAAACCAAAAAGTGCACCTGCTACGCTTGCCGTATGTTTGCTCCATACCGTATGAGGCGCAATTAGCGCTCCAAGCAAGAAACCCACAATTGCTGCCGCAAGCGGCAACAGATACACCACCGCGGTGGCCGTAAGATAGTCAGTCGTACCAACCTGAAGTCTCACGGTATCTCCAGCAGTTGCTCCCACAAGGTTTTTCGCCTCAACGACAATATCACTAGACGCGCCGGGTGCAAGCAACCCACATGCGCCGCAGCTCGCGCAAACGCTCGACCTCTTCATTGTAACCGTGACGGTCTCTCCAAATGATTCGATAACCTGTCCTGTTTCCTGCAACGCTGTGCACCCCTTGGGGCAGAGACACTATCTGCCGAATGGAAATATGGTGACCTGTGGCACTTCGCCCGAGAATA
>CAYQIY010000010.1:7715-112489 GCA_964417635.1 uncultured Pseudomonadota bacterium | reverse complement strand
ATCGATGCTCGGAAGTTATCGGATTAAATGCTCGGGAGTTGCCGGAATCAGCACTGAATGTCTGGAGGCCGTGTGTTTGCAGGCATTTCGTCCTTGCTGTGCCTTTTGGAAACAAACTTTCCCGCGTCCGCTGTAGATTGTTCAAACTCAATGTTATGTTGCATCTGCTAAGGTCAGAGAGGGTCCCGAAGTAGGGCAAAGCATATGCGCCACACTCCCGGCACCAGTGCGTTTTTATCTTTCTACTTCTAATCGGTCAGTTGGCCTGCCTTCGGGACACATCTAGGTCATGGTCCTACCCATGTCAAGTCTACCTCGTTCTGTAAGCGCAGTTCAGGATCACCGGTTACGAGAGCGGCACCCATGGTTTTAGCCAACGCTAAACCAAAACAGTCTGCGTAGGACATACGATAGCGCGCCTTAAACCGAGCAGCATTGAGCGTTAACTCCCGGCCAGCATTCACCTGACTTATGGGGAGGCTATCAATAGTCGCGAGTGCAATCTGCGCGGCTCGAACTGAGTCCTCGCGTTCTATTATGTACAGGACTTCACCCAGACTGATTACGCTCATACTCAGGGAGATGCGTCCCTGGTGGGCTCGTGTAAGGAGCTCGCTCACAAGTGCGCCACCCCGCTCTCCTTCTAACCAGGCCAGGACAGCGTAGCTATCCAGCACATACAAACGGGCCTCACCTGGTTGAGGCATCACTTTTGCTTATCCTCTCTACGATCGTCCAATAGCCTCTGTGTAAGCCGTTTACCCTTAAGCATTCCAAACCCAGTCTTAATTGGGTCGTCCGATTCGGGTAGAATAGACACTATCCCACCATAGTCGACAAAACGAACGGTCGTTCCAGCGTGAAGACCATACTTCTGTCTCAGTTCTTGGGGGATGACTACCCAACCCTTCTCAGACACCTTTCGAGTCTCCGTCTCGCGGGACATTCCGATACCCCCAGTTATACTCAACTCGCCTCTAGTATAACTTCCGCCTGCTTGATCAGCAACCTGAACACGGAACGCACAGCGTCAGGCGTCTGCCGGGTTGTGTGCAAACTATATGCGTCCTGCTCCCGGCACCAGAAAGACCCTTCCCAATGCATCTGCAGACATCCACAGGCGGTGAACTAACCCATCAGGGGTCAACCTTAGCGATCCGTCCAGTCGGGCGGTGTGCTTGTAAGACGAGCATATCTCCTTGATCCGGATATCCATCATCTGACTGGCAGCAGACGCATCTGACCAGTCGATCCCTTTGTCAACATAGACACACAAGTGCTCGACTTCTAGCCAAGCGAACGCGCATTTCTGCCCAGTACCAGCTCCAGGCACTAGTAGTCTGCGCAACACCGGTAGAACTCTACTCTGACCACTACTTAGCAGCGTGCGTTACATCTACTTCGGTGAACTTCACAAGTGTACTTGGTCCAGTCTGTGTGCCCTTGGAGGCAATGCGGGTAGAACGCCACATATGCTTTCCCAGACTATTGTTCTGCTGGTCTATAGAACACCTTATGAAGATCGAGGTGCAGCCCTGGGAATTCGGGATGGACGAACGTATCTCCTGTGCCAGCCGCAGCTACCAGCATGTAGTGCTCGTCTCTGAGCACCAGACACTCCAATATGTCTTCCCCGGGATCAACGAGCCAGTAATGGGGAATTCCTGCCTTACGGTAGATATGCATCTTCTCAATACGGTCTCTTCGCCTGGTAGTAGGGGATATGATCTCTATTACCAAATCACAAGCGCCATCTACGCGCTCATCGCGCATGACTCCCTTTCGGGCACCGGAGATGAATAGCATATCGGGTTGTAACACGTTGTTGTTCGCAAGGGTAAGATCCAAGGGAGCAAAGAACAATTCGCCAGATGGATCAAAGTCGTTGAAAAAGGCCATCAACTGAGACGCCAACTCACGACATACTCGCTGATGGTGGATTGCTGGCGAGGATTCTTTCACCAGACTGCCTTCCAGAATCTCAAAGCGGTATCCTGGTTCTTCGGGGATACGCAAGTAATCCTCGTAAGTGTACATACCTTGTTTCGCAGCATAAACAGGCCGTTCTTCCATAACAGAAGAACCACGCATCGTCAAAGCGGCGAGCACTGCCTCTTTTTCGTAACGGTACTGTCTCGGCCCCAGCTCTATTGCTGGTATTTTGTTCTGGCGAGTGTACCTCCAAACAGTCTCAACCGATAGACTCAAAGCGTCCGCCAATTCCTGAGCAGTCAGCAGCTGTGCCATGTAGTACCACCCTGCTGTAGTGTACCTCCGAGATCAAGTATAGTCAAGCAAACACAAGTGATAAGCCCATCAGACATGGCTACGCTTTCAGTACAACACTCACCGTAGAGGTGTCACAGTGTGAAAGGGCAACAGACGTGCACGTACCGGAAAGTCGCTTCGAGGTAAGGTAAACTTTTCGTGTGAGCAGAAGCAAGCAGCTGTTGCAGACTTGTGTTCCAGAGACGGCTCAGCCCGAGAGGTAGCCGAGAAGTATAGTGTGAGCCGCAACGCGCTGTATCAGTGAAGTACGGTCTGCTCGGGAAGGAGTACTCAGTGAGCAAGCCGAAGCGTCCGAAGTTAAAGCCTAGCAGTGTCCGCACCCCAGCTGGCTCAACTCTATTGTGCCGTACACAAGAATCTGCATCTGTGCTAAAAGGGGTAGTCCACTGCAGCGCTGCGATATGCCTGCTTCTCAACCGCCCTGAAGTTTCCGATCGCACGTCGCATTTCGCTCTCCACTCTTGCTGGATCACCCGAACCACCGGCCCTCTTCATCCACGGGAAGTTGTGATCGCGAGAAGATGACAATACCCCGATGTGACCTTTGAGCGGTCCTTCACAGACGAGCAGGGGCATAACATTCTCAAACTTGCCTCCCTGCGCACCAAAACCCGGAACTAGCGCTATACCGTTGGGCCGGATTCTACGGAATGCATCGCTCATCCTAACAGTCGAGCCCATGACTGAGAATAGCGGGCTGACACCCCTATCATTGAGGTCATGTTGTTCGCTAAATGTCTCAGTTTCGTACAGCATCAGTTCATGAGCCATTGGCCTGTGCCCAAGCAGTGAAGTGAGAGTATCAATGGTGCGTAACTTGGGCGACTCACCACATAGTATTTCGTCCTGGAGAGTAGCCCCCGATGGGTTTGATGACCTGGTCACGACGATGGCTGCCTTGCCCTGCTGGAAAAAATTTAGTCCAGGAACGAGCACGTCTGAGCCCATCCATGTAGTAACGGTAATAGCATCAAATCCAAAAACTCCATTCATGCCGGGGAGCACCTCGGTAGTTGGGTCTGTGAGGTATGCCCAGTAATACGGCGCCTGTGTGGAGTCAATATCTCCACGCTTGGCATCAAGGATGAGAAATGCGTCTTCACCGGACTGTCGAGCGGCGTCCTTAATGGCCCTGCACAAGATTTCGAGAATGATCATGCCGTAAGGAGTCAAGCGTTCATAGAAAGCGGCCTGAGGTTTGAACACTCGAATACCGCATGACCAGGCCGAGCTGATGACTCTGAGGTAATAACTAGTAACCCCTGAAATGAACGTGATGGTCCGGTCTGAAGCACTACCACGCAATGCGCCGCACTCGGCCAAGACGCCTGAGCACAATTCGGCAAACGCCTTGGTTTCGTCGCTCGCGAATTTTGCATAGAAGGCTTCATCGAGGTCGGATTCCGGGTCGTAATGTGGGTCAAGTCCTATGCATAGCCCCGTGCCCTGCCGCTTCTGGATCTCCCACAGCCTAATCCCCGCATTCATCATTATCTCTGCTCAACTCCCCGCCTTAAGGCGTTCCTACCGATATCCAGTTCAATGAGAACTCCCATCTTCCTTTAGGGCCAACTCCAGGTTGCCGGCTAAGTTCGCTGCTACCCAGTGAGTCACTTGGCTACTGCGAACAGTAGGAGCCGACCGGGACTTGTGCAGACTATATACTCCCCGCTCCGGATGCGATGAAAGAGACTACTCAGCTTGCCTACGGCGCTCCAGGCGCAGAAGACTATCCTGGGTAACTTTGTCAAGCCACGCTGATAGGCTCGACAGGACGCGATGATATGAGCAACGAATTAGACTACTAGGAATGTTGGGAATACCTGCCAGCCGCGGAGTAAGACCAAGAAAGAGTATGCTGAGTGAAGATACTGCACCTCTACGTTGAAGGGTTTGGCTCATACAAGATGAGTCACATTGACGATGTATCCAAAGCTACGGGCATTTGGGCATCCATCTTGTAGTGGAGGGTAATGAAGGTGAATATAGAGATACGTAAATTGACACCCGGCTTACTGGACGATTATCTACACTTCTTCGATACAACGCCGCATGCTACGTACAAAGACGAGCATAGATGCTATTGTGTTTGGTGGTGCAATGAGGACTATGAGGGAAGAGACTTAACATCATCGGCCAAGAAGAGAAGAGATTATGCCATCCAGTGTATCAAAGACGATAAAATACAAGGCTACCTTGCCTATTGTGACGATAATGTCGTGGGTTGGTGCAACGCCAATACGAAAATGGATTGCCTGAAATGCTATTGCTGGCGGCGGTTTATGGGTGCCATACCTACTGAGGAGTCCACCCCTGGCGTCAAGGTGAAGTCCATTTTCTGCTTTGCGATTGCACCGGGAATGCAAAGAAAGGGCATAGCCAAGCGACTCGTGGAGCGAGTCTGTCTGGACGCGGCTGAAGATGGGTTCGATTTTGTGGAAGCATATCCGAATAGAGAGTTCATCAATGAGGCTGAAGACTTCATGGGTCCCGCCGAACTGTATAGTAAAGACGGCTTCACCTTGTATTATGAAACAGAGGAAAGACTGGTTATGAGAAAACGGCTGAAGTGATATTACCGTCAAACGATCACAACCTTAGGAAGTCATGACTCGCAAGACTTGACTGTTGGGGTCTCTTCATCTGGATGGCCTGACAGACATCAGATTACTCGTGTCATATCACTCCTGGATCTCTACTGACACACAATAATCCCCACCAAGTTAACTGACCTATATGCACGTGCCTTCAAACAACACATTGAGTCGCAGGCTAACTCAGTGCATCTCGGGCACTTTTGCCGTATATGGCCAGTCTTGTGCAGGGTCACTTCACAGATCTCCGCTATCACTTGAGGCCTCTAACAATCTCACTGGCGCAAAATACACAACCATGATACAATTGCACTGTTAACTGGGTGAATGCTCATTATGTCCAACCGTGTTAAGAGCGAAGCAGCAAGCGGTGTTCCTGTCGGAGAGGGGGGCGTCGAATTGGCAAGGAAGCTTCTAGTGGTGCTTCTTGTTGTAACCTTCATCCTGGCTACAGCGAGTATCGTGTTTGCAAACAGTTCTGGACCTATGGGGCCGGCTCCGAATGCGGGTGATGGAATCAGTGACGGAAGCGGCTTTGAACCCCCGATAATCGGGGGCCGTGTGGGATACGGCTCAGAGCCCAAGGGGCCCGCACCTAATTCGGGCGATGGAATCCCTGATGGCAGCGGGTTCTAGGAGCAGCGTGTGACCTATCTGAACGGAGAGAGTACTCCAGAACCTCTGGGCAACCGGAGGTTTTGGCAATTTGGCACACAGAACTTGTCACAGCGCCTCTGTGATAGACACAAAAAGAGTATGTAGAAACATGAAGAGACAAAGCTTTAGTTGACTGCACATTCGGCTCCAAAGTCGCGAGGTGAAGCAGACGCGTTCTATAACTGCCTTATAGACATCGGGGACTTTGTGGGCGAAGAGACCTCTTGCGATAGAGCCAGATATAAATTTGCGCGAGTATTTGGGAGAGAGCCCTCCGAGGATGAAGCGCATTCGTCACCGGCAACCTCAGAAAAGCCCCAGAAGCTGCAGGTAAGTCGCCTCACAAAAGGCAAGTTTACAAGTATCAGGCCCCCTCGGCGAGGAGGCCTGATGTGAGACAAGATAGTCTTGCGAGGTTATTCGGCTATCATGTGCTTGTCCAGGAAGTCTGCTGTTCCTCCGTATGCCACCAATTTGTTCTCCAACTTGACTATACCGTGACCCTCGTCGTTGAAGTATATTGTCTCGACCGTGCCGCCCTTTGCCCTAACCTTCTCTACCAGCTGCTCTGATTCGCTAAAAGGAACCCTGGGGTCTTCGGTGCCGTGCACCACTAACAGAGGACACTTTATTGCTTCGACATAGTGAATTGGAGAGATCTCTCGTAGGAAATCGAGATCGTGCTCAAGGCTTCCGTACTCAGCTTCGCGATGTGCGCGTCGGTACGAGCTGGTGTTCTTGAGAAACGTCACGAAGTCGGCTATGCCGTAGAAATTGACAGCTGCAGACCAGAGGTCTGGGTAGTTGGTTATCGCGGAAAGTACCATGAAACCACCGTAACTGCCTCCCATGACCGCTATCCTGTTCGGGTCAACACCGGGTTGCTTCTTAATCCATTCAGCACCGTAGGCCAGGTCTTTGACAGAATCCATACGCTTTTCGACGTCGTCTAGCGCCATGTATTCTTTACCATACCCTATGCTACCGCGCACGTTGGTCACAAACACTGCGTAACCTCTGTTGATGAAATACTGCCATACTGCGTTGAAACTGGGTCTGGACTGACTGGCTGGCCCTCCGTGCACGAACACTAGAACGGGAGCTGGCTTGGTGGTGTTCTTTGCCTTGAAGTACAGTGCAGGTAGCTGCATTCCATCAAAGGTCGAGTAGCGGATGAGTTCAGGTCTCACGAATGAACTCTTCGGTATGCCGGCAGTAGAACTGTAAGTAAGCTGCCTTACCTTCTTGCTGACCGTATCGACCATCCAGATGTCAGGGTTATGGTCGGGCGCAGAGAAAGTCACTGCCAGGTTCGTGCCGTCTGGATGCCATGTGAGACCTTCATCTGCAGTTACACCCACCAACCCGATAACACCTTCGGGCAGTACATCTAAAGGAGTGTCAGCTCCGGTGGCGAGATCTAGCAAGTGAAGACTAGAATAACCGTCTTCGTTCACCGAGTACGCCAGCCGAGTGCCGCAAGGACTCAGCGCCATGGCCTCCACATCCCAATCCGGTGTCACGATGTACTTGAGTTCGTCTTCTTGTCTTAAATCGATCGTGGCGATACCAACGAAGTTTCTTCCGGCGTCGGTCAGCAGATACAGTGTGTGCTTATCTGGTCCCACTACGACTTTGTTGAAAGCGCCGGTACCTGCTTCGGCAAGCATCTTCCGGCATTTGCCTGTGTTGAGATCAAGGTAGAATAGTTCTTGATGAGCCGAAGAGTGCAAGCGGTGCACTATGAGCGCGTTTGCTTCTTCCAGCCATGCCATCACGGCGTTTCGGCCGTCTTGTTCCAGCACAACACTTCTTTCGCGGGTCTCGATATCGAGAATCTGAACATCGAAGTCGCGAGCGTTACGCGAGTTAGAGGAAAACGCTATGCGCTTTCCGTCCGAAGACCAACACCCAAAAAGATGCATTACGTCGGGTTCTTCGGTGAGCGCCTCGCATAAAGCGCCTTCTTCGTCCACAAGGTACATCTGCATATTCTCGTTTCCACCGCGGTCCATGCAAAACAGCAGGTTCTTGGCAACCGGTGAGTAGTGCACCGATGCCACTCGTTCGTCGAAGAAACTCACCTGATGCGGTATCAGGTTGTCAAGGGCGGCACGCCATACTTGCGTAACGCCTGTGGTCTCTGTTAGGTAAGCCATGATCTTACCGTCTGGCGAGAAACTGGGATTAGAAGCCGAACGGCATTTCATATACCGGTCTATCCCAAACCTCAAGCAAACCACTTCCTTTCGAAGATTTGATCTGGGTCTTTGGATGCATAGGCTTAACGAGGTCTCTTACACGCACAGAAGCGTCCTATTCTCACTCGTTCATGTCTTCGACGCCAGATGACTAATTTCATCTTGCCCCGACCAATGAACTGTAAACTCGATACACGGCCCACGTACGCGCGATGGGACAAACGGTGCACAGACACAGACGTTAGCAGTGCACCAAGAGATATTTGTGAGAACAGGGCTAATACAGCAACAATAAGGGTAATAGGTATAAGCGTCGTGATAATGCGGGGTGTATATATGACTTTTTGGCACAAACTTAGAGCGAGCGTCGTAGGAACCAAAGGATATGCGGATCTGGCGCAGGCAATAGACACGACGAATGGGTTAGGATACATGATGTGCATCGTGCTACTGCTTGCTGCGGCCAGTGCTAGTACAATGCTCCGAGCGACGATGGAACTGCCACTGCCGACGGACAACGCGGCAGTAACTGATATGATACAGTAGACAAAGGGCGTTGTGGCCGTGTTTGGGTTCATCGGGGGGTACGTGGCGCACCTAGCTGCCAAGTGCGTAAGCGCGCTCTTGCTTGCGTGTGTGGCGAGAACCTACTCCAGTGCAAAAGAACGGAACATAGATTTCTGGATGGGCTGGAGGTTGGGGCTTCATGCAATGACTGTAGCAGTCGGCATTCAGGTAGTTGAACTCTTGCTGTTGCCTAAGACGTCTTCTATGTCCATGCAATTCGTGTTCACAGCCTCATTCTGGGCAGTATCATGTGGATACCTCACTAAAGGGTTGGAGGCCGTCTGGGAGAGCACGAGTATCGGATGCAAGCAAGAACCGGTAGCACCGCCGGTGGGAGGGATGGAGTAATTCGGAATTCTGAATCAAGGAGAAATCGGCCATGCCGTTTTGGAAGAGGTTCTGGGCGAGCACTGCCGGGGTTAGAGGGTACGCAGACATTGCGGAATATTCGGGCAAAACCGAAGGTGTAGGCTACATGGCTCTGCTACTATTGCTATTGAGCGTTGCCCCAGCGTTCAAGATTACACAGTTTACCAAGAGTATACTGGAGATGGATGCGTTCACAGAAGTACTGCGGCAGCAACCTGCAGATCTACGCGCTTTTTCCCGGTACAGCGCGTTCCCGCTGGTATACGCTTAGATACACGTGCAAACCCTTGTGGGCAAGATCATTGGAGCCACTTTGCTGGCGTTCATCGCAGTGGCTTACGCAAAACGGAGGCGATGTGCACTCAAATTCGAACTTGCATGGCGGCTCGGACTACACGCGCTTACAGTTCCGGCCCTGATTCAACTTGTGCAGATTCTTATAGTGCCGTCAGATCTGCATCTTGTCGATCATTCGTGTTTGGGCTCTTTGCTGTATGCCGGGCCACCGCGATAATCTACCAGATCAAAGCACTGCAGGTGGTGTGGGCTCGTGAGCACATCACTTAGAAACGAAAAAATGCGTTCTGCGCAAGATGAGTGACTACCCTGCCCCGCTGTCTTGCATCTCTGAGACATGTCTGTTGTGCTTGAATGCTCTAATCATATGCGCGCCTATGCTGATTGAGGAAAGCGGTTCAGGGATCTCGTGCCGCGAAAACCAGCACGACTCAGAAAGCTCGGATTGCTCGAGTTTCACGGTCGGATCTCCGTCCAATTCCGCAAAGAAACCTATCATCTGGCTATCCGAAAACGCCCAGGGCTGGCTTCCGTAGTAGCGTATGTTCTTAGTGCACAGCCCTACTTCTTCCATCACTTCTCTTCGCACCGCATCTTCAAACGTCTCCCCGATTTCGACAAACCCTGCCACAAGCGCAAAACGCCTGAAGTTGCCGCGTGCGTACTTCACCATAAGCAGCCTGTCTTCATGTGTAAGTGCCACGATAACCGCAGGAGATATCTTGGGGTACACTTTGTGGTTACAGCAGGTGCATTCAAGCACGCGCTCCTTGCTGCCTTGCTGCATAACGCCTCCGCACCTTCCGCAGTATCTGTTGTCATTTCGCCAACGGTACAGCTGGCTGCCTGTAATTCCTGCGAAAGCCATGTGGCCTGGCTGCATCTCTCTGAATATGCTAGTGCTGTGTTTTTCGAACCCGGGTGGGAGAGAGGTTAAGAGCCCGTTCATCAAGAAGAAACGCTTGCCATCAACGGCAAAGAGGTATTCGCTCTTCTCGCCTATCGCCGGCATCTGCGCTTCTATAAGCTCAGAGAGCACCGGCAGCCTTAAGACGCCGTTGTCTCGTTTGAGCAGTACCAAGTCTGCTTCGTAGTGCAGGATAATATCTCGAGGACGGGGACGCTTTATTCCAAAAGTGTTGTCAAAACGGTGTGGTGCGATCTCTTGAATCACTGGTTATCTCTCCTGCTCAAAAATCGGTGACTAACGCAAGCAGCTGCGTGAATGCGGCCGTTAGCTCATAGGTCCACATACATGATACAGCAGTACGCCGCAGGTGTGAATGGAGAGGCACACACGCGAACAGTCTGTCAAGAAGCGTGATGTGCCAAGTTCCGGCTTGAGGAGGGGCAACATGGGCATCAGCAGACTGCTTACAGACGTGAAGCGTTGGGCGCTATGTGAGGACAGAATTGCCGCCGTAATTCTGGTGGGCTCGTATGCAAGGGGTGAGGCACGACCAGACTCAGACGTGGACTTCGTGATAATCACCCAGCACGCTCGTTCGTATGTCTCTGCACCCCAGTTCACGTCGCAGTTTGGAGTGTGCATAAGAAAGAGCATAGAACAATACGGCAAAGTGGTAAGCATCCGAGCCTGTTATCAGGGAGGGCTCGAAGTGGAGTACGGGATGGCTGAGCTCGACTGGGCTTCGCTACCGCTCGATGTGGGTACACGGCGCGTGCTTGAGGACGGGTACATCATACTCGCAGATAAACAGCGTGTTTTCGATGAGGTCACGCGGGTCATAAGCCCGCGTGACCCAAGACACCTGAAGTAAAATCGCCCTGTTTACTTCCCAAGACTCATATCTCCTACTGCATCCAGGAGAGATTTTACCACTCGGTTGCGTTCGCGCATCAGGCGAGTTAGACAGAACATGTACTCGTCTTCGTACGGCTCGTGGAAGTCTAGTTCGGCGACTCGCGCAAGTCCGGGAAGAGTAGGTGAAGGGGTGGCCGGATCCTGGTCAAAAGCGCCACTCTGCGTGTAGACAACTGGTATGACGTGCCTGAGCACCTGAAGCATCTTCTTGGAAAACGCTCTTTGTGTCTCTTCTGTTCCCTCTTCTGCAAGTGTCTCTGCATGCATATCAAACTGTTTGGCCGCTTCGGCGAAGCACTCTGCAGCCGTGGCAGCAGCGCTCAGTTCAAAGCGGCTTCCGGCTGTCTTCTGGTAAGCCTCAAGCGTAGATAAGATCTGAGCTGCCAGCGCGGATAGTCTGAAAGGTAGTACCCTGGAACTCAGCAACCTGAGCACCGCCAGCGCATGAATCTGTGTGTCCATCTTAAGCCTGTTCGGATCGGCCTTATCTAGTGTGTCATACTCCGTGTGCCACCACCAACCGCCTCCCGATCCGCCCACGGCTGCTCCGTCCTTTGCAGGTCTATTTGAGAGCAGCATAAAGATGGAAGTTGTACCGGTGCCCCAGAATGACTGGTCGCCCGCCCGTGCAGGTCTGGAAGCAGTTGGCTGTTGACCAGTGATCTGAAGCACCACTTGTCCGGCGAACTGCGCAGCTTCGGCCATCGCAGTTATGTTGGTATAATCGGTGGCGTCTAGTACCCCCGGCGAGTCGATGTTATCGTATGCAATACAGTGGTCATGAATCTGCTGCCAGAAGGTGTCGCAGAACCAGGTGGAGCCAGAATACCGTCCGTAACTGTGGCCTGGCCACCATGCAATCTTGACACTGCGCTCGAGCCGATCTTTCACCTTGTGCAGCACCCTTGCCAGTTCAAGGCAGCACGCGTTTCCGGTTGCGTTATCTGTTACGCCCACATACCACGAGTCAAGGTGTCCTCCCACGAGCACGAACTTCTCCGGTTCTCTTGTACCCGTGATTGTCGCAACAGGAAGCAGCAGATCTCGCCAGACTCTCTCCGCATCGTTTCTCAGAAGCACACGTGTCGACGCTCTTTCGGCGCAGCACTTGAGCCATAGGCCGTCTTTGCGTGTTACCGCAAGAGCAGGGATTGTGGGCAGGTTCTGGGAGGACTCGGGTGTCGGGGTTCCCCATACCGGCGAGCATATCATCTCGTGTATGACGTTTTCGTCAGACGGCCAGATATGGATGTGGGCGATCGCTCCAGCTTTTTGCGCATCCCACACTCCGTCAGGTCCTCCGCGCTCGGTCAAGACTACCTTGCCTCTTGCGTCCACACCAGCGTACTCATTTGTCACTGCAGCCTCGAGCAGACCTACGCCGGCGGACTGGGTGGGCACGTAGATGAGTTCGGCTTCGACACCTTGAGGAGGGGTCACGCCCGAAAAAGCTCTTGTCTTGCATCTGATCTCTCTTTCTTCAGGAGTGACGCATCTAAGGCTTGCCCGAATGGGGTAACTGAGCAGGGATTTGAACTTGTACACCTCGGTCTCGATCCCGTGGAAAGCAAGATAGTCCTCTATGTAGCGTACCGCTCGGTAGTCGTCTTCAGTGCCCGAAGCGCGGTGAAGCGTGTTAAACGCTTCGCAGTGTTTCCACATCTCTTGCGAACATATGCTGGCCAAGACTTCGCTCTCAAGTTGACTCAGTTCATCAGTCGTTCCACACATCATGTTTTCACCTCGCTTAAGTCGATGACCACGTCGTGCAGAAAAGAGACTGGCTCAGAAGCAGTGGATGGTTCGTTAAGAGACACTGATATGCTTGGGAGAACGAAAAATGCAGGTTAGGTTACGTCAGCGATCTGCTGTGTTTGGACCTCACCGGTTGTTTGGCTTGCTGCACAATCCAGTTGGGTGTGCCCTATGACACTAGCATACGTGGGAAGCGTGAAACTCGCAAGTGTGCCAAAACCGGGCTTGCTGGCACGCGACAGATTTACGTTGCCTCCATGCGCACTCATGATCGACCTGGCTATAGGAAGGCCAAGACCTGTGCCTTGTGTTTTTGTGGTAAAACCCACATCAAAAGCCGACTCAAGAGCCTCCTTCTCAATTCCAGGACCGGAATCAAGGATTTCTACACGGATCTTGTCTTTGTCCAGTTTGCACTCGACAAAGATGTCTCCTGAGCCGTCTATGCTTTCTACAGCGTTTGCGAGCACGTTCTTGAGAGCTTCTTCGAGCAAAGCAGGATGACCGAATACCGAAGCAGAACAGTCGTCCACAAGCCGGAATCTTATGTCCGGATATGTGTCTATGTACGAATCTAACAGCTCAGACAGCAACGAGCGCATCTCTACTCGTTGCTTGTGAAGCAGCTCTGGCTCTGAAAGGCACGTCATCAGAGAGAGCAAATCGTTCATCTTATCTGTTTGCCGGATTATAAGGGAGTTCGCTCTTACGGCCGATTCATCGCGGAAGCGCAAATGCATTATCTGCGCTTGTGCGCGTATTACAGATAGCGGGTTACGTATTTGGTGCGCAGTCCAGGCCGAGAACCTACCGATCGTCGCGAGTCTTTCGAGCGTCAAGAACTCATCGAATGAACTAATCAACGCCATGAGTTTCTTGGCAAGTAGCAACATGCCTACAAGCCCTAGCAGCGACGCAGCTACAATACCCCGCCGGAAGCCCACGTAGACGGGGGCTATCTCACCGATCTCTATAATATACATCGGATTCGTGCCCGAAAACGCGAAGATAATGCCGAAGACAAGGCACTCCAGAACCATGAGCAGACACAGATGCACCATACTCTGTCTGACGTGTCGCGAAAAAGAGGAACCCTTCTTCATCGTCAATGCCCCACATGCTGGACAGCTTTTGGTGAGACAATAGCTACTCCAGTCCTCCATATCACGATGCTTGCCAGGATGAGGGGTGCTTGCTCGGCTGCGATCATTTTAAGCACATCTAAGAACGTAACAGGTTCTGCGTTAGGCAGCAAGACCAACACCAGCACCGTGCCGATAGACAATAGCATGTGTCCAAGCGCTACGGCGAGCGCAGATAACAGTGCCGGAACTCTAAGCCATAGATGACACAACAAGAACAAAGATACGATCCCCACCACGATGTGCCCGCCAAACGCGATACCTAACACACCATAAAGCATGTGTCGCGCGAGCCTAATAAGTATCGCGTAAAAAACGGCGGCAGCAAGAAGCTTCTGATGGACAACTGCGTAGCCGACCAGCTTGGTGCCACAGTACAGAAGCAAATACGCCTCAAGCATGCCTACCGCAGTGGCAATTAGCAGCAGTGAGTTCAAGAACGCGCCTCCTCGGAGGACAAGCCTGGTTTGGCAGCCCCGTTTGTAATTACCTCAGTTTTGAGGGGATCTCTGGCTGGTAACTCGTGAAATTGGTTGCGCCAGCCACGTTGGCAAAAGCCAGCAGCGTCAACAGAGAGGTGACAAGGGCGACGAAAAACCTTCTCATGTATCTCGGCCTCCTCTTCGGCATTACTTAAACATGTACCTTTCGCTATTATCAAACAGTCGTTGACTTTCCGGCAGTAATATCAGCGACTGCCAAACCAGCGCAAGACAGCCTGACCAAAAGACCACGTCAGGGGCGAACGGGCGCACCAGCCACACAAGTTTCAGCACGAGCACAGCGATCAACGCGCTCATAGCGCACCTTTTGAGCCGCTGCCTGTGTTGCTTTGTTCGCAAGGGCTTGTTCGGATGTGCAGATGGCGCATAGAGCGCAAAACTCGCGAGCGCCAACAGGCTGCACACGACATATGCTATCCAGACCAGGTGCTGCGCGCTGACTGCAAGCGCACGCGCGCCAAGACCGATGCCCAAGTATACGCATATACCTATCAGTAGGCAGTTCAGCATCTTCTGCGCATGCGCCCCGCCAGCAAAGTACTTGAATACAGCAACAAGCGCGTAAGCTACCGCGACAGGCAGCAACACACCTGCAGCGTACGCCAGACAGAAGATCACAAGGATGTCGAATGTGCAGTTGACAAGCAACTTCGAGGCGAACTCGTATATTTCGCGGTCTTCTGCGCCTGCCGACACTTCGGAGCATACAATATCGGCGATTTTCTGTGACAAAGCTTCCAGGTGTCTAACCCCCTCTCTCCGAGTAGGCACTAGACTCCCAAACCCTACTACATCACTTAGATTAGCAGAAGCCGCTTGTCAGAATGGGTCATTCGATGGTGCCAGCAGAGCAAGTGTAAGGATTTCTTCAAGTGTCCCACGTGCTTCTGTACACTAAAGATGTAAAGACGGCATCGAGCAGGGGTTTGCATCTGTACCAATCGGCCATGTTCAAGAGGTTAAGTGCTTCTTGTATCTGTATCTGATCGCAGCTAGGCGCTCTACGTGCGCTTGCCTCAAGATCCAGACAGATAACCTAGGTCAATCTGTGTCGAAACGTGTCGACAGATGACTGCCCGATCCTCGCAATACGCAGAAAAGGTAACACGCGCAGCAAAAGGCGGCCTACGGTGCACCGCAAGCCGCCATGCCGTTCTATCTTGTACGTGCCTATTTGGGTTTCCACACCGTCCAAACTTTGCCGACGAGGTCGGGTGACGGTTTGAGTGTTTCGGCTCCAGGGGTCCAGCCAGAAGGCATCACTTCACCCGTTGCCCTCACGTGCTGGTACGCTTTGACTTGCCTTATAAGTTCGGCCGGATTCCTTCCGACAGGCGGGCTCAACACTTCCATCGCCTGGATGATACCGTCAGGGTCGATAAGAAAACGGCCTCGTACGTTCACGCGATCTTCTTCATCATACACACCGTACAGCTTGCCGACCTCTCCGCCTGGATCAGACAGCATCGGATACGGAACGCCGCCCTCGACCATCTTGGATAGTTCTACCTCTTGCCAAATCTTGTGCACGAACTTACTATCCACACTGGCCGACATCACTTCCACACCCAATTTTTGCAGTTCAGGGTATCCAACGGCGACCGCCGTTAACTCGGTCGGTCAGACAAATGTAAAGTCACCAGGATAGAAGCACAACACTACCCACTTGCCTTTGTAGTCTGAGAGTCGTATACTCGTGAAACCTTCAGGCGTATACGCATCGAGTTCAAAATCTGGAGCCTGCCTGCCTACGCGCGCCGTCACACCTAATCCCCCCTGTTGTATTGTGTTATGCAACCGGAACAGTGGATAGGTACTGCCTCGTGGCCCAGATAAGCCAGGAGAGGCGTTGCGCCTCTCCCAAAAACCCCTATTTCTTATCTTTTTTCGGCAATCTCAGCATTTCCCTCAAATCGTCTTCATCCATATACACCATGTTACACGCGGGGCAAGACCATTCAGTTGGATCTGCCTTGAAATCAAGAGCCGTGTTACACTGTGGGCACGTATACAGTTCTTGCTTTTCCTCGGCCAATTCGCATCCTCCCCTCTGGATTAATACGGTTTGAATTCATCCAATCAAGATAACGGAAAGTGCGAGCAGTGACTTACGCTGCGTCTTAATAATAGCGTACCCCACAGCTACATAAACAGTCAAGACTAACAAATAATGGCTATCATCACGCACTTGTCATGAGTGGTCTTGTTCGTTCTGGCATTCTGGGCACAATCCGTAAAACTCCATACGATGGCCGTAGATCTTGTACCCAGTGCTCAGCTCAATCTTGGCTGGCATATCAGCCAGGGGATACGTGTCCAGGTCTACTATCCTCCGGCAGCTTGTGCACACAAGGTGAGGGTGCGGATAGGGGTTTCCGTCATAACGGTTATCGTCGTGGTCAAACCCCAGCACTTGCAGCTCACCCATCCTAGCGAGCAAGTCTACGGTTTTGTACACCGTCGCAAGACTCATCGTTGGAAACTGCTTCTTCAACTGTTTATGAAGATGAGCAGCGCTCGGATGGTCTTTGCTCGACGCAAGAAGGTGCACCACCGCTAGACGCTGGGGGGTGAGTCTATAGCCTTCTTCGGCAAGCCTCTCCACAAGGTATTCAGCTCTTGAGTTACTACCCATTGTCGCCCTCCTGGCGGTTGAGCCGATGTTTCGTGCACAGTATAGCATCTACAGTGAGTGATGTCACTCCGTTCAATGAGCGCGACACTGCATCGAAAACGGGTTCTGTGTAATTGGAGCTCGGACGGAGGTCCAATTGGCTAGAGTTGCCAGTCCTCTTCGCTGCAGAAAACCTCGATGTGTTTACACTCGCCATTTTCCCAGTAGACGCGCGGTATGCGCGGCGATATGGAAGCAAGCACGCCCATGAATGAAGAAGCACCCGCAAGGCCGAATTCTACTGCAGTCTGCTCGAGCCCTGCCTGCCCTCCGATGAGCACCACTTCATCTTCAACCTGGGCAGCTCCGGCGTCTGTCACGTCCACCATCATCTCGCATGAACACATGCCCAGAATCGGGCATGACTTGCCGCGGATGAGCACACTGCCACCGTCTGCATGCTGGGATTTGAGTCCGTCAACAGTACCTATAGGCACTATGCCGAGGCGCGTCGGCCGTAGCACGCTGTGCTTGAAATTGTAGCCCACGTTGTGCCCTGCCGGAATGTCTTTCACTTGCACGAGCCTAGATTTATAAGACGCCACCGGCTTTACAGGCCATGGTAGTGGCCAGTAGTGTGCAAGTCCCCATACCAACGCTTCGCAACGCACTGCATCCGCATTTACCTCGGGAAGCCTGGGAACAACGTTTGAAGACGAAAAATGCCACAATAGATTGTGGTCAGGGTCTAGAACTCTGCATGCGCTTAAGAACTGTTCATACTGGATTCGTGTCAGGTGGTCATGCTCTTTGCGCGACGGTGACGCCACGTGACTGGCGATACCCATAACCTGAACCCAGTGCATTTTCGGCAAGAGGCTGCGCATTGAGTCTGCCTGGTCAGGAAGAATGCCGAGCCTGCCTAGACCTGTATCTATCTTGATGTGCACTCGAGCACGCTTCTTCAACTGCTGCCCGATGTCATTGGCGGTACGTATCGCTTGTTCGTCGAAGCCGAAGAAGTCTAGGTCGAGCTGTATGGCAATCTGCATCTGACTTGGGAGGAGCCCGTTCATTAGCAAGATCGGGCTTTCTATTCCATGCTTTCGTAAATACAGAGCCTCATGAAAGTTGGATACCGAAAGCATAGGTACGCCCAGAGACTCGAGTTTTCTTGAAGTCAGAAGGATCCCTGTGCCCAGCCCATATGCCTTCACCACAGCAATAAGTTTGGCCGGTGTGATCTTGTCGCTTATATAGCTGTAGTTGTACGCTAGCGCATCAAGGTCTACGTCCACCCATGCCGAATGATGCGCAGGTGGTTCTAGGCGGTGACGCATCGTTTTCTGCCTCCAGACTGTGTAGGGCTTCATCAGGTTTCTGCAAAGGTGTGTTCTGCTCCTCTTATGAGCCCGTGCTGTGGTAACGGATGAGCCCTATGTTCCATATTCTATAAGCCACGACACACGCTACACCCGCCACAAGAGGTGTGGCAAGCCCTAGATACCTGAGGCTACCCGTACCAATGAGCGCTTGAGCGGGATAAAAACTTACAAACCCTAGCGGGATGATCCAGGTCATCACGAATGAAAGCGACTTCGAGTATATGTCGAGCGGGTATCGGGAGAAGCCATCCAGATCCCATACCATCTGCGTGACTGCGCTGTTGTTGATCAGCCAGAATGCGCTGGAGTTCGCCGCAAGGTGCAGCGCAAAGTATACAGCTGCAGCGGATAACACCATCAAGGCGAGCAGTAGCACGTCAAATATCCCGCCGACCACTCCGAGTCTAGAACTTGAGTACGCAAGCAAGAACACACCGAAAAAGAGCTCGCCCCAGTCATCGTTGTCAAGGTAGTCTGCGACCAGTTGAAACAGCGGGTTAGCTGGTCTTACCAGTAGACGGTCAAGCCAGCCGTTGCGGATGAGCACTGTGAGCGTCATCATGTTGACGCAGAAGATGTGCCATATAGAACGCCCAAGCATGGCGAGCGAATAGAAGAACAGCACCTGCTCAAAAGTCCACATCCCGATTGAGTCCACATGTCCGAATATTATCCTGACAGACAGCACGAGAAGGATGTTGAAAATCAAGTTGGCAACGTTGCTTACCACAAAATCGGCTCTGTATGCGAGCAGTGCAAGCCAGTTGCCGCGGACATAACATAACCACAGCCTAATATGATAGATGGCGCCTCGCAGCATGTTTATCCTCCTTGCACCGTCAGGCGCTTTGCGGCAGCACGCCAGATGAGACGCCCGCACGCAGCCAGAGCAGCTGCCCACAGCGCTTGAGACACCAAGATACCGGGTACAGACTCAAGCGCAACCTTACCCAGGTACACGTTGATGGGCATGTAGTATATGGCTTTGAATGGAAGTACTGCAGCTACCTGCTGGAGCCATGTAGGATACATCGCCAACGGTACTGCTGTCCCGGCGAAGAACATGATCACGGCAATCTGCATTTCTACAAAACCCCAGCCGGCTTTGGTGAAAAAACTGGCGAGCCCTGAGAGGTAGCAGACGCCGAACAGAATTGTCCATCCCAAGCCGATCGCTGCCAAGAAAGCGAGTGCATGTGCAGAGGACGCCGGGGGCAGGATCGTTCCGCTTGCCAAAAACAGCAAATATACCGGAACACACACGGCACCAAGCCGAAACACGTCCTTGCCGAGTGTCTCTAGCGCTACCATCAGATGCCAGTCAGCGGGTTTGATCAGACTCATCGCGATGCTGCCGTCACGCACTTTTCGGTCTATGCGCATCTCGAGGCCCAGAAACGACCCCAGTGATGCGGACACTATTGTGTAGGTAACCACATCCGAAAGCGCATATCCGGCGATCAGGTCTCTTGTGGCGTATACCGCCTGCCACAGGTAGAGATGTATGAGCGAGCTGAGCAGCGCGCCCACTATGCCGAGCCAGCAATTGGTGCGGTACATCAGATTGGTGCCGAACGCGTTCCGAAAGTAACCCCAGTAACGCCTCACACGTCTTCACCACCGTATACTCGCTTCACAACGCTCTCGAGGTCTGCATCTTGTAGCGTCACATCTCGTACTGGCATCACTGAACATACGGAGCGGATGGCGTCTGACGCGCTGATTTGCTGTCGGCTGAACTCGAAGTATGCATATCTGCCGTTTCTTTGAACCAGCTGTACGTTACCGGGCAGTCTATCTGGGCACCACGCGTCTCGAGATGCAATTTCAACTCGCATCAAAGAACGGTTGCCAAACTTATCCCTCAGCGCGTGAAGCGCGCCGTCAAAGACCAACTGGCCTCTGTGAATCATCAGCACCCTTTGACATGTCTCCTCAATGTCACGAAGGTCGTGCGTCGTGAGAACGACCGTCGTATTGTACTCCTCCCTTATCTGGCGAAGGAACTGCCTGATGCGCTCTTTGGCCACCACATCAAGCCCGATCGTCGGTTCGTCGAGGAACAACAAGCGCGGTCTGTGTATAACAGATGCTGCAATGTCTGCGCGCATCCTTTGACCAAGCGAGAGAAGACGAACAGGCACGTCCCACAACTCTCTCAAGCCCAGCAATTCGCCGAACAGATCGATGTTCTCGCGATAGAGCGCATCTGGGATGCGATACAAGTTCTTCAACAGGTAGAACGTCTCTCTGACGGGCAGATCCCACCAGAGCTGAGTTCTCTGGCCAAATACCACACCTATCTGCATTGCGTTCTGCTGTCTTCTTAGGTGAGGCACTATGCCACCTACTCGGACTTCGCCCGAAGTCGGCACCAAGATGCCGCACAGCATCTTGATGGTGCTCGACTTGCCCGCGCCGTTGGGGCCGATGTATCCGACTATTTCTCCAGGTTCGACACAGAAACTGACTCTGTCTACAGCGACGACCTCACGGAATTCAGGCCGCAAGAAAGCAGAGATGGTTCCGGCGAACCCAGGCTGCCGTACAGGAACACGGTAGACTTTGGTTAGGTCATCTGCTTTGATAATGCTCAAGAATCACACACTCCTTAGGGCCTAGTTTGTGGCTCTGGACAAACAAAAACGGCAGGTGCAAAACTGCCCTGCCGTCCGGACGCAGAGACAACCAACAACTGCGCGAAACTAGCCGTTAGCGTTTGTTAGATGGGCAGAATTGAACCTCGCTAGGTGTCTGGTTTGCGAAAGAGTAAATCAATGACATCTTGCCCACCTCCGTAGTAGTGCGTGAAACTACGAAATATCCTACAGCATGCCCCAAGGATATGCAATAGTGAGGAGCATACCCCTACTGAAAACGTCTGAGGTCAGCGTGCGTGAAAGTCCACTCAGGTGTCACGAGTTCCTGGCCAAAATCTAGGGCGTACCACGGGCTCATCTCGGACGACGGATTTTTGAGAACATGTATATCTTGAGCGGGCATGTAGCTCTGCGCAAGCATGAAGAGCATGTCGTCTGAATTGACGCTTTTGGCCATGTCCACCACAATGATAGCGTGTCCTTGGTCTATGAACACATCGCCTATCTGCATGTGCTGCACATCTACGCGTGATAGTTCTTGAATTAGCGAGCCTGTATATGCGTACGCGAACACGATATCAAGATATCTCCTGAACTCAGCGTACTCTGAAGACGGTGGAGCGCTTCTAACCCAATACGCGTCATTGCCTTGAACAACCACTCTTTCACCTTGCATCCATCTGCTGTAGTCGCAACGAAAGCCATTGCCAAAGTTATAGTGAATCTCATCATACCTTCCTTCCGCCCAAAGGTACTCGGCATGCAGCCTGATGACCGCGTCCGCGCATTGCTGCAGATCTCTATCTCCGGTATCGATGTCCAAAACAGCCTCGTGTGCAGACTGGTTGGGTTTTAGTCTACCGTCATACAGGGTCACAGGCACGTCGTGCGGCTTGAGCGACAGGTTTCGCAAGTAGTATGCGAACGTGCTGGGTTCGACGGTGAGCCTCTCGTACCCATCGGGCACCAGAAACCTTTCGCCGAGCGTGTCCCCGTCTTCGTTGATGAGAACTCTCGACTCAACATGCGGTTCGGCAAGTTGGGGCGGTGGAGAAGTGTTGCCGGTGACGTGTGGTGTAGTGCCGGGTATAGCGCATTGAGAGACAAGCAAAGTGGTAAGCAATACAGCAAAAAAATGGGGTGTGCGCACGGCGAAAGCCTCCTCACACAGTGTGGACGTCTTCATTCGCTAGCAGTTCCCATATGTCTTGGCGATGAGAACATACCTCGAGGCGACAGCAACAATGTCACAGATGGCGGGTGCATTGTCTCTTAGGCTCTGTTCTTCCCATAAAGTGACATGCGCGCCGTGCAGACGTTTAGCAAGGACTTTGTCTTGGTGCGTTAGAGGCTACTTGACACGGCAGTCCGGAATTGCTAGTGTTGCGCTAGAACAGGGAAGAGAGGAGGTGCCGCATGAGTCAGACTACACGAAGCACCTGTCTGCGGCACATCCCACCGTCTCCCCTGAACTAGCACAGGTCAGGCGCCGTGGGGTGTTGCCCCACGGTTTCTTGTTTTCTAAGAGACAATTCTAAGGAGGCCTTTGCCTGTGTCAAAGTACTGCAATGCACTTAAAGCACTGCCCAGAGACCTCTTGCTCTTGGTGCAGCAACACGTAGCCGGACGGTGCGTTTATGTCCCCAGACAGGACATAAGGGCAGGTTGGGGTACTAAAAGCGGAGCGCGCAAGTTGTTCGATGAAAGAAACGCCGAGATTCGGCGTCTGCGTACTGAAGGAGTGAGTGTGGAGCAGCTGCAGCTGCAGTTCCATCTGAGCCAGAGTACCGTTCGCAAAATTCTCAGAGCCAAGAACAGTTCCACCGAATCTGTGACATAAGAAATACGTGTCGGCGTGCTATACTGGAGATGCGGTTGGCCAACCGAATAAGCCAAAGGGGGGTGATGTACCGTGCGTGATTTCGCGGACGTCATCCTTGAGGGGAGCAAATAGCCCTTCACAGGATGGCATCGGGGCAGGATTAGTCTCCTGCCCCTTCTAGATTTCTGAGCCGTTTTGGGGGTGTGGTCTGTGCGAAGCCAGACTAGAGATACTTTGCGCAAGCTGCTATCGGTGACGCTTCTGGCCGCGGCGCTTGTTCCCGTTTTTGCATGGGTCAAGACGGTTACCATGCTGCTGAGCGCTGAGGTAGACTACGTGCCGGTACGCGATGTTCTGGAGCCCATGGCTTCTGCAGTGTTGTTGTGGCTTGCAAGTCGCGAGGTTTACGGTGATGTGCTTCGTTCCGACGGCTTTTGGGCACCAAAGCCCGCGTGGCTCATATTTGGTCTGCTCGCCGTTACTTCAGGGGTCTATTCGATGCTACGGGGAACAGGAGGCATGATGTCGCTAAGCTTTGGCATATTGCTCGTAATAAGAAATGCAAGAGAACTACTGACCAAGCGACCGAGCTGACAGGACTCACCGCTTACTCCGTAGCCCATGTGAATCTTCTTCTAAGGCGCTCTTTTGGGTCTCGCCAGAGCGGTCTGAGTCTCTCGCTTTCCAGTGCCTTAAGCCTGCGTCTTCTGAATCCGTCGTCAATCTTCGACCAGTCTACACTTACTTCTCCAATTGGACCGGGGTGTGCCGCACTCCCATTTTCGGGCGCCAGATTGTGCAGCCATCCGGCAAGGCTCTGCCTGATGCTCAGCGTTTGAGACACAAGAAGGCACTGCCCGAGCGGGGACCATAGGCGGAAGATGCCGCCTATATCAGGTGATTCTGAGACGGCAGTTTGATCCAATTTTCTCAGCCTCGACCACGAAAGATGATATCGCTCACGCATCTAAAACACCACTACCAGTGTATGAAACGGCAGGCGAATGCTACACAAAATTAGAGAGAGCGCCCATTACGTGCAAACTGGAACATTTTGTAAGTGCCTCGCGTAAACAGAGTTAGCAGAAGTCTTTGCAGACTTGCGCAATCACGGCTATTGAGCGGGAGTGTTCGTCATAAGGGTTGCCTGTGAGATCCTCCCAAAGCTCGATTACCCGAAATCCGTTTGAACACAGCACACGCTCGATTGAATCCGGGGAGTAGACGTGATCCCACACGCGGTATACACGCGCTTCTTCTGCATCTGCGACCACTATATGCTGATCAAGGTACACGTCGTTCTCGGGATAGCAGAAAGTCTCGGTAAGAGAGATGTACGGCTTTGCACTCCAGAATCCACCGTCTTTAAGCGTCCAAGATTTGTGCGGTCGGGTCTTGCGCGCCTCATGTGTCCACACGTCGAACACGAAAAGTGCACCAGGTGTAAGCGCGCGATGAACGCGGTGGAGCAGATTGTCTCTCTGTTGGTCGATCAAAGCACCGAAGTCGCAGTATATCATAAACGCCACGTCAAACTCGTCTTCAAACTGCATCTCGAGGTAGTTGCCTAAGATATACTTGACTCCGGTAGAATGCGCCCTGGCGTACTCAATAGAAGATCTCGAGTAGTCCATGCCGGTCACGCTTAGCTGATGTGAAGCAAATCTTGACGTATAGAGACCGGGTCCACATCCTAGATCTAGCACACGGGTGGCCTTCTTCAAATTGAGATGCGAGACGAGCCAAGAGACACTCGCGTCAATCGTGGAGTGCCTTCTGCTTGCCGTGTCAGTGTCCGGATCTAGATGCAGCCGCAGCATCTGTCGAGATATGTGTGGGTCGTCCCAGAACGGGTGATGGCTCAGTTCAAACAGTCTGGGTTTCTTCGTCAGTGTATCGAGTATGCTGAGTGCCCCTGTCACAAATACCGACCGTTGCATGAGGGTACCTCCTTGCATTCTGGGCATCATGGCTTCTTGTACACCTGTGTGTCGTATTCGGGAGGCACGGCAAGTAGAGATGCACTAGAATACACCGCGTATAGATCGGTGCTTTCGGAGACTACCAGGTTTGCGAGAGTGTCAAGCAGATCATAGTCTTCGTCTGACATCTCATGCTCTTCTAAGGCTGCCAGCCCCCATCTATCCCACGGCAAGAGTTCGTGGCCGTTAAGCGAGGCCGCATCACGCATAAGATTACTTCTTACGAACCACAGCCCCGACATCTGGAAGATGCCAAAGTGCTCGGGGTCTTGTGCATGCTTTCGGCAACTGAGCCATGCTTCAGCTCCGTTCAGAAACAGGCCGGGTGGGATGTCCAGAGGCTCAAACGAGATCCTCAACTTGGCGCGCTGGATATCGTCGAGCTGAGCATCCACGCTGAGCCAGCGGCCTTCTGTGTAGTATTCGCACACCCAGTGGTCTTCAAACTTGCCTGGCCTCAGGTAAGTTGCAAACCCGCAACGTGCTCTCGCAGGTATCTGCTTTGCTCTAAGTGCGGCGCACAAAAACACGGCGAAATCTCGGCAGTTACCGTAAAAGCGCTTTTCAAGCGATCTTCGAAGCATGAGAGGCCGTGAGTCCAGGTGCACGATTGCATCAAGGATGCGGCTTACGGTGCGCGTATGCACATGAAGCCGCTGCGCTTCGTTAGGCATCACTTGGTAACTACTGGCCCAAAAGATGTGCAAGAAGAGTCCGTGGACTGCCTTGACAATCTGTTCGACAGAATCCGGTAATGATTCCAGCAAGTGCAGGTTCTGTCCCGGGTCGGTTACCGGCGTATGCGATACGTACCGCTCAATCAAAGGTCTCGCTCACCTGCCTGTCTATCACTAGCCTGTCTTCTATGCTACCACTAAGCACGTTGTCCCGGAACAACTCGTCTAGACGATTATCAGTCGGGTGGAGGTTAGAACAGCTGCACAAAGAACACTCAAATAGAGTAAATATTTCGAGGGATACGCAACCACAACTCCAAGAAGGCGAGGTCATCAGGATGGATGCTAAGACCCGAATTGCCAGAATCCTCAGAGAAGAAGGCGTTGAGTTTGTGGCAAGCTTTCCGATGAATCCTTTGATTGATGCGCTTGCGAGAGAAGGCATAAGGCCGCTCAAGTTTCGGACTGAGCGAGTAGCGGTGAACGTTGCCGATGGTTTCAGCAGGGCTTCGTTCGGCAAGAAGATCGGTGTGGCGTTGATGCAGTTTGGTCCGGGCATTGAGAACGCGTTTCCGGGCATAGCACACGCTTTTGCTGATTCCGTTCCGATCCTGCTGCTGCCGAGTGGCGTCGACAGACGGCGCAAAGTACCGCCTGCGTTTGATGCTGTATCGAATCTACGCGAAGTCACGAAGTGGGTAGACGAAATCACGTTCGCCGATCGCTGCGACGAGATGCTCAGGAGAGCGTTTACTGCTCTTAAGGCAGGTCGCCCGGGCCCTGTTGTGCTCGTAATGCCTCAAGATGTGCTGACCGAGACCGTTTCTGAAGCACATGAGTACACCAAGACACAACACATTCGCACCGGCGCCGACCCTGTCCTAGTTGAAGAAGCGGTACGTATGCTGCTTTCTGCCGAGTGTGCCGTGGTACGAGCCGGCGGCGGAGTGCTCTATGCCGAGGCATGGCACGAACTTCTCCAACTCGCTGAATCGCTAAGCCTACCGGTGTTCACCACCCAGAACGGCAAGAGTTGCTTCCCTGAGGATCACGCACTCTCGCTGGGCACCGGTGGACGCACGCGGCCGGATGGGGTGCTGCATTGGCTTCGCAAAGCGGACGTTGTGTTCGCGGTGGGCTCGAGCTGTACTAATGAGCCGTACACGACTCCCCTACCACCGGGCAAACTTCTCATACAACAGACCATAGACGAACGAGATATTAACAAGGACTACCCGGTTGCATGCGGCATCATGGGTGATTCCAAGATAGTGCTCGGTCAGATGCTGGAAGAGGTGAACAGACAGCTCGGCAAGCGCGGATTGCATGTACGTCGCGACCCAAGAGAGGAAATCAGGCGTGTAAGAGAGCACTGGCTCAGAAAGTGGGTCCCCAAGCTTGAGTCGCAAGAAGTACCGTTGAACCCCTATCGCGTGATAGCCGATATACAAAAAGTGTTTGATGAACCCACAACGATTGTGACACATGATGCAGGCAGCCCGAGAGACCAGATGATACCGTTCTACCGTTCAAACACGCCCGGCAGCTACATCGGATGGGGCAAGTCGACCACTCTTGGCCAATCGCTCGGGCTTTCTATGGGAGCCAAACTCGCCAACCCGGAAAAGACAGTAATAGCCGTGATGGGCGATGCAGCTTTCGGCATGGTGGGGATGGACGTTGAGTCGATGGTGAGAGAGCAAATACCCATCATAGTCGTCGTACTGAACAACTCGATGCTCGGTGGGTATCGCAGTTATCTTCCGGCGGCTTCAGAACTCTACAAGTACGACCAGCTCTCAGGAGACTACTGCGGTTTGGCGAGGGCGCTTGGCGTAGCACATGCAGAAAGGGTTACACTGCCCGAGCAGATTGTCCCTGCCCTGCAAAAGGCGCGTGAGCGAACAGAGCGCGGCACACCAGCATTCCTCGAGTTTGTGACGAAAGAAGAAACCGAGTTCAGCAACTACCCGCTGAGGTGGTAGGTTGCACAGTGCTTTTCTCGGCCGCAATATATGAAGAGGGTGTATTAGCAAAGGGACATAGTATATCATAGAAAAACAAAAGGGATGCTTGGTCTGCGGCCACTTGTAGCAACCGAACTCTGACTAAGGCTTCGTATCTGGAGGTGTCGGCAAGGTGGTTCTTGGGAAACCTTTCCCTGACCTGGGCCTAGTCTCTTCTGATTCGTGGGACGTGTTATGCCTTGTGTACGAGTCCGAGGCAGAGATGCAGAACACGCTCGCCGCCTTTGTACAAGAAGCAGCTCAGCAGAAGTGTAAATGCATCTACCTATCTGATGAATCGAGCGCCAAGAGGTCTGTCTCGTTTTTGGCGGACGCAGCCATTGCGAGCGCGCCCCAGCACTATGAGTATATTGTGGTCACTGAGCATGAGGATGTGTTTCGGATCCTTGCGAAAGAAGTGTTGCGTGCCGCCGAACAGCAGTATGAGGGTGTGTTCTTTGCATTTGAGATGAGCCAGGTGCTTTCTGGGCACATGATTAGCGCATGGCTGCGGGACTATGAGCGTCTAGTAGCTAACGTGTCGTCTATACTCCAACCCAAAATGCTATTCTTGTACGAGTATTCAAAGTTTGCGCCACAAGTGTTGAGACAGGTGATTGTGAGCCATCCGGTATTTGTGTTTGGCACAAAACTGGTGGACAACCCCTACTACATATCTCCTAGTGATGACACAGTCAGAAGCGAAGTGCACAGAATGCTGGGTTTTTTGAGATCCGATCCCGACAAGCGTGCCGTCTCGATTCACCCCGAGTTGCGAAGCGATATCGTTTTGAATTGGATATCTGAGCAAGTGGTGCTTCTTGACCCGGAACTGCGCGTAGCATGGGCAAATCAAGCGGCCTTGTCTGCTGTCGGCGCAAAGCACACCGATTTGATTGGCAAAGCTTGCTCGGACTATTGGCGGCTGCGTGACGGTCGATGCGATAGATGTCCTGTGCTTAAGACGCTACAGACCGGCGAAAGCACGTCCTGGCAAGTCGAAACAGAGCGAGGCCGTGCGTTCATAATCCGTAACCATCCGGTGCTTGGCGCTAACGGCACCGTAACAGGTGTAGTACAGATAGCTATTGACATTACCGAACTTCGAGATGTGCAAGAACGGCTGGCGCACGAGAAGCAAAATCTTGAAGTTACCCTAAACAGTATCGGAGATGCGGTAATTGCTGTTGACCCCGACGGCAAGATCACACTGATGAACCCTGTTGCTGAATCGCTGACCGGCTGGCGCATCGCCGAAGTTCGGGGCCGACCGCTTGAGCAGGTATTCAATATAATCAACGAACAAGATGGCTCCCCAGCTGAAGACCCGGTAAGACGGGCGCTAAGAGAAGGTCGTATAGCGGGCTTGGCAAACCACACCCAGCTTATAACGCGCGAGGGAAGCAGAATATGCATTGCTGACAGCGCCGCGCCAATCCGTGACACTTCAGGCCAAATACAAGGAGCTATTCTTGTGTTTAGGGATGTGACGCTTGAGAGAGACTACCAGATACGCTTAGAGCAGAGCGAGCGTCAACTCAAGACTGCGCTTCGCAACGCGAGAGAAGGTTCTTGGGTGATGGACCTAGAGCGAAAAACAGTCGAGTTCAGCTCTGACTGGCACGACATTCTTGGATATAAGACGCCAGTGCTCGACGGCAGCATGGACGAGTGGATGCAGCAGGTGCACCCTGATGACCGAGTCCAAGTTCGTGAACACTTAAAACAATACATAGACGGTAGTATCGAGGAATACCAAGCGGCTTTTCGCATCAAGACACGAGCAGGCGAGTGGAGGTGGGTTCGAGATAGGGGAAAGTTTGCCGATGGCCAGAGGTCTCTTTTGGTAGGCACTGTTCGAGATATCCACGAAGTGCACCTGCTTGAACTCGAACTTAGAGAGAGCCTTGAGAGGTTTCGGCTGCTCGCAGAGAACGCACAAGACCTTATCTACCGGTACAGAGTTTATCCTGAGCGTGGTTTCGAATACGTGAGCCCTTCGGCAGAGAAGATTACCGGCTATACTCCAGAAGATCACTACAAAAATCCCAACCTGGGGTTTGAGATAGTTCACCCTGAAGATAGACACCTGCTTGAAAACATGTTGTCTGATCCTTCGGCAATAGAGACCCCGGTTGAGATAAGGTGGCTTAGCAAGCAAGGCAAAGTGATATGGGTGGAGCAGCGCAACACACCCGTGATAGAAGACGGTAAGGTTGTTGCCATCGAAGGCATCGCACGTGATATCACAGAGGCGAAGATGCTCATGGATAAGCTTCGGCGTGCAAGTATCTACGACACACTAACAGGAGTCTATAACAGGGCATACTTCGAAGATGCGCTGAAGAAGGCTGAAGAAGGCGACTCGTTCCCAATTTCGCTTGTATCTATCGATGTGGATGGCCTGAAACTCGTGAACGACACGCTCGGGCACAGCAAAGGCGATGAGCTGCTACGTGCCTTTGCGAAAGCTCTGCGGGCCACGGTAAGAGAAGCGGACATAATCGCGAGGACAGGTGGAGACGAGTTCGTGCTAATTCTGACCAAGACAGACTACTCTACTGCAGAACTTGTTGCGAAAAGACTTGAGACACGCCTGGAGCAATGCCGTAGGCAGCAACCCGGTCTACCGCTAGGAGTATCTATTGGTATAGACACAGCTCTTTGCAAAGGCACTTCGCTTGCAGAAACGCTTAAGCGTGCCGACCAGAACATGTACCAGAACAAACTACAGAGAGCGTCTACATCTGCGCATGGTATTGTGCGCTCACTCATGGCTGCACTCTCGGCGAAGGACTTTGAAAGTGAGCGTCACATTGAGCGTGTGATGACACTCGCAGGTAAGATGGGTGAGGCTATGCGTTTATCTCAAAGAGAGATGACAAATCTTTCGCTTCTTGCCGAAGTGCACGACTTGGGCAAGCTCGGGGTACCTGACAGTATACTCTTTAAGCCGGGCCCTCTTACATACGAAGAACACGAGCAGATGAGACAGCACGTGCTCATAGGCTCGCGCATTGCACGCTCGTCAGTCGAACTAGGCACTGTTGCTGACCTGATTCTGCATCACCACGAGTGGTGGAACGGCAAAGGCTATCCAAGAGGACTGGCGGGTAGAGAGATTCCGATCGAGTGTCGAATCATCGCGGTGGCTGATGCGTACGATGCGATGACAAACGACAGACCGTACAGGAAGAAGATGAGCTCCCAGAGAGCCATCTGTGAGATCAAGCGGTTCTCGGGAACGCAGTTTGATCCTCAGGTGGTTGACGTGTTCTTGGATGTCATGGACACAGGCGGTATTGCCTAGTCGTTATCGTCTGAGCGCAAGCGGCTAAAGCCTCTGAGATTGGATCTCATGCCGAAATACGTGAGCAAGCACAGCACGACTTCAGCAATGCTTAGCAATCTGAAAGGTACGGTTATCGAGTGGCCGTACAACCAGGCTGCAAGCGGAGCGCCTATCGCGGTGCCCACTCCGGTGCACGCTGCGTATATACCGGTCACTCCTCCACGGATGCGTTTAGGGGCTGTGCCGGTACATACCGCATCCCAGCTCGGCTCGGCAAAAGCCATGACAAGAGATGTGATGAACGCGAGCAACGCAAAAATGGATACCGATGTGGCATAGGGCACCAAAGTCCAGGATATGGCGCCCAGGCCAAATGAGAGCATGAGTGCGGGTGCTCTGCCAATCGTGTCGCCGGCTCTGCCACCTGTGAGGTTCGCGATAACCGCACCCGCGCCGCTTACCATCGCCACCACCCCGAGTCCCGCGTAACTCGTACCGAAACGGTCTTGCACGTAAAGGCTCCATATGGGCCCGAGCGTACCCATCTCAATCCCGATCAGAAACCACATTACGCCCGTAAGCAGACATGCCCTCCCTTCGGATGTTCGCATGAAGTGCAACGCGCTGAACATTGAAGAGCGCGTACCCGGTTGAAATTCGGAGCTCAGGGTTTCGGATGTCTTCGTGCCTATACCTACAGATGCAAGCAAGGGTATGAGCGCTACCAGAAGTGCGACTCTAACCCCAGAGTAATCTGCGAGCAATCCGGCGAGTCCCGGTACTACCATCGTCACAATGTTTCTTGTCGCACCCATCACTGCAAACGCGCTTGCGCGGCGTTGGGAGGGCACAGACTCGGCAGTCATTGCGGCAAATGCAATTTGCGATACGTTAGACAGCCCAAGAATGATGGCGCCAACGAGAAGCCAGGGTAGCCTTGGTAGTAGCAGCACAATGAGCAGGCCTGTCGCTCTTAACACGCGTCCTGTAATGAGCATTATCTTCCTGCCGAATGTGTCGGTGAGCCAGCCGGAAAGTGGCGCAGATACAGCGCTCGCCGCGTTTACGACCCCAGCAAACATGCCAATCCATATGACCTCTACCCCGGCGTCGCGCAAGAAAGGAGACGTGAATCTCTCAAACACCGGTGTGGAGAGCGCCGATACAAGTGTGTACAGCACGAGCACTCGCACGTTCATAGATAACTTGGAATAAGAAGTGGGTCTAGCCAAGCGTGACCCTCCTCAGGAGCAGTACGGGCAGGTACAGCAAGTATTCGGGCGCGACACGGATATGATACTAACTCTGCAGTTCGATTGTCAACGACAAGAGCTATCTACGCAGTATGTTGCTCATTGCAGTCAGCGTAAGCAGGAGGGGTACGGCCTTGTCGAAGACGCCTTGCGGAACTCGGTCGAACGCTTTATCGCCGAGCACATTTCCAAGCAGCGCAACGGGAATTAGCGAAGCAATGGTGAGCAGTACCTGGCCGGTTATTGTGCCTGAGACCAGTAGCACACCAAAGCTCAAAGAATAAGCAATTGCAAAATAGGTAACTGACGTAGCCCGGAATTCTCTCTTAGGCAGCCCTTCACCGGATAACGCCAGTATCACAGGCGGTCCGGGCATGCTCACACTCGCAGTAAGAAACCCTGATAAACAGCCCGTAATCCAATATGCCAGTTTGCTGGGCACACGAGCATTTTGTGTAACCGGTACATTCTTACGGCCGAACGCAAAATACGCCGCAGCGACGAGTGTTACCACACTTACCAGAAGCCGAATAACCTGAGCGTCTAGGTGTATGAGAGCGTAGGCGCCAAAAGGAATTCCAACCACTGCACCCAGCGAAAGCCAACAGACCCGCACCCCACCGGTGTGCGTCTTGGACCTAAGAGCAAGCAGCATAAGGCAGGCGAGTGAAATCCCCATCACTGAAGGTACCGCGACTTCGGCAGGCAGGAATACAAGAAGTATAGGCACCGCAATCAACGCAAAACCGAAACCTGTGACAGCCTGAATAGCTGAAGCCAAAAGCACGACGACAAGACTTATGAACCATGCATCGGCAGATACGGTGATTCCCTCCAATTATGCGCACAGTCTCAATCGTTCTGACTGATTGGCAGTTTTCCTGCAATACATCTATGGTATCCGCTAAGTGCAAGGTGCTACCGTCCGCCTCCGACAGTCACTATCTCACCGAGCATATAACTGTTAGCAGGTGAGGCCAAGAATGCAATCACTTCCGCAATCTCTTCGGATGTCCCTGCGCGGCGCATGGGAACAGCCTGCACGGTGCTGTCGAACCAGCTGCGTACATTGGTGTGCATCGGTGTGTCAATCACGCCAGGTGCCACGGCATTGACAAGCACTCCAGTGTCCGCGTACTCAAGTCCAAGCCCGAGTGTGAGAGCATCCATAGCCGCTTTGCTGGCGGCATAGTGGATTGCGTCATGTGCACTTCCCAGCCGGGCCGCTCTTGAGCTGACATTAACGATTCTGCCCCAGCCGCGTTCGACCATGCCAGAAAGCACAGCTTTCGACATCAGCACCGCGCTGCGTACGTTAACACGGTAGTGGAGATCCCACGTCGCAATCTCGCACTCGCTGAAAGCACCTGCTCCTGTCTTGATGCCGGCGTTGTTCACGAGGATATCAACTGGACCAAGATGTGCTTCGGTTGTCTCGATCAGCCGTCGGACATCGCTCTCATCGCTGACGTCTGCCTTTATTGCCAGCGCCTTTGTGCCTATCGCCGTAATCTGCTCGGCGACCTGATGTGCACGCTCCGAATCATTAGCGTAGTTCACTGTCACTGCTGCACCTCTGGAACCTAGCAGCAAGGCAACCGCCCTTCCAATACCGCTACTGGCGCCTGTCACGACCGCAATCTTGTCTGAGAGATCAAGTCCGGCGAGCGTATGTTCAGTCAACAAATCGCCTCCTTGGATAACACGGCATATAAACACTCAGGCCAGCGCTTCAAACACAACCTTAGCGGTACTGTTCGCCATCGCGCACGCGCAACCTTCGAAAGAACCCACTCTTGCAGTGTTGTCAAAGCACAAAAAGCATCTGGTCAGAATAGGTAAAATCTTGCGTAGAACAGTACAGAAGGATTATAATACGATGACGTCAGATGCTTTTTTCAATACTATTAGAGGAAGGGCTTGGTGGTTTTGAAGCACAATTCGCTGACTTGCTGGGCAGGGCTACTCATAGTGCTGACGCTGTTTGCGATGTTCTTGCATGAGTCAGCGCACGGGGTTGGGGCGCGGATTGATGGTACGAGTGTGAGCACCGGATTTAACAGAGTAGGGGCGCCGGGAAAGAGGCCTAGTGATCCTGACTTCCGCGAAGGTTACATCGTCACGGGTAAGGCAAGTGTGTCAGATGTGGCCGGACCACTTGTGAACTGGCTACTGGCTCTGGCGTGTGCTCTGTGGCTCTACAAGCGAGCCGAGCCCAACTTGCTCACGATGGGTATTGCCGCATTCGGTCTAGCGAATGCGTTTTTGCGGTTGGTACCAATGGCAAACTTCTTTTTCCAGTCAGTGCTAGGGAACATCGCTCTTGAGGATGAAGTAGGATGGGGACTAGGAGCTATACGCACTATCCAATGGCCTGTTTCGCTGGACGTGCTGCGCACAACACTTCACGAAAATCCAGGACTGTTTTTGGGACAACCCGCCGTCTTCCTGTGGCCAGCGTTCTCGCTTGGGATAAGCATTCTGGCTTCCGCCGCGATATACCGCAGACTGCGTTTTCTGCTGCTCGATCACATAGATGTCTCCGAGTGGAGATGGTTTGCACTGATGCCACTTTTGGTGTTTCCAATTGTGTTTGGTGTGGCGCAGTGGCTCGATGAAAGGGTACGGATAACCTGGTGAACATGCACATCACGCCGGTACACCGGCGTGATGTGAGCCCACACATGGCCTACAGTGAAGATAGCAATTCTCTGACTCTGGAAAAGCCCAATCGCGGGCTGGTGAGCACCTTATCGTCAAGTGAGCGGGGCAGATCGGGCAGTATGTTTGTCATCGATGCTTGGGCAAGCACGACGACATCGCTCGTTTCTGCCTCTCTGATTATGCTTTCTTTGAGTAGCCGGTTGTGCGAGGTCACGTCACCGCGCGACAGTGCCTCGAACGCGTCGCTGAGCAGCACGGTGCCTATATCTACTTGCTTTCGTGCTCTTTGTGCGGCCTGTTGGATTAGGTCGCGGGTCGGCAGAAGGGTTGTACCGAGAGTGGCGAGTACGGATATACGACACCCGATGCTCACCGCGCGTTCTGCCATCGGCTCGTCGATTTTCAGCACAGGGATATTCACCACTTGTCTCGCTACATCCGCTGCGGGGCCGACCGATGAACACGTCAGTAAGAGGCAATCAGAACCGTAGTTTTCAGCGTGCTGCGCGTAACCCACTATTCGCCGTGTCACTTCTTTTGTGAGATGACCGGCCTTTCTTACGTCGTTCAGAAGACTGTCGTCAACCACAGTTCTAATGATTACGTCGGCTGGCACCAACTCTTGCGCCACGTCTCCCAGCAACTTGATGACCACGGGCGTGGTGTGAAGCATTGTAAGAACCTTACTCATCGACACTTCCCCCTCATTCACTCGAGTCGGCGAGTTTTCGAGAGTGTTTGTTAGCTAAGGAACAAGTAGCACTTTTCCTGGAATGCCAGACTTGGCAGCCTGGATCGCTTGCTCAAACTCCGCCAGGCTATACCTTGCCGCGATGAACGAGCTGAGGTCAAACTTGCCCGATTCGATAATCCGCTGGCACTTGTACCATGTTCCATACATGGTTCTACCGGTAACCCCTGTTATGTGCGCTTCGCGGTAGATTATGGCATCGTTCACGTCAATCGTTATGGGCTCACTGGGCAGGCCTACCAGCACCATGGTGCCGCCTTTGGCAATCAGCTCAAAGCCTGCTGTGATGGCGTGCGGGTTACCGGAGTAGTCAAGCACAACTTCAGCGCCTCTACCGCGTGTGGCGTCGAGCACTGCTTGCTTCAGATCTTGCTCGCGTGGATTAAGCGCAAGCGTGGCACCCACAGACTTTGCCTTTTCGAGGCGCGCGTCTGCGGGCTCAGACGCGATTATCTGTTCTGCTCCCAAGATGCTCGCCAGACTTACCGCCATGAGACCTATGGGACCGCAACCCAAAATAACAACGTTCTTGCCGCTTACGCAACAAGCCTCAAGTCCGTGCATTGCAACCCCCATCGGTTCAAGGCACGCACCGTGCTCATAAGACATCGCATCACCAAGCACCCAAGCGCACGATTCCGGTATGACCGCGTACTCCGAAAACACACCAGGAGATTGAACCCCGACGATCTTCATCTGCTCACAGATGTGAGCGTTCCCTGTCATGCACTCAAAGCATTTGCCGCAGTCGATGTGTGTTTCGCCCGCGATGTGGTCACCTTTCTTGACCCGACTTGTTCCGGGCCCCGTCTCTACCACTTCACCGCTGAATTCGTGTCCGAACACCATAGGTGGTTTAACACGCGCCTGCGCCCATGGCGTCCAATCGTAGATATGAATGTCCGTACCGCATATGGCCGCGGCCTTTACTTTCACCAGCACTTCACCCTCTTGCGGCGAGGGAGTAGGCAAGTCCTCTCTCCAAGCGATGCCTGGAGATCTAGTCGCTTTTAGAACACCCTTCATCCGTAAACCTCCTGTCGTGTCTGTGTGTTAACGTCTTCTCAGTGCATGGCCGGGAAGTCTTCCGGTGTGTTTACCGTTATGCACCACGATTTCTCCGTTTACGATCGTGTACTCTACGCCTTCGGCTAGCTGATGAGGATTGTCGAATGTTGAGGTGTCTCTTATCGTGTTGGGGCAGAAGACGGTTATGTCTGCGCAGAAACCTTCTTTTAGCACCCCTCTGTCACTGAGTCCGAATCTCTGAGCCGGGAGCGAGGTTATCTTTCGGACGATCTCGTGCACCGGGAACAGACGCTTGTCGCGTGCGTATACACCGACCATACGTGGGAAGGTGCCGAAGTTGCGCGGATGCGGCTTTCCGCCTGCCACAGCGCCTTCGAGTGCCAGCGCACTTCCATCGCTTCCACCCATCACCCACGGAGCCTTCATGAACGTCTCGATATCATCTTCGTCAATGATCTGAGACACCCAACTTGCGTCGCCCTTTTCGAGCATGGTCAGCACAGCATATTCGGGCGGTTCGCCCAGTATCTCGGCCACTTTATCAAGCGTCATGCCTTCAAACTCCGGGTTTGGCTTGTATATCGAGAAGCGGTGGCGCCAAGCGCCTCCACGTCTTTCGAAGTTTGTGGCGACTTCCTTTGCTATTTTGTCTCGAGTCTGCTTGTCTCCGAGCCGCTTGAGTAGCTCGGTTCTTCCGCCTGCGAGTGCCCACCTGGGCATTACGGACCCGGTGATTCCTCCACCGCAAGCGGCATACGGATACTGGTCTCCTGTAGCATCGAGCCCCGACTCACGCGCTTCTTCAATCGACTGTACGTACTCTGCGGCTTTGCCCCACGTTGCGATTCCCAGAGCGTGCAGATGTGAGATATGCAGCGGAACGCCAGCTTCGCGAGCGATCTTATACGCTTCTTCCAGCGCCGCACCCATACCTATGGTATAGTCGCTCTCATCCCTTATGTGCGAGACGTACAGCGCTTCTTTTGGCTTCAGCCCTTTTGCTACGTCGATCACTTCGTCGGTTGGAGCGAAACTCTGAGGTGCATAGAATAATCCTGTCGACATGCCGAAAGCGCCCTCGTCAACGTTCTGTTCGACAAGATCTCTCATCTTGCGTCTTTCTTCAGGCGTGGCCGGTCTTTCTGCATAACCCATGACCGAAGCTCGCACACTGCCAAAACCGACGAGCGGCACCACGTTGACTGCCGATTTTCGGCTTTCGATCTTGGCGAGATAGCCAGCAGTGCTCGTCCAGTCTACCTCTAGGCCGCCATACCTAGCCACTTGCTGCTTTACGGTCTCTATCGCCTGTCCGAGTATTGGAGCGAGCCAGCCGCCGCAGTTACCCACTACTTCGGTGGTTACACCTTGGTGTACCTTAGAAAGTGCCTGTGGGTCAGCCAGCAGAGTGAAGTCTGAATGGGTGTGCGCGTCAATGAACCCGGGAGATACGATCTTGCCACCTGCGTCGATAGTCACCGAGGCGCCCTCAAGGTTTCTTGCGATCTTCACTATCTTGCCGTTCTTGATTGCGATATCCGCAAGGTACCACGGGTTGCCAGTTCCGTCCACAATCTTGCCGTTTCTAATTAGCAGGTCATACACTCTGATTCACCTCCGGGAATTTTTCACCTGAACAGCGAGGAGTACACAGCCTCAATATCCGGGATACACATGGGTTTGGGGTTGTTCCGGAGAAGCCTCTCAACCTTCGATGCGGCAACGGCGAGTTCGGAGACATCAGACCTCGAGACGCCGAAATCGTCTAGATAACGAGGTATCTTGAGTTCAAGTACCATCTGCTTGATGCTGTCAAGTAACGCATCGCTTGATGGCCTTGATCCACCAATTGCCATCACTTCTGCGACATGAGACAGGCGTTCGGCACATGAATCAAGGTTGTACTCAAGAACAGGCACAAGAAGCATTGAATTCGCTACTCCGTGCGGAATCGAGTACCTACCCCCAAGCGGATAGGCAAGTGCATGCACTGCGGCAGTACCTGAAGCCGTTAGCGCCATGCCTCCGAGCAGTGATCCAATGAGCATCTGGTGGCGAGCCTCGGTATTCTCTGGCTCGTGATACGCGCGCAGGATGCTGCGACCTATGAGCCTCATCGAGTGCAGAGCAAATGTATCACCGAGCGGATTTGCCTTGTTGGAGATGTATGACTCCAGAGAATGGATGAAGGCGTCCATGCCTGTTGCGGCGGTGACGTGTGGTGGTAGCGTGAGCGTAAGATGTGGGTCGGCTATGACGTAGTCCGGAAGCAGATGCCGGCTGACTATCCCTACCTTCAACTGCTGGTCTTCAAGCGTGACTATGGCGTTGGGCGTTACCTCAGAGCCTGTGCCGGCCGTGGTCGGGATAAGAAGTGTAGGCAACCCCTTCTTCGTGATCTTATCTGTTCCGAGATATGTATGCATCGGTTCGTGGTTCTGTGTTCTGGCGGCAAGAAGTTTTGTCATATCCAGGGTGCTGCCGCCACCGATTCCTATATACATGTCGTACTGTTTGCGCCCAATCTGCGCGTGGAGCTCGTCAACTAGCGTTACTGGGGGCTCGCATAGAACGCCTTTGACGACATCTACCGTAGCGTTGCTCGACCTAAGCAGAGATTCAGCCTTCTTCGTGAGGCCTGCAGCGTATACCCCAGGGTCTGTGAGTATAAGCGTGTTTCGTACACCGGAGTCTTCAACGACGGAGACTATCTGCTCTATGCTCTTGGGGCCAGCGATTATCTTCGATGCGGTTGAGAACGAATAAAGGTGGTTCATGATTGTCCACTCTCGCCTCCTGCCAGTTTTTGGTCGGTTACGCCTTTCAAAAAGCGTACGCACGAGAGCAGCACGTCCTTGTCTCCAAAGCCACCGGCTTTAGTAACCACGCGCATGCCTGATGCCACACCGCCCGATAGGATACCAGAGGGTACGTACGGCCGTACTTCAAGATTCACGTCAATACTGTGCGCGCCAAGTGCACTGCAAGCTGCAACGGCGGTATCCCCGCCAACCAGTACGAGTCCGGATATTTCGGTCGAAGATACGATGTCCCGTACCACATGTCCAAGCCCTTCGAGTAGCGCAGTGCTTATGCGGCGCATCTCGGGGAGATTGGCTTGATACTGCTTAAGCAATGCTTCTCGCTTTATGGGCGCGCCATCTATAACCACACTCACTCCAGAAGCCAGCAGTTCGCACGCCTTATCGATCAAGGGTTGAACTCCGACCGATTCGGCTCTCACACAAGCCGAAAAGACTTCTAGACTGCCGATTCGGGCATCGTTGCTCAATGCATACTCTATCTGGTTGCGTGATACACCAGACGGGCTACCGCAAACAATCAGTACCGGTTTATCGGAAACCGGAGTCTGCGCAAGAGAGTGTTTTGTGCCGGATGCATAACTGTGCATCGCCTCAAAAAGGCCTGCTGAGCCCGAGCCGAGCATGTGACCTGATGCCCCGTATATGGCTGTAGCGCAAGATAGCAGGTGCGAATTATCCACCACATCCGCCACCGCGATTGAGTAGCCTTTATCGAGTCCGGTCTCGAGCCATCTTCGCAGCGGATCGGCTCCTTTGGTCACCATAGGCAGATGTGCTGGCCAGACTCGTCTTTCAGACTGTTGGTTCACTATGTCTGAAATGCGCGAATAGAACACGGGGTACAGAGGATCTCGTGCTATCTCTGTGTCTTCTAGCCTTTCTCCCGACACATAATGAATACCCTCGACCGTAACACGCAGCTTGTGCGGTAGCGCAGGTGCAAGCACGATCATATCTGCTACGCGTGCGTCAAGCAGAGCGTCAATTTCTGCTCCGATGTTGCCCCGGCACGTCGAATCGATCTTCTTATATACTATCTCTGTGTCATGAGTCGAAAGCAGTTCAACAGCCCGCCTAACCCGCTCGTACGCTTCTTGCTTTCCTATGTTACGGCTCTCAGTGTCGAGCACCACTGTATCACACGATGACATCACGCATCTCGCGTGGTCTGAGTTCAGCAGCACCGAGACTCTGTGGCCGTTACGTGCAGCCTGGATGCCGGTGTCCATCGCGCCGGTGAGGTCGTCTGCCAGAACAGCTTTTGGCATTGAGGCCATATCAGGTGTTCGCCAACTTACACGCGTATTCAATCGCATTCAGAAGGCTTTCAGCGCTCGCCTCACCTTTGCCAGCTTTTCCAAAGGCTGTGCCGTGATCAACCGATGTGCGGATAATCGGAAGTCCAAGCGTTATGTTCACACCGGTGATCGACTCCCATTTCTTCAGCTGCTCGTTATAGTTGAAGCCGACGACTTTTAACGGTATGTGTCCTTGGTCGTGGTACATAGCGACCGCCATATCGTACTGACCACCGCGAGCTTTCGAAAACAGTGTGTCAGGCGGAATAGGCCCTTCAGCCAGAATCCCGAGATTCTTAGCCTCTTCTATGGCGGGAGAAATCTCACGCTGTTCTTCCCAGCCGAACAGCCCACCTTCTCCGGCGTGTGGGTTCAAGCCGGCTACTCCGACTCGTGGGTTTGGGATACCGAGCTTCTTACACGCATCGTTGGCAAGTCGAATTACCTTAAGCACACGCTCTCGTGTGACAAGATCGCACGCTTGCCTGAGCGACACATGCGTGGAAACGTGTACTACTCTTAGGTTACCGTCTGCGAGCATCATGCAGTAGTCAGGCGTGTCTGTGTAGTGAGCGTAGATTTCGGTGTGGCCTGCATAGTCGTGCCCGGCGAGATTAATGGAGGCTTTGTTTATGGGCGCTGTTACAGTGGCATCTATCGTCTTGTGCATCGCGAGTTCTATCACCTTGACCACCGCCCTGAACGCTGCCTCTCCGGCCATCTTGCATACTCTGCCGTGCACGAGTCTTTGTACATCGACGCTTTTCTGGTCGAGCACATCCATGGTGCCGAATTCAAAGCGCGCTTCGTCAGATTGCTGGATTTGCCTTGTGCTCAGGTTGACTCGAGCAATGCCGCACGCCTGTGCCATCACCGATGCGTCACCCACAATGAGAGGACGGCACATTTTGTAGGTTTCTTGGCTTGCGAGCGCCTTGGCACAGATCTCAGGCCCTATGCCTGCGGGGTCACCCATGCTTATGCCAAGAAGCGGGCGTGTATCTTGCATCGTGTAGTGTCCCTCCCGGGTAGCCATGAGGAGTGCGGTTATCACCGCACCCCTCACGACATGCTACTTCTGCATTTGCTTCATGAGCTCGCCGGTCTCTAGAATGTGCTCTCGGGTTATACCCCAGTGAGTTACGAAGCGCACCGTGTCGGGTGCAGCAACCAGCACATCGATGCCGTGAGCGAGCAAGTTCTGCCTGAACTGCTCAGACGTGAGCGGCGAGGTGTTAACTCTAACCATATTTGTCTGTACGCTATCAAGGTTGACACCGAAGCCTGCTTCAACCGCCAGCTGTGCAAGAAGGCTCGCGTTCTCGTGGTCTTCGGAAAGCCGCTCCACCATGTTGTCGAGTGCCCAGATGCCAGTCTGGGCCATGACGCCTGCCTGCCGCATACCGCCACCTAGCACTTGGCGTACATGGCGAGCTCTGTCTATCATCTCGGCGGTGCCGCAGATCACAGCACCTAGCGGACACGCCAGTCCCTTGGAGAGGCAGAACGACAACGAATCGACATGCTTTGCAACTTCAGCTACCGTAACGCCAAGAGCCACTGCTGCGTTGAAAATGCGAGCTCCGTCCATATGCACCAGAAGTCCGTGCTTTTCGGCCAGTTTCTTGGTCTCAGCGAGGTTTTCAAGCGGTATCACTACCCCGCCTGCTCCGTTATGCGTGTCTTCTATAGAGATGATGGACGTGCCGCCGTTCAGCACAGTGCGTTTGGTTATCTGCTTTTCCACAACGGCCGGATCCATTATCCCGCCGACTCCGGGTACTCGCCTGGGCACTACCCCGGCTATGCGTGCGATGCCTCCAGCCTCCGAACGAAACATGTGTGCGTCCGCCTCAACTATGGCTTCTGTGCCGGGGGCTGCCTGCGCCATGACACACGAAAGGTTTCCCATAGTGCCACTTAATACGAGTAGCGCCGCCTCTTTTCCGAGCAATTCGGCGCACTTCTTCTCGAGTCTCTTTGTGGTCGGATCCTCATGGTAGAAGTCGTCGCCGAGTTCTGCCTCGGTAATGGCCTGGAGCATTTCTCGGGGCGGTAGTGTGACGGTATCGCTTTTCAGGTCAATAGTGATCTTCATCAGGTATTTTCCTCCGTTTAGCAGGGTCTTGTAGTGTAAAACCAGCTGTTCTCGAGGTCAACTTCGCATGTCTTAAACCCTTCGTTACGCAGAAAACCAGCGCCCCGCTTAGTCGTGACGATTGTCGGCTCTGTGTTTACTATCACGCCATCTACCATAAGCGGCTTGCCTCCGACAAACGACATTACGGCGCACCGTTTGTCTAAGTCTGCCACCGTTATGTCGGCATCGAACCCGGCAGAGAGTGAACCTTTGGTTTTCAGACCAAGCACCTGAGCCGGGAAGTAAGAAGTCTTGGCGGTGAACTCAGGCAGCGTAATCGCATCCATGTGCACAAGCGCCAATCCTTTTGAGAGCAGGAAGTTTCTCGGTATGCCGCCGCCATCTGTTGAAAGCGCATCTACTATGAAGCGACCTTGTTTGTCCTTAGTTGTCGCCAGCAAAAAGCGAGTGGACGCAGGCGTAACCGGGAATGTGCAGGTGACATCTGTTTCTTTGGCTCGCCAGTAATCGTGCGCTTCCTTTCCGTGAAGCACAATGTTGTCATCGCCGACACTCGCGACCACTCCGGCAAATCCGTCGAGTATTGCTCTTGACATCTCTTCTTCGGAGCCGCCGTATCCTGCCATCCTCAGAGAGTTTCTTGGTCCAAGAGACTCAAGCATGCCGTTGATGCACTTTCCCGGTGAGCCGCTGAATACCGAGAGGTAAGCTTCAGAAATCAGGTTTGGACTATTATCAAGTGTGGTTAGCACTTCGAGAGTCTCCGGAATGGGGTCGCCAAGCACCTGACCCCTGCAATAGGAGTTCACATGCGCGAGATGCAGGTGGTTCTTCTGAGCAAGGCCCACAGCTTCGCGGAAACTGGTCAGTGTACCCGCACCTGTTGCGAGTGTCCCGACATGGAAACACACATACGCTCGCTGCTCGTTGCACACCTCTATGGCGCGCGCGGTGGCTTCAGGCGTAAGCGGATAATGACCGCCAAGCAGTTTGAGTCCCAGCGCTCCTCTGTCCGACCACTTCGCGAGTACGTCGCCGAACTCTTCGCTTGAAGGGTCTGTCCCCGATACCGTGACGCCGGGCTTTATCATCTGGATGCAGGCGACGTTTATGGCTGTGCCGTATTGTTTTGCATCGGATAGCAGCTGATCGAACGGTCCGCCGCAGTCAAGCGCAGTAGTCACGCCTGCTCTTGCAAGCATCGCAAAAGCGTTTCCGCCAAACCTCTCGAACGCTATGTGTGCGTGCAAGTCTGTAAGTCCGGGAAGAAGCACAAGCCCGCTCACGTCAACAGTGCGCGCTGCGTCGTCAGGGGAGATGTGCTCCCCAACCTGTTCGATCTTACCTTGTTTGATGGCGACGTCCAAAGTGCTATCGACTTTCGTGAGAAAATCCGCGACACGGCCGCCTTTTAGAAGCAGATCGTATTTAGACAAATCGCAGCATCTCCTATCCCTATTTAGTCACTTCACCCATGACATCGACCGCGACACGCCGTCCGTTTTTCCAGTACACCCTGGGTGTTCTCCATGGAATCTTGGTCAGTAGATTAGCGTAAGATGTGCCCACAATCTCGGCGCTCTCTACCGCAGAGATGAAGTCTTCCCCCTGATATCCGAACATGACAACTTCATCTTCTGCTTTAGCTTCCGGGATGTCAGTCAGATCGACCATCATCTCGCAAGAGCAGATCCCGACTATTCGGCACCTCTTGCCGCGTATTAACACGACACCTTTGTCTGCGTGTTCGCTCGTCAACCCATCTGTGGTGCCCACTGGCACGACGCCCATGAGCATGTCGCGGGGTGCGGTGTAGTGCAGTTTGTATCCGATGTTGTGGCCCTTGGGCAGCCTCTTAACCTGTACCAGAGTGGATTTGTATTCTGCGACAGGCACAAGATCCCATGGCAAAGGCCATACCCGGCTTACGCCATAAAGCAGCGCGCCGGGACGCACTGAGTCAAGGTAGGAAGTATCGAATCTCACAGTGCCTGACGAAGCAGAGAAGTGCCACATCGCCTTGTGTTCTGGGTCAAGTATCTCGGCAGCCTTCTTAAACTTTTCTAGCTGCATAAGAGAAAAAGGGTCATGCTCGCTGACATACGGAGACGACAGGTGGCTCGCGACGCCCACTATGTCGAGGTGCTCGAGACTCGAAAGCAGGTCTCGCATGCGGGGCGCCTCTTCGGGGAGAAACCCGAGTCTACCCATGCCGGTGTCCACTTTGACGTGCACACGCGCCTTCTTGCCGAGTTTTCGTGCTATCTCGTTCGCCTTTTCTAGTGAAGATTGGTCAAACCCAAAGAAATCGAGATCTTGGCGCACGGCTTCTTCGATCTGGCCTGATGTGAGCCCGTTGAACACGATCACCGGAGTCTTGATGCCGTGATCTCTCAACTGCAACCCTTCGAGGAAATTGGATACGCCTATTATCCGAGCGCCGAGTTCAGTCAACGTATCGGCAAGTATCCTTGCGCCGTGCCCCATCCCGTTTGCCTTTATGACGGGGATGACGCCCGCAGGGCTGACCTTCTGGGCGATGTATTCGTAGTTCTTCGCAAAAGCATCGAGACTGACATCAACCCAGCTTGAAAACAGGTGAACAGAGTCTTTCGACAGATTCATGTGACTAGTGCACTCCTCTCTTAAGCACTTGGCCGCCGCGCTGTTCCGTTATTCTGCCGGCATCGATCTCGATTGTGCCGTTCACTATTAGAAACTCGATGCCATTGCTTGCAAGCTCAGGTGACTCTATTGTTGCATTATCCTGAATACTGGTGGGATCAAATACTACGATATCTGCAGCGTATCCTGGCCTTATAATTCCGCGCGTGCCAAGTCCCAGCCTCCAGGCAGGGAATCCGGTCATCTTATAGATGGCTTGTTCCCAGCTCAGTACTTGGTCTTCTTTGACATACAGTCGGAAAAACCTGGGGAAAGTACCCCAAAGTCTTGGATGAGGCTTGCCTTGACCTGGAAGTAGATCTATCGAGTCACTTCCGACCATCTGGAATTCCGATCTGGCCAACGTCTTGGCGTCGTCGGCGTTGCCCTGGAAGTTCACGTGTGCAACTTGTGGGTCTTGGATAAGCGTGTCGCACAAGAAATCCAACACGTGCTTTCCGCACTCATCTGCAGCCTGAGGCAGAGTTTTGCCAACAAGATGCTCAAGCTCAGGCACGTTAACCCCTGCTATTGCGAGCCGGTTTAAGTCGTAAGGAGTGACAGTCCCGATTTCGCGCGCGAGTGCCTTGCGCACGGCGGGGTCGCGAAGCGCCTTGTTCAGCGCTTGCGCTCCGCCTTCAAAGTACTTGGGCGGTATGGTGTTGCGCAGCCAGCCAGCGGAGAAATCGTACGGATACGAATCAAATGTTATGTCGAGGTCGCGTTGCCGAGCTTTGTGTATCCATTCATCTAGTTCGGCGCCCCTACCCCAGTTGCATACGCCAAACGCCTGATAGTGAGATATCTCGACCGGTATGCCGGTGGTCTCTGCCACATGACACATCTCATCGTAGCACTCTTCAACTTTCTCTCTGTAGCTGCGCATATGGGTGGCCAAAAAGCCCCCTGATTCGGCAGCCACCTTTGATAGAGCGGCTATCTCATCAGTAGTGCACGAGGACATCGGAACGTAAGCCAAGCCAGTGGACAAGCCGAATGAGCCGTCCTGCATGCCTTCTTTGAGCAGCGCGCACATCTTCTCGATCTCGTGCTTGCTTGCCGGACGAGCATCATACCCCATCACAGAGAGCCTCAGTGTGCCATGAGGTACAAGATATGCAACGTTTACTGCCGGAGAGTGTACTTTGTCTAGGTATTCGGCAACGCTCATCCAGGCAAAGCCTGTCTGTCCGTATGTGGCGGGATCATCTTCAAGCAGCAGTTTCTTGCCCATTTCGGTGACAGGCGCAATACCGTGGCCGCAGTTAGAGTATACTTCGGTGGTAACTCCTTGCGTTATTTTGGGAATACGGCGCGGATCTCTCAGCACCGCAGTGTCTGCGTGCGAGTGAATATCTATAAACCCCGGGCACACAATCATGCCCTTTGCGTGTATAGCTCTTTTGGCATCGGGTTCATCGCCGAGGCCGACGTACACTATCTTACCTTCGTATATTCCTACGTCGGCCCATCGCCAAGGTGCGCCTGACCCGTCTATCAGCCGGGCGCCCTTAATTAAAATGTCCAACAACTAGATCGCTCCCCCTATAGGTCTAGTCCATACCTCTTCTGAGCACCTTGCCCGCTTTGCACTGAGTCATCTTAGATTCGGCGAGTTCTATGACTCCGTTTACGAGCACCCATTCTATGCCTTCTGCCGGCTGTTCCGGGTCTAACATGGTTGCTTTGTCCCGGATTGTCTCAGGGTCAAACACTACTACATCTCCCGCCATGCCGCGCTTTAGCAGTCCCCGCTTGGAAAGCCCTAGTCTCCATGCGGGTAGCCCGGTCATTTTGTTGATTGCGCTCTCCCATGTGAGCAAGCTGTCTTCGGCCGCAAACATCCTTAGAAATCGCGGGAAAGTACCGTAGAGCCGTGGATGCGGCCTCGCCTCACCGCGCACCACGTCAGACGAATCGCTACCGACCATGTGATAAGCAGATCTAGCGAGCACGCGAACATCAGCCGCGTTGCCTTGGAAATTGACGTGAGATATGGCTGTGTCTTGTATCAGCACATCACAAAGGAAATCTATGACGCTTTGGCCGCGTATTTCGGCGCCCTCAGGCAGGCTCTTTCCGATGAACTCTGAGAGTTCAGGATTGGTCACACCGACTATCGTGAGCCTTTCAAGGTCGTACGTTGTAACAGTGCCTATCTCGTGTTGCAGCGCCTTCCTGACTTCAGGTTGCTTGAGGTACTCTGCAAGCCCCTGGGCTCCTCTGTCATGGTATTTTGCAGGTATAGTGTTCTTGAGACCGCCTGCGGAGAAGTCATACGGATATGAGTCAAACGTGACGTCAAGTCCGGAATTCCTGGCGTCGTCTATCCATGCTCGCAGTTCCTCACCGCGGCCCCAGTTGCATACCCCGTATGCCTGGTAATGCGCTATGTGCATCGGTATTCCCGATTCGCGCGCGGTGCAAAGCATCTCGTCGACGCCTTCTGTGACCTTCTCTCTGTAGTTGCGCATGTGGCTCGCAACGAAGCCCCCGTGATCTGCTACCACTTTACAGATCTCGACGATCTCCTCGGTGGCCGAAGAAGACATTGGTACGTAAGCAAGTCCTGTCGAAAGACCGAACGCTCCATCTGCCATACCCGCGCGTGCAAGATCGCACATCACTTGAATTTCTTCTCTCGTGGCGTGACGCGCATCATAGCCCATCGCAGCTATGCGCAATACTCCATGAGGAACGAGGTAAGCCACATTCACCCCTGCGCCATCTATGCGTGACAGGTATTCTTCGGTACTGAACCAATCGAAATCGACAAAGCGGAGCTTCTTGTTGTACTCCAACAGCAGCTGTTTACTCTTGGCGGTGACGGGAGCAATCCCGCCACCGCAGTTCGAAAACACCTCTGTTGTTACTCCCTGCGTAATCTTCGGTTCGCGTTCCGGGGAGCGGATGATCGAGATGTCTGCATGACTGTGGATGTCGATGAAACCCGGGCATACGAACTTGCCCGTTGCATCGATCTGCTTCAGAGCCTCAGGCGGCTCGTCGCTTCCCATGTACACGATCACACCGTCTTTGATGCCCACATCTGCTCTAAACCACGGAGCGCCCGAGCCGTCGATTACTCTGCCGTGTCTTATCAGAACATCAAGCATCTGCCCGCTCCCCTTCGTAGTTAGTTGTCTAGAATCCCGGGATCAGGTGAATCCACTTGCCGAATATGAGCTGTATCTGGCCAATAGTTCTGGGGATGTTTGCACCCAGAACACCTGTATAGCCGATGCCGAACGCCACCATCATGATTATCCTCGCTACCTTGCTCGACAGTGTCATAACACCATCAAATGGTCCTGGACTGCGCGCCTTGAAGTAGAAGTAGGATAGTACTGCTGCTGTGCCTAGTGCGATGATAATGTTGTTTGCAGTCGTCCAAGGAAGCATAGAACCTCGGGCCTGGTTCAGCAGCTGTGCTTGCACACTCCCACGTAGAGTAAGCGCAGCACCGATGGACACGATGAGCGCAATGGGTATTTTGGTCATCCAGGCAATGGGCTTGATGAACCGCGTATACGCCATAAGTCCCAAGATGAAGGGTATGAGCGGAAGTAACTGACCTTCCATTATGGGACGAATGCCGATCTGGATTATGTTTCGCACACCCATCGCCGCGAAGTAGCCAGCGCCGAGCCCGACGAAGAACTTCTCGACCAGTCTGAACGCGCGGTTGTCTTTGATCAGAAACGAATAGACAGCCAGGGTTAAGAGCGCAGTGATCCAGATAGTCACATTAGACGTCATGATTTATCACCATCTTTCTTCGCTGCGACCTTCTTGTCCGGTGCAAGCCAGTGGGCGAGGTTGCCAACGATAATGAACAGCACGAACGTCAGGTACGCGATTGAAGTGGCATCCATCGATGCAACAGCGATGCTCGGCTTGCCTATCATGAGCTCATATTCAGCCGCGCCGCGCGCACCGTTAAGCGCTGCAGCAATCTGGCCCGTTGGTAGGTACGGCTGAATTCTGGGCCATAGAGAAGCCTGTGATGCCATAGTAAGCACGGTGTTCGGATAAGGAGCGATTTGTCTCGTCCAGAAATCCGGTGCGGTAGCGTTTGATGTAACTGGAACCACGATTGCAATGTCGTTTCCTGTCCTCACATTCTTTGTTATGGGTATATCCGTCAGTGGTGTGCCTCTGTAGTCGCGTGGCACAGCCCTGTGCAGGTCTGACATCATTGCTGCTATAGCAGGTTCCTCACCGGGCACAAAACCAAGGTAGACAATGTCTTCGCCGTATACTGCACCTTGCTCAATCAGAGCGGCTAAGGCCCTTTCGGCAAATGGCTGGCCGTCGGGACTCATTGCCAGCATTATCACCTTTGCACCTTTCTTCAATGCGTGCTGGGATATTGCCTCAAGTTGGGGGACACATTCCACGGCTGCAGAGAGCGAGAATGCCGAGTCTACCCAAATTATGTCACCGGGTTTCATGTTATCCACGAGTTCATAGAACGTCCTGGCGGATTCGCCTATCGGTATAGGTATACCTATGGGTCTGACCAGTGGAAACAGGATTGCCAAAGTGATAATGGCGTATATTGTTAGGCGGTTCCACCTGAAGATCTTGCCGATGTCATTCACTTCATGCACCTCCTATTCCAACCCAATGTGGCGCCGCTCTATACCGAGAAGCACCCTGAGGCTGGCGGCCATAGCGCCTATAGCGCCGCCCATGATAATTCCTCTTTGACCTGCCATATTGAGCACTTGAAGCATCCAAGTGTAGAACTTGGGGATCTGAGGCGAGATTGTCTCTCCCACAGGGGCTACGCCCAACATTGCTGTAACGGCTGCGATTAGGAATACTGTTGATTCTATCGATTTGAGCCGTATAGCCCTGTAAGCCGCTGACGCCATCGCATACATCAGAAGCGAGAACACAGCAGTTCCGAGCGGTGCATAGATCTCGTGAAAAAGCCATCGATAGGCTGTATCGAATTGGTCGCTGAAAAGTGTGACAACAAACATGACTACAAGAGCACCGATTAGGACGATGTTATCTAGGATGTCAGTTCTTCTGGTTTGCAAGCCCCGGATATTCACCAGTAGAAGGTTGACCATTCCGATACCGAGGAGGAACGCAGAAATCAGCACTGTCCACGCTTGGATCTCGCTTGCCACTTTTGTAAGCGCTGGTATATTGATGAAGTAGTCTATCATCAATATCATGCCAGCTATCGTCGCGATATAGACGGGTAGCTTTCTGTACATGTGTTATCTCACCTCCCCAGAAGGTCGTGTAACAGGTTGACGTTAGCAGTTCGGAGTAATGACCCAACTACTATGCACAAGATGGCAGCCATTTTGGTAATGTCCTGAACGACGATGTTCCCTACTGCCATAGGCTCCCCGGTCAGATATGCGCTTCCGGCAAACATCTCTTCGCCGATGAGTGTGTAGTCACACGCGGCGACAAACAGCGGTAGCTGGCTCATTCGTGCCGTACCGGCTATGCCGATGGCTCCAATCTCGGCTGCGGCTTCAGCCATGATAAGCGCTTCACCGAAGAACGGACCAACAAGGATGCTTGCAGCGATGCGTTCGCGTCGCATTATTGCGATGCTGGCTGCTGTATAAGCCATCTGGGTCGGCGATAGGAACTGTACCATCTCCGGCTGATATGCGTCTTTACGCCCGACTGACGTGTACGCAGATCGCACAACTTCTTCCGTAACTACTTGAACGTTCTGCTTGCTTACCGTCGAGATAATCCGCACGTTATACTCCGCGCACATTTTGGCCACAAAGGACAGGATGTCCATGCCGGCCAAGACTTGCATGCCCTCTGCACCAACAACGTCTCCGATACCTGCACTGAAGAACACGGGCCTTCCTAGTTCTGTTGCCCGTCCCACAGCTTCCTTGATTGCCTCAAGGCCTGTAACACGACGCAGCGCGTATTTCATACCTTTGTTCTTAAGCGCATCAAGGAAGTAGTACATACCGATTGCGAAAAGAACGACTACCAGAAAAGCGGTCACTCGCCCGTCTCTCACTTACAAAACACCTCCCGATATTGAGATAGAACAGACGGCCAGTGAAAAACGACACACGACTGTGGGGCCACACCTCCTTTACGGTCAACGTCTTCCGGATACGGGTCTACTTGTGGCGGTCTACCCTGGGTCTCCACGGACGCTCTTTGATCTCGCGGCAGACTTCTTTGATCTCGTCAGCGGCCGCATCGAGGATCTTAAGCCCCTTTTCGCGTGTTGCCACGGTTGCATCGCCCACAACCCCGGAGCTGGTCATGGTGCTCCAGTACTCTGTCATGGCGACACGGTTCCTGTGCGGCCTTTTCGGAGCGCCCACAAGATCTGTCCAGAAATGGTCTGACCAGGGAAGACTGAGTTCGCATACTGCTTTGCTCATGTCCACGCTATGTTCGTCAAGCGCGAGGTAAAGCGAGGTTTCAAGCTCACACGCGTGGCTTGTCACTTCTGAATCACGGATCTCGCCGACCAGTTTCACTACAGAGGAGAGCTGCCACCATGAGACCATGGCGCATCTTGTGTCAGGGTGGTCTACCATGGCTAGGCGACACGAAACGTCAAGACACGACGCATTTGAACCGTGACCGTTGACTACGAGAATGTGACGGAAGCCGTGGTGTATAAGGCTCTTTAGGATGTCTAGTGTGTGGCGAATGAATGTGTCCCAGGTTATGCTTAGAGGCCCTGGAAAGTCCATGTGGTGCGGGCTATAGCCGTGGGTGACAGGCGGGGCAACGAGCGCTTCTCCATCCATCTTTTCGGCTGCAAGCTTGCAGATACCCCGGGCTATTAGAATATCGGTGTCTACAGGTAGATGCGGACCATGATCCTCGATAATCCCGGCTGGTACAAGGATGCACTTGTCCTCTTCAGCAGCCTTCTTGATCTCGGGCCATTTCATTTTCTCGTACAGCAACGACTGTCTTGCCACGTTACAGGACCTCCCGGCAGTTGTTTATTTGAATCGTAGGGCGTACTAAGACATAGGACGCCTGCACAAAACTACTTTCAGTTACACGCTTCGGAGCTTTTCAGACCAATAATAGAGGACAGTTTCTTGCGCAAGAACTCGAGTGATTGCTGGTCGACTTCAAAGGATATGGTTATGACGGGAACTGACGGTCTGAGTTCAAACAGCTCATGCTGGCACACTTCGCTTGTGACCAGTAAATCCACGCGCCCAAACATGCGTGTGATTGACTTTGTATCCTCAATAAGCGCTCTTTCTGCTACAGGGTAGCCGCATGACCTCAAGGTGCCCTGGATCAGATCGAGAGTTCTGTTGTGTCCTGCCACAAGCCCTATGCGAGTCTCGTTGGGTATCCTGGAAAGCGCCACAAGTGCATCGACTCGCGGTTTGTCCTGCAATCCAACAACCCGATCGCGCTCTCCAGGGGGCAGAGCGCGGTAGAGCTCGCTGAGGTGGTAAAACGTCGTCATCACGATATCGTAGCCCTCGGCTATCCTTGGCGCGTGTGGCAAGAACTCCTCAATTACCATCGGAACAACCTGTATTGAAAGCTGCTTTCGGATGTGATCTGCGAGTGATGCTGCATCCCACTTGTTACATTCCACAAGCAGCGCTGCTACCTGCGTTCGCCCGAACCACTTTTCGACAGCACTCTTGGCTAGGTGTTCAGCCTGTTTGCGTGACAACCCTGTAACTCGGGCCATGTGCATGACTTTATCAAGTCCAGCTGCAATTTCGTTCGCAGCTGTATCTGGCTGGAGACCATGCGAGTTTCCGACTACCATCGAGCCAACGCCGGGTATGGGCCTGACAATATCCCTTGCCTGGAGCATCTTGATGGCTTTGTTGACGGTGTTCTTGTTGACGCCGAGCTCTTTGGCAAGCACCCGACAACTGGGAATAAAGCTGCCTTTTGGGTATACCCCGGTGGCAATCTTCTCCACGAGCCCCGTATACACGTTTTGTGCTATGCCTGACTGCATTTTCCAGGTAACCTCACTACACGCGCACTTCTGGACAGCACATACGTATTCCGCGCTTTTCCGGATAAACCCTTCAAATCCGTGTAAATATGTGCACTAGTTTGGCTAGCAGTTCCTGAGCGCCAAACCTGGGAGTGTGCCTGTGTGCTTTGAGTCAGATACCACAAACTCACCGTTAACCATTACATGTGTAATGCCTTCAGGCAGACTGTGTGGGTTCTGGAATGTGGCAGTATCACGAATTGTGTTGGGGTCGAAGATGACCGTGTCGGCGTAAAAGCCTTCCTTTAGCAGGCCTCTGCCCACAAGACCAAACCGCTGTGCTGCAAGCGAAGTCATCTTTCGCACAGCTTGTTCAAGTGACAATAGACCACTATCCAGACAGTAGTGACGGAGAACTCTCGGGAAACTGCCGAAATTTCGAGGGTGGGGTTTGCCGCCGCTAACAGGTCCGCTCAACGCAAGCGAGCTGCCATCGCTGCCGACCATTGCCCAGTCTGCCTTCATAATGCTGGCCACATCATCCGAATGCAAGATGGCCGACACCCAGCTTGCCTCACCTCGCTCTAGCAGCGTGAGCACCGCGAATTCGGGTGACTCTCCAATATCCCTGGCCACTTCGTCAAGTGTCTTTCCCTCATAGTGTGGATCTGAAGACACCGAAGAAAACGTGTGCAGCTCCGCGCCTCCGCGCTTCTTAAAGGTCTCCTTAATCTCGTGCGCGATCTTGGCCCGTGTGGCAGGATCGCGTAGCCGCTTGAGCACTTCATTGCGGCCTCCTTCAAGCGCCCATCTGGGCATCACCGAGCCGCTGATTCCACCACCGCAACGGTCGTACGGGTACACGTCGCACGTAACGTCCATGCCGATTGCGCGTCTGCGCTCGATAGTCTCAACCATATCGGGTCCGCTTCCCCACGCGGCAACGCCGTTTGCCTGAAGATGAGATATGTGAAGCATCACTCCGGCGTCTTCTTGAGTTCGGAACGCTTCTTCAAGCGATGCCTTGAGTCCTATAGTGTAGTTACCTTCATCTCTGATGTGGGTGACGTACAGAGCGTCGTGTTTCTTGAGTGCTCTTACAACTTCGGTGACCTCATGTTCTGCGGCATAACTCTGCGGAGCATAGAAAAGTCCAGTGGAAAGCCCGAACGCTCCTTGCTCAATGTTTTCTTCCACGAGGCCACGCATCTTCGCGATTTGCTCATCCGATGCAGCATCACGCGAAAGCCCCATGACCGCCGCGCGTACGTTAGCAAAACCCACAAGTGCACCGACGTTTAGTGCTACCTTCTGCTTCTGTAGCCTATCTAGATAGCCGCCTATGCCTGTCCAGTCGATCTCGATATCGCCATGCTTGGGGAGAAGCGAAGAGACGAGTTCTTGAGTGTCGCGAGTTATAGGCGCTATCCAGCCGCCACAATTGCCCACGATCTCGGTCGTGACTCCTTGGTGCACTTTTGATATCGCGCGGGGATCTTGCAGTAGTGTGAAGTCAGAGTGAGTGTGGGTATCTATGAAGCCAGGTGCCACGATTTTGCCGGAGGCGTCCACAGTATGTTTTGCTTCACCGAGGTTTCTTCCTATTTTGGCTATCTTGCCATCACGTATGCCGACATCGGCTATGTACCATGGGTTGCCTGTGCCGTCTACCAGCTTGCCGCACTTGATAAGCACATCAAACAAAAGCAATTCCCCCTGTCAGGATGTTTTTAATACAGACTTTGTTCGGAGAATTCCTGCGGTATCCTGCAACACAAAAAGGGCCGCGCGGTCGGCGCGGCCTGGTACCGTATTCTACAGATGCATCTTCTTAAGTCGAGCAAGCTTTGCGATTCTCTCCTCTGCAAGCGTTTCTGCCGCCTTGTGAGTCGGTATGTGCTGTATTGCCGACACACTGAAGATGTCTAGCAGTTTCTGTTCAATGGTAGCGGCTATGGAAAACGCTCTTTCCCTATTGTAGCCCGCAGGGTGGAATTCCTGCGCGCAGTTCACCACTCCTCCGCCGTTTATGACGAAGTCGGGAGCGTAAAGGATGCCGAGTTTTGCCAGCATCTCTCCGTGACGCGGTTCGGCCAGCTGGTTGTTGGCTGCGCCTGCGACTATCTTGGCACGGATCTCCGGTATGGTTGTGTCGTTTAGCACTGCTCCCAGAGCGCACGGACTGTAGATATCACAGTCTAGCTTGTGAATTTGCTCCGGCGGCACGATGTCGGCGCCAAACTCGTCTTTTGCTATGCGCAGTCGGTCGTCGTATATATCTGAGACAGATAGTCTTGCACCTTCTTCTTTAAGGTGCTTCGCGAGATAGTAGCCTACGTGTCCAAGACCTTGGATTGCGACATGCAGCCCTTTGAGAGAACGGGTCCCGAGCACTAACTTGGTTGCAGCTTTCATGCCCACAAATACACCGTACGCCGTTACGGGCGAGGGATCGCCGCTTGTTTCGGCAAGCCCTGCCACATACGGAGTCTCAAGTCGTACAAAGCCCATGTCGGTGGGGGAGATACCCACGTCTTCCGCAGTGTAGTAGCGCCCTCCAAGGCTGTGCACAAACTTACCGAACGCTCGAAACAGTTCTTCGGTCTTGTCCTTTCTCGAATCCCCGATTATGACTGCCTTGCCGCCGCCAAGACTAAGGCCCATGGCCGAGTTCTTGTACGTCATGCCGCGTGACAGCCTCAGTGCGTCGGTAACCGCATCGTCCAGCGACCTATACGGCCACATTCTGCATCCGCCAAGTGCCGGACCCAGCGTGGTATCGTGTATCGCGATTATCGCGCGTAGTCCGGAAACTGGCTCGTTACAGAACACGACTTGCTCATGACCTTCTGAGCGCATAATTTCCATCAGGTTCATGCTCGAATCCCTCCATAAGTTCGACGAAATTGCGAGACAATGCTTCTACGGTGCACACACTTTCACCTCTTGCGCCTAACTGTGCTCAAACCAGTCAAATCCCGACTCACGCATGATTTCTAAGTACTTTCTGTTTCGGGTTGGCATGATGTCAGCGCGGTAGTGAAGCCCAAAGTAACGCTGTGCCCTGTTTATTACACCTGTCTCGCTTATGCGCTCGACGCATCTTCTGGCAAACTCCTGGCCGTGCACAGACTCGGCCACCCGCCCAATAGTCTGCAAGCTGGACTCTGATGGTGTAAGCGGTGCCTCGAGAGCGTACTTATCGGAGAATGCCTGCAGAAGAGACGCGTCGTCTGGGTCGTGGTACTTCTCGTGGTGGACGATAGTGTCAATCCCAAGCTTTCTTCGCGGTACAGGTTTGTGTTTTGGATAACCCAGGCTGAGCAACACCACGGGGAACACTGCTTGGGGCATGTTGAACATCTCACGCAGTTCTGCAAAGCATTCGAGAACGGTGCCCACATACACCGACCCGAGGCCTAGCGAATCCGCCGCAGTAACTATGTTCTGTGCACATATGATGGTGTCTTGAAACGAGACCCAAAAATGCCTGAAACTCTGAGTGGCCGAAAAAGGCGCGGCTTCAAGCTCAGTCCAGCGTCGTATCCTGTTCCAGTCAAGGCAAAATAGCAGGTTAACCGGCGCTTGGGAGATGAATGCTTGGTTACCACACAGACGCTGGAGTTCTAGACTGGTGTTCTTATCTTTGATCAAGATTACCGAGTAGGGTTGAAGATTGCCGGCTGTTGGCGCGTGTACTCCGGCTCTGAGTACGCTCTCAAGCACATCCGGTTCGATGTCTCGATCGGCAAAACTACGGCAGCTGCCCCGTTCGAGCAGCACGCGAATCGTCTCATTCGGATAGGTGCTGTCTTTCATCGGCCGACCTCCTGTCAATTTGTCTACTTAGGTGTTTCGCGCTGTCTATCCAGCGTCCTATCTGAGATATGCGTATTAACCTCGGTCTTGCGGAAGGACGCTGCAGCAGATGCTTAGAAGTACACACTTGCTCTCTTCGCTGTACGTCTAGCCAAACGAGGTGGCGCATGTCTCGAGCAAGGCTCGTTGCATTGATCATGGGACTGTGTGTTATAGGCGACTCGATGCTCTATACAGCGCTTCCTGCATGCTTTATGGATATTGGGCTCGACGCGCAGACCACAGGTGCCATACTAAGCGTCAACCGCTTCGCCAGGCTGTTGTTTAACCCAGCTGCCGCCGTGGTGCTATTGCGACTTGGACAAAAAAGAACGGCCGTAGTTGCGGCGTGCCTGGCAGTGTTTACCACCATGGGGTATTCGTTCGTCACCACCCCTGCTGCCTGGCTCACACTGAGGGTTCTTTGGGGGCTTAGCTGGTCTCTCATAAGGCTTACTGCGTTCGTTGTGACACTGTCTGAAGTGCGCGAGACGAGAAGAGGCGAAGCGCTTGGAGGCATGCAGCGGCTCGTGAGGCTCGGCTCACTTGCGGGGGCATTCGGCGGCGGGTTTCTTCTCGACTTGGTGGGCTTTCGCTCCACCGCCAGGATTCTCGGCACCTTGACCTGCGTTGCAGTGCTGCTGTCACTGGTGTTGCGCGTACCAAAACCCCAAGAAGAGCAGATTTCTGGCTCCAGGCCAGCACTCTCTTTAAGACAAGTGCCACCTCTTCTGAAACAGGGTTGGCCTGTGTACTCGTCTGCATTGCTCTCGGCGGTGGCGATCGGAGGTGTATTCATATCCACCGCGGGTGTATTGCTTAGAAGCAGGGTTGTGTCACACGGGCTGGTCTTTGCCGGAGTAGGGCTTGGTACACTTACAGGTTTCGTCCAAGCGTCGCGCTGGGCATCAGACATCTTGCTCGCGCCTCTTGTGGGCAGACTCTCTGACAGACTAGGTCGAGCGCTGCCTCTTGCGCTTATCTATAGCCTGCAGCTGTTTGCTGCGTGCGCAATTCTGTTTTCACAAGGGGTGCTTGCCGCAGTGGCTGCAGGCGTTCTGATGTTTTCGGCTCAGGCGGTGGCGTTAGTCGTGTTGTCATCGGCTGCCGCAGACGTGGGCGCAGGTGAAAAGTCAGCCCTCTCGATGACGATGTACAGCACATGCCTCGACCTTGGAGAGGCCACGGGGCCGATTCTTGCTTACTCACTGCTGGATTTTGGACTGGCGCGAACGTATTCTCTCGGAACGATAGGTATTGGTGCGCTCGCTCTGTTTTGGGGATTCGGGCTATACACAAGACTACTTAAGAAGGCTGATGCACAGGATCCCGCAGAAGATAAGAACTGAGCCGAGTATCTTGCTCTTGCCGAATGGTTCTTTCAGAAGCAGTGTTCCCATCAATGCTCCAAGCACTATGGACATCTCACGTACTCCAGATACGTAACTCACTTTAGTTTGTGTCATTGCCACGAGCACCAAGAAGTAAGCGCCCAGATTTAGTATCGCAGTCACGAGCACTCGCGGAGCGTTGCGGCTCCATTCGACATTGATCTGAGGTCTTCTGTGAATAAGCATCCTCGGGGCCAAGAACACGCACGAGGCTAAGAATACGAGATAGATGTACTGTTCAGGCCGAACCAATGCCACGCCTGCCTTGTCGACTACCGAGTAACACGCGATGCTCAATCCGCAAAGCAGCCCTATACGCGAGTTGTGTTCTCTCATGCCAATCAAGGGAGCGACAAGCCCTTCTCTGCTCAGCCGCTTGATATGCAACGTGTATATTCCGGTGACTATGAGCAGTATACCGGCCGCGCCTGACGCAGGAATCGATTCGCGCAAGAACACGAAAGCCAGCACCACAACAAACAGGGGTGCGGAGCCTCTTGCTAAGGGATAAATGAGCGAAAGGTCGTAAGACTGGTATGCCTTACCTAGCACAGTGTAATACACTGCTTCGAACACACCCGAGAGCAGAATCAGTAGCCAGGCAGCAGGTTTTACGGGTTGCCAGATATAGAGCACCGGCACAAGGAAGAACAGCGAACACGCGCACATGGCGAGCCACAGAAATACCTGCTTATCCAGGCTTCTCTTGGCCAGGAGGTTCCAGGTGCTATGCATAACTGCGGCGGCTACAAGAAGTGCGATCGCACCTAATTCCACGGTCCACAATCCTCAGGGGTTAGTGTGTTCTAAGTATGTTTTGGATCTGGCGTATTTCGCAGGCGTACTGCTTGAGTCTTGCTTTGCCGAGGTTTTTCAGCAATATGCGACTGACTAGAGGTCGGCCAGTCTCTGCCCATTTTCTCATATAATTGAAGCCAATCCTAGGAGAACTCGCGCAGAAAACGCTGATCACATACGATAGAGCCTGCACAAGCACTCTCACATCCTCACCACGCACACGGTCTGGAAGCGCAGCGAGTGCGGTTTCAGTCACCTGCATGCAGAAAGTCACTCGCTTCTCATCCGTAAGCACAGCAGGGTGTGCAAGCGCCGCAAGCACTGCACGCATCTCGAGCTGGGTGGCCCTGGGTAACCACTCGCTGAAGATGAGCTGTGCTGTCTCAAAATGTGCTTCGAGTATGTGCTGAAAAGCCATGGCTACTGCCTCTCTAACGCGCCATCTCGGGTCAGATGCACGCTTCTTGAGCAGCGACAGCACCTGCAATTGCTTATCCGAAGAACAGTGCACGTAACACGCGCCGAGCGCGCTGAGCGCAGCCATTGACAAGAACTCGGATGCTGAAGTGTCTTCGCAATCTGCCCATTGGCAGAGCACTTGTAGGCTGCCCGGTCTTATGTCTGAACTGGACATGTGTGCGAACGAATAGAGCAGCTCTAGATTTGCGCGAGGCCCCGGTAGACACGAGTTAGAGGTCAAAAACCTTGCAACATCTGTGGCATTTGATTCTTCAAGATGTGTATACCACTCCGGCATAGTCTTCTGCATTAACGTCCCTCCTCAGGTGCCAAGACTCACTATTCTACGCAGCGAGACAAAACGCTTCTTGTGATGCTAGAAGCCACAGCAGGAGAAGTATTTGCGTTAGCAGAAAGAGCTTTTCTTACAAGGTTCGCTTTACGAAACAACGAGGAGGCGTCTGATGTGAGCATCACAGCGTGGCACAACGAAGTGCTCGGCAACCGAGCAGTTGAAGCGCTAAAGAAGAACAAGTTTGATGCAAGGTACTTTGGCACACGAGATGAGGCGACGCAGTTCGTGCTCAGCCTCATAAAATCCGGAGACAAAGTGGGTACCGGCGGTTCAATGACCCTTACCGAGCTTGGGCTTCACGACAAAGTGAAACAGAAGGGAGCGGTACTGTTAGACCATTCCGACCCATCGCTTTCGCCTGAGCAGAAGATGGAGATAAGGCGGCAGCAGCTTGTGTGCGATGTGTTCTTGTCCGGAACTAACGCCGTTACACTCGACGGATGGTTGCTAAATGTAGACGGCACAGGAAACCGAGTTGCAGCAATGACTTTCGGGCCCAAGAAAGTGGTTATAGTGGTCGGAACCAACAAGATAACCGAGGATCTAGACGCAGCGCTGGACAGGATTCGGCTAAAGGCATCGCCCATGAACAACAAACGACTTAGCCTTCCTAACCCGTGTGCAACAACCGGTGTGTGCGAAGAATGCGAGGGCAACACGCGTATCTGCAACATATACTCGGTACTAAGGCGCAAGCCATCGGCTACTGACATCAGCGTGGTGGTCATCGGGGAGGATTTAGGATACTGAGGACGGAGGGATAGATGTTGAAAGACAGCAACGAGTGCCTATGCCCTAACACCACGTGTGAACGGCACAGTGATTGCGAAGCGTGCGAAGCGCACCATGACGCTAAAGGTAATCTGACTCACTGCAAACGCGAGACAGATGGCTAAGAGGTTTGTCGAACTCAGCCATGTGTTGCAAGACGGGATGCGTGTGTATCCTGGGCTCTCTCGAGCGAGTTTCGGCGCGCTGTACGACCATGAATCGTCCCGTTCCCACTATGAGGGAAAAGCCGAGTTCTACATCGGAAAGGCGGATATACCGCTCAATCTGGGCACATACCTTGACAGCCCGTTTCATCGCTTTAGAGAAGGTAAGGATCTGAGCGAGATAACGCTTGAAAGGGTTGCAGCGCTTGACGGTGTAGTCGCAGATGCGCTCGTGGGAGAAGACCGTTCGATAGATCTCGACATAGACTTCTCATGTGTTAGGTCACGGGCAGTGCTGGTGCGGACCGGATGGGACAACAGATTTATGCGCGACGAGTACTGGCATTCAGGCCCGTTTCTCTCGGAGCGCTGTGTAGAAGCGCTGGTCTCAGCAGAGCCTGTGCTCGTCGGTGTGGACTTCTGTAACATTGATGATGCGCAAAACCCTGCAAGACCTGCACACACAAGGCTGCTTCGGGCAGGGATACTTGTGGTGGAGCACCTGTGTAACTTGGGAGAATTGCCCAGAGACGGGTTCTCGTTTTATGCAGTGCCTCTCAGGATACTGCACGGGGCGTCGTGCAGCGTACGCGCATTCGCCCAGCTCCACGCCTAATACGGCAGAGCGCTTCAGGCGTGTTAGCACGGCTGAGCGCTCTGCTGAGTACTTAAGACTTCTCTACTCCGCACCACCTGAGTGTGAGCAGCGCGAGCGCCCTCGCGCACCCAAGCAGCTTACCTACTTCGGTGTACTCGTCAACTCCGTGGTTCTGGCCACCTGAGGTGCCGTAGCATACTCCGGGGAAGCCGAACAAGTGAGGGAAACGAGAGTCCACTCCTGATGCGCGACCGGTGATCTCAGCCTGCTCCCCCGTCGCGTCAAGCGCCGCCCGCTGCAACATCTTGACGAAAGGCTGATCTGGGTGTTCTTCCCAGGGTTCGCATCTCCAGCCGAACCACTCCACTTTGGGGCGGTGTTCTCGGAGCCATGCGTCAGACTCGGCGACCTGAGCTATTGTGTGCTCAACGTTCTGTTTAACCTCTTGCATGCTCTCGCCTGGCACAAACGATAGCCTGCCTTCTACGCTAGCCCAGCCACATACTGTCGAAGGCCAGTCTCCACCACGGATGGTGCCCAGAGACAGGTTGCATGCTCTTCCAAAAGAGCCCTTTTCGAATAGTGGATAGCGTACTTCGCGTCCCCTCTTCTCGTCCAGTGCGAACAGCGCGTCGGTGATCTTACTCATCTTCGAAATCGCGTTTACCCCGAGGTGCGCGTTACCTGCGTGTGCTGTGCTGCCTTCGCACGAGACCCTAAAGTACAGGATACCCGCATTTGCTATGCGAACGCAGTTTCGGGTCGGTTCTACTGCGACAAATGCGTCGGCAGTGTACCCCTCGATAAGACACGCGAGCGTACCGCCACCACCGCCTGCTTCCTCTTCAATGACGCTCTGAAGCTGCACACTGCCTGTTGGCTTAAAGCCCGCTTCACGGATGGCTCGGATCGCGAACAGAGCTGCAACAATGCCGCTCTTCATGTCGTTGGCTCCACGGCCGTACATCTTGCCGTCAACTATTTCGGCACCAAAAGGATCGTGTCTCCACTGCGACACCGGCTCTGGTGATACTGTGTCAATGTGGCCGTTTAGTATGAGCGACTTGGCTTTTGGATCTCCGTCCCAGAACCCGATGATGTTCGGACGCCCGACATACGCAGACGACTCTTCCTTCCAGCCGCAATACGCAGGGTGCTGGCTTATCTTGGAGAAGTCTGGTTCAAACTCGACAGTACGCAGTCTTTCGCGCGAAAACAGGTTCTTCACGTAAGCTTGAGCCTTTGCTTCCTGCCCTACAACGCTAGGGATACGCACCAGCTGCCTGGTGGTCTCAACCATCTCGGCTTCGTGCTCTTGCAGTCGCGCAAGCACTGCCTGCTCTACACGTGTATGAGTCATAGGCCATCCTCCCAGCTGTCTATTTCGGCTTGCACAACTTTCTCGCATCTTACGGCCGAAGCCTGCCGTCTTGGACACGTCTGTGCCGAAGCACTACAATAGAGCATAGCACGGTAACTGGGAGGAATTGGTGTGCTACAAGAGCTCAGCTCGAGCGGCTGCATAATCTGCGGACGGGATAACCCCATAGGGCTCAGGGCAGTATTCCAGCCTGAAGCCAACGGTGTAAGCGCAACTTTGGTTGTAGGCAAGCAGTTTCGTGGGTTCGATGGTGTGCTCCAGGGAGGAATCGTTGCAGGGTTACTCGACGATGCGATGTGGTGGGCAGTAATGACAAAAGGTACTCTGGCGCTTACCGCTGAGATAAGCGTAAGATACAAGGCCCCGGTTCCGGTGGGTGAAGTCATACACGTAACAGGTGAGGTAACAGAACAGCGCCACCGGATGTTCTACTGCCGGGCACGCATATCTGCTTCAGATGGGCCGGTGCTCGCTGAGGCAAAGGCCAAGTTCTTGCCGGCGCCTGCGCAGATGGCGGTGACCGGTGTCGCCGGGTGCGAAGGGAAAAACACGCATCAGGTCTAACTTGTGGTCATAGATAACGTAAGACTGGAGGGACTCGTGTGGAGCAGGGCAAAATACCGGTCGATCTCGGTTTGTTTCAGGAGAGTGTAAGGCATGAGTTAATGAAACTCGCCAAATCTGTCGACGACGTGCTGTGGTACCACAAGCTCGGTGATATGGCTGTTATCGATAAGGTGCAGCTCGTCGGGCCGCCGCCGCAGAACCAACTGGCTCAATCGCCGCAGAACAAGGGAAATCCGCTTGTGTTCAGTGCATATACGTTTGTGCCGAAAAACGCACAAGAAGGGAAGAAATACCCGCTTGTGGTGTACGTACACGGCGGGGTGCACGCAAATTTCGGAAGTAGCGCGTGCCACATAGTCCGAGAACTCTTAGAACAAGGATATCTTGTGATAGCGCCTGAGTACAGGGGCAGTACAGGCTACGGGCAGATGTTCTGGAAACTGATAGATTACGGCGGTCTCGAAACAGAAGATGTGTTCTGCGCGCGTAACTGGATGGTCGAGACAAACGAACTGGTCGACCCAGACAGAGTGGGTATCATTGGATGGAGCCATGGCGGCATGATAAGCCTGTTTAACATATTTAACCATCCTGAGTCTTACCAAGTGGCGTACGCAGGAGTGCCTGTGAGCGACCTCGTTGCGCGGATGGGCTACAAAGGGCCAGAGTACCAGCAATTGTTCTCGGCGGACTATCACATAGGTAGGAGCGCGGCTGAAGACCCATGGGAATACCGAAAACGCTCGCCTGCATGGCATGCCGAAAAACTCAACACCCCGTTGCTCATACACACCAATACTTCAGACGAGGACGTCAACAGCCTGGAGGTAGAGCATCTAATAAATGCGCTCAAGGCACACGGAAAGCAGTTTTCGTACAAGATTTATGAGGCAGAACCCGGGGGACATGTGTTTAACAGGGTGGATACTACTGCTGCAAGGCAATCCAGAAAAGAGATCTACTTGTTCTTGGCAGAATACCTATCTCCACCCAGTCCGCCAACTGCATAAACACAATAAGGCTCCCCTAAGCCGGGGGAGCCTTTCGTGCCCAGATCTTCTGCTAAGCGTTTTCAACTCTCTTCTGGTACTCTGCCACGCTCATAAACGTGCGCGGGTCTTTCACCTTATCTATGGCGAGTTCACCGTCTAGGTGTTCGATCTCGTGCTGGAGCAGCTCTGACAGGTCGCTTGAAGCCTCGATTATCACGAGGTTGGCGTCAAGATCTTGGTACTCAACCCTTATATGTTTATGGCGTTCCACCTGGAAGAACAAGAAGAAGTAGGAAAAGCACGCATCCCAGACGCTGAACATCTCATCGCTGCGGTAAGTTATGACCGGGTTCACGAGAGTGGTCACGCCACCGAGCTCTGGCATATCCACCACAACCATCCTGACTGGGACACCGACCTGTGGAGCAGCAATACCACGCCCGTAGCCAACCTTTCGCTGAAAGTCTTTGAGCGTGTCGGCCATGTCGCGCGCAAGCTCTTGCATCTCAGGCGCTTTAGGATTTGGGATACGCTCTGATACTTCGCGCAGCACAGGGTTTCCTATCTGGATTATCTCACGTACCAAGATGATTCCTCCCCAGGTGGATTATGAACTGCGATATTGCTTAATGGCTTCGTCATAGGCTGGGATCTTGCTCGCCTCTTGCTCCCATGTTTCTTGGTCTCTGAGAGAATCCAGGTACTCCTGCGTATAGTCAAATCTCAACCAATCGTGCTCTTTCTGCTTGAAGAGCCGTTCTTTCTCCGGCTTGCGCCGAATGTCTCGTACGTCGCGCTCGTCGCAGTCTGCCATGAAGCACTCATTGAACCAGCGTTCGAGCACGTGAGGCTCAATCTCAAGGCTCCTTCTCTCAAGTTCTTCAAGAACAGAGTGGTAGCGGTCGAACCCATCTGTCGCAACGGTCATCACGTTATCTCCGGGGCCGAGCTTCAGGTATTTCGCCATACGTATGGATGCTAGGATATTGCACATTCCTGATACTCCAAACAAGTCTTTAAGCGGGCCTGCAACCGGCCAGATTTCTTCACCCTGCTGTATGATGCAGAGCGTCCTTACGCACTCTTCGTCGGAAACTCGGAACAGGAAATCGCTCTGAAGTACGTTATGGATAAGCGTACACATCTTGTCGCCTATGCCTTCAATGCGGTGCTGGCCCACTCCACCCGAGAACAGCGTCGGGCACTCGTTCGGCTCTACTGCAACGACTCTTGCTTCTGGGAACTCTCTTTTGATTTCATCACCGGCTCCTAGGGTGCCGGCCGAACCCGGCGCCGATGCGAACATGGCGATTCTGCCATTTCCGTACCGCCGGGCGAGGTCTATCATGCTGTTGCCCGTGACATACCTGTGGAACCGGTAGTTGGACATACACTCAAACTGCGCGAGCACTCTGTACTGATCTTGCTTCTTCAGTTCGTGCGCTTTCTGCAGCGTCAGAATCACGTCTGATTCGGTGCCCGGTGTCAGGATCAGGTCTGCACCGTATTGCCGGATTCGTTCGTAGCGCTCACGGCTCATGTTGTCAGGCATGACTACCTTACACTTAAGCCCCATCAGGTTCGTGACGTACGCGGCTCCGATGCCGAAATTGCCTGTTGAGGGAGCGATTATGGTGTGGTACGACGGGTCGATATCTCCGTCGACAATACCCTCAATAAGGATGGAATAAGATGGTCCTACTTTGTGCGAGCCTGACGGGAACCCAACGCCCAGAATCACGATTATATTGCAGTCTACCCCGGTCAGCTCCGGAGGAAGCACCACATGGCGTGTCATGCCGCTTGCATCTCGCCAGTGCATGTTAAGCAGGTTTGACGGATGAAGCGGGTCTTTATCTGCACTCTCAAGAGCTTCTTTCCTGAGCGACGGCTGGATAGTTTCTGGGTAAAGCATTTCTTCAAAAGTTGGGAAGTACTGTTTGTGTTTCAAAGGATCACGCTCCATTTCTTAGTTAGACGCATTCTTCTAGTATATTCTGCTCCTCATCACAAAAGCCTGCTGACCCCACTTCGAATGCAGAACAATGCCCCGGGCAAAGGTGCTTTAGCTAAACAGAGAGGTAATCGCCCACGATATTAGTCCTGAAATAGCATAGCAAATGTGACAGCGCTAACAGCAATACATAGTTTGATGAGGCGTCTAGCCCCAAGCGAAGATAAGGGTACAGTCTGACTCCGCCTCGGGAGTGAATACAAGTGAGAGTCTCGGGTATGAGAACGGGTCTCGATGTCGAAGGTCTCGTAAAGCAACTGATGCAGGTCGAGCGCAGGCCCATTGAAGCGCTGCGGCACAGAATGTCGCAGAGAGAAGCGAGCGGCGCTGCTTGGCGTGAACTGAGCTCCAAGCTTGAGGCATTCAAAAACCTAACAGACAAGCTGGCGAGCAGTTCGAGTTACACGCAGAGGTCTGTAGAAGTGGCGGATGCAAGCGTCGCGGTGGTTCAGGCGGGAGCGTCTGCGGCCATAGGCTTGCATAACCTTACGGTACATCAGCTGGCTACCCAGCACCGAGTTGAGTCCGGAGTATTTTCCAGCAGCACCACCCAGCTCGGCTACTCAGGCACCTTCATAATTGAGGGGGCGCCAATAACAATTACTCCGGATGACACGCTCATGAGCGTGTCAAACAAAATAGCGCTCGCTTCGGTGCCTGCCACATGCAGGGTAGTCAAACTCTCCGACAACCAGTATAAGCTGCTCATAACCTCCACGGGAAGTGGGGCTATCTCTCGCATAGCGTATCAGGACTCAGACATGGCGGTGTACAGCGTGTCGAGTTCAGCGGCAGAGGTGGCTACGGCCGAGATCCACGCAGACGCTGCCGCCGGGCTTTATGACCTGCATGTTGCCTCGCTTGCGACTCAAGAGAGCATCGCAAGCGACACGGTGTCTGACGCGGACCAGTCGCTCGGCTTGACAGGGATGTTCAGCATAAACGGTAGGCAGATACAGGTGTACGAAACACATAGCCTTTACGACATTGCCGCTCTCGTAAGCTCTTCTGGTTCGGGCGTCGATGCCACGGTTGAAAACGGTGGAGGTGGCTCAAGGTTAGTTCTTACCTCGCAAGAGACGGGGAGCGCGGGTCGTATGCAGTTCGGCGACCCGGATGGTGTTATGCGGTATCTTGGATTACTCTCTGGCAACATGGCAATTAAGAACAGCATTAGCGCAGCACAAGACGCGACCTACACGATAAACGGAGTATCCTACACCAGCAGTTCAAATGAAGTATCTGTACCCGCCGGACTGACTGTGCAGCTGCACGCCGTTGGCCGTACCGAGATATGCGTCGATGCATCGGGCGGGGTGTTGCGCTCTCTCGGGATTCTGAGACAGTCGGGTGCCATCGCCAATGAGACGATGAGCGCACAAGACGCCATATTCAGCATTGATGGTACCACATTCAGTCGCTCGACAAACCAGGTTACAGATGCAGTGCCTGAGTTGAACATCAGCTTGAAGAAGACAGGAAGCACTGACTTCAAAGTGAGCGCCGATCACAAGTCGCTGATGAATCAGATCAAAGACTGGGTACAGCGCTTAAACGACATTACCGAATACATAAGGGCGAAGAGTTCGTATGATACCAAATCGGCTAGGTCGGGTCCACTTACTGGTGATTCTCTCGCGCGCGAACTCGAGGCACGGTTGCGCAGCTCGGTGACTTCGGCGATAGTGCTCGGTGATAAGATCGGATCTCTGGCCGACATTGGGATAAGCATGGGTAAGTACGGTACGCAAGACGCTGGCAAACTTATCATCAACACGGATACTCTCACTGAAAAACTGAACCAGGACGTAGGATACGTGATGAGCATATTCGGTGCAGATGAACTCGGGGCTGCTTCGAACAACGGAGTAGCCAAGTCTCTCCTATCCCTGGCTGAGATGTATCTCAAGAACGGTTCAGGGCTTGTGTCAAGACACACACAGATGATCGATCTCACAATTGGCAACCTCGCTAGGCAAGTGCAAGATATGGAGGCACGGATGGCAAAGCGCGAGGCAGAACTTTACCGCAAGTACACTCGCATGGAAGTTGAACTCACCCGCCTACAAAACCAGTCGGCGATGATTGGAATCCAGATGGATAAGCTTGTGTAGACAGGGGAGATGCAATATGGCAAGCGCGGAGATGGCGCTTAACCAGTACAGAAGAATGCAGATAGGAACCTCAAGCCCTGCAAAGCTAGTGGTGCTGATGTACGAAGGCGCCGCAAGGTTTCTGGAGCGTGCTGCATGCCAGCTGGAGCGAGGCGAGATTGAAGATAGTGCATACTGGCTCGACCGAAGCATGGCTATAGTGCAGGAACTGCTCGAGACACTTGACTTCGAGCACGGGGGAGGCATTGCCTCGCAACTAGGCGGCGTCTATACTATGAGTCTGCGCGAGATGCTTCGAGCGCGGCTCCGTAAGGACGCTGAAATATTACGCAAACTTTCCAGGCTTTATATTGACCTGAAGCAAGGGTGGGAGGAGATAGCCGCCACTCGTGCGTGATTTACAAGCGAACAGGATTACTTAGCTTGTGTAAAGTAATGATTTTCTTATATAAACGGAGCAAATCTTAGATTTTCGAATGTCGATGCCGAATTCGGCCCAAATCCGCATGTGGACAAATCCGGGTGCTCGTTGTAGAATCCTAATGGACACGGAATAGCCAACTGCATAGCCAGTGCCGGATGAATACAGCGGGAGAGCGAGATTTGCCGCCGAAGGAGCAATCTCGGAGCCAAGGCCCGGCTCGCGAGAGAATCTCTCAGGCAAACGGACCGCTTTGTGACGGCGCTCTGGAAAATGTAACTTTAACCGACGGAGCAAGGCTCGCGTGATACGAGCTTAAACTCTCAGGTACGAAGGACAGAGTAGGAGGCCCAATCTCTTGCTCTGTTTTTGTTTGGGCAAATTGTGAAATATAGTACAAACAGATTTGGGAAGGCGCGGAGCGTATGGAACGTCAGACCAAAATAGCCATAACCAACAACGACATGGTCATAGATTCGGTCGAGTCAGTGGCGCTTGAGTTTGTTGAAGGAGACGCAAGCAATGTGCTGTTACGCGTAAGAGACTTGGTGCATAAGGGTTTTGTGCTGGTCTCACACCCGTCAGCAGGCAGCTTGAAACCGGACGAGAGTCCTTACAGGACTGTCCTGGTAGCACCCGGCGATGCGGAGGTTGACTTTCGATCGCTGGCAATACTTGAGTCGGCTCTCGATGCAACACGCAAGTTTAGAAGAAGATGGGCGCATATGCTCAGGTCGGCCGACGGAACTCAGGCACAGAAGATCAAAGACGATATGAAAACACTCGACTTGCTGCTGTTTAAGAGCGCACTCGACAGCTGAACTCTCAAAGTATGGAGGGATACACATGGGCGACACGATCTGGGATGTAATAATCGTAGGAGGCGGCCCAGCCGGACTTACCGCGGCAATCTATGCTTCTCGCGCACGGCTGAGCACGCTTGTAATCGAAAAGGGCAGACCGGGCGGACAGGCTGCGACCACGCAGGAGATGGAGAACTTTCCTGGGGTCATAAGAGGAACAGGCCCGGAACTTATGGATAGATTTGCAAAGCATGCACGTCACTTCGGCTCTGAGTTTGTAAGAGACGAAGCTATAGAAATGGACTTGTCTGGACAGAACAAGACGATCATCTGCAAGAAGGCGGCTTATAGGGCCAAGTCCGTGATCCTCTCACCGGGAGCAGAACCAAGAACTCTTGGCGTTAAGGGAGAGCGTGCTTTCAGAGGCAAAGGCGTATCTTATTGTGCCACATGCGACGCCGACTTTTACACCGACCTCGATGTGGTTGTTGTCGGTAACGGTGATGCAGCGATTGAAGAGGCAATCTACCTCACCAAGTTCGCCGAAAAAGTGCACGTAATCGTCATTCATGACGAAGGCATACTCGATGCGACCAAAGTGATTCAGGAGCGTGCGTTCCAGAACCCGAAGATAAACTTCGTGTGGAACTCAGTTCTCGAGGAGATAAGCGGAGACGGATTGGTGGAAGAAGTGCTCGTTCGAAACATCAAGACTGGCGAGATGAGCAGCATCGAGGCGAACGGCGTATTCTTCTTCGTAGGCACTGTTCCAAAAACCGGCTTCCTTGAGGGCGTCGTTGAGCTTGATTCACAAGGGTACATTATTGCCAACGATATGATGGAGACATCACAAGAAGGCGTATACGCAGTCGGTGATGCGCGGCAGAAGTTCTTGCGCCAGGTCATCACAGCCGCAGCCGATGGAGCAATAGCTGCGGTAGCGGCTGAGAAGTACCTGCAAGAAACAGAGAGCTTCAGGTCTCAAGTGCTGGATGCCGAAAAGCCTGTACTGGCCTACTTCTGGGCACCTCAGAATGAAGATAGCGTAAAGGCTATGTCGGGCATCGAGAAAATAAGAGCGAGCCTGGGGACAGAAGTGCAATTGGTCAAGATAGATACTTACCGAAACAGAAGGATCGCCAAGATGTATAAAGTGAGCGACATACCGACCGGCGTGCTATTCAGGGCTGGTGAAGTGGTCAAGATCATAGACAAACAGCAAATAATGGCGACTGCAGGCATAGAGCGAACGGCTAGAGCTGCGGCCAGCAGCTGATGAGGCGGACAGGGGGTAGAAGCGATGATCGAACTGAACAAAGAGAACTTCACCAAAGAAGTGCTAGAGTCTGGCGGTGTCACGATGGTAGACTTCTGGAGCCCGAAGTGTGAACCATGCATGGCGCTGGAGCCCGAGGTAAAAGCGTTGGCCGAAAGATTCAGCGACAAGATGAAGTTTGGGAAACTGAATGTGCTCGAAAACAGGCGACTTGCGTTGAGCCAGAAAGTGCTCGGGCTGCCCGTGATCGCGTTTTACAAAGACGGTGAGAAGATATCCGAACTCACAGGAGATATCACGCCCGACCAGGTGCTCGAAGCGATTAACGCGCTTGTTAACTGAGATAAAGGAGGTGGGCCTTCCATATGCGGCTTGAAATCGGGAACATCTTTGTAAAGGATATCCAGTTCTCGGACAGCACCAGAGTGGAGCAAGGTGTGCTCTACGTAAATGCTTCTGAACTGGAACAGAAACTGAGTGCAGACGACAGGTTTCATAAAGTCAAACTGGACATCGCTAAACCCGGCGAACAGGTTCGTATTTGCCCGGTCAAAGACGTGATAGAACCCAGGGTCAAAGTGAGTGGTCGAGGCGGGGTGTTCCCCGGGTTTTTGAGCGGTGTAGAGACAGTCGGAGAAGGACGCACAAACGTGCTCAAAGGAGCTGCAGTCGTCACCGTAGGGCCGATTGTGGGTTTTCAAGAGGGTATCGTTGACATGTGCGGTCCGGGCTCAGATTATACTCCGTTCTCGAAGACACTAAACCTTACCGTAGAGTGCGAGCCAAAGCCAGGGCTGAAGCAATGGGACCATGAAGAAGCGGTAAGGATGGCAGGGCTTGAAGCAGCGGCTTACCTGGCTGAGGCGGTCAAAGAAGTACAGCCGGATGAAATCTTGGTTTACGAAACGCTGCCATTTTCCGAGAGCAACGATGATCTTGTAGCGCTTCCGAGAGTTGCGTACGTGTACATGCTGCAGAGTCAGGGTCTGCTTCATGATACATACGTATATGGAGTTGACGCTAAAAAAATACTCCCCACGCTCATATTCCCGCAAGAGGTCATGGACGGAGCCATCATAAGCGGAAACTGCGTTTCTGCGTGTGATAAGAACACCACATACCACCATCTGAACAACCCGATTATCCACGACCTGTTCGAAAGACACGCCAAAGACCTGAATTTCGTAGGCGTCGTAATCACAAACGAGAACGTGACACTCAAGGACAAAGAGCGTTCTTCTAGCTACACCGCCAAACTGGTTGAGATGCTTGGAGTAGATGGCGTGATAGTCAGCGAGGAGGGCTTCGGCAACCCGGACACCGATCTAATTATGAACTGCAAGAAGATATCTGCTAGAGGCATAAAGACTGTGCTTGTGACGGATGAGTACGCAGGTCGAGACGGCGCATCGCAATCACTAGCTGATGCGGATGCAAGCGCGGATGCTGTTGTTACCGCAGGAAATGCAAACGCGGTCATAGAGCTTCCGCCAATGGAAAAGGTCATAGGCACACTACCGCCGGTCGACAAGATCGCCGGAGGATTCGACGGAAGCCTGGGCTCTGACCAGAGCATAAGATGTGAGATACAGGCCATAACCGGAGCCACAAACGAACTCGGTTTCAACAGGCTCTCGGCAAAGGGCTACTAGCCACAAAACGAAGGGAGGAATAGACAAATGCTCGAGGACAAGAAGGTTATCATCCTCGGCGATCGTGACGGAGTGCCGGGGCCGGCTATCGAGGAGTGCATCAAGAGCATCGGAGCCGAAGTGATCTTCAGCACGACTGAGTGTTTTGTCTGAACGTCAGCAGGAGCTATGGACCTTGGCAATCAAGCCAGGATAAAAGAACTCGCCGAGAAGTACGGAAAAGACGACATCGTTGTTATAATCGGCGGAGCAGAAGCGGAAGCTTCTGGGCTCGCGGTCGAGACGGTGGCAAACGGCGACCCGGCTTTTGCAGGTCCGTTAGCGGGGGTCCAGTTGGGCCTCAAAGCGTACCACGTAGTTGAACCGGAGATAAAGGATGAGATCGATGCGGATGTGTACGACGAACAAGTAGGCATGATGGAGATGGTGTTGGATGTCGATGCCATCATTGCAGAATGCCGCTCAATAAGGGAGCAGTTCTTAGGCTCTGAGTGAGAGGAGGGGTGACACATGGCCGAAGCACAGTTCAGAGTAGTGCATTACGTGAACCAGTTTTTCGGGCAGATAGGCGGAGAAGAGAAGGCGGACATCCCTCCGTTATCGAGAGATGGTGCTGTGGGCCCCGCAGTAGGCCTGAACGCAGCCATGGGTGGAAAGGGAGTTGTGGTAGGTACTGTCATCTGTGGTGATACTTACTTCAACGAGCACTTGGATGAGGCGGCGCGCCAAGTCGGCGACATGATAAGCGCTTACGCGCCCGATGTTGTTGTCGTGGGCCCGGCGTTTAATGCAGGCCGCTATGGTGTTGCGTGCGGTGCGGTTGCGCAGGTGGTATCCGAGACGCTCGGAGTGCCTGTAGTGGGCGGCATGTATGAGGAAAACCCCGGTGTGGAGATGTATGCACGGTACGGTTACTTCCTAAGAACTCGCGATAACGCAGCAGGTATGCGCCAGGCTCTCCCGGCAATTGCCAAACTGGCCACAAGATTGGGCCTCGGGCAAGAGATAGGCTCGCCCGAAGAAGAGGGCTACTTTCCGCGCGGAGTGCGCAAGAATTATTTTGCGGGCGAAAGAGGCAGTGCGCGCGCCGTCAATATGCTCATCAAGAAACTCAAAGGCGAGCAATTTGAGACTGAATACCCCATGCCGGTCTTTGACAGAGTCGACCCCAATCCGGCTGTGGGCGATATGCGAAATGCCGTGATTGCGCTGGTTACTTCAGGAGGCATAGTGCCCAAAGGCAATCCGGACAAGATAGAGTCGTCCAGCGCTTCAAAGTACGGTAAATATGACCTTGAAAAGGTTGATGCGCTGAGCGAAGAGACACACGAGACGGCACACGGCGGCTACGACCCGGTATATGCAAATGCCGATCCCAACAGAGTGCTGCCTGTAGATGCGATGCGAGAACTCGAGCGCGAAGGCCGAATTAAGCGGCTTCACAGGCACTTCTACTCAACGGTTGGTAACGGCACTTCTGTTGCCAACGCAAAGAAGTATGCCACTCAGATAGCGCAGGAACTGCGAAATGACGGAGTGACTGCTGTTACTCTGACCTCAACCTGAGGCACGTGTACTCGTTGCGGTGCAACGATGGTAAAAGAGATCGAAAGAGCAGGTATACCGGTTGTTCATGTCTGTACGGTCGTACCGATTTCGATGACCGTAGGTGCGAACAGGATAGTTCCCGCCGTGGCGATACCTTACCCGCTGGGCAACCCGGCGCTGTCTTCGGAAGAGGAGAAGCGTCTACGCAAGCAAATAGTGCTGCGCGCGCTTGACTCGCTGGAGACCCAAGTAGACGGACAGACCGTGTTCGAAAGGTCTTAAGCAAGAGGGGCGCAGCTGCGCCCCTCTTTCGACAGCACTTTCAGGGGGGAGACGTGATTATTAGATGACGTATCCGGTGATAAAAGGGGCGAGCTACTCTCTCGTACACGCGCCGAACATGCTGCTGGAGTACGGGACAACGCCTTCTGGCGAAAGACAGAGCAACCCGGGCTCTGAATTCATGCGAAAATTGCCGGGCCACCTGAGGGCGTTTGAAGAGTGTGTAGCTTATCCCCCTAACCAAGTATATATAGGAAACATGATGCCCGACGACCTAAGGAAGATTCCAAGACCGTGGCACAAGACTCGACTAGATGATGCCGCACGGCACGGTAAGTACGGTAGCATCTTCACCGAAGATGAGTTCATAGCGGCGCTTGCCATATGTGACTCATTTGATCTGGTCAGGTTGGAAAGCAAGTACTGCGAGACTCTGCGTGAAACGCTGGCGTCTAATGATCTCTTCTCCGCCGAGGAGATGAAAAAGCTTAGACCGCATGACCTTGCAGATATAGAGACGCTCGTCAGCTCCGGCGTGGCTGTGCCCATAAGAAAGGCCGACGAACTTGTGGGTTGTGTAAGACAAGCACATGCGAGCGACCCCGTGCTGAACGCGCATGTAATGCTCGAAAACCTTGCGGCCAAGTGCTCGGGACTGCTTGTCATGAAGACTCTGTTCAAGACCACAGGTCTCAAACCTGAAAAGGTTGACTACATCATAGAGACTTCAGAAGAGGCGTGCGGTGATATGAACCAGCGCGGTGGCGGCAACTTCGCCAAAGCGATTGGTGAGGCTGCGGGATGCAGCAGGGCTACCGGAGCAGACGTGCGTGCATTTTGTGCGGCTCCCGCCCACGGCATTGTGCTAGCCGCAAGCCTTGTGAAGGCTGGGATTTACAAGAACGTCGTGGTTGTTGCAGGCGGAACAACGGCCAAACTCGGACTCAACGCACGTGATCATGTGAACAAGGGGCTTCCTGTTCTCGAAGACATGATAGGTATGTTTGCGGTGCACGTCTCCGAAAACGACGGTGTCAATCCTATCGTACGAACCGATCTTGTGGGACGACATCGGATAGGTTCTGGTTCGTCGCCTCAAGCCGTGATACAAGCTATTGTTGCTGATCCGCTTGAAAACGCGGGGCTGAAGATTCAACACATAGACAAGTACTCACCCGAGATGCAGAACCCGGACATCACAGAACCCGCGGGGGCGGGTGATGTGCCCAAGTCGAATTACAAGATGATCGGTGCGCTTGCAGTTAAGAAGGGTGAGCTCGAGCGGGCAAAACTCGACGAATTTGTCGAAAAGCACGGACTACCTGGTTACGCTCCAACCCAGGGTCATATTCCTTCAGGAGTACCGTTCATTGGCGCGGCTCGAGACCTGATAATGGCCGGTAGCCTGAACAGAGTGATGATAGTGGGTAAGGGTAGTCTGTTCCTCGGGCGCATGACGAGTCAGTTTGACGGTGTGTCGTTTGTTGTAGAGCCCAATCCTGGCGAAGACTCTGAGGCCAAGCAGCAGTTCGATGAGTTGCACGTGCGAAAAATAGTAGCACAGGCAATGCGCGACGTTGCTGCAAGACTATGCAGCGAACAAGAGTGAGAGGGGTGGCATTGTGAACATAGATAAAGCGCTGAAGTCACAACTTGGCACCCTGTTCAGCGAAGCGGCTGACACGATAGAAAAGCACAAGCCGATGACAAAAGGTCAGCGCATCGCACTTACTACACTCGGAAGTGAGCTCGGCATTGAAGAGATGATCCGAGGCGCAGAGATTGCATCCAACGAGGGTGTCGATGTCATTCTGGTGGGCCCTGGTAGCGGATCGCATCTAGCGTGTGTGCCGGCTGATGACGAGAAACAGGCGCACCAGGCGATGACAGAGTTGCTTGACTCCGGTGAGGCGGCAGCTGCGGTTACGATGCACTACGCCTTTGCGATTGGTACTGCTACTGTAGGAAGAGTCGTCACCCCTGCGCGAGGCAGGCAAGTGTTTATCAGTACGACGACGGGGACATCCGATACAGATCGAGTGCAAGCCATGGTCAAGAATGCGATATACGGCCTGGCGTGCGCGAAGGCATGCGGCGTTGAAGAACCCTCTATCGGCATCTTGAACTTAGAAGGCGCAAGACAGGTCGAACGAGCGCTCAGGCAGATGAAAGACGCAGGCTATCCGGTAAAATTTGGCACGTCGGTGCGGTCAGACGGTGGATGCTTGCTCAGGGGGAACGATCTGCTTGTGGGCAGTGTCGATGTGGTGGTTACAGACAGTCTAACGGGCAATGTACTGATGAAGGTGCTGTCTGCATTCACGAGTGGGGGCGACTACGAGACTGTTGGATACGGATACGGACCAGGTGTAGGCCGGGATTGCGATAGAATAGTGTGTATATTGTCGCGTGCATCAGGAGCGCCAGTGGTGGCAAATGCACTCAAGTACGCAGCCCAGGTAGCCGCAGGCAATCTCTTAGAAGTTGCAAGTCGGGAGATTGATACCGCAATTCGAACAGGGTTCGCAGGGTTTACTCGTACCGATACTGAATGTGTTAAAACAGATACTGCAGTCAAGCGACCGACTGGCGAGCAGACGATCAAATCGCCGGCGCCCAAAGCGGTTACCGAGGAGATTACGGGTATAGACATACTTGAACTCGAGGACGCGGCCACTCTGCTTCTGAGTACCGGTGTCTACGCTGAGACAGGAATGGGCTGTACTGGTCCGGTCGTGCTTGTGGCTGTTGAAGACAAGGTAGAGGCCCTTCGGGCACTTAAGGAAGGCGGGTATATCGAGTGAGCAAACGACCCATAGTGTTGGTGCTAAACTGCGGGAGTTCATCGGTGAAGTATCAGGTTCTAGATATGTCGAACGAGAGTCTGATGGCAAAAGGAATAGTAGAACGAGTTGGCACCGACGAGGCAAGCATAAGCCACAAAGTGCCGTCACGCGAACCCTTCAGCGTCACGAAGCCGGTACCGAGCCACTTGCACGCCGTGAACGAAGTAATTGCGCTGCTAACAGACCCCGAACTGGGTTGCATCAAAGATGTATCCGAGATCAGCGTAGTCGGGCATCGGGTAGTGCACGCAGGCGAGAAGTTTAGTGGCTCTGTGTTACTGACGGAGGAAACCAAACAGGCGTTGCGAGACTGCATTGACCTCGCGCCACTGCACAATCCAGCGAACATAACGGGTATAGAAGCTGCAGAACAGGCGATGCCCGGCATGCCTCAGGCCGGTACGTTTGACACTGCGTTTCACCAGACGATGCCAGAACATGCTTACTTGTATGCGCTTCCGTACGATTACTATAGGAAGTACGGGCTGAGACGGTACGGTTTCCACGGTACCTCACACTACTATGTATCTAAGCGAGCTGCCGAGGTTGTCCAGAAACCGATCGAAGATCTGAAGATCATCACGTGTCATCTTGGAAACGGGGCAAGCATAGCCGCCGTGTCAGGTGGCAAGTCTGTTGACACGTCGATGGGGTTCACACCGCTCGAGGGGCTTGTGATGGGCACTAGGTGTGGCGACATTGATCCCGCGATTGTCACCTTTATAATGGATAAGGAATCTCTGGACGTTGCGGGCGTAAATGACATTCTCAACAAAGAGAGCGGTGTGCGCGGGCTTGCGCAGATGAGCCACGACATGAGAGACGTGGAAAGGGCAGCTGAAGAGGGCAACAAGCTTGCCCGGATAGCGCTTGACGTGTACTGCTACAGGATAATCAAGTACATTGGTGCATACGCGGCTGCTATGAACGGTGTAGACGTGATCGTGTTCACGGCCGGTGTGGGCGAGAACTCGCCCTATGTAAGGCAAGCAGTGTGCAGTAAGCTTACGTTCCTGGGAATCGACTTTGACCACGAAGCGAATGACGGGCTGAAGGGCAGAGAAAGGGAGATCACCAAACCCGGTTCCAAGGTAAGGGTGCTTGTGGTTCCGACCAACGAGGAACTCGTTATAGCCCAGGAAGCGCTTAAGTCCGTAGGATACACAAGATAGAAGAATACCGAGCAGGCTGGCAGGCGGTGGAGACGAGAACGAACCACCGCCTGAATCTTTTGTACGAAAGTATCGATAACTCTCTTGGAGGAATGTGCTAGAATAGGGAAGAAAGTACTCAATACCCAGAGCAGAAAGGAGGTGACAACGAATGTATAGGGACAAATACACTATAGGGAACGTCTGCTTGGTGGTGTTTCTCGCCTTCATATTCAGTGTTTTCACTGCTCTATGGAGAGTTGAGCCAGCCGCCGCAGCGCCCATCTACATGGATCCTGCATTGAGTGATCAGGATAGCACGTTTGCGCCGAACGACCTGAGGATTAGGCTGACACTTAAGCCTACTACGCCTACTGATTTCGGTTCGCTCAACTACTATGTGACACTGCTTCCCCAAGTAGGAGACGTACCGATAATCGGGCCGACTCAGTTCAACCTGAGTGCGCATCAGACGGTCTATGGTGTACCGTATGCTAGCCTTCTGGACCTAGTGTACACAGGGCCAACGAATTTCACGCTGGCTCCGACTTTCCGGGTGGTTTATTCTGCTATTTACACCGACATGGTTTCCAACAGCGTATACCTGACGCTTCGGTATAAACCCCCAGAGGCACCACCTGCACCGTCGCCAGCACCGCCTCCTGTAGGCACGGCGCCGACAACCGTGGGTGATGTTACGGTCACTAGTACAACGGCTCAGCTGGCGGTGAATCCGCAGCAGTTGACTGAGTACATGCGGGTACTGCCCCCGGAGCAGCCGCTTGTGATGCCTGTGTCGACAAACCTGATAAGGCGTGAAATGGCTTATGAACTACCCGCAGCTGCACTTACGGCAGTGGGTACCAGGGAAGTCATATTCCCGGGCGACAATGTTCAAATGGCCGTGCCTATAGCTGATGTGCCTCCGCCAGCAACGATTCCGGTTGAAGGCGCGACACTACGCGTGGAACTTGTCAGGCAAGATCCGGGTCTACCGGGTTTGAGCTTTGGCGAGGTCTTCGGTACGGACACTGCAGCGCAGTTTGAGGCGCTGACGCCTTCTTACAGGCTTGAGATGGCCTGGGTTGGACCGCAGGGACAGCGCGAAAGCGTCGCGTTCTCGCCCGAGGAGTACAGGCGACCGATGGCGGTAGTCATACCGTTTGATCCTGCGCGAGTAGGAGATCTCAGTCGAGTTGCTGGTGTACAGAAGGACAGAGAAGGTAACGTTAGCACTGTTGCCAGTACTGTGGTTAGCGTGCAGAACGGTCAGGGTCTTGCGACTATCTACATCAACCACCTCAGTCACTATAGCCTGGCGAAGTGGAATAGGGACTTCACCGATACCGCTGCGCACTGGGCTTATGAGACGCTGGTCATGATGGGAGCAAGGTCTGTAGCAAGAGGTTACCCGGACGGCAGTTTCGTGCCGGACGGCAGGGTAACTCGAGGTGAGTTCGCCGCACTCTTGCTGCGCGCGCTCGGCCGACAGACCATAGCTCCGGAAGTAGCGTCATTCAGTGATGTGGAACCGTGGATGTGGCACTATAGGGCGATTGAGACATGCGTCAAGCTTGGCCTTGTTACCGGCTACGAGGATGGCTCTTTCAGACCGGATGCACAGATTTCGCGTCAGGAAATGGCCGCAATGATCGTACGCGCGATGACACTGGTCAGGACTGCTCCGGTACTTACTGCAGGCGAGGCTGATGAGCTCTTAGGCAAGTTTGTCGATGCTTCCGGTATCGGCGGATGGGCCGTGGAGCCTGTAGCAAAGGCTGTGAAGACGGGCATCGTATTGGGCAGGACGGAGACTACGTTCGAGCCGACGGGCGAAGCCACTAGAGCAGAAGCTGTTGTAATGCTTAAACGCCTTCTTGAGCACAACGGTCACATCTAATCTCGTGTCTTAAGGCCGAAAGGAGCTGCTGTTTTCCGCAGCAGCTCCTTTTCAAACCGCCCAAACGGAGATTTGCAGTCTAGATGACCCGAAAAAACGATGCAGAGAACCAAAGACGACTGAACATCGACCTTGGTCGGTTGGCGTTGCCGCTTCTATTCGGCATCATCTTTCTTTCTCCATACCCACGCGCGCTGTTCTTTCCTTCAGATCTGTACCCATTCATTGTTGCCTGCTCAGGCCTTATGGCTCTTCTGCTTCTGGATGATCTAATCTCATGGCGGCTTCCTCTCTGGTCGCAAGACGCGGTAGCCGCTCTGCTCATAGCTGTAGCCTACGCTGTGTCATTCACTGTTGCTGTGGACAAGCACATGGCAATACAGGACTTGCTCAAATACCTCAGCTATTTCGTGCTCTTCTATGCCGGAAGAAGACTTGTCAAATCCCCGAATACCCTCAAGTATTTCATGAGGGTGGTACTGCTCTCGGCGCTCGGTGTGTGTGCAGTGGGGCTGTTAGGAGCGTTGGGAATAGGTAGGTTCCCGGGTGTGTTCTACGGTGGTTCCATACTCTCGACATTCCAGTATAGGAACGCACTTGGTGGTTATCTGCTAGGCGCAGCAGGTGTCAGCTTGACGTTGTCTTCAACTGCTAGAGGCACTTTTGAGGCGCTTGTGTGCGCAGTCGGAAGCTACGTGTTCACGCTTACGATTATCGCGACGTACTCGCGTGGTACATGGGTGCTTTTTCCGTGTCTAGTACTTGCACTGGTTGTGTTCTTGCCACGTGAGGCCAGATGGAAGGCGCTCTATTCATCAATCATGTCTCTAACATGCTCGTTTCTTGTGATTAGGAGATTCTGGGAGGCTGTCGGAAGGGCAGATCCTGTGGCGGGGCTCAGATGGCTCGCAATCGGAACTGTGGCAGCACTTGTGCTCGAGACAGTATGGATTGTCGGAAAACACGTGCTACGGAGCCAAGGTGGAATAGAGCCGCGGTACAGGCGCGCCGCGATTGCCGTCGCCGTGATGTACACTCTTCTCATGGGAGTGCTGTACACCTCGTATATGGCAGATACGTATCCAAACCTGCTTGCGCGGGTATTTCCTTCACAGGTGATTACTCGCGCTGGGGACATAAAGGCCGACGAAAGCAGCCTTATAGCTCGATTGACCTTCATCAGGGATGCTCTGCGCATATCTACGCGAAGCCCGATCATAGGCTCGGGCGGCGGTGGTTTCAATGCGCTTTACCATATGTACCAAGATGCGCTCTACTGGAGCAGCGAAGTTCACAGTCATTACTTCCAGGTACTGGTCGAAGCAGGTATTGTTGGGCTAGGCGCACTCGTGGCTATGTGGGTATTTGTCATACGGCGCATGCTTAACGCTCGTGACCCGGAAGAAGACCCATTTCTGTGGGGCGCGTCTGTCGGAGCTTTCATTTCAGTAGCGCTGATGTCGATCCATGCAGCGATCGACTTTGACCTTTCGCTTCCTGCTATGGCGTTCTTGGTCTGGGCAATGCTCGGCGCGACAAGCGGCAATTTCTCTTGGTGGTTGGATGATAGGGTTCGGTACCGGAACAAGGCTAGATGGGAAAGGCTGGCACACGCACTGTTGCCTGCAGTCTTAGTGGCAGCAGTCGTGGTGCTCGCAGTCGTACCGTACAGATTCTACCGTGCCGGACATGAGGGCGCGCAGGGCGCGAGATGGCTGCTTCAAAACAACTACGCACAGGCCGGGCGTTCGTACGCCAAGGCAATCAGCCTAAACCCGTATAACGCAACGTTCTACATCGATATGGCGCAGTGCCAGATAGGCTCTTACTATATTCTTGAAGAAGACAGGCTTCTTGTTGCTGCTGACGAATATATCCAGAAGGCACTCGCAGTGCAACCGTACAATCTGATTGTGAGATTTCACACTGTAGAACTGTACCTGGCCATGGGTAGGCTTAGTGACGCCGTGGCTCAGGCGGAGGAATTGGTGCGCATTCTGCCGTATGATCCGAAATCGCACGAGCTTGTGGCAATGTCTTCTTCTATGGCTGCCCTTCACAAACTTGCTACAGGCAAGACGGAGGAAGCACGTACATATATGGATAAGGCACTCCAGGTGCGTCCGGAGATTAACCGTCTTGCCGAGAGCATTCCTCCGAATGCGTATGGCATCAAGCCGCAGGCAACCGCGAACACAATCTTGTTCACGGGCCAAGCGCTGTTGATGAATGCACAACTGGACGAGGCTGTAAGGGTGCTTACAGAAGCCAGACGCCGTTCGGTCACGGCTGATGAGGCATCTCTGTGGCTTGGATTGACACACCTGGCGGCTGGACGCGAAAGGGAAGGCTTAAATGTGCTACAATCCTTAATTGATAAAGACTCTGAATTTGAAGCGGCAGCGTTCGAGCTCGCCGAGATCTTGGGCATTACTATTCCGGAGGTGCCGCGATAGTGGAGCAAGCTATCGAGACAGTTGATCTGAGGTACTATCTTTCCATATTGCACAAGTGGAGATTTGCGATTGCGCTCGTAACCATAATAGCGGTGATCGTCTCAGGTGTGTTCAGTTTTTTCATACTGCCACCCGTGTACGAGACCAAAGTGACGCTTATGGTGAGCCAGGCCAGTATTCAGCGCGCTACTCAGAGTCAGCCGGACGACCTAAGCGCAATGGTCGGAATAGTCTCGAGGCTTCCCGAGATGACCATAAACACATACGTCGGACAGCTGTCCAGCCCATACTTTCTTGATCGTGTGGCAAGAGAACTCGGTTTGGATCCGGAACTGTATACTCCCGTAGACATGGCTAAGTTCATTGATGTGCGCGCCATAAAAGACACAAACCTTATCGAGGTTAAGGTAAGCAATAACAGTGCTAAACTTGCAACGGAGATCGCGAACAAAATAAGCACCGAATTTATCGATTTCATAACAGAGACCCTTCAAGACCAGATGGGCAGGTCGTTGATGTTCTTGCGTGAGCAGGCCACTCAGGCAGAACGAGACCTGGCGGCCGCGAACGAGCAACTCAGACAAGTGCAGGTTGGTCTGCGCGGGGTTGAGTTCTTAAGCCGCGAACTGATGAGCAAGTCTGCGGTGTTGAGCGAGCATGAATCGAGTCTCATGAAGATACGGGTTGAAGAAGCGAGCATAGCGGCAGGCCTAGACAGTATCACGCAGCAGCTCAGTGTCGTATCGCCGTTTGTGAAGTCCAGGGAATCGGGTCAGATTCCGGGACAGGAATGGAATCCGGTGTACCGGCAGATGGAGCAGCAGTTGCACGATAAGCGAGTTGAACTTGCAGAGAAGCAGCAGGCAATTGACCAGGGCGGCATGCCTGGAGCTGACCTCGCGGTTCTCAGGCTTGAAGCCGATATGCTGAGAGCGGGTATACAGATGCTCGAAAACTTGCTTGCCGCCACTCCAATGTATGTAAACCTGCAGTCGGGAACTGAGACTTCAGAGATGATTATCAATCCTCTGTGGCAGTCTCTGATGATGCAGCAAACAGACAGGTCGGTTGATCTCGCACAAAAGCAAGCGCTCCGACTTGGATACGAGGCGTCTGTCAAACAGCTTACGAACGAGATAACCGAACTTCAGAGCCAGCTCGCCGAAAAGCGAACTGAAGAATACCGACTTGTGAAGCAGGTTGACCAGCTTGAACATGCATTTTCTCTGCTGAGTGAGAAGATCATCCAGACAGAGATGGCGCAGTCGATGAACATAGGTGAAGCAAATATTAGCGTTGTAGCGCCGGCGATACAGCCACGACTTCCGGTCAGACCTCGCAAAGGACTGAACATGGCAGTGGCTTTGATACTTGGGCTGATGGCTTCAGTGGCGATGGCATTCGTACTGGAATACACTGACTACACCATCAAGTCTGCCGAAGATGTTGCAAGGCACTTGGGTGTGCCTGCACTCGGAAGCGTGCCGGTCATTTCTCAGCAACGCAGCAACGGGCGTAAGGGGGGTAGTTAAGGTGGCGCGTGAGAGCCTAGCCGACAAACTGATAACAAAGTTGCATCCGAAGTCGCCGGTTTCTGAGGCGTTTAGATCACTTCGCACCAGTTTGCACTTTGTCAGCCCGAACTTTGAGTACAGGTCGCTTCTTGTGACAAGCCCTGGCCCATCAGAGGGTAAGTCGACCGTCATATCCAACCTCGCTGTTAGCCTGGCTCAGACGGGCAAGAGCGTACTCGTGATAGATGCGGACTTAAGGAAACCCAGTCAGCACAAAGTGTTTGGAATAGTCAACAGTGCGGGACTGACAAATGTGCTCGTTGGAGAAAGAGACTTTGAGAGTCTTTTTCAAGATGCAGGTGTGGAAAACCTTAAGGTGCTTACGAGCGGACCCATTCCGCCGAATCCTGCGGAACTTCTCGACACACCGATGATGCGCGCTCTTATCAAGGAGGCAACTGAAAAGTTCGATTTTGTGCTCGTAGACAGCCCACCGGTGCTTCCGATCACCGATGCCGCGGTGCTTGCAAGCCAGGTTGATGGTATTCTATTGATAGTGAAGTCAGGACAGACTCGCATTAACCTTGCCAAAGAGGCTAAGGACATGCTGGAGAACGCTCGCGGCAAGATAGTAGGAGTCATTCTGAACCAGATTAGGTACGACGGCGATGATTACAGGTACTATTACTACTACGGGCACGGTAGAGACAGAAAGCAGGATGCTAAGCCCACGGTAAGCGCATGATAGACCTTCACTCACATATTCTGCCCGGTATAGACGATGGCGCTGCGGATATCGACGAGTCACTGGCTATTGCGCGAGAACTCGAATCGAACGGGGTCTCGCACGTGTTTGCCACGCCACATGTCATGAAGGGCTCGTACAACCCTACAAGAGATCAGATCTACGAGGCCACCGCACTTATGAATGCTCGGCTGAGCGGCATGGGCCGATCTCTTGTAGTCATGCCAGGAGCAGAGAACTATCCCGATCCAGTGTTGCCTTCAGAGTATAGGATGGGGCAGCTTACGACGCTTGGTGGCAGCGATTACTTGCTCGTTGAGGCACCAGGTGTAGAGATAACCGAGACTTTCGAAGAATTGCTGTTTCAGATAGCTCTTGCAGGTGCTGTGGTGGTGCTCGCGCACCCCGAGCGCAACTCTAGTTTCAGCCGTGATATTGCCAGGCTCGAAGCGCTTTCGGAGCGCGGTGTGTACCTGCAGATTAACATGGGTAGCCTCTTCGGCAAGTTCGGGCGGCGTGCACTGGCTTGTGCCGAGCAGATGTGTCGCCGCCAGATCGTGGCGTTTCTGGGAAGCGACGCCCATTCTGTCCGAGATGCAACCGGGGTCGTAAGGGACGCTCTTTCTCGTGTCAAGAGGCTGGGCGGTCATGCAGCTCTCAACGAGATACAGAGGTGCGAACAGCAACTTATGAGCAGTCTAAAACTACCGGCCTAGGTAGCGTCCTCTCTTTTCCATATGAGCCACTGGTTCTGTTTTGTGCGGATTATCATGTAGGCTCCGCGCAGCCGCTCACCCATCAGGATCACGTAGTACTTGTTGTTCGTCTTTTCAACGGCAGAATAGTAACCCTTGTCCCAGACGAGAACGCGACCTGCCCCATATTCGCCCTCCGGAATTGTGCCTTCAAAGTCTATGTACCCCAGCGGGTGGTCTTCGGTCTCCACTGCGAGCCGCTTCTGCGCCTTATGTTCTGGTACACCTTTGGGCACCGCCCAACTCTTGAGTACGCCGCGTTCTTCAAGCCGCAAGTCCCAGTGCAGAGAGCGAGCGTGATGTTCTTGTACCACAAACCTGCCGGTTGCACCCTCCGGCAAGTCGACCGTCTCTTCGGTGTGCTCGCCTGATGGTTCAGAGGTCTTGGAGAAGTCTCGTTTGCGGTTGTACTCTTCCAGACTTTTCATTGATCTTGACTCCTTAATTTGCGGATGCTGTCAGTATTGTATAGAGTTATTCTCGGAGTCTTTTTCTACCTGCAAAAGGGAAAACATACCTCAATGAGAGAAAGATGTACTAGTAGACTTCTGCGTGAGAGGTGAAGATGATTGCATAGAGTGCTCGAGTACATGAACGAAAAAGCTCCGGAGATGCTGGCTCTGCTCAAGAACGTCATTGAACTTGAGTCACCGAGTCTCGACAAAGAGACAACAGACAAGCTGTCGGCATTCTTGAAGGCCAAGTTTGCGGGGTTAGGTGCTCGCACGGAGTTCATTCCTCAGACTGACGTTGGTGACCATGTCAGAGTGGAATGGGGCGAAGGCGACGAACAGGTATTGGTGCTGTGTCACATGGATACGGTTTGGGCTAAAGGCGAAGTCGAGAAGAGACCTTTCAAGATAGAAGACGGCAAAGCTTTCGGGCCGGGCGCTATGGATATGAAAGGCGGAATTGTGCAGGCGTTCCTTGCTATGAAAGCTCTGGTAGATCTGGGAATCAAGCCATCCAAGCGCATAGTGGTGCTGCTTAACACCGACGAGGAAATAGGAAGCCCGACTTCCCGCCCGATAATAGAGGAAGAGGCAAAGAAGAGCCGGTGCGTGTTCGTGCTTGAGCCACCGGTCGGCACCGCGATAAAGACGTTCCGAAAAGGTGTGGGCATGTTCAGAGTGAAGGCAACCGGCCGGCCTGCACATGCAGGAGCAGACCCGGAAAAGGGCATTAGCGCCATCGGTGAGATGGCACATCAAGTGTTGAAATTGCATGCGCTGAACAACCGTGAGACAGGAACAACTGTAAACGTCGGGGTCATCAATGGTGGTACGCGATCGAATGTTGTGGCTGCCGAGTGCAACATCCAGGTGGATCTTAGAGTTAAGTCCGCTGTAGAAGCAGAACGAGTTGTGCCCGAGATAATGAACTTGAAACCGGTGTTAGAAGGCGCAAAACTCGAAGTTACTGGCGGCATGAACAGGCCACCAATGGAGCGTACTCCCAAGATCGTTGAGATGTACCAGAAAGCCAAATCGCTGGCTGCAGAATTGGGTTTCGACCTGCCAGAGACCGGAACCGGCGGTGGAAGCGACGGCAATTTCACAGCAGCGCTCGGCGTACCAACTCTTGACGGTCTTGGTTCAGTTGGTGAAGGCGGACACGGCCCGGTTGAGTTCGTGATAGCAGAGCACATGCCGCAGCGAGCTGCGCTGCTCACAAGGCTTTTTGAAACCATCTGAGAACCCGATTACGCTGATACAAGCTCGATTGACTCGCTCATAATGAGCAGTTATAATGTATTAGTGCATCGCAGGTTGTCTGCGGCGGCGTAGCTCAGGTGGTTAGAGCATACGGTTCATACCCGTAGTGTCGCTGGTTCAACTCCAGCCGCCGCTACCATCTAGGACCATTAGCTCAATTGGTAGAGCATCCGACTCTTAATCGGCAGGTTGAAGGTTCGAGTCCTTCATGGTCCACCATTCTGAAATCACATAGAAGCAGGGGTTTGGCAATAGACTCCTGCTTCTTTTGTCGTTTCGGATGGCTAAGACGCGGATTGCTGTGCCCTGGCGACGAAGATGTTCCCGAGGAATAGCGACGGCTGCCTCTCGTTGCATGCTCGGCAGTACGTGAGAATAGATGTCCAAGGTCGTCGGGATACTTGCGTGGCTTATACGTCTACTTCTAAGGAACTGTTTGTAAGTGTATCTGGTAGAAACCGAGAACTCCGAATGGGTTTAGTGGGTGCCAGGGCAGGGCAGGCAGTGGATTCAGGAGATTATGAGATCATGTACTCAGAGGTGTTTCCCGGTGTCGACCTGAAGTGAACGGTGACTACTGTAGGGTTCAAATACGACTCGGTGATCAAGACCTGAAAGCACCAGAGAGTATACTTTCGAGATAAGCGCTCCGGGACTCGCCGCAAGCCACCTTGAAGAAGTCAATGCAGTGAGCTTTGTGGATGCCGTGAGCTCAGAGATGTTCCACCTGACGCAGCCGTTCATGGAGGATGCCTTAGGAAAGAGAAGTCACAATGTTGGAGTCACTGTTACCCAGGCCGAGAATGGCAGGGTATTTGTGACGTTCATTCACGACGGGGCATACGGCCGAGTATATTGCAGTGAAGGTGTTGCTGGACTAATACTCACTTGGTTAGGATTGCAAGTTATGGTAGGTATAGTTGCAGGGTTGACCGCAGTGCCGCTTCTGCCGGTCCATTTTGTCTCGCAATGGACGATTCATAATGTCAGCGGACTGCCGGAACGTGTGTCAAAATGAAGCAGGGGTCAGAGCCGTGCTACCGAAGACCGCCCCGACCCCCGAGTTGTGTTACGCATCTGCCATAGGTCGTTTCTGTGCAAACGCTGGAACCTTCTCGCGGCGCCAGCGCCAGTCGAGTGGTACATGCTCAGTTGCTCAGCACCATAACCGCGCTTTACGAGGTGGTCTTGAAGAGTCGAGCGTTTCACCTCGCCCGGCGCGATCAGGCCTTCCATCTCGAGGATCGTGATGATCTGACGGATACTTCTTGTAGGCACCTCGCGGCGTAGTATCACCGCCTAGTCCACGATCTGTTCTGTGACCGAACCGCTCTTCCCACTGCAGTGCTTGCTTTTGGGAAGCAGTCCCCGGTAGCCGTCGTGCGCATACGAAAACAGCCACCGGCGCAAAGTGCGTTCGGAGACGCCCTCTTTTTCGTTGATCTCGCGCATAAGCATAACGCGCTTTTCCCGGTCGACTTCGCCGTAGAGCAAGCGACCAAGAATCTGTATTCGTCTTTGGGCCACATCGTCCAGGTTCTGTGCTTTTGCCATGCTCAAAACCTCCGTTGTTTGCTGATGCAACCATCATGGAGGTTAAACCGTGCAATTTGTACGCCCGAACGGGTGGGTGTGCCAATAACCGATGTTGACGGTTACCCTGACCAGATGAATGAAGTCCGGCACAATCTGAGGGGACGCGAAACCTGAAGCCACTAGCCGCTGCCAAACCCCTAGAAGATGGGTTGTGACCTTCTTGCACCAGGCTCTGATCTTCTGCCTGGTACGCTCTTTGTAGGGAACACTGGTGTGCTTGTGCTCAGTCACTGACACTATTACCGCGGCGCTGTGACGCTTGTAGGGCACGATGAGGTAAGGCAGTTCGGTGTGCATCCTATTGCACTCTTTGCAACGAAGTCGTCTGAGCCCGTAGGTATGCTTGCCGCCCTCATGGTCAATTGAACGTCGGCAACGCCGGTCATAATGCTTCAATTCACCGTCGCATATAGGACAAGGGATGGTTTCGGTCCCCGTCGTAATAAACACAACGATTGACGGACCCATTCAATCTCATACCGTGATACAATGACCATGCTTAGTTTCTTCCTTGCCTCGGGCTGACACCCGGGGCTTCTCCTTTCTGGGACTCAGGTCATCATACCCGGTGAACCCCGGACAGGCAATACCGGTAGATTTGAGCCACTATGGAGCGGCGTAAGCAAGTGCCGCTAGCCGAAGCAGCCAGCCCGTGGTGCAGCAAATTTCAGATGCGGCCGATCGGATCCATCTTCGGAAGCAAGAAATACATCAAGACAAGGATCAGAGGGTGTGCCCACTCCACCTGATGGATGACCACAGATGCTAAAGAACATATACACTGCTGGGGCCTTCCTATCCTGGGGTGCATCGGCTCTCAACAACTCCACCGTTCGGGTGAGCCAAGCATATGCAGAGTGGGTAATGTCTGTGGCGGATACTCTTGGTTCAGTCGTCGTGCTCTTGACTCAGGCATTGGCGGCCTCCATTTCTCCTGGGGTTACATTGATGTGTCCACCAAACTCTAACTTGGACATCATAGTTTCTTGGTTTATGCTTATTAACTAGGGGAGTCGGACTTCGTTCACGTACAATTGAAGTGTTGCTGCTCGATGACAGAAGGTCGAATTGGAGGAGCATTCTCCATGGCATTCTCTACTTGCTCTGTTTCGGTTTGAAGTATTCTCCCAATCTACAGGAGTCCATGTGGGTTCTCTTGCTGAGAGGATAAAGACATTTGGTGAGATGGGAAAACGTAAGGAAGCGATTCTGCAATACTGTTGAGAAGCAGATTCTAGCCATAAACGAAAAACCGCACAAAGTTGCGCTTGGGTGCGCACTCGGGGTAGGCATCAACTTTTTTCCGACATTGGGTATTGGGTTTATCTTCGCCTTCATATTGGCTTTGCTTCTGCGAATCAATCGGGCTAGCGCGGCGGTAACCAGTCTGGTTACGGGGCCTCTAGTCCCTGTAATGTATGCCCTAAATCTGCTTATCGGAGGGTTCATCCTAACTCCTGTTACAGGCAAAGAGAACATCATTGAATTTGTGATCAACCAGTATTCTTTGATACTGACACTGGGCAACTTCCGGGAAAAGGCTTTCGGCTTTTTAGATTTCTTTGGCTCGACTTTTCTTGTAGGAGCAGTTGCAAATGCAGCAGCTTTTGGAGTAGCCTGTTACTTTTTCGTAAGGTTTCTATTGAACAACAGGTCGAAATAGATGTCGAGAGCGATTCCACTGCGTCTAGGCACTGCTTTGAGATGTGATCTCGGCGTTGCTCGCCGACACAGAAACTAACTTCTAAGGCAGTGAGCCAGAGATCGCGTGCACTTACCTCCTTACCCCCTCCCCACAGCAGCACAGAAGACGCCTTCGTACTGATCTCCAATAGCCAAGGACTCTCATTGCAGCAGATACGCGCTTCGCATTCTAGACCTGAGCTCGAGACTTTCCGCTGCTTATGCATTACCAGTGACGAGTTACTGCCGACAGTTTGAGCACCGAAGCAGGATTTCCGGCCTCTTGGGCCAATACACACAAAGGGTTATGCTCAATTAAACATAGCGGTTTTGGAGAGGAGATTATTTCTGTTGAGAACACCGGTTGCGCTAGTTGTCATCTCAGTGATTGCGGCAATGTTCGTGACAGCGTGTTCCCCGCAAGCAAAGCCTACCGAAGAGCCGAGTGTATCAATAGTGCTCGCCACAACTACAAGCACATACGACTCAGGGCTACTGCATTTCTTGATACCGTACTTTGAGGCTGAACACAAGATCAAAGTTGAAGTAATCTCAGTCGGAACGGGACAGGCAATTGAAATCGGTAAGAGAGGCGATGCGGACATCATACTGGTGCATTCAAGGAGCCTAGAGGACAAGTTTGTTGCAGATGGATACGGAACCCAGCGGTGGGATGTCATGTACAACGACTTCGTGTACATGGGCCCCAAGGGTGATCCCGGGAATATCCGATCTGCTTCAGATGTCTCGGAAGCGCTTGGCAAAATGGTGGAACACATGAAGCGAGAGGGAGTACCGTTTGTCTCAAGAGGAGACAATTCCGGGACTCATAACAAAGAAGTATCTCTATGGGCATCCACCGGTCTTGAAGATCTGGCCGCGCAGGACTGGTATAGATCAATAGGGCAGGGAATGGGAGATGCGCTCGTAGCCGCCAATGAGATGAGAGGCTACGTGCTGGCAGACAGGGGCACATACCTTGCGATGAAGGGCAACCTTCCAAATCTGGAGATAGTGTTTGATGGAGATGATGCGTTGTTCAATCCCTATGGTATAATCCCAGTTGACCCTAAGAAACATGCTCATGTTAAGCATAAAGAGGCAATGCTTCTGGTAGAGTTCTTCATATCTGACGAGACACAGGGCAGAATAGGCCAGTTCGGAAAGGATAAATACGGGCAGTCACTGTTTTTCCCAAATGCTAAGTAGTAACGTGGAGGTCTAAGTGGGAGACTTACTCTCTGGTATGGCCGAGTCCATGAGACTCATAACCAGCGCAGATCCGTACGTGTACAATATCATAGGGGTGTCGCTGCGCGTATCTGGTTTTGCCTTGCTGTTCAGCACTATTATAGGAGTACCGCTTGGCGCGCTGCTAGCACTGACAGAGTTTAGGGCAAAACCTGTGGTAACGGCGTTGCTTTACACAGGCATGGGTTTTCCTCCCGTGGTGATAGGCCTGTTTGTGTTCTTGGCGCTGTCGTCCGTAGGTCCGCTGGGCCACTTGGGCTGGCTGTTCTCGGTGAGAGCGATGATCGTTGCGCAGAGCATAATCGCGTTTCCGCTCGTGGCCGGATTCACCATGGCAGCCGTGATGTCGGTCGACAAGAATCTGATGAGCCAGTTAAGAGCGCTCGGTGCCACCCGGATGCAGGCATCCTGGGCTGCAATCAAAGAGGCCAGGATAGGAGTGCTTGTCTCAGTAATAGCTGGGTTCGGGGGCATAATCTCTGAAGTTGGAGCAGTAATGCTTGTCGGAGGCAATATAGAGGGAAAGACCCGCGTCTTGACCACAGCGATCATCCTTGAGACACGCAAGGGCAATTTCCAGGTCGCAATTGCGTTTGGCGTCATACTGCTCGCCATAACGTTTGCGGTAAACCTCGCTATGATATGCCTGCAAAGAGACTTAGTCAGCCGAAGGATGTAGCAGATGACACGTGTTAACTACCATATAAGAGGTCTTATCAAGAGATACTCGAGCTTCGAACTATCCATACCAGAACTTAGTCTTTTTGAAGGGGAGATATTCTGCATACTGGGGCCGAGCGGAGCAGGCAAGAGCACCCTACTCCGCATACTCAACTTCCTTGAAGTTCCGGAAGAAGGCAGCATTACCTGTCTCGGAAAGCAGTACGGGCCTCATAATGGCTCGCCTCCGCTCGAAGTGGTGCGCAAGATGACCACCGTATTCCAAAGACCTGCGCTTCTGAGTGAGAGTGTATGGAACAACATAGTGTATCCGCTCAAGATCAGGGGTATGGCCATAAACAGGGATGAAGTGATGCACTTGGCATCGCGTCTTGGGATATCCGACTTGCTTCGCCAGTCTTGCACCACGCTGTCTGGTGGTGAGGCTCAGAGAGTGGCACTTGCCCGCGCGTTGGTGTACAAACCCAGCATTCTGCTTCTCGATGAACCAACTGCAAACCTAGATCCGAGTAACATCAAGATCATCGAGGGCATGGTGCAGCAGTACTCGCGCGAACACAGACCTACTGTCGTATGGGTGACGCACAACCATTTTCAGGCTAGACGTGTCGGTCATCGTGTGTGTCTTATGGAAGAAGGCCGGATTGTCGAGGTCAATACCAAAGACACCTTTTTTGAGAACCCTCAGGAGCAACGAACCAAAGACTATCTGGAGGGAAACCTGTTCTACTGATGGGGGAGTGGTCCGCGTGAGACTCAGGTATCGGATGTGGATAGAAGGCGATGACGGTAATCTTGTGATGGGAGAGGGCCTAGAAGCCATCCTCATGTGTATTGAGCAAACTGGTTCCATAAGCCAGGCAGCAAGACAGCTTAACATGTCATACAGAAATGCGTGGGCAAAGATAGAAAAGACTGAAGAACGACTCGGGTACGCTCTTGTCACGAGGCATATTGGAGGTCCTGGCGGTGGGGGTTCAAGCCTCACGCCAGAGGGTCTACAACTGCTTTGTGCTTTCTCCAGACTTAAAGACGAAATAGGCACGCAGATGGAGTGTCTCTTTCACACGTTTGCCGCAAGAGTAAGCCAGGATTTTAAGGGCTAAGCGAGGTCGGTGACAAACTTCTTTCTGTGTTTGCGGCAAATGCTTTGTACCGTTGTGCGGCCAGAAATCGCGGCTGTAGATATTCCTATCATACCTTCGGCCCACTGTCCTGCCATGTATAGATTATCCAGTCCTGGGAGTGTGCGGCTCAGCGCCTTCATTCCCGGACCTCTATCGGGTGGCGACCATGCTTGTGCTGCCCTCCAGTTACCTGTGTACCTCTCGGTAGTCAGTGGGGTCGCAACATCACTCATCTCAACACTGGCTGCTAAACCAGGGAAGCGAGTGTCTAGCACCTCTAACACCCTGTCGGCCACTTCATTTTTCTTTGCGTTGTAGAGATTTTCTTGTCTCCGGAGGCTATTCCAGTATTCGTAGCTCGAGCCCAGCATAACTTTGACTACCCACTTGCCCGGAGGTGCCAGACTGCTGTCGAAGTTGAACACCTCAATGCTTAGCCTGTCAAACGCCTGGTCCATAACGCGAATCGGATCATCGAGCAAAAGCACGAGCGAGTGAGGCTCTCCAGACATGTCTCTCGAGGTTCCGAAAGAAACGTGTACTGACATCTCAAGGTAATCGGGTGCGGCTTCGTAGTAAGACCTCAGTTGGTCGTCAATGTACCTGGCATCAAGCATATCGAATATGGTTGTGTGTCCGTCAGCACACGATACAACAATATCTGCGCGGTGTTCTGTGTCGTCTTCTAAGCGAACGCCTACGGCTTTGTCGTTGTCGACGAGAATCTTCTTGACCTTAGACCTGTATCCAATATTGCCTCCAAGGTTGAGGTATCGTTTCTCTATGGCGTGCGAAAACGCCAGTGCCCCGCCCTTGGGCCAGCCCAGTATTCGTCTATGGCATCCAGCCAGAAAACTCAGGTGTATAAGCATAGGAATGTCTGGTAAGTTGTACTGAACGCTTGGAAACGCTCGGCGGAGAAACGGGTGTGTGAAGCGTTCGGAGAACTGCTTGAGATTGACGCGTCCCCATGTGTGTAGTGCACTTGACAGAGGCAGCAGCCTAATTGCGGACTTAAGCGGTCCCAGTACTGCAAGGCCCAGCAGATCCACACGTGTGAACAATTGCGCGGCGCGTGCATACTCTTCTATGACGGCGGCGTCTTTGGGCCAGTACTGCTTCATCTGGCTTTCGAGCTTCTGGATATCTGTATACACCGTGAAGCTCCCACCATGCAGGTCTTCGACGCGCGTGAGTTCATCAAAGAACTTTATGTCCTCGGGTCCAAAGGCGCCCAACTCTTGCCACGTGCGGTGCAGAAGAGAGGAAGCGCCTGCGCCTGCAAGGTGATGGATGCAGCCATCGATTATGAAGCCTTGGCGCTCCCATGCGGTGCACAACCCGCCGGGTTTATGGTGCATCTCGAAGATCGTGGCGTCGTAACCGTTCATCCTGGCGTAACAACCGGTGGAAAGCCCAGCGATTCCTGCCCCGATGACGATCATTGACTTCATTCTGGTATCCCTCCGGCCGGTTGGGTGCTGCCAACGGCATCATGTTCAGTATCTTCCATTAGGTTGCGCGTTACAAGTGGCATTCTGACGCAGCAGCGGCATGCAGCTCCCGACCACTCTTTATGCGGGGCGAACCGCCTTTCCGTCTAGCAGGTCTTCTATGAATTGTGCAAGACCGTCTTCATCATGGTGCCCTATAACCATCTGTGCATGCTTTGTGACTTCTGGATGAGAGTTGCCCATCGCTACACCAAGACCGGACGCCTTGAGCATCTCTATATCGTTGACGTGGTCGCCGACTGCGACACAGTAGCTCGGGTGAATGTCGTAGTACCGACACAGGAAGTCTATGCCCTGAGCTTTGGAGACAGGGGGGTAGATCTCAAGGTACCATGTGGTGTCGTAATGCCGCGCGTGATACCACACCAAGCGCGGGTCTTCCAGATAAGGCCTGGCAACGCGAAGCGCAAAAGAGGTGCGCTCATGATCATCGGCAACAATGATTCTGAGTGGCTCCCAACCGAGATCCGAACACAACTCCGCTACCTTGCACAGATGGTCGTCTTCGTATCTCAAATAACCCATACTCTTGCTGCTCTTTGGAGGCACACAGAAGTACACGTCAGGCGGTGCGAAAGTGTTTCGGTATGCAAGCGCAGTCAGCCCGGCCTGTCTCCACCTTTTTAGGATCGGCTGTATGGCATCCCAAGGGATGGTGACTTGTCTCAGGCAGGTCATGTCTGTAGGGTCAACGATCAGCCCGGAGTTAAACCCCACAACTAGCGAGTCGAGCCCTAGGTCTTTGGCGATTGGGAGCATGCTGCGAGGTGAGCGTCCGCTCACCAGACAGACCTTCATCCCGGAACGGCATGCCAGTCTCACCGCTTGCACGGTGCGGGGGCTTAACTCGCTTTGACTATTGAGAACGGTACCATCCAGGTCAAGCGCCAGCAGCTTGTATATCAAGACAACCTCTCCCATGTTACTTAAAGCATCAAGTTCGTATTCAGTTGTTCTTCAACAACCGTGGTTTGACTTCCTGCCAGTGGCAGAGGGAAAGCCGCGAGAACACACGAACCTCACAGTAATATTCCTATGTGTAGGAGGTAAAAGTGGTTGGGATCTAAGGTTGTTGTCAAGGGAGGGCGAGTGTTTACTCCCACGGGAGACTGGATTACCGCTGATATCCTAATAGAAGACGGCCTGATCAAAGAGGTCGGTGAAGCAAAGTGCTGTGACGCCGAGTGTGTTGATGCAACGGGCAGATGGGTGGTGCCCGGGTTGATCGATGCACATGTGCACCTGCTGCTGAGCCAAGACAGTCCGAGAGCAGAGAGTAGAGAGCAGCGGCTTATCAAGGCGGTGCGCAACGCCCGCCGCCACTTGGAGGCGGGTGTAACCACCGTTCGCGATTGCGGCGCCATGGCAAAATTGAACATAGAGATAGCCAAAGCAATCGGCAACGGTGTGTCTGCGGGCCCTAACGTAGTCGCGTGTGGAGATTTCATAGCGATGACAGGTGGTCATGTGTGGTACTGGGCGCACGAAGCGGATGGGCCAGACGAGGTGCGAAAGGCGGTAAGGCAGCAGATCAAAGCCGGCGCCGGGTTCATAAAGGTGATGGCTTCAGGAGGAGCGGCAGACCCGAGCGAGAGCCCCAATGCCCCGCAACTGGACGAAGATGAGATGAGAGTCGCTGTGCATGAGGCGCGAAAAGCGGGTGTGCTGGTGGCTTCACACGCACATAGCGAGCACGCGATACTCGCTTCGCTAAGAGCAGGAGTTGACACGATCGAGCACGGCACGTATCTCAGTGAAGCGGTTGTAGACGCGCTGCTCGAAAGTGGTGCCGCGATAGTTCCGACGTTTGCAGTATACAGGACAATATCACGCAACACAACTCTATCCAAAGCGCAGCGCGACATAGCGAAAAGGGTGTACGATGCAAAATGCCCACTGTTTGCCTCGGCCGCAAAAAGAGGCATCCGTTATGGCGTTGGGACAGACTCAGGTTCGTACTATCCGGCCGGAGCTCTTGTCGATGAGATGCAGTGCATGGTTGAGACCGGACTGAGCGCGAAAGAGGTGTTGCTTGCTGCCACACGCAGCAACGCAGAGATATTGGGAGTTGGTTCGGTCTGTGGTAGCATAGAGAAGCATAAGCGTGCCGACCTGCTTGTGCTAAAAGATGACCCTGTGCGAGACATCTGTGCGCTGCGGGATGTAGAACACGTCATGAAAGACGGTGTACGGGTGTCTACGCTAAAGTGCTCTTGAGTCTTGCTTTCGACGGGAAGGATTTCAGGCATGCGACTGTGGCACGAATCGCTCATACCACGACTACCAACACAGCAGCTGTGTGGCCAGCACCGCGAGTGTGCTGCACTGCGCGGTAGAGGTTGGGGAAGACGACACAGCGTGGTGGACTATGTGTTCAACTACCCCGCATCTATGCTTTACCGCTACCACATGCTTGTGATTGACGAGATGGAGCGGCGCGGATACAGTGTCGACCCCCTATGGCGTTTTCCAAGGTATCGAGGAAAGCGCTGTGAGCCGTGGGACGACATGGGCTATGAGGCGCGTGCCTATCCCGAACACAACGCACAGTACTTAGATGAGTGTATCGAAAATCTGAGGTCAAAGGGCGTAGACATCTAGCAGGTCGAGTACTTATTGTCAGATATCGGAGGTAGCCATGCAGAAGTGTATCAAACGCCATCCGCTTGCGGCTTACTTCGCACTTGCTTACGCCTTCTCATGGTCTGCGTGGGGCGTTCTGGCGGCGGCAAGGCTGCCGCCGGGACCTTCTCATTCGCTGCTGCTCATACTTGGAGGATTCGGCCCGGCCGTATCGGCATTCTGTGTCGCGTCTATTGCGGAAGGCACAGATGGCGTGCAGATGCTCAAAAGCCGCCTGTTCCGCTGGAGGGTGGCGCTTAAGTGGTACGCGTGGGCACTGCTCGTTCCGATTGTGCTGTTCTACATCTCCTATCTCGCATACCGTGGCGCAGGCGGCCAAGTAGCAGATACCGGGGTGGTTCCTCCTGCATACGCCTATCCGGTTCTTCTCATCTACGTATTCTTTCTTGGAGGAGGACAAGAAGAGCCCGGTTGGCGGGGGTATGCACTCCCATATCTGCTGACAAAGTACAGCCCGCTCAGTTCGAGCCTCATACTCGGTGTGTTCTGGGTTATGTGGCACTTGCCGTTGTTCTTCCTACCAGACGCGGCTCAGGCTAGCATACCGTTTGGATGGTACGTGCTTAACGGAATTGCGCTGTCGGTCATTTTTACCTACTTGTTCTGTAGCACGTCCGGTAGCGTACCGCTCGCTATGCTGCTCCATGCTGGCGTGAATGCGCCTGTGGCATGGTTTCCGATGAGAGGGATTCCCGGCATGCTACAGCCGTACGCTGCACTCACGCTCGTGTCTTGTGTTTTCGGTATACTGCTTATGTCCAAATACGGGTGGCAACGTTTTGTGAGAAAGCTCGGTTAGCGCTGTTTTTGTTTGTGCGGGGCGATATCATGCGGAGGTCTCTTCACATAAGATATCTGACGCGAGGCAGTTAGATGTCTTAGTGGGAGAGATTGCGTTGTATCGTAGACTCACGCTATGTTTCGTGGTAGTCAGCGTGTGCATTATGGCTGTGGGTTGTGCCAATCCATCAGTTGAAGAGCAGTTGGAAGCGTACAGGCAGTGGAAGAGCAGGTTAGATGCGTACAGCAACGAGTTTTCGGGCTACACCGAGAGCACAAGGCAGATTTGGAAAGAGTGTGTTTCCGGAGAAATATCCAAAGAAGAAGCGCGAGAGAGACTAAGGATCTTGGATGCGTATCTGGCTTCGCTCCAGAGGTCTGTGCGAGACTTCCGAGCGAGGCCGGTATACGAGTTTTCCAGGCAGCAGCGGAGGATTGCGTTGAGCGTGGTGGACATGTTGGCAGAGGCTATTGCTTTCAGCAGAGATGTGTTGAGCAAGTCAATAGCGATTGTCTCCAACCCTGTCTCACACACTGAATGCACAGTAGATGTTTCGCTTGAAGTTGTTGAGCGTTTGCAGAAAGACATGCGTGAGATGGTTGTACGTCTGGAGCAGCAGTACGAAGGGTTGAGACAGAGGTAGGTGTGGCCAAAGGCACCCGAGGGCTACTGCGTTCGAAAAACGCCACAGGAACTCGGCGTACAGAACTAGAAATTCGCAGGTAGGCGTATGGACGCTGATATGCCACGTAATTGCCGTGGTACTCATAGCATGCGAAAGGTGGCAATGGTGCATGAAGCCCAACGTATATGTTACACGCATACTGCCAGAGAGCGTGATGCAATCGGTCGCATTGAACTGCGAGATGGGCTACTGGGCTAAAGAAGACGGCCCAGTTCCAAGAGACGTGCTGCTTGAGTCCGTGCAGCACATAGATGGCCTGCTATGCCTGTTGACAGACAAAGTCGATGAAGAACTGCTTATGGCTGCGCCAAGGCTGCGAGTGGTCGCAAACATGGCCGTTGGTTTTGACAACATCGACGTCGATGCTTGCACACGGCACGGTGTGATGGTGACCAATACACCAGGGGTACTGACAGAGACGACGGCCGATCTGGCATTCGGTCTCATGCTTGCGACTGCAAGAAGGATTCCCGAGGGACGCGATGTTATACTGCGGGGTGAGTGGAAGACGTGGTCACCCATGTTCCTTGCAGGACGAGATGTGTACGCACAGAAACTCGGCATTGTGGGTATGGGGCGAATAGGCTCTGCAGTGGCAAGAAGGGCGCGCGGATTTGACATGCAGGTGTTCTATTGGGACAAAGAGAGGCTGGATGAGTCTTGCGGTGCAAAGTATATGGCGTTTGATGACCTTCTAAAAGAGTGTGATTTCATCAGCGTGCACTTGCCGCTCACGCCAGACACCAAGCACATGTTCGGCAAGCGGGAGTTTTCGCTGATGAAACCCACAGCAGTGTTCGTAAACACCGCGCGAGGACCGATTGTGGACTCTCGGGCACTCTATGAGGCGCTTACCTATGGCCAGATATGGGCGGCAGCGCTTGACGTATTTGAAGTAGAGCCAATAGCCAAAGACGATAAACTCGCGAACCTTCCCAACGTCGTTGCTGTGCCACACATCGCAAGTGCGAGCGTGGCGACCAGAACGAAGATGGCCGAGATGGCCGCGGATAACCTCATGTCGGCACTATCCGGGAATAACCCACCGAATCTCGTAAACCCCGCCGTCACAGACAGCCAATCCTACCACGAGAAGCGAGGAACGGCATGAACATCTCAATAGCAAGTCTGGCGTATAACGCACACGGTCGCGGCAGCCAGCACGCATCAGGCCCTGATGCACTCTTGGCCGCTGACCTACCTGAAAAACTCTCAGCGAATGGTCATATAGTGAGTGTGCGCGAGGTCGAACTGAGCGCTGAAGAGATGGCTCAGTACGGCGGCTGGAATAGGGTGGGGATTGCAGGGGGTCATCTCGCGGAACTCGTGACGGAAGCGAAGGGTCGGCGTCACTTTGTGCTGGGACTTCTGGCAGACTGTAACGGTATGCTCGGAATGGTCGGTGGGCTGCAGGCAGGCAAGGCGACGCACATGCCCAAGAGGGTTGGACTCGTGTGGATAGACGCACACGCGGATTACAACACCCCCGAGACCAGTCCGAGCGGCATGTTGGGCGGAATGCCTGTCGCGGTGGCGTGTGGAAAGGCGCTTTCTCGACTGAGGCTGCAGAGTAAGATTCGCTACCCGTTGCAGTCACCCGATGTGCTTATGGTGGGCATGCGCGACATCGATGACTTAGAAAGTAGGGCATTGGAGGACGACCTGCTTACAGTGTTTACACAGCGCGATCTCGTAGAGTGGTCTGCTGCGCTACAGCATGCCATGGAATACCTGTGTGAGCGAGAAGACGTCGTGTATGTACATGTAGATCTTGACATATTAGACCCCACGCTGGCACCGGCTGCAGGGCTGCCGTCTGCTGGTGGACTGAGCGGAAGAGAACTCGGACACGCGCTTTCGAGGTTTCTTGCTTTCGACAAAGTGGGCGCGCTCGGAGTTGCCGCTTACCGCGCAGATGCGGATAATGACGGCAGAACACGACAGCAAGTGCTCGACGCACTGATGGGTGCGTTCGGGATACGAGAGACGAGTGAGATCATTTGCTAATAAGCGCGAGCAGGCGTACAGATATACCCGGCTTCTATGCTCAATGGTTCATGAACAGAGTGCGGTCTGGGAGTGTGCGGGTACAAAACCCGTATAACTCTAGGCAGGTCCGCCAGATCAGCCTCAGGCCGAGTGATGTGGATGCGGTTGTGTTTTGGACGAAGAACCCACGTCCGCTTGTTCCGCACCTCAACGAACTCGACTCACTTGGATATAAATACTACTTTCAATACACACTGAACGACTACCCAGGCATATTTGAGCCGGGAGTTCTTTCGTTGGAAAGCAGACTGGAGACGTTTTGCGATCTGGCAGAGCGCGTCGGTGCATCTCGTGTCGTCTGGAGATATGACCCCATAATTCTAAGCAACATCACCCCGATAGAATACCACTTGGAGCGAGTTCGCATGCTTGCCTCGCGGCTTCGCACAAAGACAAAGCGGCTCACGTGGAGTCTGATGGACTTCTACAAAGCGACGACAGAAAGACTCGGCGAACTATCGCAAGAGCGCATTGTGATCGAGGATTTGCCTACTGACTCGGAGCGGTTTCGTCGCCTGATACTTGGCCTGGTGGAGACAGCAGAGGACAACGATATGCAGTTGGTTTCTTGCTGCGAACCGGAAGCCCAGACAGTTCTTGGTGTACCCGCCAGCGCGTGCGTGGACGCTTTAATCCTAAGAGATGTGCTGGGCGTACGTGCGCCTATGCAGAACGACCGACACCAGAGGCAGAGTTGCCGCTGCGTAAGCTCAGTTGATATAGGTGCCTACAACAGTTGTCCTGCAATGTGCAGATACTGCTATGCCAACCATGCTGAGAAGAGCGTAAGACGAAACGTTATGAGACACAACCCTGATGGCGAAAGTCTGGTACCGTAGACGTCTAAGAAAGGCTGTGAGCAAATTTGGCAAGTAGAGAGACTACCGCAAAAGTAGCAGTTGTCCAAGCTGCACCTGTCATTATGGAGCAGGAAGCCACGATTGCCAAAGCGCGCAGTCTGACGCTCCAAGCTTCCGAACAGGGCGCCCGCATTGTCGTGTTCCCCGAGGCGTTTGTGCCGGGATACCCGCGAGGGCTTACCTTTGGCACAGTAATAGGCAGTCGTTCAGACGACGGCAGAAGAGACTTTGAGCGTTACGCCCGGAACGCGGTTGCTGTGCCGAGCAAGGCATCAACAGCATTGGCTCAGATAGCGAAAGACACGGGCGTATACTTGGTGATGGGTGTCGCCGAAAGCGACTCGGAGCACTGTCCCTCAAGCCTTTACTGCACGACGCTGTACTACGGCCCAGACGGCAGTCTCTTAGGAAAACACCGTAAGCTTAAGCCCACAGGTGCTGAGAGGTTAGTATGGGCTGAGGGGGATGGAAGCACGCTTACCGCGGTGGATACGGCCTACGGAGTGTTGGGAGGGCTCATCTGCTGGGAGAACTATATGCCGCTTGCGAGAATGGCTATGTACGAGCAGCGCGTTGGCATCTACGTAGCACCAACAGCCGATGCACGTGAGACCTGGCAGGCCACAATAAGGCACATAGCGCTTGAAGGAAGGTGCTATGTATTATCTGCAAACCAGTATGTTACTAAGTGCATGTACCCGACAGATCTCTTGTGCTACGCAGAGTTGAGAGGCCAACCTGATGTGATGTCAAGGGGAGGTAGTGCTGTGGTCGATCCCCTCGGTAATTACGTAGCTGGGCCGGTGTACGACCGTGAGTGCATAATCATGGAGCAACTCGACCTCGGCAGAATAACACAGAGCCGCTACGATTTTGATGCAGTTGGTCACTATTCGAGACCTGATGTGTTTTCGTTTCGCGTGAAGCGGTAACGGATAGACGACGGCACAGAATCCAGACTCAAGGAAACCAATGCAAACCGCGGCAGAACCAGACTGCAATGGAACCTATGGATACAACCGCTCCGAGGGATCCTGTGTACACGCCCATGTCTTGCTTGCCTTGCGCAGTTGCCGCGAGCGCAGTGATCGTCAGGACTAGCGCAATGACCAAGCCGCCTCCGAGTGTCCGGATTCCGGTGAAAGTGCCTGTCAGGGCTTCTCCAACGCTTACCACCGTGACCAGTGCAATCCCCGCGGTGAGCACCCGGCGCCTGCTGAACATGGGTGCGTACTCGCTAAACACCTTGGGGCTCACCAGAGGCAGTGCAAATACGCCTGATACTGCTGCGAACGTAACGGCTGAGAGAGCAATCGCGTTGTAGCGAATCACGCCAGGATATATATCAAGGCTAAACGGTGATAGCGACGGCACTAACAGAAGCAAACCGACTGAGAACTTGATAGCTGCGAGCAGAGAAGACAGTAGCATTTCCGTCCACCGTGTCCCCACAAACCTTCTCGCGGCTAAGCCTCCAATTGTGCTTGCCGGTGCAATGGGAAGCAAGTACAGCACTATGCCGAGAGGCGATCCATACTCTCCTGCAAGCGAAGCCGCTACCACCAGCAAGAGCATCGCCGCTGCCATGAGAGTGCTGGATACATATACGCGCTGAATTCTGCCCGCAATTCGCAAGACAAGCACTCTCCTCAGCAGCGATAGAAGTAACTTACAGCTTCACGATTGTGAGTGAGGCGGTTATGTTTTTTTCCGAACCACCCGCGAAAGTCCGCAGAAGCACCGGGCCTAAACTCGCATAGTTGCGCAAACTGAGTTTTGAAGGAAGGTCATCTTCTCGTATGCGCACGATGACTTGGGCGCTAGTTTGCTGCACCCCTGGTCCGGAGCCGAGAGTGACGGCCATACGCGAGTTGAGCATCAGCGCCATCTGGTAAGGCCCGGCAGCGCACGCCGAAACGCCGACGTAGAAGTCGCCTGCTTCTTCTATGACTACCTGGGAACCCTGGGCGGCGTGCGTTATCTTTCCGTTTACTACCCCACTGGCATCGAACTTGACGTCTTTTCTTACGTCGACCGTCTGTTCGCCAACGTTATACACAAAGGCGTAGGCGCCAAGAGGCTTTGCCAGCACGCTTGATGGTAGTGCACGTCCGGGAGGCCCCTGCGGTCCGGGAGGTCCTTCGGGTCCGGGAGGTCCTGCAGGTCCAGGAGGCCCTTCGGGTCCGGGAGGCCCCTGCGGTCCGGGAGGTCCTTCGGGTCCGGGAGGCCCCTGCGGTCCGGGAGGTCCTTCGGGTCCGGGAGGCC
>CAYQIY010000010.1:0-7615 GCA_964417635.1 uncultured Pseudomonadota bacterium | reverse complement strand
CTTCGGGTCCGGGAGGTCCTTCATGTCCAGGAGGCCCTTCGGGTCCAGGAGGCCCTGCAGGTCCAGGGGGTCCTTGGGGTCCGGGAGGTCCTTCACGTCCAGGGGGTCCTTGGGGTCCAGGAGGCCCTTCATGTCCAGGAGGTCCTGCGGGCCCAGGAGGTCCTTCAGGTCCGGGAGGCCCTGGCGGCCCCACAGGGCCTTGAGGCCCAGGCTGGAAACTCTTGGCATACATATCGACGCTGGAGTAAAACCTCCCTGGGCTTCCGGCACTTCTCTCACTCTGATGCGAGTGATATGACCGAAATGACTCAATCGTGTTGCCGGATAACATCTAGTTACACCCCTATCTTCTACGGCTTTGAGGCATCCTTGTACCATGATATGCTCCATGCATGTGGCTATATCACAAGGAGGTAGGGGATGAAGAGCGGATAGAATATCCATCGAGTACTTTTGAATAGTGGTATTTGCCAATACCGTGCTCTCTTACGGGACGGGATTCGACCAAGCGCATGATCTCGTCGAGTGCATAAGGGTTATACAGGTTATCTATGTGTATGAACTCCGGGAAACAGAGAGCGTTGGGTGCTATAGGCACGCAGTCTAAGTAGACCGCCTCAAGCAAGGACACCGGTAAGTTGTCGCAGAGCGACGTGGTAATGACCACGCTTGCTTCCGCCAGTCGAGACAGATACTCGGATTTGGTCTTGTTGTACACGAACTCAAGCCCCGCCCTTTTTGCCACACGGAGCAATTTCCCAAGGTCTGGGTTCCTCGATGCGATGAGTTGCTCCGGCTCACCGGAAAGCTGCACTACCGTGTATCCTTTTTGCTTCAGACGAGAGGCTATTTCTATAACAAGAGTCGGGATACGTTCAAGTGCAAACCTTTGGTTGAACACTACCAGGCTAGATTGCTTGTTGATGTGTTTATAGCAATCATACTGCGCATAATCCATCGGGAACCCGGTTACCACGAACCTGCTTCTGTGCTTGGGATAGGCGGCCACGGCATTTGTGTAGCTCCAGACTGAGTTCAGGAATATGCGGTCGTAGCGAGAGAACCGCTCGCATTCAAGTAAATCAACGCCCGCAATGACCGACGGTTCAAAATCAAAACACTGCAGTCCGTGCACATGGCCCATCTTCGTGCCAGGTTTGTGCTCAATCACTTCTATGACAGGATTCTGCGCCCATGCCAAGAGCCAAGTGTCTTCCGGCGAGGAACGTATTCGCTGGATATACTGAAGAACTTCATGGCAGCCTGGGCTAAAGAAGTCAACCACGATCTTCTCATACTCGAAGTCCTGGCTTGACAGGTAAGAGGTAATGCAGTTGTTGTACATGGTCTGCCAGTGGGTTTCACTGTCCGGGTAGGTGATGAAGAATATCAAGTTGTCACCTCCGCTACCTCAAAGCTGCAGATGGGTGTCAACTGCTTCTTTGTAGACCGAGATGATCTGGGATAGATGCGTTTCTAGGTCTCTCTCCTGCAGCGTCTTGTCTTGTGCGTTATCGCCTAGCCGGCGGGCCAAACCCGGGTCTTTTAGCAGGCGCAAGATTTCGCGCTGCAGTGCGCCGCTGTCGGCAGGCGGTACAAGGAGCCCTGTTTTGCCCGATTGGATAAGTTCGGGAATTCCACCGACCTTCGTTGCCACCACCGGTTTTGCGGCAAGCTGTGCTTCTGTGACCGCGATCGGAGTTATTTCGTGCAGTGACGGTAGCACAAACAAGTGGGATCTGCGAAGCAAGGCAGGCACATCCGTTCTGCGTCCAAGAAAGCTCACGTGGCCAGAGAGACCCAACTCTTTGACCATCTGTCTCAGCGCTGGCTCCAGAGGGCCGTCGCCAATCAAAAGGCAGAGGATTTCGGGTAGGTGCTCTTTTATCCTGTGCACGGCCTCCAGCAGATATCTATGCCCCTTGAGAGGCACCAGACGCGCGACACATGCGACAACCTTTCTTCCTGAGAGGTCTGGAACGTCTTCTGGTTCCTTCTTGTAGTCGTCGTAGAACTCGGCCAGCGGCTTGGCATATGGCAACACTCTGAATTTACATTCAGATAATCCGAAGTAGCCCACATACTCTTGAAGCATCCATTCGCTCGGGGTGATGGTTATGGTCGAGCTCTCGATTCCAGCTTTTTCGCGCAGGAAGGTATAACGCCACTCTGCTGAGTCGCCTCCGGGTATCCGGTTTTCCACAAGCCATTCGTATGCAAGCAGACCGTGTGTGGTGAGCACCACAGGCACGTGCCTTGGAGCGATACGACCGAACGCACGCGCCGAGTGCACGTCGTGGGCGTGCACTATATCCACCTTGGAGAAATCGCAAAGTCCGAGAGATCCCATCTCAAAGAGATACTGCTCTTGTTCGCGCTCTAGAATCCAGCGTGGAGCAGGCTCAAGTCCAGTGAACTGCGCGTGCATCCCCGGAGCCACGAGCGGCCACGCCTTTAGAAGATCTATCTGCTTACTAGTGTCTGCGCGAAGGCAGAGTTCTGTCCATTTGCTGCCCCGTGATAGCACACTCGGCTGCAATCCATGATTCGGTAGATGTTCAAGCAACATATCTAGGTAGATGTCGATTGCACCCGTGCTCGGAAAATGCCAGTAAGTGGCATGCAACACTCTCAAAATTGTTCACCTTCCCACCTAAGCGGTAGCACTTGCATACTATGTGAAGTGGCAGCATTGAGATACCAACTCATAATCCTATCAGGCATCTAGATAGTGGCAGTATAGACGCTTACACATATGATGGTGTGAGCTTACATAACGGGGGGACCACGCATTTGAGATGTGCGATCGTGGGCATGGGCAATATAGGACTCGCTTTGTACCGAGACCTTGAGACAAGAGTAGGGTATCTGATCGGTGTGGACGTTGACCGCAACAGGGTGCAGCAGCTAAGAGAACTTGGACTTGCCGCAACGCACAGTCTGGAGTGCTGCGAAGATATCGATGTGTGGATTATTACGAGTTCGACAGGCCCTGACATGGAGACCATCTACAGTATCGCAGAGCACATATGCCCCAAACGCGGAGCGCTCGTGTCGATTGAATCCACGCTGAAACCGGGCACGATGAATGAGGTAGGGCAGATATTTGCAAGCAGAGGTTACGTACCAGGGGAACAAGCCTTCTTGGTGCACATACCTCACCGCATAATGTTCGGGGAGCATACATCCACGTTATGCATGCCGAGGGTCATAGCAGGATTAACCCGAGAGTGCCTTGCGCGTGGAGTGCGTTTCTACGAGCCTCTTGTGGAAAGCCTCATCACAGTGGGCGATGTGCGCGTCGCCGAATTGTCCAAACTCGTAGAGAACGCCAAGCGCTATGTGGACATAGCATTTGCTGAGGCGATTGCAGAATACTGCATAGACCAAGACTTGAGTTTTACAGAACTGAGGGAAGCGGTGAACAGCAAGCAAAACGTTCATCTGTGCTATACAGACTACGGTATTGGCGGCGAATGCCTTCCCAAAGACATCGGGTTTTTGCTTAAACTTACGGAGTCTCCTCTTCTTGAAGTTGCCAGGGCTGAAGACAGAGCATACCGCACAAGATTGCTCAACCGGATAATCCGCTCAGGCAAGACGGTTCTCGTAAGAGGGCTGAGTTACAAGCCTGGTGTGCCCGATATCTCCAACAGCCCTGGCGTTGACTTGGCGAGACAACTGGAGAGAGCGGGTATGGTCGTGTACGTCGAAGAGCCACAGGTTCAAGCGCACGTTCTTGAATCGATCGGACTCAGGCCCTGCTATGGATGTGAGTACGATATTGTGGTGGAGCGTGGGCTTGTGCGAAAGGAGAAGCAGAATGGCTAAGGTGCTCATAACGGGTAGCCAGGGTACTATTGGGAGAAGACTCGCCGAAAGGCTGAAAGAAGCAGGTCATGAAGTGTGGGGTACCGACCGTGGACACGCGCACACCTGCAACTATGTGCGAGCAGACATATCGTGCCTGCGTCAGCTCGAGCGCGTGTTCTCGCAGCAATATGAGTATGTGTACCATCTTGCCGCGGAGTTCGGCAGAAAAAACGGTGAAGACTACTACGAAGACCTGTGGAGAACGAATGTGATTGGGACGAGAAACCTGCTTGAAATGCAGGTCAGAAATCCGTTCCAGATGATATTCGCCAGCTCTTCAGAAATCTACGGAGATACACACGCAGAACTGCTCTCAGAAGACCTTCCGCTTATCACCCCGATACTCCAGAAAAACGACTACGCTCTGAGCAAATGGGTAAATGAAGTGCAAATAATAAACTTTGAACAACGCCATCAAGTGCCCGTCATGAGGCTAAGGCTGTTCAACGCTTACGGGCCGGGCGAGTTCTTCCATCCTTACCGCAGCGTTGTGTGCCTGTTTGTGTACAGCGCGCTTTTCGGGCTACCCTACACCGTCTACCAAGGGTACCACAGGGTGTTTATGTATATCGACGATCTGCTAGACACCTTGACGAAGTGTCTGGACAGGTTTTGCGCCGGGCAAGTGTTCAACGTTGGCGGGCTTGAATACCGAAGCGTCGAAGAACTCTCTCAATTAGTGCTTCAGTACACTGGAGCTGACCCAAGCCTCGTCAAGTATCTCGAGCATGACGAACACAACACGCTAAACAAACGACCGGACGTGAGCCGAGCGGTTCAGACGTTAGGCCATGCACCCCGCGTGGGTCTTGAAGAAGGAATCCCGCTTACAGTCGAATGGATGAAGCGTGTGTACGGTGGTGGAGAGTCATGAGTCTTCTTCAGTGTGAGCGCTGCAGCCGAGACAGAAGGCTCTGTGGGTTTTGCCGGTTTGTGAGCAGCGAACATCTCGCATACCAGGGCTTCTACCATGCTTGGCCGCTCGTATTCTGGGGACAACTCATGCTGTCTTGGCCAGCGGCCTTTCGCAAACCCGGTATAGATGTGGACTGGTGCCAGCAGGCGCTCGCTCGCGCTCCTCGAGACTACACACTCCCGGATATGCAGATCTGGTCTCGGCTGGTGCACGACGACATACCTCAGGCACCTATTTTGCCCCGGATGTGCGATGAAGCGCTGTGGTAATGCTGGGTGCGTCGTCACAGGCGGCGCCGGATTCATCGGTTCTCGCTTGCTAAAGAGCCTGTGCGAGGCAAGTTACTGTGTTCGTTGCATCGACGTGCGCAGAAATCTTGGTATGCCGGAACTCCAGATAGGTGATGTGCGCGATGCCGAGCACATACGCAACGTGCTCGCGGGCGCACACAGCGTGATTCATCTCGCTGCGGTATCTTCGGTGGACGAGACCGAAAGAAATCCGGGAGAAGCCTACTCCGTAAATGTATCCGGTACTCACACCGTGCTGACGCAGGCTGTTCGATGCGGAGTGCGAAGGTTCGTGTTCGCGTCTTCATGCGCGGCGGCCTCTCCTCGGTCGCACTACGGACTGCACAAGCTTCAGGCAGAGCAGTTGTGTCAGGCATATGCTGCTTTGATTGACACATTGTGTTTAAGGTATTCGAACGTGTACGGTGCGTTCCGGGCTGGCAGTGTCATAACCGAGTTCACGACACGGATGCTACAGGGCAGAAGGCCGCTCGTCTACGGAACTGGACACCAAGAGCGTGATTTTGTGCACGTGGCGGATGTGGTGAGTGCGACTCTGAAGGCGGTGCGACTTTCGAGGCGCAACAGAGGTGATGTGCTCGACATAGCCAGTGGAGAGCGCATAAGCGTGCTGGGGCTGGTTTCTATGCTGAACGACATACTCGGCACACAACTCGAGCCCATCTTCCTGCCCGAACGGGCGTCGGATGTGCGCGTGCCTCCTCTTCAAAATATGAGCAAGAGCGAGGATATCCTCGGGTGGAAGCCGAGCATACCGCTCTACGAAGGTATTAGAGAATACGTCTTAAGCCAGACAGCTAGCGGCTGAACTGACTGGTGTCGCTCTTTACCCGCCCACGCGCGAACGACGCAAGCGTACCGAATGCGCAAAGCACAGTGAAGACCGCGAATGCTGTGCGGCTGCTCATCACGAGACTTGCCGGGTCTGCGAACCGCAGCTCAACGTTTCCGACAAACAAGCTCATGAGCAGTGTCACAGTGGCCATGCTGAGCGCCTGACCTATGACCCGCATCGTGGCTATGGAGGACGACGCTATTCCATAGAATCTGGGCTCGACGATGCCCATTATTGCGTTGCTGTTGGGTGAAGAAAACATTGCAAACCCAAGCCCTATGCAAGCAAGTGTCGGCATGATGAGCCACACCGGAGCGATGTGCAGAGTCAAAGCGAACACCAAGAGACCTGTGCACGAGAGCGCCATGCCCCATGAAGCCACTATGTACGGCTTGATTCGGTCAGAGAGCGCACCTGCCAGCGGAGAGAATATTGCCATCACTATAGGTTGCGCCAGCATGATAAGCCCTGCAGTCTGCGGCCTGTATCCTAACACCACCTGTAAGTGTAGCGACATGATAAATCCCATCGCAGCGGTCGCTGCGTAGTCGATCATAGCTGCCAAGCATGAGAGTGCAAGGGCCATATTGCGTGTAAAAAGATGCAATCTTATAAGCGGGTATCTGTGGCCGAGTTCGTGCCGTACAAACAGCACGAGTATTGCCAGGCCACCAGCCAGAAGGTAACGAGCAGAGCCGTATGTGCCCAGCGTAGAAAGGCTGAAGAGCACGGCCGTGAGACCGACTGCGTAGAGAATGCTGCCGACAAAGTCAAACCTCTCGCCTTCGCTGCCTTTCCATTCGCCTTTAAGGTAGCGAATGGAGAATAAGAAAACCATTATCCCTGTGGCCGCATTGGTGAAAAACAGGCTCCTCCAACCCAAGAGATCGCACAACAGACCCCCCACGGCAGGACCTGCAGAAAGCCCGACGTATGTCGAGGCTACTGCAAGCCCGATTGCGCGCCCTCGGCTCTCGGGTGGATGAACCGAACTGAGGATTGCCATCTGAGTGCTGAATATCATGGCGGCAGACGTACCCTGTAGCACACGCGAAGCGAGCAGAGTGCTGATAGACCAAGACATAGCGCACATGAAGGAAGTGATCGTAAACGCGAATACACCGGCAAGATACACTTTCTTGCGTCCTGCTATGTCTGCCAGCCTGCCGAACGACATCAGTGTTGCCGCGGATGCAAGTACGTACCCGCTAACTACCCAGCTCAACAGCAGAGTGCTGGCTCCGAACTCTGCGCCTATGGCAGGTATGGCAAGGTTCACCGCACTTGAGGTAAACGCTGCTGCAAAAGATATGACCGAAATCGCCACTAGGGATGCTGTTTCAATGGGTATCTGCTTCATGTGTTCCCTTCTCACGTCCTGCTGTTAGCCTGATGACACCGAAGTGTTAGAAGAACTTGGGCCATCAATAGTGTATAGACAGTATAAGGATTCTGCTAAGACTGCAGGATTCCTAGGTGAAAGTGCTGACCCAAGTTTTTGAATTGACACTGCGCACAGGAGATTGGGCTGAGCGCACGAAGTAAAGACTGGGCGCCCCTGCTCTAAGGGTGGCATTTCAACACACAAGCACTGCACTTACGAACACACAAGAGGCGCATCTGCGGAAAGGAAGGGAATACGTGACAGGTGGAGAGATTGTAGTACGTATGCTTGAGAAA
>CAYQIY010000009.1:0-120859 GCA_964417635.1 uncultured Pseudomonadota bacterium | reverse complement strand
GTACGCCGTGCATGTAAAGGGTCAGGAAGTACCGATGCACGAGCCCAGGCTCAAGTTCAGCCTAGGGATTGGTTACGCAGTGTCTCCCACAGGCGCTGATCACTGCCACAACGCCCACGATACTCTGTACGTGAAAGCGGGTGGTGCAATCGACGACCTGAGTTCACTCGGTATACTATCCCCGCTTCCCGCAGACGACCTGTCCGGCGAGAAGGTCAGGTTGATGGCTTACGTCACGCTCTTCAGGCACTATGCTAACTGCGCTCTTTACTGCCAGTTTGTACCGTGGGGGCTTTCTCGTATGGAACAGATAACACGCGCCGTGACAGGTTGGAACACAAGCCTGTTTGAAATCATGAAGGTTGCAGAACGTGCCGTAACCATGACGCGCGTGTTCAATCTCTTGAACGGGTTCGATGAGACGCACGATAGACTGCCCGAAAAGTTTTTTAGGCCTTTTACGTCAGGGCCACTCAAGGGGCTTGAGATTGGGAAGGAGCAGTTCCACAAGGCGAAGGCTCTTTACTACGGCATGATGGGCTGGGACCAAAAAGGTGTACCGACACGCGCCAAACTCGAAGATCTAAGTCTTGGGTGGATCCAAGATATGCTCGGCAGGTAGGACCAACATCACGTGCCGGTGCCCACTGGCACCGGCACGTCTAACCGCCTTGACGATGTATTAAGTCTGCGAACTCGGCTTCACACGCCTTGGCTAGGTTGTGAGGGCTTAGCACAATCTGTGTGCCGCGCAAACCTGCGCTTACCGAAATACGGTCGCATGCCGCGGCGAACTCATCGATGTACACAGGATACTTCTTACGGCAGCCTATGGGCGACACTCCGCCCCTAACATAGCCGGTAAGCGGTAGTAATTCGTTCTGATGTACCATCTCAACTGTCTTGTTTCCGCTTGCCTTTGCAAGTCTCTTGAGGTCGAGTTCTTCCGAGCCCGGTATGACGGCAAGCACCACGCCGGTTGTCTGACCGCGCGTAACCAGTGTCTTGAACACTTGCTCAACCGCGAACCCGATTCTGATCGCGACCTCAGTTGCGGTAAGCGGCTGACCTCCGTCTTCATACATGACCACATCGTATTCTATCTGCATCTGGTCGAGCAGCCTGCAGGCGTTTGTCTTCAAGTGCTCACCTCCCCGGAAGGAAACCTGCCAAGCCTGTTGTAATAATGAATGTACCAGGTAAGTAGTGGCCTGATGGGGGTTGCGTCATGGCGTTGAACGGTACTCCGAGCGCACAGCAAGTGTTCCATCCAGGTGCAAATGTCACCATAGAACTCGTTGATGATGGCGGCATGCTGAGAAACTACTCGAGCATCATCCAAGACTTCACCGACAACGAGATGTCGCTATGTGCTCCGGTCGAGCGGATGGTGCCTGTAAGAGTTCAGCAAGGCCGCGAGATTACGGTGTACCGTGCCATAGACCAGACTGCGTATGCGTCTCAGGTGTGTGTGCTCAGACACAAGTCGGGAGACCCCCCGATTCTGGTTACCACTGCTCCTGTTTCCGTTGAGTGCCAGCCGCGAAGAAGATTCTTTCGCGTTGACGTTGAGATTCCATATAACAGCATACTCGGCCCGGGTACGATCGTAAACGCTAGCGGTAACGGGCTGTTGCTTGTGTCAAGCAAGGACTGCTTTAAGCCTGGCAGACACTTCGACATTCAGTTCAAGCTACCTACTTGCGAACAGGAGACAAGGGTGCGTGTCAAGGTGATGCGCGAGTTTAAGCGCGGTTCAAGGTATTTGGCCGGTGTGGTGATGCTAAATTTGAATCCGAAGATGCAGGACGAACTGATTAAATTCTTGCTTGCACGTCAGCGCGAACTCGTGCAGATGGGCCTTCTGTTTAGCGAGCATTCCGAAATAGAGCGTTAGTCTTCGCCTGCTCAGATATGTCCGGCTGGAATTCGGCAGGGCCAAAGGATATACGCTTGGCTCCCGGAGGCAACAATAACGCTGACTAAACTCGCTCTCATTTGAGGAGGCTCCAGGCCATGTTGATAACAGGCGACGAGTTACGGTACATATTCGAGAAGACCGTACCTTTTGAGCCAGACGGGAGACTCAAACCCGACGAGCAGCGGCTCACAATCCTAGCGGCGAACGCAAACATGCCTGTAGAAATGTTTGGACGTGCCCTAGTTATGGCGGCCGCGAACGATAAGGGCTCACCGCTGATCATCCAGATGAGCTACAATGCGCTCAAAGCAGCAGGAGGAGCGCAGGACAGTTTTCGCACTATCACGGGAACCGATAGAACGAAACAGCCCTGTCCGCTCGTATCCGGTGCGCAGATCGCGTCCTACCTGATTGAAGAGTTCACAGAGCATTACGCAGCAGAGCACGTTGCGCTTTCGTTAGACCACTTCAAGGTGCCATCGATGGAGTGTCGTACTCCATCGAAGTCGCGCAGCAAGAAGGTTGCGCGGGCGAGAATCGAAGAAGCGGCGGATGCTGCGATTCCGCTCCTGCCAGAACACGAAAAGCCGGATGGCAAGATGCTAGAACGCTATGTAGAATACCTCTGCTCTGAAGAGTACGCTTGCTTCAAGCGAGACTTTCTGCAGGTGGTGCAGTTTGTCGAGCCTGCGTGGGGCATGATCGATACAGAGAAACTGCCTCCTGTGCTGAACTATGCGGTGACAAAAGAGATTGCCGATGCTGTAAGAGAAGACCTCGGCAACAAACAGATGATGCTCGAGGCAGAATACGGTGCAACCGGCGAGAGCGGCGGTGCCATTTCGTACAAGCGGCTCGAGGCCGGAGAACTCGATGCATTTTCCAAAGAAGTCGCGAGTTTTGTTAAATACACGGGTGCAGACGGAATAGCGTATCCGATAGGCATGGAGCATGCGGCGAGAAAGCACGAGGCGCATGAGCCGGATACACAAAGGCTTCTTGAAGTACAGCGCGAGATACTAAGGGTCTGCGGCAGGTACGTGCCATTTGCCCAGCACGGCGGTACGGGAGCGGCGAGGCTTGAAAGGGGGCTCGTCGGAAAGAACAACGTGAATACGCTGTTCTTGGTCACCGGTGCGTCGAGTTTCGCCGATTGGGTGAGCGAATACCGACAGCAGATAAGCGCGGGAGACAAAAAAGCAGGCGGGTTGGACATGTACGTAGAAGCCACATTGAGGATAGCAGAAGCTTGCGTAGAAAAGCTAAAGGAGACGGGCTCCTTTAACGCCGCGAGTTGGTTGTTCAACCAGTAAATCATGGGAGGTAGCATATGCCAAAAGAGATACTTCCGCCGACAACAGCGCTTTACCCGATTCCATCTGTGATGGCATCGTGCGGCGACATTGACGGTGCGAGCAACATCATCACTCTTGCGTGGGCAGGTACTGTGGCGTCTGATCCGCCGATGATAGCGATCGGAGTTAGGCCCGACAGGTTTTCTTACAACCTGATAAAACAGTCAGGCGAGTTCGTGATAAATCTGCCGGACAAAGAGCACGTTTACGCAATGGACTTGTGTGGTGTAGTATCCGGGCGCGATGGAGACAAGTTCGTACGCGCAGGGCTCAGCCGTGAGCGCGCACACAAACTCAAAGCCCCCCTGATAAGAGAGTGCCCGGTCAACATTGAGTGCGTGGTACGCCATGTATACCGAGCAGGAAGCCATGATGTGTTCTTGGGCGAAGTGGTTGCTGTACACGTCGATAGAGAACGTTCGGAAAACGGTTTTGTCAGGCCGGATGAAGCGGTATGCTACCACGCCAGGAATTATTGGAGTCTCGGTAAACCGCTCGGCTCCCACGGTTATAGCCTCAGAGACAAAGAATAGGTGTTGGCATGACACGCGGAATAGACCGGCCGGTTGGCCGGTTTTTTGCGTTATGCCTCTGGAACACATTATATGGTAGTGGTATAGTAGTTATGGACCTAGTTATGGGGCCGAACAAATGTTCCGAGGAGTTTTGGAAGTGAAATGCCCGTTTTGTGCCTACGAAGACACCAAGGTGCTGGACTCAAGGCCGACTGACGAAGGAGGCGCTATCCGGCGCAGGCGAGAGTGCATTAGCTGTCAGCGCAGGTTCACCACCTACGAGCGAATTGAGGAACCGCCCATCGTGGTTATAAAGAAGGACGGCCGTCGTGAGCCTTTTGAGCGCTCAAAGATACTTGCGGGCTTGTTGAAAGCGTGTGAGAAGAGGCCTGTGTCTTTGGAGCGTCTTGAGCGGATAACCGACGATGTGGCACATTATGTGCGAAACGAGCAAAAAGGCGAGATTCACTCGCGCGAAATCGGGGAGAGGGTGATGGATGAACTGAGAAAGGTTGATGAAATAGCCTATGTGAGGTTTGCATCGGTGTATAGGCAGTTTAAGGATGTCGGAACGTTTCTTGAGGAACTAGAACAGCTGTTAGGCGAGAAGAAGAGATAAACGAAGCAGGAAGTGTTGGGAGGCGAGCGTTGTTTGGAACTAACGCCAAGTGCAAGGACCGTGCTAGAGAGGCGGTACCTGAAGAAGATAGATGGAAAAGTAGTCGAAACACCTCGGGATATGCTAAGACGAGTGGCGTGCAACATTGCTGAGCAGGAATCAAGCTATGGCGCGTCACCAGATAGAGTAAAGCAGCACGAAGAAGAATTCTTTGAAGCGATGCACTCGCTCGAGTTCTTGCCCAATTCGCCGACGCTAATGAACGCGGGTAGAGAATTGCAGCAACTCTCTGCGTGTTTTGTGTTACCCATTGAAGATTCAATGGTGAGCATTTTTGATTCGGTTAAGAACGCCGCACTCATTCACCAAAGCGGTGGAGGCACAGGCTTTTCGTTTTCGAGACTCAGACCCAAGAACGATGTTGTAAAGAGTACGGGGGGAGTAGCAAGCGGCCCCATTTCTTTCCTCAAGGTGTTTAACGCTGCTACTGAGGCGGTCAAACAGGGCGGCACCAGGCGCGGTGCCAATATGGGGATATTGCGGGTGGACCACCCTGACATAATGGATTTCATAACTGCTAAACAGGACAACTCAGAGATCACCAACTTTAACCTGTCTGTGGCTATCACGGATGCATTCATGCATGCGGTTGAAAACGGTGAATCATACGAACTCATAAACCCACGGACAGGCGAAGTAACTGAACGGCTAGACGCAAGAGCCGTGTTTGACCAGATAGTTGAGATGGCATGGCTTAACGGCGAGCCCGGAATTGTGTTCATAGACAGGATCAATGAAGATAACCCAACCCCCGAACTTGGAAGTATAGAGAGCACAAACCCATGCGGAGAACAGCCCCTTCTGCCAAACGAGGCTTGCTGTCTTGGTTCTGTGAATCTTGCAAAGATGGTGCGGCCTAAAGACGGCACATATATAGTCGACTATGAACGGTTGAGCAAAACGGTGCGCCTTGGCGTGCGTTTTCTGGACAACGTCATCGATGCAAGTCGTTACCCACTACCGCAGATTGACGCTATGTCCAAGGCGAACCGTAAGATAGGGCTGGGCGTAATGGGCTGGCAAGACATGCTGGTAAGGCTTGGCCTCAGCTACGATTCTGATGAAGCGTTAGCGCTTGCGGAAAACGTAATGGCGTTCGTGCGCACAGAGGCAGCCGAGATGTCACGTGAGCTTGCTTCAGAACGTGGTCCGTTTCCGAATTTCGCAAAGAGCGTTTTCAAAGACGGGCCGCCGCTCCGAAACGCTACTCTGACCACAATCGCTCCAACTGGCACCTTGAGCATACTAGCTGGCTGTTCTTCGGGAGTTGAACCGGTGTTCGCGCTTGCGTATGTGCGACATGTGCTGGACAACCAGCAACTGGTTGAAGTGCATCCGCTATTTGAGCAGGTGGCCAGAGAACGAGGATTGTGGAGTGAGGAATTGCTGGATCAGGTTAAAGAGACAGGCACGCTTGTAGCGGCGAAAGATGTGCCCGAAGACTTCCGGCGTGTGTTCCGCACCGCGCTTGAGATATCGCCCACGTGGCATGTCAGGATGCAGGCTGCTTTCCAGAAGCACACAGATAACGCAGTGTCGAAGACCATAAACTTACCGAGCACGGCGACGAGAGATGATGTGCGTGACGTGTACACACTGGCGTACAAGATGGGGTGCAAGGGGCTTACTGTGTACAGGGATAGGAGCCGTGACTCGCAGGTGCTGACAACAGGAAGCAGCAAAAGCGCTCATGATGACAACACGCCCAAGTACGCTCGGCCAGGCAGCATTGAGCCCAGACCGCGTCCGGAGGTGACTTTGGGCGTGACAGAGCGCGTCGGTACAGGTTGCGGTAAGCTTTACGTTACCGTGAACAGGGACGAGCACGGATTGTGCGAAGTGTTCGCTGCGATGGGAAAATCAGGTGGTTGCGCCGCAAGCCAATCCGAGGCGATTGCGAGGCTTGTGTCTATGGCTCTACGCTCAGGACTCAAAGTAGAGGCGATTGTGAGAGAACTGAGAGGAATCAGGTGTCCGTCTCCAGCGTGGCAGAACGGCGGCATGGTGTTGTCATGCGCTGATGCCATAGGTATCGTGCTCGAACGACAGATGAAGGCGTTCGCTACCGAACACAGCGCGGGACCCGCGTCGACCCACGACACAAACGGGGGGGTTGAATCTCTCGCTCGCATCGGCAAGGAGAAGCAGACTGCTTCGCTCGAGGCGCTTGTTACGCTGACAGGCGCATGCCCCGAGTGTGGAGGGCACCTCTCGCACCAGAGTGGGTGTGCTACATGCATGTTCTGTGGCTTTTCGAGGTGCAGCTGATAGATCTTTAGAAGCGAGCCTGTTTCATCTGACAGCGCCACAAACCCCCGGTATAAGAGGTCCGGGGGTTTTGCTTCGATCGGATGGGCCTTCGAGGCGGCTAGGTGTCAACTAGGTAGCAGAGCGGATCGGTCTTGGCTCTATGCCACCTGGACAGACTCGACCGTCTAACAGCTGTACCTACGCTCTGTGCGTCCGTGATAAGACACTAGGTACTGTCTTACACAGCGTGGGAGCGCGACGCCAACAAGCTATCTACGGTCTTACCACCGCTTTAACCACGCGTCCGTGTTCAACGTCGGATAGCGCTGTGTTGACTTCGTCCAGTGCATAGTAGCGGGTTATCATCTGTTGCCAGGGAAAACTGTCGCGGTGCTTATCCAGCATCTTGACCACTTTGTACACATGGCTCGCGTCAGTACCCCATACCCCCTTTATGTCCACATGTTTCTTATTTATCGCGAGGTGAGGGTTCAGGCTTATACTGCCTGCGTCCGTGTACTGGCCTGCGATTGAGTAAGTGCCTGCGTCTCGCACCAGATCGAGGCCCTCGACAACCGCTCCCGGCACTCCTGTGGCTTCTATGACCACGTCTGCGCCTCTTCCACCGGTAAGAGAGCGTACGATCTCAACACGCTCTTCTTTGGTGGTACTGCCTATGTCTATGACGTGGTCTGCTCCCATTTTCTTAGCCATATCAAGGCGAATTTCAGGCGCACCAATTGCGATCACATTGTAAGCTCCGGATAACTGGCTGAAAACGCACGCCGAAAGACCCACAGGCCCTGTTCCTTGTACGACAACTGTGTCACCGAGTCTTATCCCTGCTCGCTCCACCGCGTGGAAGGCTGTAGGAAGCCCGCATCCGCCCGAGATGAACGTCTCAGCAGTGAGTGTCGGGGGGAGCCTAAACTTGAGCACTCCAGGTTTCAGGTAGATCTTCTCGCTCCACCCACCGAGCAATCCTTCAGTCATAGAATAGGTGATGCCGTACACTCTGCGGCTAGGGCAGCGCGTGCTCGCCTTGGCTATGAGGCAGTACCAGCACGAATAGCAGTTCTCATGCACGTCCAGGAACGTAACCACATCACCAGGCTCTAGCTCGTTGCCGTCTGCATCTCGCACCTGTCCTGCCGTAGACTCGACTTCTCCTACGCTTACGTGGCCAGGGATCAGCGGATACGGCACGCCGGCCAGCCTGCCGTGCCACAGGTGTACGTCTGTACCGCACACCTCGCTGTAGATAGTGCGCAGCACCACACTGCCAGGCTCAAGCACAGGTTCATCCAGTTCAAGCACTTCGACAGGCAATCCGGGACCGCGCATAACGCATGCTTTGGGCATTGTGTCACCTCTTTCTGCATTCACTGGCTTATCCTGAAGAGTTCTATCCAAAAGCCGCGGTACCTTCACTCGGCATGAGCCGCAAGCGGCAAGGGAAGAATCTTAGCCGGAGGTGCGAAGGCGGTGAACTTCGGCAGTGTGCTGTGGCTCGTAATCTTGCTCATAACTTTCGTCTTTCCCGTGTGGAAGATGAAGCGGGTTGAAAGGCTAAGGTTAGAACTGATATCGAGACTGGAGAAAAAGCGCGGTACAAGGGTTGTGACACTGGTGCATAGACAAGAGGCAATCAGCTTGCTCGGCATTCCCATTGCAAGATTTATTAACATTGAAGACTCCGAGCAAGTACTTAGGGCAATTCGCCTTACACCTCCTGACCTTCCTATAGATCTTATCCTTCATACCCCGGGAGGCATCGTACTCGCCTCAGAGCAAATAGCGATGGCGATGAAAAGGCACCGGGGCAAGATAACGGTTATGGTGCCTCACTACGCGATGTCTGGAGGCACGATGCTTGCGCTTGCAGCAGAGCAGATACTCATGGACGAGAACGCAGTGCTAGGACCCGTCGACCCGCAAGTAGGGCCATACCCTGCTGCCTCAATCCTTGCGGCTGTCGGCAGAAAGCCCGTGAAAAACCTCTCCGATGAGACACTTATCCTTGCCGACATCGCCGAAAAGGCTGCGGGTCAGGTCAGGCAGGCGCTAGCGCACATTCTGAGCGGCAAGATGGACGAGCGGCAAGCGCTCGAGCTAGCCGAATTACTGACCGAGGGATACTGGACGCATGACTATCCGCTCAGCGTGGAAGACCTCAAGAAGATGGGGCTGTGGGTCAGTGTTGGACTGCCTGAAGAAGTGTACCGGTTGATGGAACTCTACCCTCAACCCGATGGAAGACGGCCTTCGGTGCTGTACATCCCGTTGCCCTATAGGCGCGAAAACGGCGGAACAGGTAGGGAATGACACCTGTGCTGTCGTAACAGTTGTGCTATTGGGGGGTGACAGTGTGCACGAAATGCCGAATGCGATGGAGCAGTATTTGGAGGCTGCAAGGCATTCGCTTGTGTATAACGAAGACTTCGGGCCTGCCGACTGGTACTTTAGTCCAGAGGTATCGGAGCATTGCTGGGGGCTTCTTTCGAAGACGGTAGGCTCTGCCGAGATATCTGTGGGATTCGTGCCTGTGTACCCCGGGATGGACGAGAAGCATGTTATCCGGCGGCTGGCATCTGAGTTCAGAGAGCGTTTTTCGCGCTCCCGAGGCACAGCACGACTCATCCTGGTGGCGGTTGCAGAGGATATGCCGGATTCGCGGCTCGGGGAACTCGTCGGCCATCTCGTTGACGCGAAAGCGATAGTGAGCGTGGTGGCAGTTGATGTATCCCAAAGCAGGCTGCTCTCTCCGGCTGGCTTTTCCGAAAGCCAACCTGGTGCCAAGAGCATAGGTTTTCGGGAGCGAGATGCTCGGCCAGCCGAAGTAGAGGTGCTCGACGAACGAAGGGAAGCTGCTAAGGCGCGTAGGTACTTTCGAGACAGAATGAGGCGAGCTCAGGCGGCAAATCCGTTTGCCGTAAGCCATGTAGAGCCACGTGTGACACACGCGCTGATAGCCGCGAACGTGATAGTAGCGCTTATTGGGCTAATGATCGGAGGAAACACGCTCATATACATGATGGCAAAGTTCACGCCGCTAATACGCGCGGGTCAGTGGTGGCGTGTGTTCAGTTACCAGTTTGTGCACGCAAACCTGATGCATATAGCGTTCAATATGATCGCCTTATACAACCTTGGTCCTCTTGTGGAACATGCTTTCGGACGTGCGGGATTTCTATGCATCTACCTGCTGTCGGGTGCGGTCGGAGGTCTGGCAAGCGCAGCATTTGCGCCGCTTTCTCTGTCTGTGGGAGCTTCAGGCTCCATATTCGGGTTGCTTGGAGCGACTGCGCTGTTTCTTCTCTCGGGTCGTATGTCTAAGGATGTGCTGTGGAGGGCTGTGGGATACCCCATCGTTGCAACCGTCATTTACGGTTTCGTAATTCGGCTTGACCAATTGGCGCACTTTGGAGGATTGATCGCAGGCTTTCTCTTGGCAACTATTGTCGGCTTGGGTTACAGAACACCGCAGCAGCACCGAGTGATGGCGGCGGCCGCACTGTTGTTTTCGGTGTTTGTGCTCGTATGGATCGTTTTTGTGTGAAACTCGTTGGTTCGGGTCGATATACTGTGAAAGAGGGAGATTGACATGAGCATTGACCAGATTGTGAAAAGGCTCTATTCAAAGGTTGAGCACACTATGGTACCCGGCCCAGACTTTGCGTTTCAGTTTCATCTTACCGGCGCTGATGGCGGCGACTTCTACGCCAAGAGCACTGACGGGCGAGTCGAGATGGCTGCCGAAAGCCTTGAAGACTACCAGATAAAAGTCACGCTTGCCAAACAAGACCTTATGGATCTGCTAGACGGCAAGATTGACGCGATGAGCCTGTACTTTCAAGGAAAGGTGCGCATAGAGGGGGATATCGCACTGGCCATGAAACTGGCAAACCTTTTTCGGTAAGCCGGTTCCAGACTGAGGGGCCTTAGGCGAGGCTCCTTTTTTGTGCCTTGACGCTTTTGCCAGAAAGCTCTAACATCTTAAGTAAGATTAATCATACTAGTATGTAGATATATGAAATAGGGGTGAACGCAGGTGGAGAGAGCGAAAGGCGAACGCTGGCTAAACTTCGGTCGCCACCACTCAGATGACAAGATCTACGGTTCGACCACCGTGGGGGAGAGAGGTCAGATAGTGGTGCCTGCGGAAGCGCGTCGAGACCTTGGACTTTCGGTCGGTGAAAAAGTGATAGTGATGTCACACGGCCATGGCCTGCTACTGCTGCCAGCCGATATCGTGGCAAAGGCGGTATCCGAATCGATGAACCGGCTTGCGGACATAGAGAGAAGAATCAGCGATCGTACGGACGAACAACCCGAGCAGGAGTGAGCTCTACATGAAGACGCTCTGGAGGCTGCTCGGGTATCTAAGGCCGTACGTGCTCGTGCTCATCCTAGCTCTGCTTCTAGTTATGTTAGGCTCGGCACTCGGTGTGGTGCAGCCCCTGGTCGTGCGCTGGGTGATTGACCGTGTCATAAGCGAACGGAGATCTAACCTCCTCGGGCTTGGTGCACTTTTTGTGTTAGGCATAGCTCTTGTACGTGCGGTGCTGAACTTCTGTCAACGATACGCCATGGAGTACATGGCGCAGAAGGCAGTATTTGACCTGAGGAATGCGCTTTACAAACGAATGCAACAGCTTTCTTACAGTTTCTATGATAAGGCAGAGACAGGCCAGCTGATGTCAAGGCTTGTGGGTGATGTTGAGGCATGCCAGCGCTTCTTGGGTATGGGTCTTATCCAGACTACCACGCACTTACTCACCTTTTGCGCTATCGTGGGCATCCTGTTTTGGATGAACCTTCAATTGGCTCTAGTGGCGCTTGTGTTTATGCCTTTTCTCATTCGCGCCTTATACGTGTACGGCACGAGAGTGAGGCCACTTTTCTGGCAGGTACAAGAACAGATGGCACATCTTACGACAAGCCTGCAGCAGAGTCTTACCGGGATACGCGTGGTCAAGGCGTTTGCGCGCGAAGAGCACGAGTACGCTAAGTTCGACCACGAGAGCCGCGAGTACATGGCAAGAAACCTCAAGGCAGTCAGAATGCAGGCGTTCTACGGACCGTATATGACGTTTCTCGGAGGCGCGGCTTCGGCTCTGGTGATCTTTTTTGGCGGCAGGCTCGTTGTGCAGCAAGAGATTTCGCTCGGAACACTCGTGGCGTTTAACTCATACGTGCTACAGATGATACAGCCGGTTCGGATGCTCGGCATGCTCATAGGTCTACTTCAGAGGAGCACGTCGGCTGCAGAGCGCGTGTTTGAGATCATGGATACACCTGTCCAAGTATCAGACAGACCGGGGGCGGTTGTGCTTCCGAAAGTGAAAGGAGACGTGTGTTTTGAGCACGTGAGTTTCAGCTATGACGGTAGCACAAAAGTGCTTGATGGACTCAGTCTGTGTGTGAAGGCAGGCGAGACCGTCGCTATACTCGGTGCCACCGGTTCAGGCAAAAGCACGCTGATTCACCTGATTCCCCGGTTTTACGATGTAACAGGCGGTAGCCTCAAGATAGACGGCCACGATGTGCGGAGTGTGACTCTAGACAGTCTCAGGACGCAGGTAGGCATTGTCACGCAAGAGACTTTTCTGTTTTCTGCGAGTATCAAGCAGAACATCGCCTTTGGCCGACCAGATGCCTCGTTTGCCGAAATACAGGCTGCTGCAAAGGCTGCGCACATCCACGACTTCATCATGACGCTTCCGCGCGGCTATGACAGCGTGATAGGCGAGAGAGGTGCAGGGCTCTCGGGCGGCCAAAAACAGAGACTTGCGATTGCGCGTGCTCTGCTCATGGACGCCAGAATCGTGTTGCTCGACGAGAGTACTTCAAACGTTGATGTGCAGACTGAGATGCGAATTCAGCAAGCGTTCAGATCGCTGCTCACAAATCGGACGAGTTTCATCATTGCGCAGAGGCTTTCGACCGTACGCTCTGCGTCCAGAATCGTGGTGCTGCAGCACGGCCGAATCGAAGAACACGGCACACACGAGGAACTCATGTCCAGGAACGGACTGTACAAGAAGATATACGAGCTGCAGTTCGGTGCACAAGAAGTGAACGTAGCCGCCGCCAAAGGGGGCGGTGCCGAATGATGGGTGGTCGCGGAGGCATGATGCGTGGGATGCTCGACCAAGATGTGCGGCTATCCAACGTGAAGAAGCAAGCTCTGCTTCGAGTTTGGACTCTTATTAGGCCATACAGGCGTACGCTGTTCGGCGCAATGTCGCTCATGGCCGTCGTGTCTTTATCAGGGCTAGCTGGCCCGTATCTTCTTAAACTCGCAATAGACGATTTTCTTGCGCGGGGCGACCTCAATGGTCTTGGAATGATAAGCGTTGTGTACGCACTGCTCTACGCAGTGAACTGGTTAGCAAACTACTGGCAGACATATTTGGTATCTTTTGCGGCACAGTCGGTTATCCTTGACCTGCGCCGTAGGCTGTTCTCGCACATGCTAAAGCTCGGACTGCGCTTCTATGACAAGAATCAGGCTGGCAGACTGATGTCGCGTGTGACGAGCGATGTGGATGCGCTAAACCAGCTTGTATCGACAGGCATAACGCACACCGTAAACGACCTGCTGACCATATGCGGTATTGCTTGGATCATGTTCTATATGAACTGGCGTCTCGCACTCGGCGCCTTCATCACTGTGCCACTGCTTGTGTTGTTGGTTGCGCAGTTTCAGACAAGGATGACTCGCGCCTTCCATAAGGTTCGCAGAAGAGTGGCAGATGTCAATGCTCAGTTGCAAGAAAGCATATCCGGCATGAAAGTCATACAGGCGTTTGGCAGAGAAGAAGACAGCATGCAGCGGTTTTCAGGCACGAATGAGGGTAACATGCGCGCGAACCTGGAGGCTGCAGCGTTGTTTTCGGCTTTCTTCCCGCTTGTTGAGTTCATCGGTGCAATAGGCACCGCGGCGGTGATCTGGTACGGCGGGTTCCAGGCAGGCCGGGGTGCTCTAAGCGTCGGCACGCTAGTCGCTTTCCTTGGGTATGTGACCAGGTTCTTCTGGCCTATACGTGAGATAAGCCAGATATACAACATGTTCTTGCAGGCTGTCGTTTCGACCGACCGAATCTTCGAGATCCTGGACGAAGAGCCAGACGTACAGGATGCAGCCGACGCCAGAACACTCGTCGTAAGCGAGGCACATGTAAAACTGGAGCGAGTCACGTTCGGTTACGAGCCGAATAATCCGGTGCTAAAAGACATTAGCATCGAGGCGAAACCCGGACAGACGATAGCGCTCGTGGGTGCTACGGGTGCCGGAAAGACGTCAATCATAAATCTTGTATCGCGTTTCTATGATCCATGGGAAGGCATGGTGTCAATCGATTCACAAGATATTCGGTCGGTTACTTGCGAGTCGTTGAGGCAGCAGATGGGAATAGTGCTGCAGGATACGTTCATCTTCTCAGGCACCATTGAGCAAAACATAAGATACGGTAATCTTGACGCAGATGAATCGCAGGTTGTAGCGGCGGCCAAGGCAACCGGCGCGCACCAATTCATAACTCGGCTGAGCGACGGATATGCGACGAATGTGCAAGAGCGGGGCTCACGGCTTTCTGTCGGGCAGCGGCAACTCATCGCGCTTGCAAGGGCGTTCATAAGAGACCCGAAGATCATAATCCTTGATGAAGCCACATCGAGCGTGGACACACACACCGAGCAGCTCATACAACGGGCGCTAGTCGCTCTACTTAAGCAGAGAACGGCCATTGTAATAGCTCACAGGCTTTCGACTGTGAGAAACGCAGACTGGATCTACGTTATAGACGATGGCCGGGTAGTCGAGCAGGGCACGCACGAACATCTGCTCAACGCCGAGGGTGTGTACAAGAGCCTGTACGAAAAGCAGTTCGCGGTTACGTCAGCCGTTGAATATGCAGGCGGTTCGGGGGAAGACTAGCCCGTACGACGGGAGGTGTTCTCTTGAGCAAGAAGCAGCAAGCCAAAGAACCACGGAAGCAAAAAGCTGAGAAAAAGAAGAAGCAAAGTCCGCTCGACCCGCTGAAGATGGAAATAGCGTCCGAAATTGGGCTCGCCGAAAAGGTGAAGAAGGTCGGGTGGGGAGGGCTTACTTCCCGAGAGAGCGGGAGACTGGGCGGGCTGATGACCAGGCGCATGAGACAGAACGACAAAGACTCTCGCAACTCCTGAAGACAGTCTAGCGATGTTTTTGCTTGCCGGCTGATTTACCCATAGCAAGCAGCATCTTGTATGCCTGGTGTATTCCGGTGAGCGCACCGAACACCATGAACACCAGCCAGTACCAAGAACTCCCGGTACGGCTGTCAATGTATGAACCGAGTAACATGAACGCAAGAGGCGGGAGCACCGTCCTGAGCGCTATCGTGAGTGCCATTCCCAGGTGTTTCATTGCCGAGTGTGTGCCATCTCCATAAGGTTTGCCCAGATGTCGGCAGGTACAGGCATGACTGAGAGTCGCGGTAGTCTCACGAGCTCCCAACTAGCCATCTCCGGCAGCAATTTTATCTGTTTGAGCGAGATGTGGCGTGGGAGGGCTCTTACCGCCTGAAGGTCGATTGCAATACCACTGGACTCTTCGTCCGGGTACACTTCGGAGCAAACCTCCGCCACTCCGACTATTGCCCTCTGCTTTCCGGTGTGGTACACAAATACCTTGTCGCCCACGGCCATGTTGCGCATGTGCCGTCTGGCAAGAGCATTGTTCACGCCATCCCATTTGGTGTGGTGCTCTTTGACGAGGTCGTCATATGAGTACTCTTCGGGTTCGGTCTTCACAAGCCAGTAATGCACCCCACATCACCTCTAAGCTTATGTTTTGTCCGGAGCGTGTGGCTATGCGCTCGTTGGAGGAGAATGCCTTCTCGGAACATAATACCTCTTTTGAATACGAGTTTCCTTGTTGGGGGGAATATGCTATCGAACTGCGTGTGCTCGGACGATACTCTCCATACCCGCCAGCCAAAGGAGCGTGTGTTTCATACCTGGTTTGCAGAGGTGACACGCTCATATTGACTGAATGTGGTAGTGGTGCAGTGTCCAGGCTTCAAGAGGTAGCAGACTGGCGAAACCTTACGTGTGTCATCTTGAGCCACCTTCATGCCGACCACATGAGCGACATGCTGGTGTTAAGATATGCAGTGCACATAGACATGCGCAACGGGTTGAGAAAGCAGCCGCTGCGTGTGTACTGCCCTCAAGAGCCGGTTGCTCAACGTGAACTCCTGGATTACAAAGGAGCGCTTGAGGTGGTTCCGGTTTCGGCCGGCGAAAGGCTCAGCCTCGGAGACATTGATGTGGAGTTCTGCCCGGCAGTACACCCGATACCCTGCTTGTCCATGAAGTTCAGCACAGGTAAGAGCACGCTTGTGTACAGCGGGGATACAGAGCCCAATTCAGATCTGGAATCGTTGGCGCGAGACGCTGACACGCTGTTATGCGAGGCCACGTGCACAAGCACCTACAGCGCGCCCGGCCATTTCTTATGTGAGGAACTCGGTCGTTTTGCCAAACGAGCGCGGGTAGGACGGCTTATTGCGACGCATTTCGCCACAGGCGAAGATGTGGCGCAGGCGATGCGAGAGATAAGGCTGCACTACCCAGACGCCGAGGAAGCGCAGGAGAGAAGGGTGTACAAGATCTCACGTAAGCCGGACAGCTAGCACCGCCATAAAGGAGTTTGCATAGCACAAGGGGAACAAGACGCAACAAGAGAGTGCAGTTCCATTCCAAGACTTGAGATAAGGAGGTTCTAGGTAAGTGAGACTGACACAGCGAACACGCGAAATAAACCCGTCACCGACGCTGGCTCTCGATGCCAAGACCAAAGCGATGATACGAGAAGGCATAGACGTCATAAGCTTCGGTGTCGGCGAGCCGGACTTTGAGACTCCTGAGCATATCAAGCGGGCTGCGATTTCTGCTATTGAACAGGGTTTCACGCGGTATACCGCTTCGAACGGTATTCCCGAACTGCGCGAGGCGATTTGTGCCAAACTTGCAGAAGATAACGGGCTCAAATACGCGCCCGAGCAAATACTCGTGTCTTGCGGAGCCAAACATTCGCTGATAAACGCGGTTATGGCGCTTGTAGGGCCAGGTGAGGAAGCGATAGTGCCGTCTCCTTACTGGGTTAGCTACACGGAGATGGTTAGAGTAGCGGGCGGCACTCCGGTGGTCGTAAATCTTACAGAAGAAGACGATTTCAAACTGACTGCCCAGAAACTTGAGTCAGCCATAACCGAGCGTTCACGCATGCTGTTTCTGAATTCGCCGTCAAACCCGACCGGTGCAGTATACACCGCCGACGAGCTGGCGGCTATTGCCGAAGTGGCCAAGAAGCATGACATAGTGATATTGTCGGATGAGATATACGAGAAGCTTATGTACGATAGCGCGCGCCACGTTAGCATCGCATCAGTTTCCGAAGATGCGAAGATGCGTTCGGTTGTAGTGAACGGCGTCTCGAAGGCGTATGCGATGACAGGCTGGAGGATAGGCTACGCAGCCGGTGCACCCGAGATAATAAAGGCGATGGCTGACATTCAGAGCCACTCAACGTCGAATGCTTGCTCGATTTCACAAAAAGCCGCCGTGGCTGGCCTCACAGGGCCGCAGGAACCGCTACGCGAGATGCTTAGCGAGTTCCGTAAGCGCGCAGACTATATGCACGAGCGAATCAACACAATTCCGGGCTTTTTCTGCAGGAAGCCTTTGGGGGCGTTCTACGTCTTCCCAAGTGCAACTGAATTGCTTGGGACGACCATAGCAGGCACCAAGATAGACAGTGCGGACACGCTGTGCGCAATGCTGCTTGAAAAAGCCAGGGTGTCGATAGTACCCGGCTCGGGGTTCGGGAACCCGGATAACATAAGGTTCTCATACGCCACTTCCATGCAGAAGATAGTTGAAGGTCTTGACCGTGTGGAAGCAGTGCTGTCACAAAAGGGCTAGAACAGTCATTGCACATCTTAAGACCCGGCCTGCCTGAATATGGTCGGGTCTTGATGTGAGGTGAGCGAAATGTGGAAAGGGCGCAGAGTGGCGCTTGTAGGTCTCGGAAAGTCGAATCTAGCGGTGGCGCGTTATCTGGCGCCAAAAGGCGCTGTTCTTGCCGGTTTCGACCAGAAAGAAGCGGATAGACTCGGAGGAGTCGTGTGCGAGGCGCGCGGCCTCGGGATGAGGCTGCTTCTGGGCGCTACGTGTCTTGAGCAGCTTTCCGGGTTCGATACCGTATTTCTTACGCCTGGAATAAAGAAGTCTCTTCCAGAGATTCAGATGGCAAAGCACGCAGGGGCCGAACTGAGCAGCGAGATCGGACTGTTTTTGGACACGTGCGCTGCGGAGGTCATAGGGATCACAGGTAGCGCGGGTAAGACCACCACAGTGAGTCTAGTCGGCGAGATGTTGTGCCGCGACGTGTCGCGCGCTGTATACTGCGGGGGCAACATCGGCACGCCACTCATAGAACTGGTTGAGCAAATCCCAAGTAACGCACTGGTTGTGCTCGAATTGTCCAGTTTCCAACTTCAGGTGGTCAACAGAAGCCCACATATTTCTGCCATTTTGAACGTTAGCCCCAATCACCTTGATGTACACGACTCGATGGACGAGTATGTGAGCGCAAAACAGAACATCTACCGTAAGGCTAGTGGGCGCGACTGGGCTGTGTTGAACATGGACAACGACGCGACCAGGCAGATGCTTCCTGACGCGCGCCATTTTGCCAAACTGGCGTTGTTCAGCGCGTGTTCTAGGCCCGACGTCGGATCTTACCTAGATGAGGATGCGATATGTTTTGACGATGGAGAGCACAACACTTACTGTGGCTCGATGAGCTCGAGACAGATTCCCGGCAGACACAACGTGCAGAATATACTGGCTGCGGTGTGTGTCTCGATGCTTGCCGGGGCCAGCCCAGAGCACGTCGCGGGCGCAATCGCGGATTTCCGAGGCGTCGAACACAGGCTTGAATTGGTGCGAGACGTGCGTGGAGTGAAGTACTACAACGACTCTATAGCAACAGCGCCGTTCAGGACGATGGCAGCGCTTGATACCATAGATTCGCCAATAGTGCTGATTGCCGGTGGCTACGATAAGGGCGTGTGTTTTGGCGAACTTGCTTCGGCCATCGTGAAGAAAGCGAAGGCAGTCGTGCTTGTAGGCGCCAGCAGACACAGGATGCGCGACGCGATAGAAGCGGCGCTCTCAGCCTACGATGAGTGCACAGACCTTAGGATTCAAGATGCGGACAGGTTTGATGATGCAGTACAGGCGGCAGCACTTCTCGCAGAACCGGGTGACGCCGTGCTGCTTTCGCCGGCATGCGCGAGCTTTGACATGTTTACGAATTTCGAGGAGCGTGGCACCGCATACAAACGAATTGTGGGGGCGCTATGAGCGAGGAACAGTATATACGGGAACTGGCCCGGATACTCGAGGCAGAATACGGCCCACCAGTGATAGAGCAAACGTTTCTCGGGAGTGTGCGCGATGACCCGCTAGATACACTCATAAAGACGGTTCTATCGCAGGCTACGAACGACCGCAACAGCCAGAAGGCATTCACTTCGTTGAAGCAAGCATATCCCACTTGGGAGCAGGTCGCGCTGGCTCCAGATGAGCACATTGCGCAGCTGATACAGGTCGGCGGACTTGGACCTCAGAAAGCACGCAGGATAAAGGCTATCCTGGCGTCCATCAAGAAGCAGGCAGGCTCGTATGATCTCGGCTTTTTGCAGAATCTGCGCATGGAGCAGGCCTGGGACTTGCTGATGGCGCTTGAAGGCGTGGGGCCCAAGACTGCTGCGTGCACCTTGCTGTTTTCGTTCGGAATGCCGTTTTTTCCGGTAGATACTCACATACACCGTATCGCAAAGAGGCTAGGGCTTGTGCCACCCGGTAAGAGCGCCGAAAACACCCAGCTTATCATGCAAGCGTGCGTGCCCGCAGATCTTGTTGAGCGCCTTCATATTAACCTAATAGAGTTGGGCAGGACGTACTGTGACGCTAGGAATCCCCTATGCGACGAATGCCCGTTAAAACACATGTGCCGCCGCGGCCCGGCCGAACGCACGGCCGGGAGGAACTGACGGCTTGGTGTTGTACACACTCCTAGTGACAGGTTTTCTCTGTGCTCTTCGGTTTCGGTGCCACGGGAGCCGTGTAGTCTGGAATTCCGCTCAGGTTAGTGGAGCAATATGGGCACACCCACGTATCGTACTGGGTGGCTGCTGAGTAAGATAGCCCGCCGCAATCTGGGCACCTTTTCCAGGGCAATCCGGTCACTCCCGCATGTTCTAATTGTGCAATCGTTCATAGTATACCAGGTAATTACATATATTACCAGCCATTTGTGGAAGAGGTCGGTACCATGCCAGATTTCGTACATCTGCACGTGCACACCGAATACAGCCTGCTTGATGGGGCTGCCCGCATTCGCGAGGTGGTGAGCCGGGCGAAACAACTCGGCATGAGTCATCTTGCCATAACCGACCACGGCAACATGTACGGAGTTGTGGACTTCTACAAAGAATGCAATATTCAGGGCATAAAGCCCATTATAGGTTGTGAAGTCTACGTTGCCCAGCGCACGCGACTCGACCGAGAGCCACACGTGGACGACGACCCGTACCATCTTGTGCTTCTGGCGAAAGATCAGATCGGCTACAAGAACCTTATCCGCTTAGTCTCACTCGGGCATATTGAGGGTTTCTACTACAGGCCGAGGATTGACCTTGAACTGTTACGCGCGCATTCAGAAGGGCTTATCGCGTTGTCTGCGTGTCTGGCAGGGGAGATACCCAGACTCATACTGTCAGGCAGGCAGCCTGCGGCTAGAGAGCGTGCGCTGCTCTACAATGAGGTCTTCGGACAAGGCAATTTCTACCTCGAACTGCAGCATAACGGGGTTGACGGTCAGCACACCGTGAACGAAGCGCTAAAGCAGATAGCAAACTCAACAGGCATACCGCTGGTGGCCACTAACGATGTGCACTACACGTACGCATCTGACGCCAGAGCGCACGACGTGCTGTTGTGCATCCAGACTAATAAGGGAATCGATGACGCTTCGAGGATGAGGTTTCCGGGCGACGGTTTCTACCTAAAGTCAGCGCAGGAGATGCTGGAAGCGTTCTCGGATTGCCCCGAAGCTGTCTCAAACAGCCTTCAGATAGCTGCTGTGTGTGACGTTGAACTCGGCTTCGGCCAATCGGTGCTCCCGAACTACCCGATTCCGGACGGCTATACCGCTGGCTCCTATCTGAGGAAACTGTGCGAAGAGAGGCTTCACGCGAGGTATCCCGACAATACGTATCTGCTGGAAGTGCTTGCACGGCTGCAGTACGAACTGAGGATTATCGAGCAGATGGGGTACCCAGTGTTTTTTCTCATAGTGTGGGATTTCATCGACTGGGCAAAGAAGAACGGCATCCCGGTTGGACCCGGCAGGGGTTCGGCGGCTGCAAGCATCGTGTCGTACATACTGGGCATCACCGATGTAGAGCCGCTCTCCGCAAACCTTGTGTTCGAGAGATTCTTGAACCCTGAGCGGGTAACGCTGCCCGACTTCGATATAGACGTGTGTTACGAGCGTAGGCAGGAGGTCATAGATTACGTAGCAGCGAGGTACGGCACTGAGCAGGTAGCGCAGATCGTGACGTTCGGCACGATGGCCGCACGCGCTGTGATCCGTGACGTGGGGCGTGCACTCAAGATGCCTTACGCCGAAGTTGATCGCATTGCGAAGATGGTGCCTGTTCAGGTGGGTATGACGCTCGAGCGAGCTCTAGAAGACGGCGAGCTAAAAACTGCCGCGCGCGAAGACGAGCGGGTGGCAGACTTGCTCGAACTCGCTCGCAAACTCGAGGGCATGCCCAGACACGCGTCGGTGCACGCCGCAGGAGTGGTGATTACCGCAGACGCGATCACAGAGCATGTACCTGTGCAGCGCTCGGCCGACGGCTCGGTAGTCACGCAGTTCAGCATGGAAGTGCTCGAAGAACTCGGCTTGCTCAAGATAGATATACTTGGGCTTCGCACGCTTACCGTAATACACAAGGCCGAGCAGGCTATAGTCTCTCGCCACTCACCTGACTTCAGCATCCTGCGAATTCCGCTTGATGACGCCAAGACGTATGAGATGCTCAGCCAAGGACACTCTCTGGGCGTGTTTCAACTCGAAAGCGGCTGGGTGAGGGACGTGCTCAAAACGATTAAGCCGTCTAAGTTTGAGGACGTAGTTGCATCGGTGGCGCTTGTGAGGCCAGGCCCTATGGAGCACATTCCGGATTTCGTGGCTTCAAAGAACGGAAGCCCGCGCTACGTGCACCCAAAACTCGAGCCCATCTTGAAAGACACATACGGCATCATGATATACCAAGAGCAGATCATCCAGATCGCGGTGCAACTTGCAGGCTTCACGGCGGGTGAGGGCGATGTGCTCAGGAGAGCCGTCGGCAAGAAGAAGAAAGAGATACTTGACGAAGAGAGAGAACACTTTGTCAAAGGTTGCCTGAAGAACGGCTTTGACAGACGGCTTGCAGACCAGGTGTATGATCTTATCATGAAGTTCGCCAACTATGGCTTCAATAGAGCACACGCTGCGGCGTACGGGCTGCTAGCGTACCAGACTGCGTACCTTAAGGCAAACTATCCAGGAGAGTTCATGGCATCTTTGCTCACCAGCATAATGGGTTCTGGCGACAAGACCGCGCTCTATGTTGAAGAATGCAGGCGGCTTGGGCTTGGAATTCTTGCCCCTTGCGTCAACAACAGTTCCGCCGAGTTCAGCCTGTGTGAAGAAGGCCTTCGAGTGGGGCTAGCAGCGTGCAAAAACGTGGGCCGGAGTGCGGCAGAGCACATCATAGAAGAGCGTGAACGCGACGGTGTATTCTGCTCTCTCTCAGATTTCTGTGAGCGAGTTGACTCGCGTGTAGTCACAAAACGTGCAATCGAATCGCTGGTAAAATGCGGTGCGATGGACTGCCTGGGCAAAAGGTCGCAACTTATTTCGGTGCTGGACAAGATAGTATCGCTTGCGTCTTCTGGACAGAAGATGCGTAACAACGGCCAGATGTCGCTGTTTGATACGGCTGCCGATGTTGAAGCACCCAAGCATGAGATTGCACTACCGGATCTGCCCGAGTACCCACTGGAGATGAAACTTATATACGAAAAGGAACTACTAGGTCTTTACACAAGTGGCCATCCTCTTTCAAAATATGAGCAGCGGCTTGTGCAGCTCGGTACGAGGCCGTCAGCAGTGGTGCTCGAAATGCCGGACGGACGATACGTCAACTGCGCGGGGATCATCACTGCCCAAAAAAGAATTGTCACAAGATCAGGCGAGCCCATGCTGTTCATGACGGTGGAAGACCTGACAGGTGCGATAGAAGTGATATTGTTTCCCAAGACATACCAGATGTATCGTGATGTGGTCGCTGACCAGGCGCCCATATGGATTAAGGGCAGGCTGTCTTCAAGAGAAGACGAAGTCAAGGTTATAGCCGAGGAGATACACAGCTTGTCTGAAGATAATTAGTCTTCTTGTAGGGAGTGACGTCACTTGTGGACAGTAGTTCACATAGCGACGGGCAGGAGTGCCGCCGATAGGATAGCGAACCTTCTCAAAGAAGAAGGCATTCTCGCAACGACGAGGCAAAGCAGTGTCGGTGGACAGAGCGGGTTATTTGAGATAGCCGTGCTCGAATGCGAAGTGCATGAAGCACAGGAGATCATCAGGGCACACCAGGTTTGCTGCCCGAAGAGCGTGCGGGGGTGATGAGCATCAGACGCACAAAAATAGTCTGCACAATGGGCCCGTCGCTTGAATCAGCCGACACGATGAGACAGGTGATCGGTGCGGGCATGGACGTTGCCCGCTTTAATTTTTCTCATGGCGATCACAGCACACATGCACGTTGGATCGATACGTTGACCCATGCAGCGCGTGAGTGTGGTAGAAACATAGCGTTAATGGCAGATACCAAAGGGCCGGAGATAAGGCTGGGAAGGTTTAGGACAGGCTCGGTGTTGCTTGAGGAGGGAGCGCGATTTGTGCTCTCGCTTGAGCCGGTACTTGGCGATGAGAACGCAGTATGGGTACAGTATGACGGTATCGTCGACGACGTGCAGCCGGGCATGCAAGTGCTTGTCGATGACGGGAACATATGTCTGCAAGTAGAATCAGTGACGACCACCGAAGTCGTCACCAAGGTGATATCCGGTGGGGTGGTTACGGACGGCAAGAAGGTTAACCTTCCGGGGGCCATCGTGTCTCTTCCATCAATATCGCCAAAAGACGTAGCAGATATAAGGTTTGCCGTAGAACGAGGTTTTGATTTCATCGCGGCATCGTTTGTCAGGAAGCCTTCAGATGTGCTGGACATCCGCCGAGTCATAGAAGAGGCTGGCGGCGATATGCATATCATAGCCAAAATTGAGAACAAAGAGGGCGTCGAAAACCTAGACGAGATACTCAAAGTGTCTGACGGACTCATGGTTGCAAGAGGAGATCTTGGGGTGGAGATTCCTGCAGAAGAAGTGCCTCTTCTACAGAAGTCTATGATAAAGAAGTCCATGAGACTCGGCAAACCGGTGATCACGGCAACACAGATGCTCGAGTCCATGGTAACACGCCCACGGCCGACGCGAGCAGAGGCTAGTGATGTCGCAAACGCGATTCTCGACGGCTCTTGTGCGGTGATGCTGTCTGCTGAGACGGCGATAGGCAAGTACCCCGTCGAGGCAGTTCAGATAATGGCGCGTATAGCCGAGCGAACCGAACTGTCGCTTCGGCCAGTCGACTTCTTAGAAGACTCTACCGATGGTAGCAGGTCGGTTACTGACGCTGTCAGCCATGCCACGTGTAGCACTGCGCGAGAATTGGGCGCTGCCGCCATCATATGTGCCACGCAGTCAGGCCATACCTCTCGTATGGTTGCCAAGTCAAGACCTTCCGCCCCGATAATCGCGGCTACGCCAGACGAACGTGTCAAGAGAAAACTGGCGCTTGTGTGGGGTGTGACTCCGGTCAAGATTGAGCCCACCACAAGGAGCGACATGCTGTTCGAGCGCGCCATCGGCGCTGCACGTGCGTCTGGTCTGGTGTCAGAGGGTGAACTCGTTGTGCTAACCGCGGGTATTCCAGTGGGTGTACCTGGCACGACAAATATGCTCACTGTACAGACCATCGGCAGTGCTGTGCTAAGAGGCATAGGAATGGGTACAGAGCCTGTCAGCGCGAAGGCCAACCTGATAAAGAAATCTTCTGATGCACCAAAATTCCGCGCTGGTGACATACTAGTTACCACTGCGACACATCCGGGAATGATGGGGCTCATCGAACGGGCAGTGGCAGTCGTGACAGAAGAGGGCGGGCTCACGTCTCATGCAGCCAGGGCATGCTTAAGTCTAGGCATTCCGGTAATAGTAGGTGCGGCAGGCGCGACCACAAGGCTTGAAGACGGAGCGCTCATCACGGTTGACCCCGCTAGAGGGCTGGTGTATCTCGGAAGCGTGCGCGTGTAGCATCGGCTGTCTCTGGAGGGACATAAAGTGAGCATAACCACCGAAACAGGTAAGAGGGTTGTCTCGCTCGACGCGTCACCAACCCTGCGCAGAGTCGGTGTGCTGACTGGCGGAGGCGATTGCCCAGGTCTTAACCCGGCGATTCGCGCTGTGGTAGGAAGGCTTGAGTACTACGGCGTCGACGCGCTTGGAATAGAAGAGGGCTGGCTCGGCCTGCTCGAGCAGAAGGTACGCCCGATGACGTACCCCGACGTTGAAGAGATACTATCTCTGGGAGGAACAGTGCTGGGCACTTCGCGCACAAACCCTCTGCGCTCTCATGAGCAGATGCAGACTCTGCTGGATAACACTTCTCAGCTCGGAGTGGATGCGCTCGTGGCCATCGGTGGCGATGATACGCTGTCTGTTGCGGCTGAACTTGCCTCGCTCGGAATCCGCGTGGTAGGCGTGCCGAAGACAATGGATAACGATATACCCGAGACGGACTATACGTTTGGCTTTGATACTGCAGTTAGCATAAGCGTTGAGGCAATAGAACGGCTCAGAGATACCGGGCGTTCGCACCGGCGCATCATGGTGCTTGAGGTGATGGGCAGGTATGCTGGATGGGTGGCGCTTTGGGCAGGGCTGGCCGGAGGCGCAGACTGGATTGGTATTCCAGAGGTGCAGATTGACCTTGATGAAATGTGTGACCACCTAAGAGAGTTGAGGGAGAGAGGAAAGCGCTATGCTGTAGTTGTCACATCGGAGAGCGTGACCCTTCCCGGGCTTGCACAAGACATTTCAACGCGCGATGAGTTCGGCCATGAACAACTGGCAAGACGTGGAGTCGCACATTTTCTCGCACAGCACATCGAACACGCGACAGGCATTGAGACGCGCTCCACAGTGATAGGTCACACCCAAAGAGGTGGTTCGCCTACGGTGTTTGACCGGATTCTCGCCACCAGAATGGGCATCGCCGCAGTGGATATGCTTATCTCGGGTGAGCACGGAAAGATGGTGGCTTTGCAGCAGAACGAGATGGTCGGTGTTGAGTTACAGAAGATATCGGGGAGACAGAAACTCGTGCCACCTGAACTGTACGCAACGGCAAGAACGTTCTTCCGTTAGATAGAATATGCGTGATTCAGTTTATCCTCTGTTTTCGCCGGCGCGCAACCGAGCTCCACACTATCACACCGAACGCCGCGCCAGCTGTGTCAAAAAGCCAATCTTCGACCTCGGCGCTTCGTTTCGGCAGGGCAGCCTGCCTCATCTCGTCAACCAAGCCTATGCCTGATGCCAAAACTATTGCGGCAAAGCTCGATGAGGGTATGCCAGTCATGTGCGATGAGCGTGCAAGCAGAGCTCCCAGCACCGCGTAGATCGAGAAATGGCCGACGGGTTCCATTATACGCACATTGAGCAACACTCGTAGCATGATGTCGCGCGCTTTGCGTGCGCTGCGTTCGGCTTGTGCCGGTAATTCATCGGGGATGGTCGGTAGTTTCTGCGGCGCACGCGAAACCAAGTCCGCAAGCCTGCGCACAATCTGCACGTAACGAGGGAAGAGATACGGTTGAGTACCTAGGTGAAGCACCAGCAGTATCCAGACAATAACGGGCGCCCATGCACCAAACTTCTTCAAGACATATCCTCCGAGCATCCTGCCTCTTTCAGTAGCATACACTTGCACACTTACCGATTCAACTCTGTTTCGTATCTTACACCTGTTGTCACGGTATCCAGCCATCCAAGATAGGACATGGATGCAGGAGCCGGTCGACGGAACGAGAAAGAGGCAATACCTTCGGGTATGCACGCAAAGGAGGGTTTGCTGTTGACACAGCACGTTATGTCGCAATTGGCTGAGATGATACACCAACTGGTGGAAGCCGACGAGCGAAACAGGCTTAGCACACCAGATGCTCACCGCATCTATGACGCTCCGTTGGTGGCGGTTGCATCGGCAGGAGATCCGCTGTTTATTCAGCTCAAACTACCAGAGGTCGTTGGCGCCCACCATATGGCGCCCAGTGAGTGGCTGCCCGGCGCAAAAAGTGTTGTATCGTATTTCTTGCCTTTTTCGGAGATAATCCGCCGGAGCAACTATGAGCAAGGGCTCCCGTCTACTGAATGGGTGAGCGCAAGGATCGATGGTGAGGCGTTCAACAATGTGGTGAGGCGCGAGATCTACGAGTTCATACGCCTGACCGGACATCACGCGGTTGTGCCGCCACACGATGAGCGTTATTGCGTTAGAGAGCGCAGGTCAAACTGGTCGGAGCGTCACGTTGCGTATATAGCAGGCCTCGGCAGTTTTGGACTGAACCGCTCACTGATAACGAAGCGCGGTACCGCAGGCAGGTTTGGCAGCGTTGTCACGGACTTAGAACTGTGTGTTACCCCGAGGGCTGCAGCGTCAGTATATGCTGCCTGCCCATGGCTGGACAGCCGCGAGTGCGGGCTGTGCATAGCAAGGTGTCCTGCCGGCGCGATAACCGAACAGGGCAAGAGCGTTCCGACCTGTGCCGCGTACATTGATGAGCAGATCAGGCCGCTCTTTGCGCCGCGCTATGGTTGTGCCAAGTGTCAGACCAACGTTCCATGCGAAAGTGCGTCTCCCCAGATGTAAGTCGATACAACTCTCGGACGAAGTCTGAAACGGGCGGGACAAGGCCCGGACAATACACGTAAGGAACAGAACCATGAAGCAGAATTCGCAGCCGATTATCACCGCTGCCTCCTATTGGATGAAGCAAGTGTTCCGCCGTACGCTAATCTCATTGCCCCGGCACCAGCGTGCGCTGATTTTGCCCGAACCGTTTTGGTCTATCCCGTTCGGGTTGTTCACGGCGTATGCGTCGCTCTATCAGGAGGAGATAGGGCTGACTCCGCTGCAGATAGGGCTTGTTTCATCGGTAGGACTTGGTGCGTACGCGCTCTCATCACTGTTTGGCGGGTTTGTGGCAGACAAGATCGGGCGCAAACGTGCGCTTTTGGTGTTCAACCTACTTTCTTGGTCTCTTGCCACCTTTGTATGGGCGATCTCACAAAACCTCTGGTTTTTTGTGTTGGCGGCTGTCTTAAACGGTCTTTCTGGTGTCGCAGAAATCTCGTTTGGCTGCCTGCTCGTAGAAGACTCAGAGCCCGCACAACGGCTCATCATCTTCTCGTGGCTACAAGTTATAGACCTGCTGTCAGGGCTGATCGTCCCGGTTGCCGGGCTGCTGGTGGGCGTGTACGGAATAGTCACAGGCGCGAGGTTGCTGTATTGGTTTGGTTTCGTCTCCATGACGTCTATGTTCTTGGTGAGAAACCGCTTTCTGCGTGAAAGTTCGGTGGGGCTTGCCCGCATTGAAGCTACCAGAGATAGACCCGTTAGCGACGTGTTCCGGCAGGTGCCGGAGGTAGTCGCGTTCTTGATGAGCGATGCACGTATTCTTGCCACCTTTGTGGTGTCTGTAGTAGCGCGTACGCGGTGGAGCGTTATGGGGGTTTATCTTGCGCTCTTCCTAACAAGGTGGATCGGGCTTGAACCTCCCGTCGTGGCGATGTTTCCTACCGTTAGCTCGTTCTCCATGCTTTTGGTTACGCTTGCGCTCATCCCGCTGCTCAGATCAAGCCATCCCGCAAGATGCTTGGCGCTAGGGTTTATGGGACTAGCGCTTGGCGTTGCTGTCATTGCGCTGTCTCCTGCAGGTGAAGGCCTCGTTGCGATGCCGCTCATAGGCATGGCGATAGTCGGAAGCTCGTCGGGAATCGTGAACCCATATCTATCGACCATCTGGCATAACCTTCTTCCCGATGAGCGAAGGGCACAAACGCTTTCAGTGACTCAGGTCATACGCATGCTGTTTACCGCACCATCCGGGTATGTTGCAGGCATTCTGTTTGGGTTGTCGCCGGTATACCCGCTGTACGCACTGTTTGTGCTCTGCGTTCTTGCAAGCGTCTGCCTCATGCCGATGATACGCGGCCAGCGCTGATGCGGCGTGCGGTACGCAGATGGTTCTGGTAGAATACAGTGGGGGGAGATTCCCAAAATATTTCTAGAAAAGTGAGAGGATTAAGTGTGGAAGATCTCAGAGAACGACTCCGAATCGGCAGTAGACAGTTGGATGCCATCAACTCGCTCATCTGCGATCCTACCAATGAAGCCATCAACGCACTGCTTGACATCGTGGCACGCTACGGTACGCCTGAGGAGATCAACGAGAAAGCAAGACACGCCAGAGACCTGGATAATCTCATCGAGAGGCTCAAGAACACCGGTTCACCTTACCTTGAAGACGTGCTATGGCTGTTAGAACAGCGCGAGAAGCAGGCCTTCGTCAGTGTGGATGAGTACCGGAGAGAACTCTTGGGCGACCAGGCATCCAAAATCCAGTTTAAAGATGATTTCGCGGTAACCCTTGAGATAAGCGCCGCTCAGTATTTTCCTTGGCTCAGGCTTGAAGCCGAACGTGCGATCGCTGGACGCGAGCTTATGCCAGGCCGTTTCATCCGGGTACGCAAGATGAAAGAACAGGAACAAGATAACGGGGACATACTTGCGTTTGCCGCTGCAATGCAGATAATGGGTACGAGCTACGTGGAGACACTAGACACGAAGGGAACAGATGGGTCGAATGTTCACCTGGGAGGCCCCGCAACACTCACCGGTTACTTCGGTGGAATAGGCCAACCTAACGAGTACGCCCTCAAGTGGGTCGACGAGATGCTTTACTACTACACCACATACGGCATACGGCAGGTGCTAAACATCAATCCGGGTACAGTGTTGCTGGGTTATATGCTCCACAGACTCGGCATCGACAACGAGTTCAAGATCTCAGTATTCATGGGCAACGACAATCCTTATGCAGCGCTGTGGACATTGATCGGCGCCAAACTCTTCAGCAGGGATGATGGAACGAGCCCGCTTATCGGGTTTAACTGGAGCAACTCAGTCAACAACGAGACAATGGAGATTACCGCCGAGTTCCGGCGCGCGCTCGGATTTGAGGATGTCGTCAGGTTTGAGCACCACATAGTTGAAACATGGAGAAGTATTGTGCGGCAACCCTACGACCGAAGACAGGAACTTGTTGAGATAGCTGGCCGCGTCAAGAACATATCCGCCAAGCACGAAGGCAGCGATGTTGAAGTCGAAATGGCGAATGAGAAACAGGGGCTACACACTTCAGATATTCTGGACTACTTCCGTGCAAAACAGGAGGTCATTGAGTCGGGTGACTGGGATAACCTTACGAGGAACTATCTCGAAAAGCATGATGCGGTCAACAATACCGCGAAAGCGCTCACCCAAAACGGCCTGAGTTTCGTGGCGGCTCCGCTGTTGCATCACCGTTAAGACCAACAACAACGCCCCGGCACTCCGTGCCGGGGTCTATTCATGTTGCTGAGGCCGGTCTGGTGCATTGCCTCGAGCGTTTGAGAAGCACTGAGGTAAGTCCGACACCTGTCAGAAGCGGTATTCCAACCACATAAAAAGTAGCGCCAAGAGACAGCCAGTTTCCCACAACCCCGAAGATTATGGGAGTGGCGAGCTGTGCAGCACGGTTTGAGGTAAGCCGTAATCCCATAGCTACTCCCCTAAGATGTTCGGGTGCATCGCCAGCAATAAGCGCCATCGTGAGAGGAAGATTCAGCCCCAGACCAACTCCGGCGATAACCGATGCCAGAGCGAGCAAGGCCGTATTTGGCAACACCGGCGTAAGCGATGTTGCGACCACTCCGACGAGCATTCCGGCTACCACCATCTGATCTTCGGTCATGTAGTTGAGCAGTTTGCCGAGCAAGCCACGCACGACCGTAGAAGAGCCTTCGGCAAGCGATACCAGGAAGCCGATCGAAGAAGCCGCATACCCTGACTGCATAAGGAACACGGGGAAGAATGAGCGTCTCACCGCCCGGGTCAGGATCATTGTGAAAGTGCATAGCAATGCTGCACGCGTTCTGGGCCTTCCTGCGAGAGTAAACGACGCCCTTATCTGGTCTCTCATCGGAGGCACCTTGGCGCGGTCTGGTCTTGTGGTCGGAAGCGCAATGGCCGAGAGCAGCGTGAGCAAAGAGAGTGCAAGGCACATCAAAAAGGCGTTTTTGAAGCCTACTGAATCGGCGAGTACTCCGGCGGTTCCGGGCCCTATGGTCTGCGCAAGCGCTATGGCGAATCCGAAGTACCCGAGGTTTTTCACCCTTGCCTCTGGAGGACCCAGATTTGTGGCCAAAGCCTGTGCAGAAAGCCACACAAGCAGTTCGCCCAAGCCCAGCAACATCTGCGCAATGAGGACTGAACCCAGGCCCGAGGACAAAAACAGTAGCCCGGCTGCAAACACCATGCCCGATGCTCCGAGCATTGTCATGGTGCGGAAACCGAACCTGTCCGCGAGCGCGCCTGCAGGGATGGACAGGAAGATAGGCAGAAGCGGGTGTGCGGCGAGCACAATCCCGATTGCCCCTACAGATGCGCCTTCTGATGCGATGTGAAGAGGAACGAGGATCTTGGCGGCCGAAGACGACATGTGGTAGAACAATCCTATCGCAACGACCATTGCTACTTGCCTGCGCATAAGAGTGCCATCTCCAGAGTGTGTTGTGCAGCGTCTTACCACTTATTCGCCGTTAGGCGTGTTTTTTACTTCATCTGGCCAAATAAACTTCATGCGCAGAAAGGACACCGGAGCGCCAGGTCTAATGGTTCTAGAGGCTGCGTGTTTAGCAGGGGGGAAGCGGTTCTAGATGTATACTGGATCAACGGCCTTTGTGCTGGTGATCGCGCTGTTCTACAGCTTTAGCTTGCAGGGGCTGCTTACTCTGCTGCCGCTTTACGCCAACAGCATAGGTGTCGAACCTGCGCTGCTGGGTCTGCTTGTGTCGTTTCCGGCGTGGTTTCTTGTGCTTCTTCGCATTCCTTCTGGAGCTCTGGCGGACAAATGGGGAGAGCGTGCTATTCTTATTGGGTCAACTCTGCTGATGGCGTTTTCGGTGCCGCTGTACGTCAAAGGAACACTGCTTGCATTGGTGATGGCACAGGCGTTAACAGGACTGTCTAGGACAGCGTATCACCCGGCAGCGGAGTCCTATATGAGTAAGAATGCCGGAAAAATGCTCGGAGCAGCGATGGGTCTCTACCATACCTTAAGCAGTGCAGGTCTTATCGCTGGACCTGTTATAGCAGGGTATCTCGTAGTGCGCATGGGTTATGCTGCCGGATTTGTGGCAATCGGTGCTGGCGGGCTCGTCTCCGCACTGTTGGCCTTGCGACTGCAGACTGCGTCAAATCCCACAGCTCAACAAGCAGAGACTCACGGCTTGAGTACACTCGCTGGAGTTGTGCGCTCCAGAGCGGTGCTTTTGGCCGGACTTTCCAGATACGCAGCCGCAGTGCCGCTTGCATTGCTCAGCTCGCTTGTGCCACTATATTTAAGCCAACTCGGAATGTCGCCGCAAATCGTCGGTGGCATAGTCTCACTGAGAGGTTTATTCCTTCTGCTTGGGAGTCTCACGTATGCCGTCACGTTCAACCGTTGGCCGAAACAGTACAGCTGGTTTTTCGGCTTATTGCTCACAGGCACGGGTTTCTTTCTGATGCCCTTCTTTACCCAAGCCTTGCCGCTTGCTGTGTGCGTGGCAGTAACCGGCTTTGGTTCAAGCCCACTTCAAATACTGCCTGTAATACTCATATCTGAGAACACCCCACCCGAGCAACGTGGGCTAGCCATAGCGTTTTCCGGGACGATGTGGGGCCTTGCGCTCGTGATCAATCCTTTGCTGTTCGGGGTTATCGCGCAGTTTGCGTCGCTTGGTTATGCGTTCTATGCGGCAGCAGTGCCTCTGCTTGCGTTATCTCTTCTCACCAAGGTCGTGTTCAGGTGGGCAGAAGCCACCAATTCTGATTCAGCTGCTCGGTTGGATGCGGCAGATGATTTGTTCTAGCTGTGCCTTGAAGCGCTCATCGTCTCCGGCAGTGCGCTTCCGGGGACCCTTCGTCCTTCCTCCGCCTCTTCGGTGTCTCGCTTTAAGGTCTCGCTCCTCCAGCATGAATTCTATGGTTTCAGCGCGATACTCCATGCCTGTAAGGGACAGACAGTAGGCACCTCGGCCGAGCACAATGGCTGCAAGGCCCCAGTCCTGAGTGACCACAATGTCTGCTCGCGTGACCAGGTTTGCTATCTTTATGTCAGTCTCTTCAGGGTCACCCCCAACCAGCACGTGGTTCGGAGAATCGATGATGTGGTGGTGGTTTGCCACCGTGAGCACAGGTAACGAGTACTCGCGGCCCAGGCAGAAACATATACTAAGTACACTCTTCGGGCACGCGTCCGCGTCAACCACTATCCGCATGTGCGATCAGCCACCCCCGATTTTGTTCTCCACATCATAGCACCGCCTTATGGTCGGGTCAAGCAAGCGCATGATGTATGTGAGAGTGATCACGGGTGTATGGCAAGGAGTAGGTTCATTTGATATACTTCTAATTAGATAAGCATCTAAGGAGCGGGTGTCATGGAAGAAGAAAGGTTTGAAAACCTGCTAAGGTTCTTTAAGGTTCTCGCCGACGAGAGCAGGCTCAAGATCATAGGCGTTCTGGCCAACCGCGAGTGTAGTGTGGATGAACTCGCCAGTATTCTCGGTCTGCAGGCTCCCACGATATCCCACCACCTGGCAAAACTGCGTAGCATAGGCCTTTGCGAGATGCGGAAAGAGGGTACTACTCATATCTACCGGCTCGATGTAGAGTGCTTGGCCAGACTCAGTCGTGAGTATTTGGCGAGTGACAAGGTGCTACCTCTTGCTGCCGAGATGACGGCAGATGCGTGGGAGAAAAAGGTGCTTGCGTCGTTTACAGACCAAGGAGGCTCCATAACAAACATCCCCGTGAGTCCCAAGAAGCGGGTCGTGGTGCTCAAGTGGCTTGCATCACAGTTCGAGCCTGGCGTGCGTTATCGCGAAAAAGAGGTCAACGAGATACTCAAGCAGTACCATTCGGATTTCGCAACTCTCCGGAGAGAGCTTGTCGACTTTGGGTTCATGATGCGCTCTCAGGGAGTGTACTGGCTTAATGATAAACAGAAGTAAGAGTTGCAGAGGATTCTAACCGTTGGTGGCGAACAACTCGGCTTATGAAAACACACGAACTCAGGGGTAGTTTTTTCATCATGATGGCTACGGTGTTCTGGTCTTTGAGTGCCGTATCTGCCAAATACATGTTCAAGAGCCGCCCGCTCGCTCCATTGCTCATAGTCCAGGCACGAATGACGATCGCTGCACTAGTGCTCTTCGTCCTGCTCTTTGCATTTTCGCGCCACCTGCTCGTTATTGGCAGGCGACACGTACCGTACTTCTTTGTGCACGGTGCTTTCGGGATGGCTCTCGTGCAACTAGCGTATTTTACCGCGGTGCGCGAAGGCACCGTGTCTTCGGCGATCTTCCTGCAGTACACTGCTCCGTTGCTGGCCGCTGTGTATTATGCTGTGCGCCATAGGCGCTTGCCACCGGCGTACGTGATCTCGAGCCTGCTTGTGGCAATGTGCGGCTCGGGATTGCTGCTTCTGGGCAGTGGGACGATCGCTACTACTTCGCTCGGGCTTGCCGCTGGCCTGATGTCTGCCGTGATGATGGCGTTCTACGCTATCTATGGGGCGCATGGAGTGAAACTATACTCGTCTTGGACGGCGCTATTCTGGGGACTTCTTTCGGGTAGTGTGGTGCTGTTCTTTGTGCAACCGCCGTGGGTTATACGTGGTATGAACCTTGTATCCACCGATTGGCTATTCCTTGTGTTCATGGCGTTACTCGGAACACTGATACCGTTCGGACTGTTTCTCTACGGTCTGAAACAAGTTCCAGCGCTGCAGGCAATTCTGATCAGCATGTTAGAACCTGTGCTTGCCTCGGCATTTGCCGCGCTCTTCATAAGAGAGTACTTGACGCCTATACAGATTATGGGCGGAGCACTCATAGTGGTTGCCGTGGCATGGGTTGAACTAAAGCGCGCACAAGAATCTCAAATTAGACTGCCTCAGCCAAACGCACGTACCCAAACTGCGCACAAGAATGCGTGATTCAGGTTTGCTTGCACGCTTCATAATAGACCCGGGAGCAAACCAAGAGCTCGTCAAGCGACACCCATTCATCAGGCTGATGCGTATTTCCGCCTGATGGTCCGAAACTTATAGTGGGTATGCCGGCTGACACCAGGTAGTCGGCGTCGCATACACCTCGGCCGTATCCCAGCGACAGGCGCTTCTGAGTTACCTTCTCGAATACACCCGCGAACCATCTGATCTCAGGATGGTCGGGATGCACTTCTGCGGGAGGATAGTAAGGTCTGTCGAGTCTGTTCTCAACGCGTGCGTGCTTTGCTGCCATCGCTGCTTCAGATACAAGCCTCAATACCGATTCTTTGGTTTCTCCCGGCACGAGCTGCTTAGACAGCGTGATATCGCATCTGGCGGGGACAGTGAGAGAATAGCGCTCGTAGCCTCCTTGGATTGAAAGCGTCACAAACGGATGCGTACCCAGATGCGGATGCTCTGCCACCCGGGCTGTTCCGAGCGCCACAAGAAACCGAGATGCTTCTTCTATGGCGTTTACGCCTTGCTGAGGTCTTCCACCGTGTGCCGCTTTGCCGTGCACTTCGACGCGTACTAGTATCTTGCCCGGCCAGCCGATTGTAGCCGGAGAGAAATGTGGTTCAGACAGGATGGCAAGCCGAGCGCGAGGCTCTTTCTCCAGAAAAGCCAGCATTCCGAGGGATAGTGCTTCTTCGTCGGGTGTGAACGCCACAAGGATATTGCGTGCAGAAAGCGTCCCCTCATCGCAAAGCAACGATAGCGCGGCAAGCTGCGCCGCTATGCCTGCCTTTTGGTCAGCTGCACCTAGTCCGAACAGTCTGTCGCCAATTCGTTCCGGGGCAAACGGTTTCTTCGTCCAGCCGTCGACAACCGGCACCGTGTCGGTGTGGCCTGTGAGCAAGATGGCAGCTTGCTGCTGTGTGCTCTCGGTTCGAGCGACAACATTGTAGCGCTTGCCCACAGGCTGGAGCTCTACTTTGAGGCCCAGCTTAGAGAGCACGTCGGCGAGGTACAGAGATATCTCACGTTCATCGCCACTTACGCTTGGGATTGACACTAGTTTTTCCAGATAGCCCAGAGCGCGTGAGAATAGGCGCTGCTCCATTGCCGTGACCTCCTATGACTGATTCTTGCCGTCCCACAGGTGACGGCGCATGTCTATCCTGCCGTCGTCAAGGAACGCGATTCCTTCACTCTCAAGTTCATCCCTCTGCACTTGCTGTGCACCGAATACGTACCACGGTGCAAGCGAGCCGTCTCTTCGGACAACCCGGTGACACGGCAGTGCTTGGCCGTGAGCCCGGCTCATAGCCCAACCGATGCGCCGAGCCGCTCTCGGATTACCCAGCATAGCCGCAATCTGGCCGTAAGTAGCCACTTTGCCTTTGGGTATATTGCTCACTATGCTGTATACATCCGTATCGGTGATTATACGCACTTGCCTCTTGCGGTGATGTTCCATATGGCTTCGACCGTGTCACCTCTTACGACATACACCCTATCGTGCGTGTTCATCGTCGTACAGCAATGGGTGGGTACGATGTCCACCTTGTCTCCTACTTTGAGATCTCGCGATGGGTTCTTAAGAGCGAGCCTCGCGTGCTCTTCAGACAATCCAATCACTTCGGTACCGTCTATTCCGAACGCGTTGTGCGAGCCGTCACGGTAAGTGCTCGGTGCAGGAGACGCAAAGCCGAACTCGGCCGGGACAGACTTAAGACCGTAGTCGAGTATCGCTAGGTCGCTCAAAGGCCGACTCACAACAGTAGAGAGCACATATAGCGATTGCTCGAAATTGATGCCTTCGATAGAGCCATATCTCGCATCCATCAGGATGTACGAACCTACCTGGATGTCAGTCACACCGGGGAAGAGGCCTGTGATGTTGTACGTTCCGGTTCCGCCGGCGCTTACTATTTCCACCGGAATTCCGGCGTTCTCTATAGCATGAGCCATCTCAAGCAGTGTGCTTATTGCTTTGTCAGCCGCCTGCCGGCGTTCGTCGAACTGCTTGATAAACACGCACTGTCCCTCGTACCCCATGATGCCTCTAAAGCGGAGAGCAGGTTCATCTGCTATTATGCGCGCGAGTGCAACCGCTTGCTCAGCAGATCTGACGCCACAGCGCCTGTTGCCTATGTCCGCCTCGATTATGGCTCCGGGTGTACTACCCGCGAGTCTTGCTGCGTGGGCGAGCTCCTTTACGTTGAACTCGTTCTCGCAAGCCACTATGACCTCGGCGCGCTTTGCGAGCTCTGCTGCACGCCTATTCTTTGACGCTCCTATGAGCTCGGAGGAGATTAGCACGCGGTCGACTCCGCCTTCTACCATCGCCTCTGCCTCGCCCATCTTGGCGCAGGTGATGCCGACTGCACCGCGCTCGAGCTGCTTGAGTGCGATCTCCGGTGTCTTGTGGCTTTTTGCATGAGGTCTCAGTTTTGCAGCTGAATGTTGCAGATCTCGCTCTATTTTGTCCATGTTGCGCTCAAGCGCGTCAAGGTCAATTACAAGTGCCGGTGTCTCAATATCCTGTTTTCTCACCGCGTTGTCTGCCATGTCGTCTCCTCCAACTATGTGTGTATTCGGTGTTTCGTCCTATCCTCCATCAACCGGGGGATAGACCCAGACTTCATCTGCATCGTGCAGCACATGCTGCATGCTTACGACGCGTGATCCGAGCGTTACCATCCATACCAGATCAAGAGGTATGCACTGGTCAAGCAGCGCTTGCTTCATGCTCATACCTTCGGCATGCGCCCGTATCGTCTTGAGCTGGCCGGGGTGCTCTACGTGAAGCCCGTTCATCAGGTGTAGTGTGATCACTTGAGCAACTCCCAGGCCCACAGGATGTCCAGTTCAGCAAGTTTGGCACGAGAAGGTACAGATGTGTGCTCATCCCAGCCCCGCATCTTGCGGTAGAGCGCTATGCACTCGGCAAATCTTGTTCTGTCTATGCCTTCGTAGCCTTGGCCCTGTTCGCCCGAAGACTCGAAGAGCCTTTCGGGAAGCCAGTCCGACTCGGCTTCCAGCCCTTCGCGAACGTTAAAACTGCGCGCCATAGCAGCGGCTCGCTCACCTGATTTTAGCGCCTCAAACAATGAGTAATCCCAGCCTGTGGCAGCTCGTACTGCATCAACCACGTAGTTTATCGGGAGCAGTCCTCTTGGAGCCACGCAGAAAAAGCACGCGCCCAGACACTTCAAGGCATCCCACCATGTCTGCAGGTAGTAGTATTGCCTGACCTTGGCTTCGTCGAGAAGCAGTGCCGGAGTTGGCTCGTACAGGCCGAGTGGAGCGCAGGTGACGAGCGGATACATACCCTCTTTGACGAGCCCCGTGTCGTGCATCGCTGTCATGTGGTCGGCGCCGTGTTCTGCCACAGCATAGCCAATTCCGACGCTGACCTTGCCCCTCGGGTCATGCATCGGCAACTCTTGGCCTTTTACGTGCATCGCGAACCTGTGCGCATCGCCGCCGATCTGCTCTGCTGCTGCCCTTACACCCTCTGCGAGAGTATCACCGAAGCCCCTGCGGTAGGTTATGAGTTCAAGTAACGGCAGTACACACTGCTCATTACCGAACTCAGGCCTTAACTTGAGCAATTCTTCGTCTTGTATTAGCCCGTTTTCCACGCACTCCATCACAAAGCCCAGCACAACCCCTGCCGAAATCGTATCGAGTCCCATCTCGTTACAGAAGTGGTTCGCCCTGACGATGGTCATCAGATCGCCTATGCACAGGTTGGACCCAAATGAGCCTATAGTCTCGTACTCGGGGCCGGCAACGCTGTCTTCAAGCGTCTCTATCTCATCAAGTTTGAAAGAGCGCTTGCACCTTATTGGACATGCCCAGCAACTCTTGCCAACCATTTCGTAGTCCCAGGTTCCGCCGAGCCTGCTGAGGTCTTTCCAGTGCTCGAACTGGCCGCGGGCAAAATTTCTTGTAGGTAGCATAGCCGATGCCTGAAGTGCAGGTATTATGGCGGCTGTGCCCGATTCGAACAGCGCAACGCTGGGCGCGTTTTGCTTGTAATTCTGCGCGAACCATTTCGTTATCGAACTTAGCTGAGATTCATCGTGCAACTTCACCTTGTGGGTTCCGCAGACTGCCACAGCCTTAAGATTCTTCGAGCCCATCACCGCTCCAAGCCCACCTCGACCGGCTGCGTTGCGTTCTCCTTGCATTATGCATGCGAACTTGACCAGGTTTTCGCCTGCAGGCCCGATGCTCATGACAGCAGGTTTGCGCGGAAAGTGGTCTCTCAACCCGTCTTCTGTCTTCTGCGTACTAAGCCCCCATACTGAAGAAGCGTCAACCAGTTCAAGTCTTTCGTCGCAGATTTCTATGCACACGGGAGTGTCGCTCTTGCCGCTGACTATGAGCGCATCGTATCCGGCTCGCTTAAGTTCTGCTGCCCATGAGCCGCCCACTTCGCTCTCAGCGTGCCCTGCTGTAAGCGGCGACTTGGCTGCTATCACCGCGCGCGAAAAACCAGGCAGGCTCGTGCCTGCGAGCACGCCTGTGCAGAACACCAGAACGTTTTCAGGTCCAAGAGGATCGGCGTTCTTCGGCACTTCGTTCAGCAAGTAGTACGCTGCTACGCCTTTTCCGCCGAGGTACTTGCGGAAGAATATATCGCTTTGCTCTTCAACATGTATGCTTCTTTGCGAAAGGTCTACACGGATTATGCTCCTGTTGTTTGCCACGAGATATCTCCTCCTGCCATTCTTAAGGTCTATCCAAGCAGCACCTCTTGTCTACAGGTTCCGGCTCGTTCAGACTGCACGCAGATGACAACCTTCTCACCTTTGGCTGCCTTTACCATCCAGACAACCTTCTTCTGGTAGTCAGCTGTACCACCTGGCCCATACCAGCCCATCGCAGCCTTTGCCCTTCCTTCGAGATGACCCATCTCAACCTCTTCCTTGCCGCATAGAACTTGTGCTTTGGGCGGAAGGCATATTGATGCCTTGATAGGCTTGGTCAAGTTTGCGCTGCGTGCCAGTTCTGTGCCGTAGGTAGCCATGTACCCATCATTTGAGATCACCGCGCTAATACGGAAGAGAGTGTCTGACACACTCTCAACCGAAACCTGAGAAAGCACGATACACGGCGAACAGAGCGCATGCGCGTTAGTAAACTTGTAGTTCTTGACACACTCTTCTTCCAGCAGATGCCTCGGAGGCGCGTTCTGGCGGACGGTCTTCGGTATCCAGCCCCCAATTTCCACCTCTCCTAGCTCCGGATGGTCGAATGTTGTCCAGTTGCAAAAGCCTTTGCCATCGAGGTTTTCGTCTTGCCATCTAAGCATCTTGAGTTGGTCGTCTTCAATGTCCTTGGGTGTCTTGTCGCGCATCTCCTTCTTCTTGTCTGCGCCGGCGCGGCCCATCAGGTCCCACAACTCGGTGGTGTAACCAATAATCCCGCGATGTTCGTACAACCAATCGATGAAGATTCCGGCGCGCACCGTGCCGAGGCCACCATGTGAAGCAGGGATGCACTCATACCCGGTAATCTGCTCGCCGCGCAGCCCGATTGCCCGGAACAGCGCCAGGTCTTCAAAATTCATCTTGTCGTCAGGCTTGGAACAGAACGGTCTGTAGATAACGCCGCCCGTAGTGTGGTACGCCTGAGCCACACTGATATTCGGCCGACTCAGGATAAACTCGACCATGGTGCGAGTCTCCGGTTCAGATAGTGGGTAGGGGCCGGCACCACTCTGTCCCAGAGCCCAGTTGGCGGGAAAGTTGCGGTTTATATCCAGCCCGTATTTCGACGCGGCCACTTTGAGAGGTACAATGTCTTCGCCGTACACTCTGCCTTCTGGGTAGACTCTGTAGAAGGTGCCGCTTGTTTCATCGGGAGCCCTGAGCACCATGAGACGCGGGTCTTTGTCCGACACCTTCCACGGCCCTGTGTCGTCTCGAATCCTCATCTGCAGGATGAGGCCGTCGCCGTTTATGTCTTCGGCGCGCAGGCCTTCTTTCGGCTGTTCATCAGGGTATGGCCGGACTGACGACCTAAGCATGGTGGGGGTTGTGAGATACAACTCTGCTCCGTCAGGGTTCACGCGAGGAAGCAGGTAGAACGAGCGGGTGTCCAGAAGGTGCGTGACTTCAGGCTGGATGCCGTAGTTGGCGAGCAGCTGCTGTATGGTGTACATCACAACATGTGAGCCTGTGACTTCACCTGCGTGAATGTTGGCGTCTATATACATCGCAGGCTTTTCGTTGTGCGGACCGCTCTTTTTGTTCGTAATGGTGACGCACCATATGTCCCTTCCCTCGTAACTCTTGCCCAAAGAATCGAGGTCGACCAAGTCCGGATACTCGCTTCCGGCCTTGTTTATGAACTCCACGACCTCATCGTATTTGTAGAAGTGATCGAACTTGAGCTCAAGACCCAAATGCAAGACCCCCTCAGGGTTTAAGATGTGGTTTTGGTTCTAGAATAGGTTCAAACTTCCTGCAAAGATGCGATCTCGGCTACCCGGCCAGAGAGGACGTAGCGGCAGATAAGGTGAACGCGTCCGAAATCGATGCTGTCATAATTCCAGGCGGCTATGCTCCAGACCTAATGCGAGTGAACGATGCGCTTGTAGCGCTGGTACGCGATGTGTTCTTCAAGAACAAGACAGTTGCCGCGATATGCCACGCAGGCTGGGTCCTAGTATCTGCGGGAGCGCTTGAGGGTAAGACTGCGACAGCGGTTCGCAATGTGCGCGACGATATGCGAAACGCTGGCTGCGCATTCGTTGACCAAGCGGTTGTTGTCGACGGCAACCTGGTGACCTCCAGGGTTCCGAAAGACTTGCCCGTCTTCATGAAAGCGGTAATCGAATCGATTGAGAACTAGCGAGATGTAAGCAGCGTGATGCCTGTTCTCTGCATCACGCTGCTTACATAACTGAGTGTTATCAGGACTTGCCTAACGAAGGCCATTTCTCCACAAGCACTGCGTATATGTAAGTGCCCGTTACTAGCCCGAGTACCGTTGCCACGGCAAGTAGTTTGCCTTCACCGAGCTGGGCAAGCACCGTACCAGGACATGCACCAGACATCGCCCAGCCGACTCCGAACACCACGCCTCCCGCTGCATTGAGCCACACGAGTGGTTTCTGCTTCACCGAGATACGCGTTCCGCTGAACGTGTGTGTTCGGGCGCCTAGCAGTAGTCGCATGCCCAGAGCCGCGGTAACGATGGCAGTGAGTATCACCCATGCTAGCGTCAGGTCGGTGAGCTCAAACATTCTATATATGAGATTATAGTCTGATGCACCGACTCTCGAGAGAAAGAAACCGAACAGCGCTCCAAACACGAGAAACGGCAGGTTTTTCACGAAACACCACCTCCGAAGAGTAAGGTGCGTATCAGCCAGAACGCGAGCCATCCAGACAGCAGAAATGCTATCGTTGCTATGATGCTCGACATATGCAAATTGGCTATTCCGTGAATGCTGTGGCCAGAGGTACAGCCGCCAGCGAGCCTCGCTCCGAGTCCGAGCAGTAGTCCGCCCGAGAACAGCAGCAATGCGCTTGCACCACTCGAGACACCCGAAGCGGTCAGGATTCCCATCTCCGCAGTCAGCAGGCTCTGTGCACCGAGCCGTGACGCAACGAACGCGCCGAGTACGATTCCAGCCATAAACCAAAGTCTCCAGCCAAACGGCTCTGCGAAAGTGGGCGAATTAAGCCACTTAAGCCTGCTCCGAGGAAACAGTAACCTCACAATGTTGCCGTATCCGGTGGACACTCCCAACGCTGTGTTGAGGAAGAGATAAAGCAGGGGCACCAGCAAGCCAATCCCGATGCCACCAGCCCACCACGGCCACCTTGTGATGAACAGCGTCTCGAACATGGCCGCGCTCATTTCACTTGCGGATAGCCCGCGGCCTGCCAGGCAGTCATTCCGCCGATGACGTTCACTACGTTGTGGTATCCTCTCTGCTTCAGCAGGCTTGCGGCCAGAATGGAGCGGTTGCCAGTGCTGCAGATGACCATGAGCTTTCGAGCGCTTGGCACATCGTGGTGCCTCAAGTCTGGAGCCGGTATGTGAACAGCACCTTCTATGTGGCCTGACTCCCATTCGCTTACGAGTCTCGTGTCGATTACGGCTACATCACTGCCTTGCGCGGCTTCACGCAGTTTCGGTATAGATATGCTATCTAAGTGGGCGGCCTCGAGTCCGCTGTTTGCCCATGCGGTCATGCCGCCTTTCAGGTAGCCGACAACGTTATCGATGCCGACTCGCCTCAGGCCGACCAGTGCTTCGTGTATCTGCTCTTCGGTCTCGGTAACGAGCAGTGCGCTTTTTTCGGGTGGAAGCACCCAGCCGGAGAACGTGGCGAAGTTGCCCCTAAGACTCAGGCTATACGAGCCCGGTACGTGAGCTCCTGCGAAAGCGAGTTGGTCACGGCAGTCGACAATAACGTGTTCAGTTGCAGCTTTGTGAAACTCAAGCGGCGTAAGTGGCCTGGGTGGCGCAAGTTCACCTGTGTAGACAGGGCCTCGCCTGTTTATCTCCGAGCAGCGTGAAAAATGGTCAGGTGCTTCTGGCATGCCCTGAAGAAGCGCCTCAATGAACTCAGATAGCGAGTCTATCTTTAGGGCGTAGTTGTACATCTGCTCAGTACCGAGCGTGGTTGAGAGCTTTGCAGACAGTGCTCTGCCACACAAAGAACCGGCGCCGTGTGCCGGGTAGACTTCCACGTGCGGCCCGAACTGCTTTAGTCTTCTGAGGCTGTTGTATAGCTTTTCTGCGAGCTCACGCTTGATATCTGGAAACAGGTCAGGTCTTCCGACATCGCCTACGAGCAGTGTATCACCGGAAAACATCAATGCAGGTTCATCGCCACGCGAGAGGTCGGAGACGATGAACATAGAACCTTCCGGAGTATGGCCGGGTGTGTCAAGCATCACAAACCTGAGATTATCGATCTCGAACTGCTCACCGTCTGAAAGCGCTACGTGTGGAAACGCTGCATTGGCCGTTTTGGACATGTAAATTCGTGCACCTGCTCTGTGCGCCAGTTCAACGTGACCAGATACGAAATCTGCGTGCAGGTGGGTTTCAATCACCGTGGTGATCGGCATTCCGTAGTCTTCGGCTACTTTGAAGTAGCGGTCGACATCTCGCGACGGATCGATCACTATACACTCCTTGGTGCCTGCTATAACGTACGATAGGTGAGCCAGTCCGGGGGTGTAGAGTTGTGTAAGGTACATACTGTCCTCTCCCTTCTACTAGAAGTGTTATTTGTCTAGTTCCAGAGCCAGGTTATGACGAGGCTTGCGCTGACGGCCGCGGCCACGCTGAGCACCGCTCCCACTTTCATAAAAGAAGAAGGCTTGAACCTGGTACGACTCATCGTGATAACGGTACTCTGATGAGTGGGCAAGAGCATCGCGCACGAAGAGCCGGCTGCAACCGCCATGAGCAGCGCGTCAGCCGACGCATTAGTGCTGCCCAGACTGAGAACGAGCGGAGCCATGACCACTGCCGCTGCTGAGTTATTGAGCAAGTTGGCCAGCAGAGCAGAAAACGAAAGTACCGCAAATATGAGCCAAAAAGACTTGAACCCAGATGTGAGTGTGTACAGTTCTGCGGCAAAGTGCGACAGAGCGCCAGTGTTCTCGAGCACCGAGGCGATCCCCAGCATCGAGCCTATGAACAGCACGACACCCATATCCAGCCCGGCGTATGCTTCTTTGGGCGACAGCACGCCAACGCTGACGAGTAGGACTGCCGCAACGCTGAACCCAAGTGAAGGTTGCAGCGCACCCGTGCTCACAAGAACCAGAGAAGCCAACACAATGACAACTGTGCGGCGTCTTGCGGGAGTGAGCAAGGGACCTGTCTCAGCGTCCGGTCTAGGGTTATGTGCAGTACTGTTCTTGTCGGGCGTAGCCTCAACCGTATAGAAGCCACATGCGCGGCATATTGCCCACAGCACGAGGGCGGTTAGCAAAATGGCCAGACCGTGTGGGGCGAAGTCGAACATGCGGTACGGTTTCCCGAGCGCGCTCGCGCGCAGAGCGGAGACAATCATATTTGGACCGGTACCCGCCAGCGTCAGAGTACCACCGATTATAGAGGCAAACGCGAGAGGTAGGCCAAACATGCCTGAAGAGACTTGTGAGCGTCTTGCCATTCTTGATGCCGTTGGGAGTGTGAGACCAAGTGCTCCGACATTGTTCATGAACGCCGAGAGAAGTGAAGTGACCAATGCGAGCGCGAGTATCTGGCTTCGCAGCGTGTGGAAGGTTGCCTCAATCTTCGAGCCAAGCCCTGTGAGCACTCCAGAACGAGATATGGCTTCGCTCATGACCAGCACGCTCACTATGGAAACGAGCGCAGGATGGCCAAAGCCGCTGAACAGGTCTGACGGAGGAGATATGCGGCTGATTCCCAACAGCAGCAGTCCACCGAAGGCTGCTATGTCGTACCTGAACCGGCCTGACCCGACAAGCAACAGCACTACCGCTAACACGAGCCACGAGGTTACTTGCGCGCCTGTCAAGCGTGTACTCCTCCTGTAAATCATGGTTTGTGGAAATTGAATTTCCACATATCTGGTTAGCAATCCTGCTTCATTTAATAACACGCACGACTTGCAGGAGCCTAACACTGTCTCGCGGAAAACGGTTTCATACAACCTTGGAGGGAGACAGCATGGCATTGAAAGCAACGACTGCCCAGCGCTACCTGGACTCAAGGCGAGAGATGTTGGTGGCCCTATCGGATCGCATATGGGAATATGCGGAGCTTGCTTTGCATGAAACCAAGTCGGCTGAAGCGCTTCGCTCGGCGCTTGCCGCCGAAGGGTTCTGTGTGCAAACCGGAGTGGGAGGCATGCCCACGGCGTTCATCGCGACCTGGGGATCGGGCCGTCCGGTGATAGGCATGCTGGGCGAGTATGACGCGCTTGCAGGAGTGTCGCAGAAGCCGTTACCCGTGCGCGAGGAACTGGTGGCGGGCGCACCCGGACATGGATGTGGCCACAACTTGCTCGGTGTGGCAGTGCTGGGCGCGGTTATAGCGCTCAAAGAGGAGATGCTTAGCAGAGGCATTCCAGGAACGATCAAATACTTCGGCTGTCCTGCCGAAGAGAACTTGAGCGGGAAGGCGTTCATGGCAAGAGACGGCGTGTTTGACGACCTCGATGCATGCCTTACGTGGCACCCCGGTTCCGTGAACAGAGTGCGTACCACTTCGTCGCTTGCCAATAACGCCATGAACGTGAAGTTCTATGGAAGGACTGCACACGCGGCTGCCGACCCGTACAATGGCCGCAGTGCTCTTGACGCCGTGCAGCTCATGAACTTTGGCGTGGAGTTCTTGCGAGAACATATGCCGCCTGCAGCGCGAGTTCACTACGTAATAACCAACGGTGGACTCCAGCCCAACGTGGTGCCTGCCGAGGCATCGGTGTGGTACTTGATCCGCTCTCCAAAGAGAGAGGAAGTGGATGAACTCTACGCGCGTGTGCTTGACTGCATGGAGGGCGCGGCGAAGATGACTCAGACAACGTGCGAAGTCGAGCTGATAAAGGCTATCTGGAACGTGCTCAACAACCAGTGTCTTGAAAACATGCTGAACGAGTGCATGATGCGTGTCGGGCCTCCGAACTTCAGCAAAGAACACTTCGAATTCGCACAACGAATTTCTGAGAGCGTTAGTGAAAGGCAGAAGTTCTCTTTTATCGAGCGAGAGTCAGTTACGCAAGAGGAAGCGGATCTTCTCAAGAGCCAAGTGCTGAACACTACCGTGATATCACCGTGCAATGTGAAGAAGGAAGGCAGTGGCTCAACCGATGTGGGAGACGTAAGCTGGTGTTGTCCCACCGCACAGTTCTCGACGGCGTGCAACGCGATAGGCACTCCAGGACATTCGTGGCAGTATGCTGCACAGGCCGGAACGGGTATAGGTCATGAGGGAATGATTACAGCGGCCAGAGTACTGGCTGAGGCCGGACTTGAACTCATGACCCGTCCGGACTTGCTTTGTCAGGCACGCGAAGAGTTCTTGCGGAAAACAGGTGGAGTCAAGTACAAGTCGGCGATGCCCCCTGACCAGAAACCCGCATTTCACCAGTTTAGGAGTGATGCATAGACATGGAAGCGAAGAGATTCTCGCTGTTTGAGATGTCGTGGCCCGAAGTACAGCAGAACTTGGACAAGATCAAAGTGGCGATCATCCCTGCGGGGTCGTGCGAGCAACATGGCCCGAACGGCACATTTGAAGTGGATACCGCCAGGGCGTACGAGTTTTCAAAGAGGCTTGCCGAAACGACGTATCCAACTTCGCTGGTGGTGCCGCCAGTGTTGTTCGGAGTATCGCCCCACCACATGAAGTTCCCGGGAACGATAAGCCTCAAGCCCGAGACGTTCATCTCTGTATGTGTCGATGTTATTGATTCGCTCTACAGCCATGGGCTGCGCAAGTTCTTCATGATAAACGGTCACGGAGGAAACCAGGCGCCGCTCAAAGTGGTGATGAGCATTGTCCGCCAGAAGTATCCGGACAGCAAAATAGCGATGGCATCTCCAACGGCGGCGGCGCAAGACGTCGCGGCGCATCGTATAGAGTCAAAAATCATAGGGCACGCGTGTGAGGGTGAGATGTCCCAGTGCATGTACCTTGCGCCATGGGCGGTCAAAAGAGACAGCCTGGCGAAAGGCGAGCCACTTCTTTCACCCGAAGAGTACAAAAACCCGTGGGGTGTTGAGGTAGGTCGGCTATGGCACGAGGTGACCGCAAACGGTGCGCTCGGAGATGCCACCAAGGCGAGCTACGAACTCGGCAAAGAACTGATGGATACGGCGCTTTTCAGGCTGACACAGTTTGTCGAGCAGTTTGTGACCGAATGACCAGAACAGATGTTGACACCCTGGGCTATAAGGGAATATCATATATGTGTGCCCAACATATAGTTGCGACGAGTGAGAGGAGGTGCCCGGTCAGCATGTGTGAGGAGAAGAGCAAGTGCCACAAGCCAGAGAAGCCTGAGTGCTGTACCCCCGAGCAGATTGAGGAGTGCCATGGCGAAAAGCCATGCCCGGAGGGCAAGAAGCCCGGAGACTGCTCAGAGGAAACAATTCAGAAGTGTCATGGCGACAAACCGCATAAGTGCTGTTAGAACTGTGCATAGACGGGCCACACCGATAGAGTGGCCCGTCTCACGTACGCCCTGCGCGGGGATCTTCTCAGAAGTGACGGTCTTCTACGAGGGTGGCAACGCTAATCTTTGGCAAAGGTGAGGATGCTCGCTAGGAGTGTGGCTTTCTCATCTTTCGGCAAATGCTATCATGAACCTCCCTCGCCGGAGAGCACCTTCCAGATGCGCTTGCATTCGCTGCCCGAGAGTGCTGCACTTCTCGGGCGGGCGCGCTGCCAGTCACGGTCAATCAGGTTCTTCAGGAATTGGCGAGCTGCAGCGCTCTGCTTCAGGCGCGTTGTCAAAGTCCATGCCATAAACACGTTAGCGCAGAAACACGCCAAGAGCCACAATTAACGATGACTCGATATATCGCGCGGCAGGCATCCGTAATCGCAGCCGTTCCATCTTCATCGTCTTCGCCGCGACCGAAATACTCTTCGGCCATGACGTCAATTCTTTTGCCATCGAGTGTGATCTCAGATATGCGGGTTCGATCAAACCCCTCGCCGCCAATATCCTTAAGCTGCTTGTTCAGTTGCGGCACTTTCAGCATTATGCCCTACAGATCAGCCATCTTCCCGCCATTGCCGAAGAGGCTTTCTGGAGTCCAATCCGAGAGCATGAGTTTGGTTTCAAGAGAGCGAAGTCCAGCCATCGCTCGAGTAACCCATTCCGGCGAGAACCCTGTCGAGTCTGCAAGCTCGGCAACGCCCTCAGGCATATCGGCCAGATTCCCTGCGTAGGCGCATCCGTCTTTGCCATCTGCGCAGGGTCATTTCGCAGCGAAGCATAGCCAAAGGTCTGCCGCAGGAGCTGCTCGGAGTCCGACAGAACAGCGTCGAGGTTTTTTTCTCTGCCCACAGATGCGCAACGTAACAGCGGAAATATTCCCATCCATCTTCCCATAGCACCTCTGATGAATTCGCTAACTGGCCTTGCTCAGCAATCTCGTTGAGCATCGAAACAAGGCGCGACACAAGAACGCCCGTACTACGGCTCACAAACTCGATGTGTGCATCACAATTCGAACCTTCCGCAAGGCCAACGACACCGACGCTGTCATGGCTGATCTGGCCAGCGCGACGGGCAAGATTCCAGAACTCGCGGGGCGACATTTGCTGCCCGTAGGGATGCTTGTTAGTCTGCAACAACACTGAGGAAACTTCGAAGGTTTCCAGTTTCAGAAAGCCACTCCATGAGGGCGCGCGCATGATCTGACAGGCCGACGTGATGCACACCGGCACCTTTGTCCGGCATGGCGACAAGCTGGAAGTCAGGGCTAACCTCGGTACGCAGAAAGTCCTAAACGAGCTTGATATCCGGTGGAACAGTATCAGAATCCGGCAATCTGTATGCTGCCTTATCTGCCATGTTCCATACAGTGGGGATGCTGTTGGCGATAGCGACACTCGTACTGCGTCAGGACATCACGGTTGCAATAGCTGCCGTCTGAAGACATAGGCGTATCTGCGTCGCAGTCAACGTCTCAAAGTTGAGATGCCATCCGCCGTTTGGCTGTTATCCGAAGCCGCACTGTAGAGGCCGATTATCAGTTCGTTGGGCTTCCATGGCATAGTACCAAGGCTGATTGCCTGACCTGCGTTTATATCGTGGGCCAGCCACCGCGCTACGGATTCCGAATCCTGGTAGGCAGATACCGGTGTTTACGCTCGCTGAACCGCCTCGTGCGGGCTCGGACGCCGGGTGGTGTGGGAGGACGGCGGGAGAACCCGCCTCCTACCTGATTGTGTCTAGAAGTTCATGCCCGAACGGATTGCGTTAATGAACTCATGCTTCTGTGGCATGTCACACGCCAAGGCTAGATCGGCCGCTTGCTGCACATCGTATTCCACGCGCCTGAACTCATACGAGACTGAATCGCGTTCTGTTCTGAGCAACACGTACGACGCTCTCGGGTCGCCGTCTATGGGTCGGCCGACGCTACCGGTGTTAATAATCGTAGAGTGGTTGCGGCGAAGCAGGTGCGGTATGTGTATGTGCGCGCTTGTTACTAGAGAATGCTCATCAGTCAAAAACGCTTCGTGAAACGTAGAGTCTTGCGATGTGGGAAGCACAACGTCTTCAAGTGCTCGAAGGCTTGCGTGACAGCACAAAAGATGTTCACCACCGAGAATGGTGTTGTGATGTTTGGGCAGGTCGTGCATCCAGGCAAGAGTAGTCTTGCTTAACTTCGGCACCGTCCAGTCGTACCACATCTTGAGCATCGATGCTTTTGGGCCGTCTGCTCTAGGCAGTGTGCGCGGCAACCACTCGTCAGTGTTCCCCATCACACAAACAGTGCAAACGCTCTGCACCAGTTCTGCGCACTCTCTGGGACTAGGCCCTCTGAACGCGATATCCCCCAGGCATATCCAACTGTCAACTCCGATTCTTCTGCCATCGGCTATGACTGCCTCAAGTGCAGGAAGATTGCCGTGCACATCCCCAAACACGCCAAGCATCATGTAGGTCGCCTCCGGATAGCGTAGTTTTTTTCTAAGGCACGGAGGCATTCTTCTCGGCCGTGGTCAAATCTACCTCCAAGAGTGAGGTGAAGGCAAAATGGAGAGATTGCGGATAGGGATTGTCAGGGTTATCACGACTGAGACAGCAGGTCTGCTTGAGGCGCATGCGGTGATGCTGAGACGGGTATTCCCGTGCATTGACACTGTCAGTGCGTGCATTCCTGACCAGCCTGAAGGAGTGTTCGACAAGGCCACCGAGACCAGTGCTACGCCCAAGGTGGTGAGCGTTGCAGCAGAGCTCGCACGTAAGGGCGCGGCGGCAGTCATTGTGAGCTGCTGTGCTGACCCAGGGGTAGAAGACGCCCGAGCGCTTGTCGATATACCCGTGATCGGCGCTGGAAGCGCTGTCTCTGCAGTTGCGCTAGCATGCGCAGCAAGAATCGGAGTGCTTGGGATAGGCTTTGGTGCACCCACCGTGATGAGAGACATATTGGGGAGACGAATGGTGGGATACGCCGTGCCGGTAGGTGTACGCACCACTCGCGATCTGTTTGGCGAAGACTGTCTGCGAGAGTGTATCAAGAGCGCAAGGTCGCTTGTTGACATGGGCGCCGAAGCGATCTGTCTTGGATGTACCGGGATGTCCACAACCGGAGTCGCAGTAAGGCTCCGAGAAGAACTGAAGATTCCGGTCATCGATCCACTTATGGCTGCCGGGGGCGTTGCGCTAACGGCAATACTTCAAGAAAGGGTGAAATAGGTGGGCCTAGTGCTGACAAGAGACGATGTGAAAGCGGCGTGTCTTGGAGGAGCCGTGCTCGGAGGCGGGGGCGGAGGCTGGCTTTCGGATGGGCTGAGAGCGGGTGAAGTCGCTGTGGCTATGGGTAGACCCGAACTCAAACGCATCGACGAAATAGCGCCCAGCGCCTTGGTTGTTACGGTATCCTCTGTTGGGGCTCCGGCAGGAGAAGACCGCTATCTAGAACCGGCCGACTACTTGCGGAGCATGCAAATGATGATAGAAACGCTCGGCTGCAAACCAGGTGCGATTATCACGAATGAAAACGGCGCGGCCGCTACGGTAAACGGCTGGCTTCAGTCGGCTGCGCTAGGTATTCCGGTCCTGGATGCGCCGTGCAACGGCAGGGCACATCCAACAGGTGTCATGGGCTCGATAGGTTTGCACAAACTTGCGGACTACGAGAGCGTGCAGTGCGCCGCTGGCGGCGACAAACTGCGCAGCCGGAGGGTTGAGATCGTTGCGCGAGGGTCACTCTTCTCTAGTGCGGCGATGGTGAGGCAGGCTGCGGTTCAAGCTGGCGGGCTCGTGGCTGTTGCGAGAAACCCTGTTAGCGCCGAGTACGTGTCAAGACACGCCGCCATTGGAGCGGTTACACAGGCACTTGAATTGGGACGGTTGATGCTGGACAAGCCAGATGAAGCAAGGGTGGATGCTGCTGCGCGTTTCCTCAACGCCTCGTCGCTTGTTCGTGGAAGGTGCGCGGAATTTGAACTCGTCACCCAAGAAGGTTTCGACGTCGGGAAGGCGATTGTTGAGTGTGCTGACGGAGGCCATTATAGCTTGACGTTCTGGAACGAATACATGACACTCGATGGCCCCCAAGGACGTGTGGGCACCTTTCCAGATCTCATAATGACTCTGCGTCCCGACGGCATGCCGGTCATCACCGCAGAGATGGAGCGAGGCGCAGAACTGGAGATAATCGTTGTCAATCGAGAGAATCTGATCTTGGGCGCAGGCATGCGCGACAGCGCACTGTTTGAGCCTGTGGAGCGCGCGATAGCGCTTCCTGTAATCCAGTATGTGTTCTAGAGAAGAACTGAAACTCATCGGACAGGGAAGCGTAATATGAGGTATCAAAGGACTTGAGAGGTTTTGCAGATGAAGAGCCGGTTTGTCTTATTGGTTGTCGCCGCCCTCGTGTTTGGCGTTGTGGCTTCGTCGTGCGCAAGAAAAGAACAGCCGGTAGAACCAGAACCAGAGATTACCGCAGAGCGAGCCGAGATCGCGGTCGGGCTGGTCGAGCAGTTGGCCAAAGAAGAGTTTGCTCAGGCGGTGTCACGATTCAACGAAAAGATGAAGACCGAGCTGCCAGAGCCAAAACTCAAGCAGGTGTGGCAGCAGGTGACAGGCCAAGTTGGTGTGTTCATAGAGCACACGCACGTGCGCGAAGGTATGATCTCTGGGCACGACGTGGTTCACGTAACGTGTCGATTCGAAAGAGAGTCGCTTGACGTAAGAGTGGTGTTCGACGATTCTCGAAGGATTGCAGGGCTGTTCTTCATGCCTGCTACCCAGGCGTATGAGTATCTGCCGCCTCCTTACGCCAGCCCGGAAGCGTACGCGGAGACAGAGGTGAGCGTGCGCAGCGGGGACTGGGTTCTACCAGGAACTCTCACAATCCCCGTGGGTGATGCACCGTTTCCTGCGGTGGTGCTTGTTCACGGCTCGGGCCCTAACGATAGAGACGAGACAGTTGGGCCGAACAAGCCGTTCAGAGACCTAGCGTGGGGGCTTGCCGGTCGAGGCGTTGCAGTGCTTCGCTATGACAAGCGTACCAATGTATATGCAAACGAAATGGCGGGGAAGAGTTTCACCGTGTACGAAGAGGTTGTTGAGGATGCAGTCTCGGCAGTGGAACTGCTGCGGAATAGACCCGAAATAGATGCTGAGCGTGTGTTTGTTCTCGGGCACAGCCTCGGCGGCATGTTGGTTCCCAGGATAGGACTGGAAGATACCCGTATTGCCGGGTTCGTGGTGATGGCAGGCGCAACAAGACCTTTGGAGGACCTGATTCTAGAGCAGGTAACGTATATTGTGAATCTAGATGGAAGTGTGTCCGAAGAAGAGCGGCAGCAGTTGGACGATATCGCGCGCCAAGTTGAAGAGATTAAGCAGCTTGAGCCGGGTGCTACGCGCATCGTACTCGGTGCACCCATTGAGTACTGGCTCGACCTAAAAGGGTATGAACCTGCGTCAGAAGCCAAGCTGCTTGAGCGACCTATTCTCATCTTGCAGGGGGAGAGGGACTACCAGGTAACCATGGAAGACTTTGACAACTGGAAGAGAGCGCTAGCAGGTGCCGACGACGTTGCTTTCCGCTCCTATCCCAGCCTTAACCACCTGTTCATAGCGGGTTCAGGACGGATAACGCCGCAAGAATACGACCAAGCCGGGCACGTGGACGAAGAGGTCATAGAGCACATAGCGCAGTGGATACACGCTCACTAGACAGTGCTCGTGCGGGGCGTCGTGAGGTACTACCACGACGCCCCTTTTGCTTGAGGTTCAATATACCAAGTAGGTGCTTGGAACTATGCTGTACAACCTGCGTCTATTTCTTGGGGTGAAGACAGTGAAGAAACTTGCCATATACTCAGTCATATGCATGCTGATCGCCGGTCTGTTTGGTTGTTCACCGCAGCCTGAGCCGGTTGAGCAGCCCCAACCAATGCTAACAGGAACATATATCGCGTCCGGACCTGCGAGAGAGAAGCCTGAAACCGATTCGGCCGCTGTGTTTTCGGTCAAAGCGGGACAGGAAGTGCGCGTGGCACATGACGGAGTCACCACAGAATGGGTAAAGGTCATCACGGACAATGAGGAAGGCTGGCTGCCTGCCGAGTATTTCGTGCAAGATGGAAAGCAGCTGGTTGCACCGGTGATCGAACGTCTTGAGCAGCTGCTCGCTTCTGCGGGCGACATTGAGACAGCGTTATACTTGACCGAAGAACTAGAACTGCTGTTACCTCTTCTTCCTACGCGAGAAGCTGATACCGTGTTTCGCAAGTGGCAGGATAAGATACTTGATCTTCTACCCGCGGTAGAACACGCGGTCAACTCTAGCGCTTTGGGTGGCATCATCGTCGCAGAGGGTGCTGACATTGTGAGAGTGCCTGAACTGATTTCTGACCAGCAAGCGCGTCAACTACTCGAAACGCTCTTGGCAGCCGGTTTTGCACCTGGCTCTTCTGAGGGCATGATATATGTGGCACCAAACCCTGATACGCTCATAAGGTTCTCGGATGCGCTCTCAGAGCCGCTCCAGGAGTACGCACAGATGCTTTCTCAGGCCATCAACAGGCCGTGGGCGATGGATGCAGCGCTGATGATACCGTGGGACGAAGTGCGAGCGAGAGCCATGGCGGCTGAACAATGGCTTGCTCAGAACGCCGAACTACCTGAGGCCGCTGAAGTGGAGACTTGGTTAAACCGACTCATGGGGGCTTATCTACGCGGCATGGACAATAGCCCGCTGTTTCCGTTCGGCACCAACACGCTTGATCCCGACCTTAAGACCAGTTACGAGACTTTCCTCGAGATAAATAAGCAGTCGCGCTACTATGAAGACGTAAGGCAGTTATATGATCTGCTCAAGCAGCACCGATTTGAAAGAACGGCCGAAGTAGAAGCGTACTTGTACGGTCGTTAGACCTGAGAATCCGCTTCGCCTCTTGCGAGGCGCGGCAGGCACTCCATAAAGGAGATGGCCGTTCGGCTTAGTACAGCGCCCCGACGGTGTATTGCCGAGGTGAGCCTACGCAGCACAGGTAACCCTTTGACTACTACTTCTTCCAACACTCCGTCGCGAATCTCGTGCTCAACTGCTGATTGCGGCAAAAACGATACTCCGAGTCCGACCGCGACAAAACTTTTGATTGCCTCAACGCTGTCGGTTTCCATTTTGACCCTCATGCTTATACCCTCTTCTCTCAACACGCTGTCTAGGTATGCACGAAAGCCCGTGCCTTGAGGGAACACAATGAGCGCGTACTCTGACAGGTCGCGCTTATCCACAGTTACGTAGGATAGCGGATGGTCTCTCGGCGCAACGAGCAGTATCCGTTCTTCGAACAGTTGTGTTTCTAGCAAGTCAGGGTGTGGTACGCGCGAGGTGACCAAGCCAATCTCAACTTCGCGTTCGAGTACCATCTGAGCTACCTGCCTGCTTCCGCCTGTCCGAACCACGATATCTATTCCGGGGTGCGAACTGCGAAACCGACTCAGCAGGGGCGGAAGGCTAAAGATGCTAGTGGTGGTGCCCGCACCTATCACAAGTCGGCCGGAAATACCCTTTTCGTATTCCTCTATTGCTCTTTGCGCTTCATCGAGCAAGGATATGCTCTTACGTGCGTACTCGAGGAGTAAATGGCCTGAGCCTGTTAGGCACACTCCTTTTCCGGTGCGTTCGAAAAGCACCGTGCCCAGTTCGCGTTCAAGCGTTCTCATCTGCTGTGTTACAGCAGGCTGACTGAGAAACAGTGCATCCGCTGCGCGGCTGATGTTTCGCTCTTCAGCGACTTTGAGAAAACTAGATAAGAGTGAGTGGCGAGACGACAGGCGCATGATATTAGCCTCACTTATGGATAAGATTATAAGTATTCATTAGAATTATATCATGGATTGGTGTAGAGTGGAGCGCGGGAGGTATGAAATATGGGAGTTACAGCCATAGTCGGTGCAAACTGGGGAGATGAGGGTAAGGGCAAGATGACAGACATGCTTGTCCAGCATGCAGATTTTGTCGTCAGGTTCCAAGGTGGAAATAACGCTGGCCACACGATAATCAACTCCTACGGCAAGTTTGCGCTGCATTTACTGCCTTCCGGCGTGTTCTACCCAAGCGTTATCAACGTGCTTGGGCCCGGCGTTGCAGTTAACATAAGGGCACTACTTGATGAGTACGAGCAGCTCGTTGGCAGCGGTGTACCTGCACCGGACGTGCGGGTGTCGAGTCGCGCGCAGGTAGTCATGCCGTATCATTTGCTGATGGACGTGTACGAAGAAGAGAGGCTTGGGGCGCGACAGTTCGGCTCTACCAAGACTGGGATAGCACCGTTCTACGGTGACAAATACCTCAAACTTGGTGTGCAGGTCTCGGACCTGTTCGACGAAGCCAGGCTCTACGACAGATTGTGCCGGGCGCTTGAGTCCAAGAACGTGTTGTTTCGGCATCTGTACCGTATGCCCACGGTGGAGCCAGAATCGTTGATGCAAGAACTTAGCAACCTCGGTGAAAGGCTGCGCCCCTTCGTGTGCGACACTACGGTATTGCTTCATAACGCGTTAAGTCAAGCCAAGCAGGTATTGCTCGAAGGGCAACTGGGCGCATTGCGCGACCCCGACCATGGAATATACCCGTATCCCACTTCTTCGTCTCCTCTTGCGGGTTTCGCGTCAGTAGGCGCGGGAGTTCCGCCACACAAGATAGATACGGTAATAGCTGTCGTGAAGGCGTATTCGAGTTGTGTAGGTGCAGGGCCGTTTGTGACAGAGCTACAAGGAAGCGAGGCACATGAGCTGAGGAGTCGAGGCGGTGACTCAGGCGAATACGGGGCCACCACAGGTAGACCAAGGCGTGTGGGCTGGTTCGACGCAGTTGCCACGCGCTACGGATGCATGGTGCAAGGAGCGACTGAAGTGGCGCTAACATTGCTCGATGTGCTGGGATATCTCGACGAAATACCCGTATGCACCCACTACCGCATTGACCGAAATGTAACGCAACAGTTCCCGGTGCCGTCGCTTCTGGATACGGCTCAGCCCGTGCTGGAAGTGTTACCAGGATGGAAGCAAGATATCTCTAGAGTGAGAGAGTTCTCGGATCTGCCCAAAGCGGCGCAGAGATATGTGGAAACGGTTGAGCAGCTGGTGGGCGTACCCATCCGATGGATCTCCGTGGGTTCGTCGCGAGATGCGATAATACGGAGATAAGCAAGACAGTCAAAAGGGCTGTACCGTGCACGGTACGGCCTTTTGTGTGCAGCGAAATTGGCTTACGCAGGATAAAGAACGGTGTATAAGGAAGTCGTAGACATCATAAACGCGGAGGGGGAGACTCTTGACTTTAGACATCCTGATCACAAACGGCAGGATTGTTGATGGAAGCGGCAACCCGTTCTTCTGGGGAAGTGTTGGTATCAAGGATGGGAAGATAGTGGCTGTTGGAAAACTCGACGGCGTCCAGGCGAACATCTGCATCGACGCGCAGCACAAAGTTGTCGCGCCTGGTTTCATCGATGCGCACACGCACAGCGATATTTCGTTCATTGTGGATCCCACCGCGCAGTCGAAGATAAGACAGGGAGTGACCACAGAAGTTTCGGGAAACTGTGGAACAGGACTTGGAGGCCCCATTCTCGGAGCAGCCAAGGACAGGTTTGCCGAGAATTTTCTGAGATTTGGAGTGCGGCCGGAAGATATAGGCGCCACGTGGACGAGTTTTGAAGGATACATCGACGCGCTCCGGCGCAGGGGCGGCACGACTAACACGTGCGGGCTGGTCGGGCATGGAACACTACGGGCGTCTGTCATGGGTTACGCCGACAGGCCGCCGACCAAAGAAGAGATGAGTAAAATGAAGGCGCTGCTGGCCGAAAACCTTGACCAGGGAGCGATGGGTTTTTCGACAGGCCTCTTTTATGTGCCGGGCAGCTACTCTAAGACTGATGAAGTCGTTGAACTAGTCGAGGTAGTGGCGAACAGAGACAAATTGTACGCGAGCCACATACGTGACGAAGGCAGAGACAATGTCGGGTACGAGTTCGCGTGGGAAGAACTGCTCGAAACAGGCAGGAAAACCGGAGCGCGCATTCTGTCTAACCACATAAAGTGTCTCGGACCAGAAGTGTGGGGTCACGCAGAGAAGATAATTGGCTACCTTGAGCAAGCCCGGAACGAAGGAGTGAACATGGTTGCCGACCAGTATCCGTACACAGCTTGCGGAGGCGGGATTACCGGGCTTCTGATGCCTAGATGGGCGCAAGAAGGCGGACGAGAGCAGATGCTCCGCCGATTGGATGAGCCTGTCACTTCCGAAAGGCTGATCAAGGAGATGCTTGACACAATAACCAAGCTCGGAGGGCCCGAAAAACTGCAGATTCGCGCGTACGCTCCAAACCCCGAATTTGAGGGGTTGCTTCTGTCTGAGGTGTGCGAGATAACGAAGAAGACGCCGATTGACCAGGTTGTAGAGATGGCCCGAAAAGGAAACGCGAGCCTCGTCTCGCACATCTTAAACGAAGACGACATGCTTGCTTTCGCGCGCCATCCAGCGGTTACTGCAGGAAGCGACGGAAGTTCACTTCACGTTGAAGGACCACTTTCAAAAGGGCACCCACACCCGCGAGATTTCGGCACGTTCCCGAGAGCCTTCAGGCTGTTTCATAGAGAGCACAAGTTGTACTCGTTGGAGGAGGCCGTTCGCAAACTCACTTCCATGCCTGCTCAGGCAGTAGGGCTCAAGAAGCGAGGTTTGCTAAGAGAGGGTATGTGGGCAGATGTTATCGTGTTTGATCCAGAAAAGTTTACGGATACGGCGACATACAAACAGCCGAAGCAATTGGCGGAAGGCATAGACTGGGCGATAGTAAACGGTGTCAGCGCAATAGCAGAAGCCAGGTTCTTGGGCAATACCCCGGGAAGACCGATCACCTCTCAAGACGAGTAGACAAGCTTTTGAACCATATACGTTATGAGGAGGGCGCAGAATGGCAAACCTTGTGTTCACCGCGGTAGGTGATTGCATCATTACGCGCAAGAGCTCGCACCGCACTGACTCTTGCTTCCGTGATCTGGTGGACAAGATCCGCGCTGCAGACGTTGCGCATGCCAACTTAGAGATCATGACACCCAGAGAGCCTTGGATTCCTTCATCGGAGTACGGCGGTATGCATCTTGCGGCTCCAGAATTCATCCTGGATGAACTGAAATGGATGGGGTTTAACATATTCAACGTGGCGAATAATCACGCCGCAGATTACACCTTCCACGGTCTCGTAGACACCATGGAAGCGCTTGAGCAACGTGATATGGTGTATGCCGGAGGTGGAATGAACCTCGGTGAAGCCAGATCTCCGGGCTATCTTGAGACAGCTGTGGGACGCATCGCTATCATCGGGGCTGCGTCAAGCTACACTACCGGTGCGCACGCTGCCGCCGCCAGGGCGGATATGCCTGGCCGGCCGGGCATAAACCCGCTGCGCATCGAAAGAGAGTGCGAACTGGACAGCCAAAGAATGCAGTGGCTCGAGGACATAGACAAAGCACTCGGCACGGCAGTTGTTAGCGAACGAAGACGCGCGTTTGATTTGTTCCCTGAGTGGAAAGAGGGTGCGCTCAAGTTCATGGGGATGGACTTTCTTCCCGGCGACAAGCCCGCGTTCAAGCAGACGCCCAACGAAAGAGATCTTGAGGAAATCTGCAGGTGGGTGGCCGATGCCAAGAGACAGGCGGACTTTGTGGTGATGAGTCTTCACGCGCATCATGGCATAAACGGCGACGGAAACAATCCCGAAATGGCAGAATTCTTCCCAGACGTTGCGCACAAGATCATTGACGCAGGCGCAGACGTGTTTGTCGGCCACGGCCCGCATATGCTGCGGCCGATTGAAGTGTATAAATCCAAGCCCATATTCTACTCACTGGGCAATTTCATCTTTGCGTACGAAGGGATCAGACGCTATCCTTCCGAGATGTACGAGAGGCACAAGCTGCCGCAAGATGCCACTCCTGCAGACATTGCGGATGCATGGACAAAGAACGAAGAGGGGAAGCCAAAGGCGTTCCCCAAAGACAAACGTTTTTACGAAACGGTACTGCCTGTGTGCCGATTTGAATCTGGCATGCTGGAGAGCATGGAACTGCATCCTGTCACGCTTGGTCATGACGCTCCGCGGACTCTAAGGGGTGAACCCAAGCTTGCTGATGCCGAAACCGGCAGGGCAATCTTGCAGTCTTTGGCTGAGGTATCAGAGCCGTTCGGAGTGAAGATCTGCATCAAGCCTGCAGAAGACAGGGTAGTGGGCGAGGTGTGCTGGCAGTAGGAAGCATTCTGTTGGAGCAGCATTGTGAGGCTTATGTCTCATGATGCTGCTTTGCAATCTGGCCGGATCCTCACAATACCGGTTGCTTCTTATTGCGTATTCTCAGCAATCCATCCATTTTGCATGTTGCTATATGGCTAAATAAGCATATACTAATATGAGAGAGAAGGGATGCACATGCCGGACGACACCGATACCGCCATGGCGCTGAGGGCGCTTGGGCATCCGTTAAGGTTGCGTATAGCGCATATGCTGCATACGGGAGAGAAGTGCGTATGCGAGATTCTTAGTGCGCTCGAAGCGACACAACCCAACATTTCGCAGCATTTGGCTGTGATGAAACGTGCGGGGATAGTGAAATGTTACCGTAAAGGTGCCTATGTGTTCTATAGCCTGTCATCTCAAGAGGTCAATGAGATAATCCGGGAGTGTCGGAAACTAATCGGAGCGCCAGAGCCCGAACCATACATACCCATGGTTGACCCATGTGGTACAGAAGCCGAAAGGAGATAGTCGATGGCAGACACACAATCTGGCAGTGGACTAGGAGCGTTTGAGAAGTATCTGAGCGTCTGGGTGGCGCTATGCATCGCGCTTGGAGTGCTGATAGGTCTAGTGTTCCCCTCGTTCCCGCGAATTCTCAGCAGATGGGAGTACGCCCAAGTGTCGGTGCCTGTGGCCGTTCTCATCTGGCTCATGATCTATCCAATGATGGTGCAGATAGACTTAGGCAGTATTGTGCGCGCGTCTCGTCAGCCTAAAGGACTGACTGTGACGTTGGTTGTGAACTGGTTGATCAAACCGTTTACAATGCTGGCCATCTCGTGGTTTTTCTTGCGAGTTGTGTTCGCTCCGTGGATCGCTGCCGACTTGGGTCAGCAGTATGTTGCAGGCGCGATACTGCTTGGCGCCGCACCGTGCACCGCCATGGTGTTTGTGTGGAGTTATCTCACCCAGGGCAACGCTGCACACACTCTGGTACAAGTATCCGTCAATGACATAATCTTGCTCTTTCTGTACGCGCCTATAGTGGTGTTTCAACTGGGGCTGGCCGAACTTAGCGTGCCATACGATACCATTGTGATGTCTGTAGTGCTCTACGTTGTTATCCCGCTCATAGCGGGCTACATCACCCGGGTAAGACTCGTCCGCACGCACGGGCAAGAGTGGCTCAAGCAACAGTTCCTGCCGAGGCTAAAACCTTTTGCCATCATGGGACTGCTTACCACGCTCGTGATTTTGTTCTCTTTCCAGGGTGAAACAATAGTAAGCAATCCTCTTCACATCCTACTGATAGCGGTACCGCTGAGCATACAGACGTACCTAATCTTTGGGATAGCGTATTTCTGGGCGAGAGCGTGGAAGGTGGATCGTACTGTTGCCGCCCCAGCCGCCATGATAGGCGCGAGCAATTTCTTTGAGCTCGCAGTTGCCGTCGCTATATCGCTCTTTGGTCTCGGTTCGGGCGCAGCGCTCGCAACGGTCGTGGGGGTTCTTGTGGAAGTACCGCTCATGCTCAGTTTAGTGGCCTTTGCCAACCGCACCAAACACTGGTTTCCTCCCCCGCATGTCGGTACGAAATGAGGTTGACTACTATATGCATATATTGTAATATAAGCATGTAGTGTTGAACGGGAGGGACATACGTTGAAAGTAAACGTATTTAAGGCGCTCGGCCATGAAACAAGGCTCAAGATAGTCGAGATACTCGCCACTGAAGGCCCCAAATGCGTGTGCGAGCTTGTGGAAAGGTTGCCGTACGACCAGTCAACCATATCCCGACACCTCGGGCTAATGAAGGCAAGCGGAATACTCAGCAGCTCCAAAGACGGGCTTAACGTTACGTATGAGATTAAGATGCCGTGCGTTTACCAGTTCATCAGATGTCTCGATGCAGTCTTCGAAGGGAAGTGCGCCGAGTCTTGCCAGACGATGCCTAAGGAGTGAAATGCGTTGTCCGAACTCAGCACGTTCTTTATCATAATCGCGGTTTTTCTCACAGCCTACTTCGCTCCGCTTGGCGACCCGAGAGTAGGCGGCGCGGTGCTTGAGGCGCTGCACATGCTGCAGGAATATGCACGCGAGCATGTGTTGTTCTGTCTCATTCCGGCATTTTTCATAGCAGGTGCGATGCAGAACTTCATTTCGCAGCGTTCCGTCATGAAGTACCTGGGTAGAGGTGCAAAGCAGTGGGTTGCGTATGCCGTAGGTGCAGTATCCGGCAGTGTGCTGGCAGTGTGTTCTTGCACGGTTCTGCCGCTCTTCATGGGCATCTACAAGCGCGGCGCAGGGCTCGGACCTGCGAGCGCTTTCTTGTATTCGGGGCCAGCCATAAACGTGCTCGCCATAATAATGACCGCACGTGTGCTCGGTTGGCAGATAGGGCTTGCTAGAGCGTTGGGCGCAATCGTATTCTCGGTTGTGATTGGCCTGCTCATGAGCCACATATTCAGGCACGAGGAAGATGACCGGTTAAAAGCACACGAACATGAACAGGTTGAAGAGACTGTGCGCAGTCTCGGCCAGACAGGTGCGTTCTTTGCCGTACTGGTGGGTATACTCGTGTTCGCAGCGTGGGGCAAGCCTGCTGAGAACATTGGTTTCTTCTACGATGTGTTCTTGATCAAGTGGTATCTGGTTGGAGCGCTTCTGCTGGCGCTAGGCTGGATGATCAGGTCGTGGTTTGCCAGAGAAGAACTCGCAGAGTGGAAAGACTCGACGTGGGATTTTGCCAAGCGGATTATGCCGCTGCTTTTTGGAGGCGTGCTGGCAGCCGGGCTGCTTATGGGGCGTCCGGGGCTTGATGCAGGACTTATCCCTTCAAGGTATGTGAGCATGGTAGTGGGCGGAAACTCGCTTATGGCAAACTTCGCCGCGTCCGTGCTGGGTGCGTTCATGTACTTCGCCACGCTTACGGAGATTCCGATATTGCAGGGTTTGCTCGGCTCGGGGATGGGGCAAGGTCCTGCACTCGCGCTCTTGCTTGCAGGCCCTGCGCTCAGCCTGCCCAGTATGCTCGTAATAAACAGCGTGCTTGGGCCGAAAAAGACGACCACGTACGTGCTGCTTGTGTCGCTTATGTCAACGTTAGCCGGATTCTTGTACGGCACGATAGTGGGATAGACCATAACTACGGAGGTGTGTAGCATGCGAATCGAAGTGCTCGGCACGGGATGTGCAAAATGCAGGAAGGTAGAACAGATCATCCGGGACACAGTAAGCAAGACAGGCATCGATGCAGAAGTGGTTCATGTCTCGAACCTGAGCGAGATTGTTGAGCGCGGGGTTATGATGACTCCTGCGGTTATCATCGATGGGGTCAAGAAACTCGAGGGCAAGGTTCCGAGTGAAGAACAGGTAAGAGGCTGGTTGGCGAAGTAAGGAGGGCTCTGAACTGCGCGTAACGGTTAGCTTTGAACCGCCCTTTTCGGGATGGGCGAATCAAAAAACGCACGAGATAGAGATGGCCCCTGGTTCAACAGCCGGTTGCCTTGAAGAGGTAATATACGCACTTGAACCCGTGCTTCGATCTGCGCTTGAGAACATCAGGTTCAGCGGCGAGAAGTTCTGTTTCGTGTACGCAATAAAAGGCCACAGGATAGACGAAGGGTATGTGCTAAAAGAAGCCGATGTAATACAAGTGTTCTCACCACTGTTCGGAGGTTAGATTGGTGGAAGCGCCAGGACTTGCCGTAGCGAAGAGGCTGCTTAGGGCGGCGTTTCCCGTGGCAGCCAGTGTAGCTCCGTCATTTGTCGCGCATTTTGGAGATGACGAACGTGAGAAACTGCCCAGCGCGCTCAAGGCGCTAGGTTTTCGGCTGGTTGAACCGACTAATGCTGTGTTGCCTGAGATCATGCAGATGCGGGCAAGTGCCGAACGGTCTCAGCATACCGTGCAGATATCTGCTTGCTGTCCAAAGGTAGTCAGGATTGTCCGAGAAGAGTACCCGCACGTTGAGTCGCTGTTGTCGCGGGTGCCGTCGCCCGCAACCTGGCATTCGAGGCGCCTTAGAAGCAGGCTTGGGAGCGGTGCGTCGGTGGTGTTCTTCAGTCCGTGCGTACACAAGGCGTATGAGGCTTCGCTTCCGGAAAACGAAGGCGCGGCCGATGCGGTAGTCACGTTTGAGCAGCTATCCGACTGGCTCTCTGAACAGAACGCGTGGCGGCATGTGTCGGATTCAGGCTTTGACGCAGAACCCCCGTTCTGGACATATATGGCGCTTCTTGTGAGCGATGCTGCAGGAAGCGAATGTTCAAGACGTCTGCTGGAGAACGCGGCCAACCTTGCTCCCGGGTTTTACGAGGTGCTCGGCTGTCCGGGTGGATGTCTTGGGGGAAGCGGAGTATCATCGAGGATTTCAATCCCAGAGCGAATCGAAATCGTCATGCGGCACCAACAGAAACTGAAGGATGCTCAGAACGCGAGCGTTTAGAGTGCACGGCTTATTCTTCTGCAACGTGAGGAACACTAGAACATGCATCCTTAGTTGGGGGGAATGAGCGTGCGTCCGAGTGTATATGTGACCAGATTGCTTCCAGCAGATTTGCTCGAAGCGCTAGAGCAGTTCTGCGATACGCACTATTGGCCTCATGAGCATACGCCTGTGCCCCAAGACCAGTTTCTGTCTTTCGCCAGCCGATCAGAAGGGCTACTCACCATGCTAACTGATACGGTGGATGAACACCTGCTGCGTAGTTCACCCCGGCTTAGAGTCGTGGCGAACATGGCTGTTGGGTACGACAACATCGACGTAGACGCTTGTACCGCTCATGGTGTGATGGTGTGCAATACTCCCGGAGTATCAGAAGAGGCGGTTGCCGACTTGGCATTCGGCTTGTTGCTTGCGTGTGCGAGACGCATTCCTGAGGCAGACCGCGTGTTGCGAGCAGGCGGATGGAAGGCTTGGTCGCCAGGATTCATGGTGGGCGTCGACGTGCACGCTAAGACTCTCGGCATTATGGGTTTCGGTAGGATAGGACTTGCTGTTGCCAGAAGAGCACAAGGTTTTGACATGAATGTTCTCTACTGGGATAAGGTCAGAAGGCATGAAGCCGAAAGGCGTGTTGGTGCAAAACACGTGTCGCTCGATGAACTCTGCCGCACCTCGGATTTTGTGATGGTAGTCCTACCCTTGAACGCGCATACGAGAGGGTTAATCGGCAGGCGCGAAATAGCCATGATGAAGCGCACGTGTGTGCTGCTAAACGTGGGTAGAGGGGCTGTCGTGAATAGACACGCTCTGTATGAAGCTCTGCTTACCAAGAAGCTCCGGGCTGCCGGTCTTGACGTGTACGACTCAGAGCCTGTGGATATATCCGAGCCCTTAACTGGCTTAGACAATACAGTCTTGCTGCCTCACATAGGCTCTGCGACACTTGAATCAAGGCGTAAAATGGCAGAGAAGGCGGTGGCAAACTTGCTCGCGGCGGTTACGGGAAGCATTCCGGATGACCTTGTGAACAAAGAGGTAGTTTCGCATGTTGCTCGGCATACGGACGTCATACTGCCGTCGCTCGTAGACGAGCCGACGCGCGATCTAGAGCGGCGGGTCAGATGAGCCGCATATCGGCATCGAGCAGTCTAAGACTGTCGCGCAGGCTCGGGCTGACGTAGACCTCATTATTTGAAGTAAGCAGTATAAGGTGTGTGTCTTCAATGGACTCTACTAGGTGGATGGCCCTTTCCGAGCCGAGCACGAAACATGCTGTTGAAAGCGCATCTGCCCACACGGGGTCGTGGGACACAATGCTGCACGACACAAGGTCGCTGTTTGAAGGGTAGCCGGTAGACGGGTCTATAATGTGGTGATACCTTATGCCATCGTGCAACTGGTACCTCTCATACCCGCCGGACGTTACCACGCACTTATCCACAACCGATACACACGCAAAACACGCACCGCGTTCTTTTGCCGGGTGCTGGATTCCCGCTACCCACTCCGAACTACGAGCACGTCTGCCGACGAACAACACTGCTCCGCCGAGGTCGAGCACTGCGGACTTGACTCCGTACGTCTGATACGTCTCCCGTGCGAGCCGTGCTGCATATCCTTTGGCGATGCCGCCTAAGTCTACAGACTGTCCGGGTATCTTAAGGTGTGCGGTGGAGTGCTTGCTATCAAGTACCAGTTTGCGGTAGTCCACCAACCGGCTTGTAACTGCTATTTCTGAAGCATCCGGTACTCGGTTCTCAGCCAGAGCGGTTCTCCATAGGTTCACGAATGCGCCGGCGGTCACGTCAAAGGCGCCCGACGAAAGCACCGAAACCCGCTGGGCCAGCTCGAGCACTTCGACACTTCGGGGAGAGATCTTGACCGGCCCTTTTCCAGCGGACGCGTTAAGCATGAATATGTCGCTTGAGGGGACAAACACACTCATCTCAGATTCAAGGCTCTCAAAGAGCCTCTGACAGCACTCTATTGCTCTGTGCGCAAATACACCGTACACACGCTGCGTTACGAGCGTGCCCATGCACACACTGCTCTTTTTCGTCATAGGGCAGAGACTCAGAAGATGCAACTACCTGCTGCCGCTTTCAAGTGCGTTCTCTACGGCTTTGGCCAGCGCCTTGGTTGTAACCGTCGCTCCGCTTACCGCATCAATCTTGGGTGATTGCTGGGCGAGGATCTCGGCGATTATCTTGTCGTTTATTTCTCCTGCCATGGTACCCATGCCCTCACCAAGACTTATGCTGTGGATCTTATGGTCTCTTACTGTTACTTCTACGTTATAGACCCATCTGCCGCGCCTGAAACTTCCGCTGTACGTTCCGTCTGGAACGGTGGATAGATCGACTTCGGATACATTCATGTTCTTGATGTAGCCGAGTCCGTTGAACATAAAGAACACGCCGGCCAGCACAAAGACAGCCAGGACTATCAAGATGATCCTGAGCACGCTACCACCTCTGTTTCAGGTTTATGTGGAGCAATCATCACACATTTTACTCCTAACCAATGCACGAAACAACTGTGTAGCAAAGAATAGAGGCTCCCGCTGAGAGCCTCGTAGATACTCGGTTTGCTCATTCTTCGTCAACACATTTGTGTTCGTGACCAGATTTCAGTTTTCCCAGCACTTCGGGTAGCATCTCGAGCACTTTTGACATAGAACTCTTATGGCCGAGTGAGAACAACTCTGCCTTCTGATCTCTTATGACCAGCAGTGCGCACGGTGCCACTTTGAAGCCTACGCCGCCGCCTCCGCCTGAGCCCTTTGAACCCTTTTCGTCATCGCCTTCTCCGCCTGCAAGTCCAAATCCCACACTGACGCTCATGACGGGCAGTACTGTGACGTTACCAGTCACAATTGGTTCGCCCACGATACACTTACTTGTAATCATCTGCTCAAGGTGTGACGCAAGTGCTTCGAGATTCTCCTTAAACGCTTTCACTTCGCAAAACCTCCCGTTTCTTGGATTTTCGTGCAAGGAGTTTGGGTAACCAAATTGCTCTTACCGGGCGTTCCAGCATGAACCGCAGCACATGGCACAGAATAGCGATCGGAACAATCCGAGCACTTAGCCAGCCACGAACTCTGAGCGCTGCGTCTCCGAAATCCGGCCGAATGCGAATTCCCACTCGCCACAGCCCCAAAACTGCCAGCAGGCCCGCAATAGCGCCTGTGGCCGCTGGGTCGCCCGTACTGTACGTCCCTGAGACATCGGCCCGGATCCTCAGACTCCGCAAAACTCGCAGTATAAGCGTTTTGAGTCTTACGAGTATGTCGTGTTTCAGTAAGCCGACAAAGTCGGACAAAGAACCTTGCCTGCGCTTAGTGGTTGTTTCCGGTTTAGTATGCTCGGAGCGCGTCATGTGCGGGGAAGCGAGCCGCAGACCGCATACACTGAACCTCGAATCATAGATTTGGTCTGTCTTGCGCACGTGCAGCCGTAAGAACCCCCACGCCCATGTAAGGTGCAGGCTAGACGAATTATCAGCAACGGTGTCAACCGAGCCGTGCACGTGAAGCGGTATGCAGAGCAGTACAAGCGGAAGCAGAACGAAACCCAGAACTAGCAGCAATGCCATGCGTTCTGCCTCCCTCTTCCTTCTAGTGATAGAATCTGTTGTCTAGGTCTTGCTGCGGCGTGGTGCCAGAAAAGCCAACAGGTAAAAGCCAGAACACAGGAACATCAAGTGGAAAACCCATACCGGCTGAAAAAACGCCTTCAAAAAGCCTAGAAACCCCAAGAATCCCAGATCGCCGAGTCTGGCCGGGTAGGCCATGTTCTTCGAGAACAACACTTTGATGCCTCCAGTAGCAGAGGAATTGGCTCAAATCAGTAGTACCCTGTCATCGCGCGTGCTTCAGTGCGCCATCTAAGCATCAGCCTTGAGTTTAGCCAAAGCACGCACACCGCGAGTAGCCGAATCGGCCAAGGAGACCAGCCAACTGCCTGCACCGCTTGTATGTCCCCTCCGACGAATACAGATAACACTCCGAAATACAATGGGTCAAGACACAAGAACGCGAGCCCCGCGTACCAGATGAATAGGTTGAGACTCTTGTTCGGGGAGAGCAATCTATACCTGAGAGAGTAAATCAAGTAACCCAGCAACACCGTTACCGCTGAAGGCAGCCACGCGATCGCAAGCCAGTGGTAGCCAGCCCTTTCTGCTACCGGGGTTGCGTATACCACCTGACTCGTTCCAAAGCCGTTTGTCAAGAATCGGAATTCGAGCACCGGCTGGCCAAGCGCTATTGCCGCGAGGTAGTGAGCGCTTTCGTGCACTAGGTTATGGATCAGCAATGCTATCACCCAGCACACAAAGAACGAGAGCCGGAAACGTGACTTCATCTGACCCACACCTCGATACGCCAGATTCTGCTTGTTAATACGCAGCAGCCACTCTCAAGATTCATTTCGGTTGTACTTGTTCTTGCATGAGCAGATCTATGACTTCTGCAAGCCGTTTAACAAGATGTTCGTGGTACAGCCTCCCCTTTTCCTTAGTTGCTTTTGTCGGGCAGCCTGTTGCTCCTTTAGCCTGTCTTACGGCTTCTTGCATCGCTCTGGGTGTGCTGGGCACGTAGCACAGTGAATCCTGGGTGTAACGAGGATCAACACTGTACAGGTTTGGCTCAGGTACCGCGAAATCCAGCGCGAGCTCGGGTTTGGCAAGTGATGGCAAAACACAAAGCATGTGCGATGTTTCAATCTCTTCTGCGTGTCCCAAAGGTCCAAACCCCAAACTCTCCGATATATCCCGCGACATATGGGCCGGATCGAAAATCACTGCCCTCACCGAAAGATCTCGTTGCGCCCTGTCTGCAGCAATCTGTAGCCATGGTATATTCACGATACGGTGGCCGTTCAAGTACACAAACCGGGTGACGCCGTGCTGGCTGAGCGAGCGGGTGATATCATACAGAAGCTCGATAAGCACATCCGGCCTGACAGTGACGCTTCCCGGGAGCACCATATGGTGAGGTGACCAGCCGTAGCAGAGTGCAGGCGCGACAAAGGCGCCGGCCTTCTGAGCAGCATCTTGCGCTATACTCACCGCAAGCATTGAGTCGGTTCCGAGCGGAAGGTGCGGCCCGTGCTGTTCAGTGCTACCCACAGGGATTATGACGGGCTTGGAGGCCACACCCAAGTGTTGGAATTCTTCCCAAGTAAGGCGGTCTATCCACACCGTAGACACGTTATCTCCTCGCTTCCTTGAGCGTGTTCGGATTAGAGTTCTGTATGAGCAGGGAGTATCCTTGTTAAAGATTGAATGCTACGCAACTTCCAAATAACCACAAATTAGATAGCTAATTGCGAACTCTTTGCACGAAGGATAAGCGGCATGTCGTACAGAATCGAGGTTATTGGCACAGAATTCCGGCGTTTTATGACAGGAGTTCTGTTGCCTTTTGCAGTATCAATCCGTTGTTGGTTGTCAAACAGTTGAGGAGGAGGAGACGATAACTTGAAGAGGATCGGTATGATGGTTCTGGTGTTTGCCCTAGCAGCTGGATTGGTCACCGGCTGTGGTGCACCGGCTACACCTACGCCGGCGCCTTCGCCCAAGCCAGAGCCCGAGGCCCCAAAAGAGGTTACCCTTACCATCGGAACGCCTTACAGTATTGAGACTTTTGACCCTACCAAGTATTCGAGTGACGGTGACTACTATGTGCTCAGCCAGATAATGGAGCCACTGGTAAACGTTGACGGCACGAACATCGTTCCGCGACTTGCTGAGTCGTGGGAAAACCCTGACGATCTAACATGGGTGTTCCACCTACGCAAGGGGATGACGTGGCACGATGGAAATGCTGTATACCCGGCCGGATCAAAGGTAGAGGTCACGGCGCAGGATGTCAAGAAGACATTTGATTTCATTCTTGACCCGGCGAACCAGGCGCGTCTGCAGGCGACTCTGGACGCAGTTATTGAGAAGGTCGAAGTTGTGGACTCGCATACGGTGAAGTTTGTGACGAGAGAACCGTATGCGTTCTTCCTCAACGACCTGAACAGGGTGCCCATATTCTCGATGGAAGCGTTGGAAAAACTCGGCCGTGACGAGTTTGCAAAGTACCCCATCGGCTGTGGACCATTTAGGTTCGTTGAGTTCAGGGTGGACGACAGAGTGATTCTTGAGGCAAACCCAGATTTCTTCATCAAGCCCAGAGTTGACCGGGTTGTCTTCCGTATCATTCCGGACAAGTCTGTATCACTAATGGCGCTTGAGACCGGCGAAGTTGACATCTCGCTTCAGCTGCCTACTGCAGATGTGCCTCGTCTGCTTCAAGACGAAAGCATCACCGTGATTCGTAACACGTTCGGTTGGTACCGGTACGCTGCATTCAACTTCAACGTGCCGTTGTTCCAGGATGCAAAAGTGCGTGAGGCAATCGCCGCTGCTTTGGACATGGAGGAGATCACCAGGATGATCTTCCCCGAAGAACAGCTCGCGGAGACGGCTTACGGGCCTGTGCCTCGCGGTATCCCGGGATTCAGCGATAACTGGAAGCAGATGTGGAGTCATGACGTCGAAAAGGCCAAACAGCTGCTAGCCGAAGCAGGTTGGACGCCGGGTAGAGATGGCGTACTTGAGAAAGATGGCCAGAAGATGTCGTTCTCACTCAAAGTGCACAATGACCCCAACCGGCAGAAGATGGCAACCCTTATAGCCACGCAGCTTAAGGCGGTTGGTATCGACGCGCAGGTGCAGGTGCGCGACTGGGCCACGCACCTTGACGAGATCAGGAAGGGCAATACTGAGATGTTCATCATGGGTGGAGGTAGCACACCTGATGGCTTGCTTTACATGTTCCACAGTGTGAACGCAGCAGGCCAGGCGCACAACACGTTCTATAAGAACGCGGAATTGGATGCGTTGCTTGACGAGTCTAAGCGTACGGTCAACCTTGAAGAGAGAGTCAAACTCTGGACAAGGGCGGCCGAGATCACGATTAAGGACAGAGTACACCTCGGTGGATATCTCGAATACATTCAGATAGGCACCAAGAGTAGTGTTGAAGGCTTCTTGCCTCCGACTCCTTGGGTGAGCCTCACTAACACGACAAGAAACGTTGGGTTCAAGAAGTAGACACACCACCAATCATGCATTGTGCGGGACGGGGAGCGTATCCCCGTCCTGCTTGTGAGGGATTGCCAAATGACGACGTATATAATAAGACGCTGTATCGGTTTGATACCGGTGCTATTGGTCATCTCGATAATGGTATTTCTGATGCTGCACCTTGCGCCCGGAGACCCGGTGTTGACCATTCTCGGCGCGTCAGAAAGAACAAACCTTGACCCCAAAGTCGTGCAACAGGTAAGAGAGGAGTTTGGGCTCGACAAGCCGCTGGTGGTGCAGTTTGCGAGCTTCGTGGCTAGGGCGGTGAGGGGTGATCTTGGCCGGTCATACCAGACTCGGCAAGACGTCCTCGGCATGATCGCACAGAGACTGCCCGCGACCTTACAGCTCACTTTTGCGTCAATGCTGATTTCTCTTCTCATAGCGATTCCGCTGGGGGTGTTTTCGGCCACTCGCCAGAACTCCTTGCTCGACAACTTCAGCATGGTGTTCGCGTCATTCGGTATCTCGATACCACGGTTTTGGTTCGGACTCATCTTGATCTTGGTGTTCTCAGTCAAACTCGGTTGGCTGCCAGCAACCGGGATAGGCCATATAGAAGACGGCCTATCCAGTGTGCTTCGTCACCTGCTGCTTCCTGCTCTATCACTTGGGCTCTCAATGCTTGCGATTGTCACGAGGATGACCAGGTCAAGCATGCTGGAAGTTGTTCGACAGGATTACATCAGGACAGCACGCGCCAAAGGGCTTTCTGAGAGGGTAGTCATCTACAAGCACTCGCTAAAGAACGCCCTGATTCCGGTTGTAACGATTGTCGGTATGCAATTTGGCGGACTGCTGGGCGGTGCTGTTGTGACCGAGACCATATTCTCGTGGCCGGGAGTGGGCAGGCTTGCAGTAAACTCGATTCTGAGACGGGATTTCCCGACGGTGCAAGGTACTACTCTTGTGCTGTGCTTCACGTTCGTGGTGGTTAACCTGCTGGTGGACGTGCTCTACACTGCTCTGGATCCCCGGATCCGGTACGATTAGGAGGTGAGCCTGATGGCTGAGAAGAATATGAGCCAGACAACTGACGACATGATGCCATCGGTAAGCCTTACCCAAGATGCCTGGCGTCGGTTCAGGAAGAACAAAGTGGCCATGATCGGAGGCATCGTGGTGGTACTGCTCTGGGCAGTCGCCATACTCGCGCCGTTTGTGGCGCCTTACGATCCGGTGTCTCACCTGAGCTCGGCGAACAGACTCAAGCCCCCGGGAAGCCCGGGCTATCTTCTCGGTACCGATGATTTCGGCAGAGACGTGTTGAGTAGACTCATTTTTGGAGCTAGGATATCCCTACAGGTGGGCATAATCGTTGTGGGCCTTGCGGGATCGGTCGGCGTAACACTTGGCGCCCTCGCGGGGTACTACGGTGGCGTTGTTGACGAGGTCATAATGCGGGTGGTCGATGTGCTAATGGCCTTCCCGTTCTTCATTCTGGCTATTGCGATCATGGCCGTGCTGGGTCCTAGTCTCAATAACGCGATGCTGGCGCTTGCCATGGTTTCGTGGGTGGGTTACGCGAGGCTCGTGCGTGCACAGGTGCTATCTGTTAAGCAGAAAGAGTTCGTCGAGGCCGCTCGCGCACAGGGCTCACCTGACTTGCGCGTTATACTAAAGCACGTGTTGCCCAACTGTCTTGCACCCATCCTGATCCAGGCAACGCTCGGAGTCGGCAGCGCAATTCTGTCTGCCGCTGGCCTCAGTTTTCTCGGACTTGGCGCACAACCGCCAAACCCCGAGTGGGGAGCGATGCTGAACGAAGGGCGCGAATACTTGAGAACGGCGCCTCATCTCACGATAATGCCTGGAACAGCGATCGCGCTGACAGTGTTGGCGCTGAACCTGCTCGGTGATGGACTTCGTGATGCGCTTGACCCAAGGCTGAAGTAGTATTTGGAGGTGGTAGAACGCATGGATCCAGGCTTGAGAGACCAGATGGGCGACACGCCCAAGCAGATGGAATCATGGCTTAAGCACATCATGCAAACGTGCACTTCAAAAGGTGCTCAGTACGCCGATGTGCGCTTCATGGTTACCGCTGAAGAGATCTACCGGGTGCAGGATGGAAATATCTCGAAGATGGTCGCAAATGTGAGCAACGGCTTTGGCCTGCGTGTACTGTGCGATGGGTACTGGGGTTTTTGTGCGAGATCAGGCTATGCGCCTGTAGAAAGGGCGGTAGAAGCTGCGGTTACGCTTTCCAAAGCAGCCGCTTTGTCGGGTGCGCACCCTGTTGAACTGACGCCGCTTACAGCACAGCGCGGAACTTACGTGTCTCCGGTTAAGGTGCATCCCATAGATGTGCCAGTTGAGAAGAAGATCGAGCTACTGCTTGAAGCAGACCACAAAATGGCCGAAGTAGAAGCAGTCAAGTCTCGCAAGAGTGAGATCGCGTTCTATTACCAAGACAAGTGGTTTGCAAGCACCGAAGGCAGCTACGTTGAGCAGTCGGTGATCGAAAGCGGCGGTGGCATCCTGGCGTTGGCGGTAGGCGGAGGAGATGCACAGATTCGTGCGTACCCCGAATTGATGGGTGATGAAATACAGTCCGGCTGGGAGTTCATCGAACAGCTTGACCTTGCGGGTAATGCGACCAAGACGGCGCGTGAAGCGGCTGCATTGCTCGACAGTCCGGAGTGCCCGTCCGGCGAATTCGATGTTATAGTGAGCGGGTCGCAGATGGCGCTGCAGGTGCACGAATCGTGTGGCCACCCAAGCGAACTCGATAGAGTGCTCGGAGTCGAAGCCGACGTCGCAGGCACGAGTTTCCTCACGCTTGATCAACTAGGTCGGCGCAAGTACGGTTCTTCTGAGGTAAACCTAACCGCCGATGCTACCATCGCCGGAGGACTCGGCAGTTTCGGGTGGGACGACGAAGGCGTGCCCGCGCAGCGCTCGTTCATAGTGCAAGACGGTATTCACGTCGGCTATCTTACTTCTCGTCAGTATGTCGCGCGTCCCGGCCATCTCAGCGGAGGCAACTGCCGCGCAAACACGTGGTCAAAGCCGCCGATTGTGCGCATGACCAACATCAACCTGCTTCCAGGCAAGCAGTCTCTCGAAGACATAATAGCCGACACCAAGTACGGCTTCATTTTTGACGGTCAGAAGACCTGGAGCATAGACGATAGACGGCTAAACTTCGCATTTGGCTGCCAGGTAGCGTGGGAGATAGTCAACGGCAAAGTTGGGCGCATGCTGAAAAACCCGAGTTATACAGGCACTACTCCGTTAGTGTGGGGATCGTGTGATGCTGTGGCCGGCCCCGAATCATGGAGGGTTTGGGGACTTACAGGCTGCGGCAAAGGAGCGCCAATGCAGAACCTGCATGTTGGCCACGGCACTTCGCCTGCGCGCTTCAGGCGACTGAAGGTGGGGGTGGCAAGATGATAATCGGAAAAGAGCGCGCCACCGAGATTCTGGAGAACACCGTAAGACTCGCCCAGACAAAGGGCGCCGATTCTGCATTCGTGCTGTTGCGCAATGTGAGCCAAAAACTCACTCGCTACTCAAACAACGCGATCGAAAACAGCACCGATAGCGTGGAACCACAACTTTACATAAGAGTAAGCACTGGTAACAAGATGGCCGAGGCTTCATGCAGCAGGCTTGATGATGAGGCGTGTACATGGCTTGCCGAAATGTGCGTGTCGAACGCTCTGGCCAGCCATCCGGCGAAACGCGTGCCTCTGCTATCGAGGCCACCTTGTGTAGTGCGTGAGATCAAGAGTTATGACGAGGCTACGGCCGGAATGAGCGCCGAAGAGAGAGCGCACCTAATAATCCGTGCAGTCAAGAGAGTGGGGCAGCGATCAGACGTAAGGTTATACGGCAATGCGGTAACAGGTTTTGAAGAACGCGCTATTGCCAACTCAAACGGAGTTTCACTTTACTTCATAGGCAGTACTGCAAGGCTTCAGGTTACTGCGCTTGCCGACACTCGAGGTGCGGGTCTTGCTAGACACCTAGGAAGAAGCATGCAAGCGGCAGCCCCAGAACTCCTAGCTGACGACGCGTTGTTCAAGGCGGCTCATTTTGGCGAGTTCAAAGACGTCGACCCCGGTGAGTACGAGGTCGTGTTGTTACCTGATGCAGGAGCAGAACTGTTACACCATCTCGGTTACCTCGGTTTTAGCGGTTCTGGTCACCTTAACGGAAGCAGCTGTTTTGCATCACAGATTGGCGAGATGGTACTATCGCCTGAGGTCAGCATATGCGATGACCCTCTGAGGCCCGAGCATATGTGTGAAGCGTTTGACTACGAAGGCACGCCAAAGAGCACGCTGAAGCTGGTAGAAAAGGGCGTAGTGCGTGGTGCGGTGTACGATCTTGAGACAGCGCAGAAAGCGGGAACTGCCTCCACAGGTCACGCGCTACCTCCGGAAGGATACTGGTTTTCTGAAGGGCCTTATGCCTCTCACCTAGTGTTGGAACCAGGCAACTCGACGAGAGAAGAACTCGTGTCAGGTGTGGAGCGCGGTCTGCTTATTACCGCGTTTCACTACACGCGGCCGCTCGATCAAAAACGCGCGATACTGACAGGTATGACCCGCAATGGCACTTTCCTGATAGAAAAAGGCAAGATTGCGGCGATGCTGCCCAATCTGAGGTTCACCGTGAGCGCGGTCACCCTGCTGAAAAACGTCATATCTGTGGGCAATGATCTCACTTTGGCCGGTGATTACATGTACAACATGTCGCCAAGCCTCAGGACAACACGCTTTAGCGTGACAGGAAAGACGTCAGGTTAAGCAAGAGAAGATAGGGGGCCGGACTTGCCCCCTATTTTCTTCTATTCTGGCTGGAATTGCTTTGCCAGCGGTTCGACTACCGGTACTTTTGCGCTCAGTCGAAGTGCCGCGTGTGAGGGCCAGTTGGGGTTTCTCAGCATCTCTCGACCCACTGCGACAAAATCGCAGAAACCTTCTCTTAGCGCGAACTCAGCAAGTTCGGCGGATTCTAGTCTTCCGACACCTATGACGGGTACATCAAGAAGAGCGCTACGTATCTTGGCCGCATACCCCAACTGGTAGCCGGGCCACTGTGACGGAGCTGTGCTGACTGAGCCGCCTGAACTAACATGTATAATATCGCAACCCGCTTCCACAAGCTGCCTGCACATCAGTGTCATCTCGTCCATGCTGTAGCCTTCTTCGTGGTACTCAGTGGCAGAGACTCTTGCCGCAAGTAGCACCTCGGGCGGGACTGCACTTCGTATTTCGCGTGCTACCATCAGGGCAAAACGCAACCTGTTCTCGGTGCTTCCGCCGAACTCATCTGTTCGCTTGTTAGATATGGGTGACAAGAACTGGTGGATTAGGTAGCCGTGTGCTGCGTGCATCTCGAGCAGCCTGAAACCGGCGTCAGAAGCCCGCACCGCAGCGTCACGGAACGCGTGTGCCGCCTGCTCTATGTCGTGCATGCTCATCGCTTCGGGCAGTTGATGTTCGTGCGAAAACTGCACAGCGCTGGGTGCAACAGCTCTGGGGCCATCTATCCACGCCTTTCTTCCGGCGTGGCCCAGCTGTATCCCCGGCACGCAACCGAATTCTGCTATCGTCTCGGCAAGACGGCTCATACCCTCAACGTGCTTGTCTGACCATAGCCCCAAGTCTCTACCTGAGATTCTGCCCCTCTCTTCAACCGCGGTAGCTTCGACGATGATCATAGCCGTGCCTGCGATAGCCCTTTGACCGTAGTGTGCTAGGTGGTAAGGCAGCACTGCGCCCTGGGCGTCTGAGAGCCACTGGCACATCGGCGGTAATACAATCCTGTTCTTGAAAGTTGTGCCTCTTAGCTTATACGGGCTAAACAGCAGTGAACCTATCATTGGTGCACCTCCTCTCCCATTAGATACTCTGTGCACAGTAGTTTCCCTTCGTGGCTGTATCAGTGAACCGTTTGTCGAAACGTGGGCGAAAATGTCGAGCGAATTGGGCGTGATTTAGCATAAATCGTCATGTATACTATACTATTATCGGGATAAGTGAAACTCGTCCTGTAACATAGGCTGGCGCTGGGGCAGATAAAACACTGCGTGGATAGGAGCAATATTATAGAAATAAGGTATATTTCGGAAATGCCGCTGCAGATGTGGCGAATCAGCGCGGACATTCTTTTTCCGCGGAAAATCACCCTTATGGGTGATTCCTATGAGGCGCTCCAGATAGTAGACTCAACCATGACTCTAGTAGGCGCCTCGCACATACATAAGAAAGGGTGATTCGATTGCCCGCAATTGCAGCCCGTAACAGGCGCGGTTTTTTGGGTAACCTTGTACAAGAGCATGGCTACGTGTGTATTGTCTGTGGTCGGTTTTACAGGCTGCTACACGACGCTGAACAGTGTGAAGTAAGGCACGCAGACCGCAAGCCAGCGGGCAGAGTGCACACGTTTTACGGAGCGCAGGAACGGCTGGATTAGATGCTCAGCGTCTGGGTACTGATCGCATGAGACTGGATCTCGTGCATGTTGGACACCTTGCCCAGCCCAACCTGTTCTTCAATGTCGTAGTATTCGAGACAGGTCTTGCAGACAAGGACTGTGGTTCCGAGAGATTCAAGGTTTTTCATATGCTGAAAACAGGTATGACCGGGCACCGTCATGCGCACAGCCGAGTTAAGCAGGCATATTACATCAGGTCTATTCTCTTCTTCTGCCGCAAGGCGCAGAAAGTTTGCCATAAGCATCTCGCCGAGCATAGCGTCGCCTCTTCCAAGTGACTCGCCGCCGATGAGTATTACTCTCTGTGTGTTCAAACCGCTTCACCCCATTTATGCTGTGCTGTGCACTGTTACCATCTGTTGATATGTACTAGTGATTCATCGTAGCGGTCTGCGGGTGGTTTTGCTTCTGAAGCGTGGCCCACTGCCACAATGCTGAATGGCACGACATGATCCGGTATACCCAAGAACTTCCTAAATGCGGCTACCCGCTGCTCATTCGGATACACCCCACACCAGCACGTACCCAGACCAAGCGCATGCGCTGCAAGCAGCATATTCTGCGTGGATGCAGCACAGTCTTGAGGCCAGTAGCCGGGAGATGCGAGCGAAGATGTATCCCCGCAGACGAGCACTGCCAGGCTAGCTTGCTTCAGCATCTGCGCGTAGGGGTGTATTCTGGCACAACCGTCCAGCACTTCTCGCTCGTTGATGAGCACAAACCGCCATGGTTGCTGGTCTACGGCCGATGGTGCGGCCATTGCGCACTGCAAAATGGTAGTAACGGCGTCCGCTGAGACCGATTCTGAGCGGTATTTGCGTATACTCCTTCGGCTCAAGATTGCTTCAATGGCGTCCACTATGATCACCTCCGCAAGATACAGTTGTGTTTCTGCGATCGCTGAGGGAGTCCTGCTTCGGTGCACGGAACGAAGTTGGTGTTCTTGGCCTAGGGACATTTAAGCCCACGCGCGTAGTGATATTAATTGACAGAGTGGTAAGACCGCCCTAACATATCTGTAATACCACTTAGATCGGAGGCGACCGTTTGTACGACACGATAATACGTGGTGGTACGTTGGTTGACGGTACAGGTCGGCCTGGTTTCAATGCCGATTTGGCCATGTCGGGTGACAGTATTGTAAAGATTGGAGACCTTGCGGAGTGTGAGGCAGCTCGCACACTGGATGCAACGCACAGAGTAGTATCCCCAGGCTTCATAGACATCCACTCCCACACCGAGCAGACGATTCTGCTTTTCCCTGGCGCCCAAAGTTGTGTGGCCCAAGGCATCACCACGTGCATCGGTGGCAATTGTGGTCTGTCGCCTGCGCCTCTGGCTGCGCACTACACCAGCTGCAACTGGTGGGACTGGAACTGGTGGGAAAAAGTGGCGCCAACCAAGTACTACCAGGAGATTCTCGGTGACATCGATGACGTCAGGAAGGCATCGATGGAAGTTGACGGTGTGGATATCGACTGGAAAAGTCTCGCGGAGTTTCTTGAACGTGTCGAGAACTCGCGACCTGCGGTGAACTTGGGCGTGCTTGTCGGGCACGGCACAATTCGCACGGCCGTCATGGGGCGTGACTGGAGGCGAGGTGCAAGCGCCGAAGAGATCCGGCTGATGAAGTGGTATGCGGCTCGTGCGATGGAAGAAGGCGCTCTTGGGATATCCAACGGCTTGGATTATGCGCCAAACAACTACTCCTGCAGCAATGAATCTTATGAGGTAATAGCTGAAGCGGTCAAGAAGGGCGGGTGGTTCGCGTCTCACTGGCGCAGGCGAGACCTTAGGCCGCCTACCGGAAAGCCGGTGCTCGCCGACGGATTGCGCGAAGCCATAGACATAGCCGAGAAGGCTGGTGCGAGACTTCAGGTATCTCACTTGAGCGCTGCATACTCCGTCTGGCCAGCTCCCACCGAACGGCTCAGCGCGCTCATAGCGGAAGAGACGCTTGCCATGATTGATGAGGCTGCATCGCAGGGCATTGAGATATCTTTCGACTGCATTCCATCTGACGGCGGTGGGTTTTACGGCAAGTACATGGCTTCCATGCTGACACCGTGGCTCAAAGTGTCCGGGAGTCTTGAGCAGCTGGCGATTAACCTGCGCAGACCGGAGGTTCAAGATGATATCCGCGAGTATATCACCTCCGGTAAATGGTTCTACCTCAACCCGGTAACCAACCCGGGCTGGGCGCACTCGGTGCGCATCATCGAGTCAGATTGCGCAGAGTATGTCGGTAGAACACTGCACGAGATCAGTTTAGAGCAAAACTCGAGTGCTCTTGACACCCTCATGCACTTGATTACACGGGACCCCAGAATTCGCAGTGCCAGCTCAGGAAGTTCATATCTCACCAAGCGAATATTCTTCAGCCATCCGAAGGCGATGCCGGGAGTCGATGCCATAACGTGCGATCTTGGATGGGAGGTGCGCGTGCCGCCCTATCTGTTGCCCGATCCCGGAGCGTTTGGCGGCATGGCGACGTTCATTCGCAAGTACGGGCAAACCACTTTGGGGATTGAAGAAACAGTGCACAAAATGACGGGACTACCTGCAAGCGTAGCCGGATTGAGTGACAGGGGTGTGCTCGCTCCTGGATACAAAGCGGATGTGGTAGTGTTCAGCCCCGAAGAAGTGTCCGAGACTGGAGACTATGTCGAGCCAAGACGCTACCCGCGCGGATTTGAATGGGTCTTCGTGAACGGAGAGGCAGTTGTCTCCGAATCAACTCTCACAGGTTGCAGACCTGGACACGTGCTTCGCAGGGCATGTACCTGAGAGGCGTAGGGGAACCACTCCGTTGGTAAAGGAGATTTGCAGGAATTGTGAGGATTGAGTTGAATCATTATTGACCAGATATGTGATGTTTTTGTGAAAACACTAAGGAGGATGAATGGATGCACAGAAAGTCGATATTCGCATTGGCTATTGTACTACTGCTGGTAGTGGCTATGCTAAGCGCCTGCGGTCAGAAGCCGCCAACACCAGCGCCCGCGCCGTCGCCGGGTCCTGCACCTAGTGAGGATGGACCCGTTAGAGGCGGAACACTTGTGCAACTTTCTTTCGTGGATGCGGAACACCTCAATCCCCACCTATTTACGCCCGGCGGATCCGGGGAGAGTTTCGTGCGCCACATGTTCAACGGTTTGATTAGGCTCAGCCCAGAAGATGGACAGCCCATACCCGACCTCGCCAAATCCTGGGAGGTTAGCCAAGACGGAAAAGTGTGGACGTTCAAGCTGAGAGAAGACGTGAAATGGCATGATGGCGAGCGCTTCACCGCAAAGGACGTTAAGCACACGTTCGACATCATCATGCATCCCGAGTATCTCGGGCACAGGAAGGCTACGCACGGTGACCCTGTTAAAGAAGTGAAGGTAATCGATGATTTTACCGTCGAGTTTACGCTAGAAGAGCCTTTTGCACCGTTTCTTATGAACCTCGATCTGAGGATTACGCCCGAACACCTGTTGAAAGACGGAATTGGCAAAGCAATGGCGAACCATCCGTTCAACAGAAATCCTGTCGGCACAGGCCCGTTCAAGTTTGACAAGTGGCTTTCAGGAGACAGGGTCGAGCTTGTTGCGTTTGACGACTACTTCCTTGGAAGGCCCAACATAGACCGACTGGTTTACTCGATAGTGCCGGATATCGATGCCATTGTCATGACTTATGAGGCGGGACGCGCCGACCTTATATTCTTCGACGCGCGGCAGCGAGACCTCGTCGAAGCCATACCAAATACTACGATACTGCAGCGCCCCGGGCTTTTCATGGACACGCTGTTTTTCAACACCACAAAGCCACCTCTTGATGACAAGGCAGTGCGTCAGGCCATAATGCTTGCAACCGACAAAGATGCGATCGCGAGAGCAGTGTTACGAGGCGCGGGCACTAACATGGATTCGTACATCAACCCTCAGAGTGTTTTCGCGAGCCAGAACATCAAGAAGTATCCGTTTGATCCGGCTCAAGCCGCAAAAGTGCTGGACGACGCGGGATGGAAACTCAACCCCAACACGGGCATAAGGGAGAAGAACGGAGTGCCTCTCAAGTTCGAACTCTGCACGCACTCCGGTAACCTGCGGCGTTCTGCCACAAACGAGATTCTGCAGGAGATGTGGAAAGCGGTCGGCATGGACGTAGAACTGGCAATTTACGAGGTGTCCACATACTGGAGCCAACGGTTGATGAACAAAGAGCATCAGGTAGGCTTGTTCGGGTTCGCGGTGCCGTTTGACCCCGACGAGTCGCTCAACCAGTTCGTAACGGACGGCGGGCGAAATACCTCTGGCTTCTCTAACGCCAGGGTGGACGAGCTATACCAGCTCGCCAGAGTTACCACTGACATCGCAAAGCGAGCTGAGTACTACAAGGAGATACAGGAAATCGTGGCTGAGGAAGTGCCGTACGGATTTCTCTCGCTGCGTGACCTGCATACTGCTTACCGTAGTCACATAAAGGGCATCGAACTCAAGCCGTTCGGAGGCCGCAGCGACAACGACACGTTTGAATACAACATTCACGAATGGTGGATCGAGCCCAAGTAACCAGAAGATCTCGTGCCTGGATGTCCTGTGTTGTCTACCGCGGGGCATCCAGGCTACGTATGGCCGGGTATCCGGCCGACCACGGCCGACTGCACGTTCGATGGGGGTGGAGGTTTGAAGAGTTACCTGGCTCGCAGGCTCTTGACGCTGCCTGTTATGATGCTGATAATCACCATTATACAATTCGGTGTAATCTATCTTGCACCCGGAGATCCAACATCTGTGCTCTTCTCGGAGATAGCCACAGTGACGGCGGAAGACGCTGCACGTATCAAAGAGCTGCGGGGGCTCGATAGGCCTGTGCCTGTGCAATATGTTATGTGGCTGGGAAGGCTAGTACAAGGTGATTTTGGTGTTTCATACCTGCATCACCAACCTGTAATATCTTTGATCGCTTCCCGGCTGCCGAATACCATTTTGCTCATGGGTGTAGCGCTGTTCTTGGCAGTTGCCATAGGAATACCGGCAGGTGTTTGGGTGTCGCTGCACAAGGACACCATTGCCGACCATATAGTATCTCTTCTTGTGTATATAGGGGTGTCGATGCCGGCCTTTTGGTTTGGGCTCATGCTCATGTGGTTTTTCGCAGTCTATTTGGACATTCTTCCTGCCACGGGCATGTCATCTATAGGTGTCCCGTTTTCTGTGGCAGACCGCATAAGACACCTCATAATGCCTTCATTGGTGCTTGCCAGCGGCAGTATGGCACAGATCACACGATACATGAGGTCGAGCATGGTCGAGACACTCAAGGAAGATTACGTGCGAACTGCAAGATCAAAGGGGCTTTCAGAGAGAGTCGTGGTCTACAAACACGTGCTGCGTAACGCTCTGATTTCTGTGGTCACGATGCTGGCGTTCTTTATCCCGGTGATGTTCAGCGGATCGTTCATCGTAGAAAGCGTGTTTGCCTGGCCCGGTATGGGCAGGCTCGGCGTGAACGCTGTGTTCTCGCGCGACTACCCTCTCATTATGGGGATCAACCTTATCACCGTGTTTATGGTGCTGATTTCCAACCTGGGTGCAGACATTGCCTATGCGGCTCTTGATCCTCGCATTCGATACGACTAACTATGCCTAATAGATAGGGGTGTTGCTGCACATGTCTGATGAGCAAAAACGGATTTGGAAGCGTTTTATGCGCAACAGAGCTGCCGTCGTGGGCATAGTGCTGCTACTGATAATGTGCATTGGGGCGATTTTTGCTCCGTGGGTAGCGCCTTTCCCACCCAATGCGACGGATCTTGACAACATGCTGGCTCCACCATCTTCAAAGCACTTACTCGGCACTGACCTTCTTGGTCGCGACCTGCTGAGCCGCATCCTGTTTGGATCGCGCATTTCGCTGACCATAGGCGCTGTTTCGGCGGTTTTCATGATAGTCCTCGGCATAGCAATAGGCGCTGTGGCAGGTCACTTTGGCGGAGCTGTTGATAACGTGTTGATGCGGTTCACGGATATCGTGATATGCTTTCCATCGTTCTTTTTGATCCTGATGCTTGTGGCGTTTGTCGGACCCAGCACCACAAACATAGTGCTTGTCATAGGGCTTACCAGGTGGACGCATGTCGCACGATTGGTGCGCGGCGAGTTCTTGACGTTGAGAGAGCGCGATTTTGTGCAGAGTGCTATGTCAATAGGCGCAAGCGCCCGCAGGATAATGTACAAGCACATGCTTCCTAACGCAATGGGCCCGATAATCGTGTCCGCGACGTTCGGCGTGGCCACCGCGATTCTGACCGAGTCTGCGCTCAGCTATCTCGGTGTTGGCGTAAGGCCGCCCGAGGCAACCTGGGGCAACATTCTTCACACGGGAAAGGCGTATCTGCGTACCGGCCCGTGGCTCACCGCGTTCCCAGGCTTGGCGATCGTGCTGACAGTGCTTTCGCTCAACTTTGTAGGTGACGGACTCAGAGAAGCGTTCGATCCGAAGATGGTGAACACCGAGTAGGCCACCAACCTTAAGTGGAGAATGCCGTGAGCACAAACACGCTGATGGACATCGTGGGGCAACTTTCGTTTGAGAGAGCGTCGGCGTTGCCATCCGAAGCACGAGCCGCCGATATGATATACGCATGGCTCCTGCAGCTGGGGCTCACCCCCGAGCGTCAGCAGTTTCCAGTAACGACTTACACCGACGCACGAGCTCAACTCGTGCTGACAAGCCCGGTATGCAGGCGTGTCAATACGACTGCAGTCGGACTAGCAGGCCGCAGCACCGGCTCGGAGCGTGAGGCTGAGATTGTGTATGTCGCGCAAGGCGATCTTTGCGATATAAGCAGGCTAAAACCCGGCGACATAGCGCTGTATGACTACGACTACTGGCGGATGCCCAGTGTATACAGGCGGCTTGCCGAGTGTGGCGCAAACGGACTCATATGCATAAACAAACCCGGAAGGCAACTGCCAAATGTGTCGTTCTTGCCGCCGGGTTTTCGAGCGCCCGGGCCTGTTGCCGCGTGCTGGATTTCGGTTGAAGATGCACTTGGGATGGTCAAGCAGCCTACTAGGGGACTCATGCGAGTCGACCAGAACGTTATCGACTCGTTTAGCCAGAATATAACGTGTATGGTGAGAGGTACTGTTTTGGCCGATGAGATGGTCATAGTGGCGGCGCATTACGATACTGTTCCCGAATCACCTGGAGCAGAAGACAATGCAAGCGGCTGTGCGCTGCTGCTCAAACTCGCGCAGTCTTTGGCGAATCGACCTGCGCGCCGCAGCGTGATGCTCGCATTTCTAGGCTGCGAAGAGCTCGGACTCAAAGGCTCTGCGCACCTTGTTGCTCAACTGAGCGAGCATGCCAAAGTCGTGGCCGGCGTAAATGTTGATTGTGTAGGTGCCGCCATCGGCATGGCTGAAGCGCGTTGCGCGGCCGACGAAGCCGTGCTTTCACTGGCCCGAGATGCGGCGAGAGCAGTGGGCGTAAGCGTGAGTGTCGGCCAAGGAATCATGGGTAGTGATGATGCGCATTTCACAGCTCGACGAATTCCTGCAGTAAGCATAGCCAGATACGGTAAGGCGGCTGTACGGCATACGCCACAAGACGGTGTGCACTGGCTCTCCACAGAAGCGCTGGAGCAAGACTACGAGTACGTGCACGCACTTGTGTATCGCTTGGCTGACGAAGCAGCCATAAAAGAACACGCCTCGGTGCCCGAGGCGCTGTACGAAGATGCTGCTCACTACGTTAGGCATGGGAGCCTACCAGAGCGTTAAGACGAACAGGCGTGTCTCAGCACTCGTCCGGCACGCGTGCCAAGATGCGCACCTTCGCGTACTGTCACCTCACCGTTGACTATGACCGTGTCAATTCCGGTACACGGAGGCATTGGCATGGGTCGCTCATAGTCGATTCTCGGGCCTATGGTGTCCGGGTCGAAAACCACAATGTCTGCATGATAGCCTCGCGCCAGTATTCCCCTGTCACGTATGCCGTGAGCCGCCATACCTAGGCTCGTCATCTTGCGGATTGCTTCTTCAAGCGGTATCATTTGCTTCTCTCGTACGTATTCTTTGAGCACGTACGGAAACACAGAGTAGAGAGTAGGGTTTGCTATACCCGGCCGTCGAATGGCGTTTACGAGGCCGCCATCAGTTCCAAACCCTGTGAGCGGGTGGCATATGAACACGTCTCGATCTTCTTGACTCTCCTTTGAGATGAACTTGTACGTGTACGGATCTTGCTGGATTATCCTGAACAGCGTATCAAGCGGAGACTCGCCTGTGCGATCGGCAATCTGCCTAACCGTACGTCCTTCAACACCGGGCACGTCACTCCTTTGGATGCGAACATAGTAAGGCCAGTGCGCGTCGGCCAGCGGCCCTCTGCCGTAAGCTTCTGTCTCACCCGTGCCCGGCACGTAGTAGAAATCAGATGCCTGGCCTTCTTTGAGCTGCAGTCTGATCTGTTCGCGCTTTGCGGGGTCTTTCAGCGTGTTTCGTATCTCATCTGGTTCCATCTGTGCAACCCATTGTGGCAGCAGATCGGTTGCTCGAGGAGTATAGAACAGCGCTTCGCCACCGCCCGGACAGGGCATTACATCAGCCCAGATTTCGCGGCCAGACATGCGTGCCTTTTCGACACATTCCATCATGTAGACGGCTTTACCCCAGTTTTCCCTACCGTTTACGTTCAGGTGGGACAGTATGGTCTTGACACCCGCTCGGCTCACGAGGTCAAGACTGTGTTCTAGTTCTTCAAGCGCTTTATCGCCGTAGTCCTTTATGTGGTATGCCACACGGCCTCCGAGCGAAGCTGTCTCCGCAAAAAAGTGGAGCAGCTCTTCATCCGGCAATTCCATTTTGCGATGTGTGCCGGATTCGGTGCTGAACCCAAGTGCGCCAGCGCGCATGCCATCTCTGAGTATCTGTCTCATCTCAAGCAACTCGGCTTCAGAAGGCTTCTTCTCGAACTGCCCGGTAACCCCAACCCGAAGTGCCACATGCCCCATAAACGTCAGATAGTTGAGTGATGGCTTCGTGGTGTCGAGCGTATCGAGGTACTGCGAGAGCTGTGTCCAACTCAGGCAGATTCCGTGTCTATTCAGCATCTCGACTCCAGTAGCCTTATCCGTAACCGTGAATCTTTTCCTGATGTCTTCGACCCACCACTCGTGAAAGAAGTTTTCGCCTATGGGAGCACAAGAATAGCCGCACGTGCCGGCTACTTCGGTTGTGATGCCTTGGAGTACCTTGCTGTCGGCGGTTGGGTTACCGAGTATAAGGTAATCCGAATGGCCATGCATGTCGATGAACCCGGGCGACACGATCTGGTCTTGGGCATCGATAACAGTCGCGCCGTTGGGCACTATCTCTCCCACGTGCGCAATCTTGTCATCTCGAATACCTATGCACCCGCGAAACCATGGGGCGCCTGTACCGTCAACTATCCTGGCGTGCTTTATCAAGAGTTCCATTCATCCAGCCTCCTGCACTTTGACGCGTATGCTATTACGCGCACACGAGCCGACGACTGGTGCTCTACTTTCTTCGACCTTATGCCATCTACCTGCATGCACGCTACCTTGGGACCACATACTCCATGAATTCGTACTCGCCGCTAACTGCGTTGACGTATGCCGCAGATACGCGTGGCACACCGGATACGGGCACTCGATACAGGAGTTTTGCGTCACGCAGCGTGAGTTCGGGTTCGCCTGCGGCAGAGCCTATGATGTCTCTTGCCCGAACAGATGGTATCCAAGCACTCTGTTCGATGGGCAGCATGAAGTTGGCAAAGTACTTAGTTGCATCAAGACTGACCCAGAAGGCTGTGGTGGATGAATGCTCGGCGATCTCTGTGTCAAGGCTCAGCGTGACTTGCTTGTCGTACATGATGACTCCATGCTCAACGGCAGAATACAGACTGACGGTATCTTTGGGGCTCATCACATGTGTTAGCACAACAGACTCAGATTGCGTCCAGCAAGTAAGCAGGTGCTCTGCCACTCGCAAGATTTCCGTAATCGTGTCATTGGGTGTGTACGGCACTCTAATTCGGGCACTCAGAATATGCATGCCCTTTTCTGACACCTGGATGTGGCAGTCTATCCCGGTGGAAGGGTCGGCAACCACAAACCGTATGTAGGCTCCGGAAACTGTTGAGTAACCACCTGCTGACGGGGTTTGGACGGTGCGTCTCAACCGCGCCCCGAAAAACTGCGCTGCGAACTGTTCCGCCCGGTCACGCATCGCGGGTTCTGAGTGCTCGGTCTCACCGCTTCTACCGAGTGAGTATCTGTACACGTGGTCTTCAACCTCAAGTAGATATGCCTCGTAGTGCTCGTCTTCGTCTCTCGGGTGGGGTACAGCAGCAAGATGTCTTGATATAGAACTAAGTGCTTCGAGCAGAATGTCAGACGAGTGCTGAGATGACGCTACGTGTTCTAGTATCTTGTTGTGTGCTTTCAGGAACTCGGCATATGTGCTCTCCGCTGCTATTCGCATTGAGGAGATAACCCGCAAGTGTGTCTCGTCCGGCGGCGCCGTGTGCAGAGTGCTATCTAAGTACACAAGGTAGGAGTGCGCAGCTGAGTAGAAGAGCCGATCTTCCCACTCGCTTATTGCTAGCGCCAGCTCTTGCTGTGGCGGCTGTTCTGTTAGCAACTTGTTGCCGCGCTCGGCTGCAGCCAGCGCGTGCTGTATGCTCTTAGGCAGTGCAGACGTGTTTGCAGTCACCAAGATTTCGGCGAGTGCTTTGTCGAACTCCAGGGCAGCGCTGGCCTGTGCTGCTGCCCAACCTGCGAACACGTAGCTTCTTGCTTGCTCCAGTTGTCGTACGTACTGCATGTGCCTGTGTGCGCTGGTGATCGACACCGCCAGGCACAGCACAACCAAGGTTACAGCGAGCACGATCTTGTATCTGCGGTTCAACGCGTTAACCTCCCAGAACTCGGCGTGTTTCAGCATACCCTGAATTGTTGGACGAATTGCATAATGTGCGCGTTCCGAAGAGACAGCAGTTTTCTTCTGGATTCTGTGACTCGGGTCAAAGATTCGTGAGCGCCGACGACTTATGATTAGACTGACAGCACGAAAGAAACGGAGGCGATGACATGGCCACAGCCAAACTGGCAGAACTATTGGCCAAACTTGGAACAGCCGAAGACACCCCCCAGGTGCGCAAGCAACTAGCAGATATCGTCGAACACGTTGACCCAATCGAACTGTCTCTGGCAGAGCAGTCCTTGATTGAAGCGGGCACAGATCCCACCGAGTTGCGAGAACTATGCAAGATACATCTAGAGGTACTCGATGGGAAGATACGGCAGACAATAGAGACGCTTCCCGAAGGACACATGCTTGATACGCTGTACAAAGAGCATGTAGAAATACTGCGGTTTCTCGACTTGCTCGATGAATCAGCGACTCAACTCAAGGCGCAGGAAGCATATGATACTAAGAATCCGCTCTACGCCAGACTGCGTTCGCTTGCCGAACATCTGGTTAGTGCCGAAAAACATCACGCGCGTGAAGAAGAAGTGTTGTTTAGAGAACTGGAGCGCCTGGGTGTGACGGGGCCGACCCGTATCATGAGGATGGATCATGACGAGTTCCGTCCCAAGAAGAAGCGGCTGCTGTGGCTTGCCGAAAACGTGGCGGATGTCCAATTTCAAGAGTTTAGGTCCGAGTTCGCAGATACAGCGGCGTACATTGTGTTCCATCTAAGAGACCACATACTGAAAGAAGACAGCATACTTTACCCGACTGCCCTGGACACCATAACCGACGCCACAAAGTGGAACGAGATGAAAACACTCGCTGACGAAATCGGGTACTGCTGCTTCTCGCCTCACCATTAGACGTAAGGCGTAGCCGGGCAGGTTGGCGGTATTTTACCCCTGCCCGGTTTGGTATAATGGGGTCGGAGGCGGTTGCAAGATGGGTTCGTCGTTGTGTGCGCACTGTGGACGGCTGTGTGTCGGAAGCATTCCCATGTTCAAGAACTTGGACAAGAACGACACCACACAGTTGGAGCGGCTCGTTACGCACCACCGCTTTGCCAAGCAGCATAGCATCGTTAGGCAGGGAGAGCCAGCAAGCGCGCTGTACATAGTGCACGGCGGCGAGATAAAGATTGCCAGGCTGAGAAGAGACGGCTCAGAGCAAGTGCTTAGACTTGCTTCAACGGGAGATTTTTTCGGTGAACTGTCGCTGCTTTCGGGTGCGCGTTCCACGTTTGACGCTGTGGTTGTTAGTGACTCAAGCTTGGTATGCTCCATCAGTCGTGCTGACATGACGCAGTTTCTCGCACGCCACACGTCTGCGCTTCAGGCCGTACTGCTGGCGCTCGTTGAACGAGTGGCGCAGATGGAAGAGATTCTTGACGGAGCATACGCATACGACAGCAGGCAGAAAGCGGCTGCGCTGTTGCTCTCTCTAGCTGCTCGCTACGGTCGAAACTCGGCGCATGGCACGGAGATCAGACTGCACATGAATCGGGCTGGCCTGGCAAGTATGGCGGGCATCGCTCAAGAGACATTGAGCAGGAGGCTCGCCGAGTTCAGGGCTGAGGGACTGATTGAGACGCGGGGGTACAAGTGGATTTACATTAAGCATGAGCACCCGCTAAGAGAATTGCTTGAAACTTAGGCAACCTGAAGGCTAACACTTGCGGGAGGTGACAGGATGAAAGCAAAAGATGTCATGAAGACAGATGTGGTCACTGTCAAGACAGGCGCGACACTTGGAGAAGTCGCTGCGTTGTTTCAGGAAAAGGGCATCAACGGTGCTCCCGTCGTGGACGACGCCGGAAAAGTGGTCGGCATCGTGTCTGAGCATGACATGATAAGAAAGAGCCGAGAGTTGAGGATCATAGGGCTTGTTGACACTCTTGGATGGGTGTCTCCACACACCAGCGCTGAGAAGATCGCGAAGTTTGCGCAAGGATTATGCTCGGTGAGAGACCTCACTGTTGACGAAGTCATGACGCGCAATGTGATATCTGTCAGCGAGGAGACCTCGCTTGAGGACGTGGCAAAGATAATGGCTCGCCGTAGGATTAACCGTGTGCCGGTCATGAAACAAGGCCAGCTTCTGGGTCTGATCACTAGAACAGATCTTGTTTGGGCGATGGTTAATCTGTGTGAGGTGAATCCGGGCATATTCGACCGGGAGGTATGAGATGAAGATTATCCGTCTTAAGGACGTCGAGACGACCATCACGCCTATTGGATTTGCGGCCAAATTCGCCGTTGACGAAAGAAGCGCAGAAGTCATCAACCTCATGCTCGAACCGGGTCAGGTGGTTTCGCAGCACGAAGCAACGGTAGACACTCTGTTCTACGTCGTGGAGGGCAAAGGTTCCATAGAGTCAGGCGACCAAGTGGAGGCTGTACGCCCGACGGATATGGTTGTGAGCTACGCAGGCTCGCCCCGCGGATTGCGCGCAGCATCCGATTCCGGTTTGAGTGTGCTCATAATAAAGACTCCAAACCCTAAGCACATATAGTATGCCAAAATGGGGGACAGGCAGTGCGCTTGCACTGCTTTTGTCTGTCTATCTTAGTCTTCCGGCCGGAAGATGACCAAGAGCCCGGTAGTACTCGCTCAGACCGCCTGCAAGTATCACTTCCAACACAAATGAGGGGATCGAAGGAAGGCCAACTTCAAAGCCTCTAGTAAGATTGCTTATGCGCCCTGCACTGCCTTTTAGATCAACACAGATCTCATCTGCTTCGTAGATGCCGTGAACGTCAATTTCAAAAACAGGTAGGCCAAGGTTTACCGCGTTTCTATAGTAGGTGCGGGCGAACGAGCGCGCGATTATCGCGCCCACCCCGGCGTATTTAAGCACCTCAACCGCTATTTCCATGGCTGAGCTGCACCCGAAATTGCTGCCGGCCACGATTATGTCGCCGCTCTCGATAGGGTGGAGAAGAGGTGGGTCAAGGTCTTCAAAGATGTGCTTGGTGGCTTCGCGTATATCTGCTGCGTCACGCTTTCTACCCGAACTGATGATATGGTCGGTGCATACGTTATCGGGTAACAGGCGTGCTTTACCGCGTATATGCAATACGGGTTCCTCCTTGCTCATTCTAGGTCTCGGGCGTCCGCTAGCTGTCCGGCAACAGCGCTTGCCGCCGCCGTGGACGGCGACGCCAGGTAGATGTTGGCTTTGGGGTTGCCCATACGACCGCGCAAGTTACGATTAGCCGTCGAGATCACGTTCTCACCGTCTGCCGGAATGCCTGCACTCGTCCCGCAGCACGGACCGCATCCAGGTGGACTAACGACCGCGCCAGAAGCGGCAAGGGTCTGCAGAATACCTCTTTGCATGCACTCGAGGAATATCCTGCGGGATGCGGGTACTACCAACAGTCGAGTGTTGTTATTAACGCGTCTATTCTCAAGAACCTGCGCAGCCTGCTCAAGGTCTTTCAGACGTCCTCCACTGCACGTGCCGATTACTACCATATGCACAGGGACACGTCCCGCGTCTCTCACTTTGACTACGCTGTCACACGTGTGAGGCAGCGCGACTAGCGGTTCTATACTTGTAACGTACACGTCAGATACTTCGGCGTATGAGACCTCAGGGTCTGACGATAATGGACAGTACCGCATGTCCAAGCAGAACTTGGCTCCCCACTCAACAGAAGTGTTGCACACAGGGGAGAGATCTATCTCGGGGTCTTCTGTGTATACCTCAACCGAGCGGTAGACCGCCTGTGTGGTGCCGAAGTGTGCGTTCAAGTAGAGGGCAAGGTCTTTTTCCGAAACCCCGGACGATAACCTGCCCTTAAGGTTCAGCCTTATGCTCTCCGGTACCCTGAACCAAAGCCGTCCTGATGCCATTGCCACCGCAGCGTCGGTTGTGCCTATCCCCGTTGCGAATGCGCCAATGCTCCCGTAGGTAACGGTATGCGAGTCGGCTCCGACCACGAGGTCTCCAGCGCGTACAAGTCCGTACTCGCCGAGCACCTGATGACAAACACCGTCGCCTTCTTCCGTCAGCACACAGCCCGTGCGCGTCACAAACTCGCGAATCTGTTGATGTCTCTTTGTAACCAGTGCCGATGGCGACGGCACGTAATGATCGATAGATATGGCAACAGCAGGTCGTCCAACAGACAGCTGTCCGCCGAGTTTAGAGAACGCATCGATTACGGCAGGCGCTGAGCCGTCTGTCAGGTACAGCAAGTCGACGTGTGCACCCACTACGTCGTGCGCACTGCACTGACATCCCGATTTTGCGCCGAACATCTTTTCTGTCGCAGTTCTTGGAACGTTCACAAGGTTACTCCTCGGCTATTCGTAAGATGGTGTGTGCCAGTACTTCGGCACCTCGCGTGACGTGTCTCCATTCTGTATATTCTTCAGGTACGTGGCTCTTACCGTTCTTGCTCGGTACAAAAATCATGCCCACAGGCGCAATCCGGGCAATGCACATTGCATCGTGACCGGCGCCGCTGTGCATCTTCTTTGCGGGTATCTGCAGATCTTGGGTTACCCGTTCTATTGTGTCAACAAGCCGGTCGTTCATCATTACGGGCGGCTTGATTATGATCGTATCAATGTCTACCCCGCCAAGGTTGGTTGCGGTTTCTTTCAAGCGCGACAGTGCGACTTCAAGCCTGTCCTCGCTGAGAGAACGCATGCCAAGTACCATCTTCACTTCACCTGCGATAACATTGGGAGCGTTCGGCTGGATAAACGCCTGACCGATGGTGGCGACCATGTCTCCTCTGTTTCTGGAGGCTTCCTCACTTGCCGCAACGATGAACTTTGATGCTTTGACAAGCGCATCGTCTCGCATGTGCATCGGAGTCGTGCCAGCGTGGTTTGCATCACCTCTTACGGTAATCATCCATCTACACGTGCTGACAATACCGGTAACAATACCTATATCCAGATTCTCCTTGTCTAGCACAGCTCCCTGCTCAACGTGCAGTTCGAGATACGCTTCAAGTGGGTATGGAGCTTTGGCAGCGTGTAAGTCATCCGGCTCCAAGCCTACAGCGAGCATCTTGGCTGCTACCGTTTGGCCGTCGGTGGTGTTTGCGTATACCTCTTCTGCTGTCAGAGCTCCTATGAAGGCTCTGCTTCCGAAAGTGCCACCACCCCATGCGCCTTCTTCGTTTGCAAACGCTGCCACTTCCACCGAACGCTGCAATACTCTGCCCGTACTCTTTATCGCGCGAAGCGCTTCGATGCCAGCAATTACGCCCAGGCTACCGTCAAACATACCGCCCGATGGTACTGTATCTATGTGCGAGCCGCACATTACTATAGGAAGCGTCCGTTCTCGGCCAGAGAGCCTACCAAACACGTTGCCCACAGGGTCAATCCTTACTTCGAGGCCGGCTTCTTCCATGAGCCGGCTTACCATAACTCTTGCCCTCCGATCTTCTTCTGTAAACGCTCGCCTTGTAATACCGAAATCGGTTCTGCCTATCTCTCCAAGCGCTTCTAGATCACGCCGTAGTCTCTCGCCGTCTATCAACAGAGTCAAAGGTTGCTCCCCCTTGTGCGAGGGGCAGCTTCATCAGAAGCTGCCCCCTTATAAGATCTGCTGTTTGTTAGATTCCCTGCCTAGCTCGTTCCTCGAAGTCTTCCCAAGCTTTCTTGATAAGCTCAGGACACCATACAAGGTCAATGCCCGACATCGCGAGCGCCGAGCCTGCGTCCACAATCGCTTTGTGTCCCGGCTCGGAGCCGGCTGCTTCCCGCAATTCCGTGCTGTGCCCCCCTGTACCTCTGGGCACTATGGCGATGTAGCCGTGGACGCCTGGAACCTCCCAGCTCACGTTTCCGAAATCAGTGGAACCCTTGCCGCCCTCGGGAGAGGGATCTACCTCGATGCCGAGCGCTTCAAGGTTTTCGGTAAGCACCTCATTCAGCGGTTCGTTGATCCTCACCGGATTGTGTGGGTAGTGCTCCGGGTATTCGGATTCAAGCTTGCAGCCAGTAGCTAGTGCTGCTGCATCGGCACACTTCTTGACTCTATCCATTAACTGCTGGTGTGTATCTAGTCTTGCGGCGCGGATACTGAACCAGCATTCCGCAACCTCTGGGATTGCGTTAACAGACTGCCCGCCATTTGTGATAATCCCCATCAGCCTGCAGTCTTCAGTGGTATGTTGTCTCAAGCCATTAACCATGTTAAAAGTCTGGAGTACTGCATCAAGCGCATTGATGCCAAGGTGCGGGTTTCCTGCACCGTGCGCCGAACGACCGTAGAACTTAAATCGCCACCTTCCAGACGTGTTAGACGTTCTGCCAGCGGTTGTTCTGTCGGCAGGGTGTATCATGAGGCATGCATCCACGTCCTTGAACAGGCCGGCTCTTGCCATGTACACCTTGCCACCGCCACCTTCTTCACCGGGCGTGCCGAACACCGTGACAGTGCCGTCCTTGCCGCTTTCCTCAAGCGCTCTTGCCAGCCCGAGACCTGCAGCAACAGAGGCCAATCCGATCACGTTGTGTCCGCAGGCGTGGCCAATATTCGGCAGCGCATCGTACTCTGCGCAGAAAGCGATGTGCGGTTTGCCGCTTCCAAACACCTTCTTGGCCGTAAAACTTGTCTGGAGCCCACCTACCTTTGTTTCCACTTCAAAGCCTTGTTCTGTGAGGTACTCGGACAACCACTCGCACGCTTTGTATTCTTCGTGCTTGATCTCAGGGTTCTGGTGGATGCGGTCACTGAGTTCAAACAGCTGTTCTTTGAGACTATCGATCTGCTTGCGTGCGACCTCCTTCGCATCACATCTGTTCACTTAGTTCACCTCCGAGTTTTGTGGGGCACGAGCACAGTCATGAGTCTAAGTCGAGAGGGAGAAGCAAGGATGCCTTCCCCCTCTCAGGGAAGCCAGTATGCAACTGTCTACATGAAACCGAGCCACTCACCGAAGAGGAACTGGAACCTCGCGACGAACGTGGAGATTCTGGCCTGGACTGCTGTACCGAAAGATGCTCCGAAACAGGCCATCAGCACCCACATCCCGACGGCTGTGGCAGCATTTCTGACTCTTCCGGCACCGGTGTCTTCTCGTGTGGCGAATGTGAATACGAAGTATGCCATGGACGCTACCGTGCCGACAAGAATGATGATGTTGTTCGGGTTATTGAGAGGCATCCAAGTGGCCTGAATCTGCCTGATGAACTGAGACTGCATAACCGTCCTCAGTGCAAGGCCAGTACCTATCCCGATTATCACCATGTTGGGTAGCTGTCGGTTTCTGTGCCAAGGGGTCACTATGCTGGACAGCAGCAAGATTCCAAGCAGGATGGGTATTATCCTTAAGTACCTTCCGTCCATCACGGCTCTAATTCCCGAGTTGTAGAGATTTGTCCAGCCGACCGTTATCCAGTATCCTGCGCCCAGTCCGATAAACAGCCGTTCGCAGAAGGTATAGGCTGGATTCATCTTCACAACCCACGAAAACGAGGCCAACGTTAGAACAGCTGCTAGCCATACGATTGGATCGCTACTCATTTGGCCTTACCTCCTTTCTTGTTCTGGGCTATCTGTGCAAGGTTGCCCAGCAGCATAAGCGCAAGAATTGCGAAGTGACCAAGTGACTGGCAGTCCATACTACCTGACGCAAGCCCCGGCTTCCGCATCAGCTGCTCGAGCTCAGCGGAGCCGCGGAGGCCTATGATGAGGCCATCAACCTGCCCCGACTGAACATACGGCATTACTCGTGGAGCTCCGATGGTGACGTGGATGGTGACCATCGGGAGTTTATATGGCTCGACAACTTGTCGGATCCATTCTTCTGCACCCGGGTTTCCGGTGTTAACAGGTATTCCGAGCTTGAAGTCCGCTGCATTCTTGATGCCCTGCATGACCGGCAGATCCGGAGTAACCGGGATGCCTCGGTAATCTCGTCCCACGGAATATGGGTCGCTGCAAACGGCTGCAACCGCGGCTTCGAACCCGGCTACGTACCCAAGGTTGATGAAATCCTCCCCGTACACTTTGCCTCGTGCTTCCCAATCATTGATCACCTGCTCGGCGATCGTGTCACCTTGGGGGGTGAACGCAACCGCCACCACGCGTACTCCTTTTTGCATCATCAGGTCAAAGATGGCTTCTGCCCCTGGGTGAACGTCTGGAGCGGATGACACGTTGTAGTTGAATCCCATGAGAACTACGTCGCCGGGCTGAACAGTGTTCAGTACTTCGAATGACTGCTTCGTTGTGGTAGATATGGCAATAGGCAGCCCCAGCGGTTTTATTAGTGGAAATGCGATTATGACCGCCACGAAGAGGTAATACCAGCGGCGATCCAAGTTGTTTAGGAACTCAAAGAAGCCTTGCATCTAGGTCTCACCTCCGATCAGTCTAGTCTCCGCCGCCAAGCTGGCCTCTTTCCAGCCCCAGCAGCACTTTCAAACCGAATGCCGCGGTTCCAACAGCCGCGCTGATGATGATCGCTCTGTTGCCTGCCACCGTCGGAATATCCAAGAACCAGTCTCGAATGGCTGGAAGCCGATGCCAGATGACCTCTCCCGCCGGTGCTCCTCCGAGTAGCACAAAAGTGGCCGCTATGAGCAATATCCCGGCCTGCAAGTTACGCACCCTAAACGCACGGTATGAAGCAGATGTAACGAAAAAGATCATGCAGGCAAACAGCGTTGAACCGATAGGCGCCATTACCTGTCTGAACAGGAACAGGTAAGCCGCCGAGTTCCGCCCAAGCACAAGCCCTGCAAATGCCATAGCGACAAGCGCTACTACCGTGACCAGGCTGAACTGCCAGTCTTTGCGTCTATCTGAGACCCTTCTCAACTGCACTTTGGCGAGGTTGAGCGACGCGAGCATGAGTGCGCCACCTGCTATGATCAGAACCCAGGCCTGAAGTTCTTCTGCAACCTGGTTGATTGTGGGTACCGCAACAAAGTAGTCGGCAACCATGATGGTGCCTAGTATTGCGGTAACCAGTATAAGAATTTGCTTTGGGACTTGCATGTGTGAACACCTCCCTTAGCCCTAAGTTGTCTTGTGCTACCACCTGACGAGATTCGAGAACGATGGATTGCCCATGCTGTAGAGTATTGCTCCGATGAGCAAAAACAGTACTCCGGCAAGTTTGACTCCATCCTGTGCCCATATTGCCCACAACTGTGATGAGTCTTTTGACAGATATGCGCCTCCGATGATCATCTCTTCGCCTATGAGTACGTAATCACAGGCAACGACGAAGAACGGGATCTGTGAAGTCCTGGCGCATCCACCAATGGTGATAGCACCGTGCTGTGCGGAGCCTTCGGCGAGCAGCAGTGATTCTGCCTGGAAGAAACCTACCAGTACGGCGGCTGCCACACCGTCGCGCTCCATACGGCTCAAGGTTCCCATCGCGAACGCAAACTGTTCGCTGGAGTAATACTCAACCGTATCGTCGCGATAGAGCTCCAGCATACCTTCTTGGGCTAGGGCGCCGCGCACCATCTCTTCTGCCACGGCGTAGGTCTCAGCCGCACGCATGCTAATCCAGAACGGCGCCTTGTAACGGGCACACATGCGTACCGTATGCTCCATAATCGAGAGACCCGCCAGCGTCTGCACCGAGCCTTCATCTTGAAGCCCGCCACCACCAGGGGTGATGTAGACCGGCTTGTCCAACTCGGTTGCGCGGCCGACGGCTTCTTCAAGCGCGTCAAGTCCGGCGATACGTCTTACGGGCGGCAACTCTTTGTTCTGCCTACCCTTGAGCGTTCCCAGGTATATCCATGCGCACGTCAACACAAGAACTATGAACTGAAAATACATGCCTTGTTTCACTTGTTCATCTACCTCCTCTCATCTGAATATGTCTTAACACCCGGCTTGTGGCCGGTGTGCAAGCCTAAGGGAAGATACGAGTGGTGCCATGTCGGTAGACTGATCCAGGTTCAGAATCGCGTCTTCGAGGGTGCGTAGAGTGTCGTCCGGTAGCGTATTACGGCTAATATCACGGTACTTGTCCACCAGTCTTGAGCGCGGAGCAGGGTTGTCCGGTTCGCCGACCGCTCCCTGTGCGAGTCTGGTCAATGTTTGTCCGTTCTTCAGTCGTATCGTCACTCTTGCGGCTCGCGCTTCGGGTACCCAAGACTCAATCTCGGAGTCAAGGTGCACCTCGACAAGATTCATCATGCAGTGAGTCTGCTCGTGACAGATGTGCGGCGGTTCGAAGCGGTCTAGCCCAAGATCGCCATGCACAAGCGCTGCTGCGGTACAGTATGGTATGCTCATACGGGCTGATAGAGGCGTAGCAATGTTGCGTCCGCAGAATGCAAGTGCCGCCGAATAGGTATCGATACGAATGCACTCTATCTGTGCGATATCATTAATCTGCCGGTGGAATTCGAGAGCAATATCTACTGGTGCATGTGTATGTCTACAAGATGCATACAGCTTGTAGTAGGTGTTCAGTATCCCGAAAGTATCGCCCAAGCCTCTTATAAGGCTTTCTCCGTCTGCATTGTCGCTCATAGCATTGAAAAATCCCTTTTTGCCTTCGAGCGCACTCAGAGGGCCGGTAAAGCCTTGTTGTGCAAGAAGTGCGGCGACCATCCCCATACTACTCGCGTGCCCGGCGTGCAGCAGCTTGGTGCTTGCACCATCCGCAAGAAACTCCATGAGCCCTGAAGCAAAAGATGCAGCGATACCGACAGCCATGGCAACAGGTCTTTCGGGCATGAGATGAGCTGTTGCAGCTGCTGCGGCAAGGGTACCTACGGTGCTCGTCGTATGGAAGCCTCGGCGGAAGTGGGCAGGATTCACCGCGCGTCCGACGCGCTCAAAGACTTCGTACCCGCACACGATCGCCGTAAGCACATCTCTGCCCGTGCTGTGCGCGCTCTCCGCATACGCCAGCACTGCGGGGATGACCGCAACGCCTGGATGGCCCATCGCAAATCGGTTACCGTCATCCATGTCGAGTGCATGTGCCTGAATGCCATTGATGAACGCGGCTCTTTCGAGCGATGAGCAGTCAGCACCTCCGATGACTGTTGATGTGCCGGGGCACGAGTCTTTCGCCAAAGTTCGCGCACGAGCCCCGGCTTCAGTGCGTGACCCAGCCAGGGCGACACCGATCAGGTCAAGCATGCATAGTTTTGCGCTATCTGCCACGTGTTCGGGCAGATCACTCCAGTTGAGTGCGGACAGGAAATCGAACAGTGTGATACCGAGACTTCTACCGGTGGTAGCCATAGCGGTGCCTCCCGGTCTTCTCAGGTATTTCGCGCTGTGCCTGTCTTGATTCAGTACTCTACAAAGAGCGACTGATGAACTTCAGTCCTTCGAGCACGTGTCGCCTCATTGCATTTTCTGCACGGTCTGCATCGTGCTGCATGAGCGCGTCCACGATGTGAATATGCTCTTGGTGAATACTCTGTCTGCGTTCTTTGCTGTATGCGGTCATGTCTCTGTGTGTCAAAATGACATCGTTGAAAAGTTCGAGTAATGATGCCAGGCGCGAGTTGTTTGCGTAACCGATTATGACGTTATGGATCTGTGAGTTGATCTCCGACAGTGCCTGTGGAGAGTCAGTGGATTCGGCCTGTGCCAACAGATCATGCAACTGCTCGATACCTGACTCATCCATGCTTTCTGCTGCAAGTCGCGCGGCGAAGCCTTCAAGCGCTGCCCGGCACTGGTACACCTCCACGAGGTGCTTGTCCTTTATGTCCTCAACGATTGCGCCTCGCCACGGCACAATTGTGACGAGTCCTTCTGAAGCAAGTCTTCGAAGAGCCTCTCTCACCGGAGTCGTGCTTACGGTTAGTTCTCTGGCTATTACGGTCTCGTTCAGCCTGGATCCGGCGCCTACTTTGCCAGTTAGAATGGCGCGTTTGAGGTTTTCGTACACGCGCACACTCAGTGGTTGCCTATCTACTATCATGTACTCGTCCGGTGATCGTTCTTTCATAACACAGCCCTCCTGAACACAGTGCATTGCGAAAGTTGCACCTAATATAGTCTATAGACTATAGACTACACAGTGTCCGGGGTCGAAACAATGCGCAACGTGCTACCTTTCTGGTGTCGTGGTTCATACAGGTTTTAGTCAACACCAGTTAGAGACCAATTGAACAGTCAACTCCGGCTACACGCCGGAGTTGACTATCTCGACCATCTGCCTAGTGTTTTCAGCGACTTGATCCGGATCAACTTGCACTCGAGCGACGCCACTTTCCATGGCCGATTGTGCAACAGCTTTCGCGACAGCTGGAGCGACACGTCTGTCGAATGGATCCACGATGATGTATTCGGGTTTCAACTCTGCTGCCGGAATCAAGTCGGCAATAGCGTCCGCAGCAGCGAGTTTCATGGCTTCGTTTATGTCAGTTGATCTGGTGTCCAGAGCGCCTCGGAGGATACCCGGGAATGCCAGCACGTTGTTGACCTGATTAGCGAAGTCCGATCTGCCTGTGCCGACTACTGCTGCGCCTCCTTTGATAGCCTCGTCAGGGAAGATTTCTGGTACAGGATTGGCCATCGGCAGCAGAATAGAGTGCTTTGCCATGCGGCTGACCATGTCTTTGGTCACGCAGCCTGGTGCAGAGAGTCCCACAAACGCATCTGCGCCTACCAGCGCCTGGGCAAGGTCACCCTTGATCTTCCTGCGGTTCGTGGCGAGCGCAATCTGCTGCTTGTACATGTTCATCCCTTCGGTGCGTCCCTCGTAGATGGCGCCTTTTGTGTCGCAGAGAATTATGTCGCCATAACCCGCGGTGATAAAGAGCAGCGCTGTGGCTATTCCGGCTGCCCCGGCTCCGTTTATCACGACGCATGTGTCAGCCGGTTTTTTGGACACAAGTTTTAGAGCATTCTTCATGGCAGCGAGTACTACTACGGCCGTACCGTGCTGGTCATCGTGAAATATGGGTATGTCCGTCTCTTCTTTCAGCCGATTCTCAATATCAAAGCAGCGTGGCGCGGATATGTCTTCAAGATTGACCCCGCCTATGGTAGGCTCTATCCACTTGACCAGATTCACGATATCCTCTACCTTACTGGTCGAGACGCACAGAGGGAAGGCATCGACTCCCGCGAAGTTCTTGAACAGGATTGACTTGCCCTCCATGACGGGCATTGCGCCCTCAGGTCCAATGTTGCCCAGTCCGAGCACTGCTGTGCCGTCGGATACCACGGCGACCAGATTCCACTTTGACGTGTATTCGTACATAAGGCTCTTGTCACGGGCTGTCTCGCGAGACGCATCTGCAACTCCCGGCGTGTACGCGAGACTCAGGTCTTCCCTTGTCTTGACAGGCACCTTTGAGATAATCTCTATCTTGCCGCGAGACTTTCGATGCATGTCCAACGCGCGCTCTTTAAGCGACAACTCGACTCCTCCTCCGCATGCAGTTAATCACGCTTTCTTGTACTGCTCTACTCCTTGCACATATAGGTTGTTACCCTGCGAATCGATTGCTACGATTGCGGGGAAGTGCTGCACTTCAAGCTTGTAGATGGCTTCGGGTCCTAGGTCTTCATACGCCACAATATCAGCCTTGAGAATTCTCTTTGAAAGCAGCGCACCAGCTCCACCGGTCGTCACCAGGTAAACTGCCTCATATTCTCTTATTGCGTCGATCACCGGCTGTTTGCGCAAGCCCTTGCCGAGCATGCCCTTTAGTCCGGCTTTCAGTAACGCTGGTGAATACGTGTCCATCCGACCGCTGGTGGTAGGACCTGCCGGTCCTATGACCTGTCCTGGTGCAGCCGGACACGGCCCGACATAGTAGACTATCTGGCCCCGGACATCAAAGGGAAGCGGCTCTCCGTTCTCAAGCGCAGTCACCATCCTCTTGTGAGCTGCATCGCGCGCAGTGTAGATTGTTCCCGAGATAAGAACACTATCGCCGGCCTTAAGCGATCTGCACAGTTCGTCTGTCAATGGGGTTGTGATATTCTTCATCTCAATCACACCTCCTAAAGCACAACATGGCTATGCCGCGCAGCGTGACACTGAAGATTCACTGCTACTGGCATGGCACCGATGTGAGTAGGATATGTCTCTATGTGCACGGCGAGCGCAGTTATATTTCCGCCGAGCCCGGCTGCGCCGAGTCCTAGGTTGTTAATGTCGTTTAGGATCTGCCGTTCTAGTTCTGCCGTATCAGTGTCTGGATGGGGCTGGCCGAGCGGACGCAGCAGAGCCTTCTTTGCAAGCAGTGCGGCCTTATCCATCATGCCGCCCACCCCGACCCCGATTATCACCGGAGGACAAGGATTTGAGCCTGCCTGTTCCACCGTCTGTCGTACGAAGCTGCGTATACCCGAGACACTGTCAGCAGGCACAAGCATCTTGAGAGCGCTCATGTTCTCGCTTCCTGTACCTTTGGGCAGCGCCCATATACTTACTCTGTCTCCGGGCACAATCTCCGTGATCACCACGGCAGGTGTGTTGTCTCCGGTATTCTTTCTGCGGAAGATGGGGTCGTCGACTACGGACTTGCGCAGATATCCGTCTGTGTAAGCCCTTGCAACACCTTTGTTAATGGCGTCTCCTAGGTCGCCGCCTGTGATGTGTACGTGCTGTCCGATCTCGAGAAACACGTAAGCAACGCCGGTGTCCTGACACATTGCGATGCGTTCCGACCGGGCGATAGCCGCGTTCTCAAGTATCTCCGAAAGTACTTGTCTTGCTCGCGGAGAACTTTCTTCGTGGAGCGCAGTCCGGACGGCATTCTCTACATCTTCAGGCAGACACGTGTTGGCTTCTAGGAACAGTCGTGCGACTGCGTCTTCAACCTGTTTTGCACATACCTCGCGCATGTTCTACCTCTTTCCTAAATAGTGTTTTGCGTCTGCGTTGACTCGCGACACAATACACTACTATTTCTACGCGCAACATGCTGCTTACTGCTGCTTTTGCTTAGACTATCTCAGGTATCGATTGATCAGCAGTACCCGATTCCGACTGTACGGCTTCAGGATAGTAGCGTGTGACCATTTCTACTACAATAGACGCTTGCAGAGCCATCTGCTCTGCTTCAGGCAAGGTGGTCTTGATGCCATGCCCTGCTAGTGCCGAATTACCGGCCTTGAGATATACAGGAGAAGCCACCTTTACGATCTCTGGAGCTTCATACGTTCTGATGAAGCCACCTGAACCCTTGGGATTGTCTGTATGTAGGTCAAGCGGTATATATAATACTTGCCTAAACGCGGCCATCATGGCGATCGAGAGATCACGCACAGGGTTTACCGTATCTGCGCCAAGAGAATGCATCAGCTTGAAGGCCACCGGATTAGAAAGTCCGTTGTGTGCTGAGAACTTGAACTTGGTCTTAGGTGGCAGCTTGCCCTGTTTCCTGAGCTCGTTCAGCACCCACAGCATTCCCTCGTCGTATACCAGTATTCCCCTTATGCCAAGATCAAGCGCCCTGAACACGTCCTCAATAGCTCTGACCATCTGGTCCATGCCGCGAATGCGATATCCGATGCGCACACCCTCAGCGCTGAGCCTTGTAGCAGATGTGTCGTACGTTGCCCGTGGTCCTACGGAGAAGTTGACCTCAATGCCTTCGCCGTTACCGATTTTTGCGTATTCTCTTATCTCGTTCTGTGTGTACCTCACGATTCCGAAAGTGTCATCAATCCGGTTGATCCTGGTGCCGTTTTCTTTGGCCACTTTCACCAGATGTCGAAAAGCAGCGACCGAATTGACCGTCGGAATCTCGATGCGGTAGTCGGCTCCATCCGGGAACTTCTTGCCGGACACAGGTAGGTCGTGACAGTCCCCGCCGGGCAATCCTAGGTTCTTCAGCAAATCGCGTGTCCTCTCAAACAAGAGGGGCTCACCTCCGGATAAATTGTGTCAATATAGGTGACAGTGATGTATTAGCATGGCCGCTGTATATCACTATACTTCGGCTAAACATAATCTCCTTCAAGTGAATACAATATTGCCTACAATATTTTTTTGATATTGTCACCTCAACATAGGGAAAAGAAAGACGCTCTTTGTATGTGAAAGCGGATGCAGATTATCGGGGAAGTACTATGCAATTTGGGGGAAGATCGTGTAAACTGTAGTGTAAGTATTGCACCCGGGAGGACGATACATGGGAACGTTTGATGACCAGCCTATCGAAGGAATAACGCGAGAAGATGCACTATATGCTAAGCTCAAAGATGACATACGCAAAGGCAGGTTGTCTGCGGGTGTAAGAATAATGGAAACTGATCTCGCCGATGCTCACGGCGTAAGCAGAGCGGTGGTTAGGTCGGTTTTACGCCGGCTTGAGGCTGAAGGACTGGTGCAGATAGAGCCCTATAAAGGGGCTCGGGTACCGGTGCTTACGGTAGAAGAGATAGTCAAAGACCTAGAGATACGACAAGTACTAGAGGGACTTGCGTCGCGCTTGGCTGCCAAGAGAGCCGATGCTGATCTACTGGAAGAACTGCAGAGCATCTTAAAGAGGCTGAAAGAAGCCTATGATCTTATCGATGTGTACACATATTCGGAGTGCAATGGCGAACTGCACAGAGTGATAGGGGAGGCGTCTGGTAACACCAAACTGCTTGAGTTACTGGATGCTTTGAAAGCGCATAGCGTCAGGTACGTGTTCTCGTCATTGCTGACGGCCGGACGAATGCGCGAGTCGCTTGAGGAGCACTCAAGGCTTGTGCGCGCGATAGTTGATAGGGACGAAGACAGGGCCGAGTTGGAGGCTCGCGCGCATATGGAGTCTGTGATAAACAACGTCACCTCTCTTGCCGAGAAGGCGTTTCACATAATTTGACAGATTGAGTCATCCATATACCGACTAGTGTATGGGCGGCAGTGCGTTTCTGTGCACTGCCTTTTTGTATAGATGGTCGCATAAGAGGGCAAAGAATGGCTCCAATAATGTAAACAATATTGTCTTTTAGAGGAGAAACCACGATGCGCATTGAAGTCCTGCGCCACACCATACTTGGGACACAGGAGGAGAAGCGAGTGAAAGGCAGACTGGGATTTAGGATACTTGATGTGCCAAGCCGTCCTTCGAAAGATACCATCCGGCGATTATCCAAACTACCAGCCGCAAATGTAGCCGATGTGATGGGTAGGTTTGGGTCGATGGATCCCGGGATAAAGCCTGTTGATAGCAGGATGAGAGTATGCGGTCCGGCGGTTACGGTTCTCGCAAGACCCGGAGACAATCTGATGGCACACAAAGCCATAGAGTTGGCTGCCCCCGGCGATGTAATTGTGGTCAACACAGGAAACTGCACCTACTCGGCGATTTGGGGAGAACTCATGACTCATGCTGCCATGGAAGTGGGATTGGGCGGGCTTGTGGTAGACGGCGCGGTTAGAGATAAGACCGAACTTACAGAGATTGGATGGCCTGTTTTCAGCAGGACAATCGTGGCCACTTCATGCGACAAAGACGGCCCCGGGGAGATCAACGTTCCGATTGCGTGTGGAAACGTGGTGGTCAACCCTGGAGACGTTGTGCTCGGCGACGAAGACTCAGTGGTGGTCATTCCGAGAGAATGGGCAGATCGCGTTGCAGATATGGCCGAGAAGAAAGCCGAGGAGGAAACAAGTAGAATCAAGGAGATACACTCAGGCAAGCCGTTCAAGGATGATATCAACGCGACTCTTAGAGCAAAAGGTGTGATATAGCAAGTATTTGTTCTAACTGGAGGGATATGATATGGGTTTTCTGTTGATGAGCCCTGGGCCGACCATGCTTCCGGACGAGGTATTGAAAGCGGGTGCCGAGCCCATGACCAACCACCGAGTCAGAGAGTTCAGTCTGGTTCTTCGCGAGAGCATGGACATGTTGAAACCTGTTTTTGGCACAACGGCAAACGTCTTCTTGCTCGCGGGCTCGGGTCGTACGGCTATCGAGTCTGCGTTGGTAAACGCGCTCTGCCCAGGTGACAAGGTGCTTGTCGGAGTTAACGGTAATTTTGGCAACATGCTGTCAGCCATTGCACAGGGCATGGGTTTCGCCGTGGTTCCGGTAGGTTCAGACTGGACGAGGCCCTTGGATGTCGACGAAGTGCAGCGCGCATTTGCATCAGATAGCGATCTTAGAGCGCTAGCCGTGGTGCATTCTGAGACTTCAACGAGTATTCTCAACGATATAGCGAGCCTGGCGCAGATCTGCAGGCGCTACGACAAACTGCTTATAGTTGACGCCGTTAGCTCTCTTGGCGGTGTGCCCGTTGACATGGACAGACATGGTATAGACATCGTTGCAAGCGGCTCCCAGAAGTGTCTGATGGCGCCGCCCGGCATCGGCGTGGTGGCAGTAAGAGAAGAAGCGTGGCCCCATATACTGGCGTCGAAGTCTCCTCGTTACACGTACGACTTCAGACGTATGAAAGAGGTTGCAGACAAGCCGCTCCCGCAGACACCTGGCACTACGCCAGTGTCGCTCGTGAGAAGCCTGCACAAGGCGCTTTCTATGATCCATGAATACGGTATTGACAGTACATACAGACATACTGAGAAAGTAGCATCTGCCACCCGTGCCGGAGTAGAAGCACTCGGACTTTCGTGGCTTCCGGGTAGACAGCATGCTACTTCACCGACCGTGACCACAGTTAGTGTGGCGGGCAATGTTGATGTCAAGGCGCTCACCGAAAAACTGTACGACGACTATGGGATACACGTCGGTAGAGGTCTTGGTAAGGTAGCTGGTGACACATTCAGGATAGGCCACATGGGGATTGCACAAAGGCAGAGCATACTTGACACGATGGCAATCCTTGGTTCGTGCATGAAGAAGCACTTTGCACTTAGTGTGCCAGAGACAGCCGCATATGACGCAGCCAAGGAGGTTTTGGATTCATGAAACAGACCTTACTGGCGCGCGGAGCCAGGACAGTAGTTGAAGTTTGCGCACAGGTCAAGAAGGGAGAGACTGCAGTGATCGTGGCCGACCCACACATGCAGTCAATCGCACAGGCTATAGCCAACGCAGTGTACGCCAGTGGTGCAGAGCCAGTGCTTGCAATGATGGTTACCAGGACACAAGATGGTGAGGAACCGCCAGGTCCCGTCGCCTCAGCCATGGCCAGAAGCAACGTTTTCTTTAGTGCAGTGTCGAGGTCAATAACCCATACGAGGGCAGTTACGAGTGCTGTGGCAGAAGGCTCGAGAGGCATAATGCTTACCGGGTTCACCGAGTCGATGCTGGCAGGCGGAGGGGTAGAAGCTGATTTTCGGCAGGCGGCGCCCGTGTGTAAGCGTGTCGCCGAAGCAATGGCGGGCTCCCGGCATATACACCTGACGAACACTGCAGGAACCGACCTACGCCTTTCTGCGGAAGGTCGAAGAGGGAACGCGCTTACTTGTATTGTCGGGCCCGGCGAGTTTTCTCCATGTCCTACCGTAGAGGCAAACGTGTCGCCAGTAGAAGGTAGCGCCGAGGGTGTGATCGTTGCCGATGCGAGTGTACCTTACATAGGCATCGGACTGCTGGAGGAACCCGTGGTCGCGAAAGTGTCCGGGGGACTCATCCGAGAGATTTCGGGAGGGAGACAAGCCAAATTGCTTGCGGCTGATCTCGCGGCAAAAGATGACCCCAACGTATACAACATAGCTGAACTCGGAGTCGGCCTTAATCCTAGGTGCCGGTTCATCGGCGAGATGCTGGAAGATGAAGGAGTATACGGTACTGTTCACATAGGTATAGGCACCAACATTACATTGGGAGGAAACGTAAAGGCTGCCTGTCACTACGACCTAATAATGACCGAGCCCACGATTGTGGCAGATGGAAAGATCGTGTTGGAGCGAGGAGAAGTGAGAGTGTAGGTTGCGCTTACGTTCGACAAAGAACTCAGACAAGATGCGTGCCGCAGTTGGTGGTACGCATCTTGCGCATCAGAACCCCGGAGCAGGTTCTGGGGTGAGCAGCCTGTCCGCAATTACCGAAGTATGTATTCTGGATAGAATCAGGACGCCACGTTCGCTATGATAAAAGCCAGAGCAAGGCAGCCCAGCAACATCAGTAGTATAGCCGCGCCGACAATCTTAGCATCTTGTCTCATGTCACAGGACCTCCCTTCAGGCTTGCGTCTATGTTATGCATCTATACCCATTATATACTCATCAGTTCGAGCAGTCAATCTGGATTGGGAACTTGACACGCGCGCGCAAAAAAGACTAAAATGGTCTTAATTGAGGAAGGGGTGCAACGATGGAGATCATCCGACGAAACAGCGATTATGCTCTTCGTGCCCTCGTTCACCTAGGGCTTTCGCCAGGCTCGGTTCACAGTTGTGCGAGCATAGCCAGTGAACAGGAAGTACCAGTAGAGTTCTTGCAGAAGATCTTGCAAAAGTTCGTTAAGGCTGGTCTTGTCGTTTCGCATCGAGGTGTGACCGGCGGCTTTGAGTTGAAAAAACCTGCCGCCGAAGTAAGCGTGCTGGAGGTAATCTCCCTGGTTCAGGGGCCTATAGCAGTAAACAGATGTCTGCTAGGTGAAGAACTGTGTGAGCACAGCCAGCGCTGTCACATAAAGCAAGAGTGGGTCGGTGCTCAGCAACAGCTTGTAGGGTTCTTGCGCGACCTTACGGTTCAAGATTTGGTGGACAAAGTGCGAGAAGCCAGATCAAAGCAGAACGATAAGGAGGAGAGGCCGTAGTGTTCTGTTACCAGTGCGAACAGACTGTTGGCGGAGTAGGCTGTACTAGAGTTGGGGTGTGCGGCAAGAACGAAGATGTAGCCAGTCTTCAGGACACGCTCATCTTTGGCTTAAAGGGAATCGCAGCTTACAACTTCCATGCCAATGAGCTTGGCGCTCGAGATCCAGAAGTAGATGCATTCATGTCGGAGGCCTTGTTTACCACACTCACAAACGTCAATTTCGACCTCGGCAACCATGTGGAGATGTTGCTTAGAGCAGGTGATATGAACCTGCGAGCTATGAAACTGCTTGATGAGGCGAATACGAACACGTTTGGACTTCCTGAGCCCACGAAAGTGCAAACCGGCACAAAGTCCGGACACGGTATCCTAGTGACAGGACACGACCTTCTTGACCTGTACGAACTGCTGAAGCAGACTGAGGGGAAGCGCATCAACGTGTATACACATGGAGAGATGCTGCCCGCGCTTGCTTACCCGAAACTGAAGCAGTTCAAACACCTTGTGGGCAACTACGGTGGTGCCTGGCAAGATCAGAAGAAAGAGTTTGATGCATTCGGAGGTGCCATTTTAGGCACGACAAACTGCGTACTTATTCCGAAAGAATCGTACAGAGAGCGTATGTTCACTTGTGGAATCGCCAGGCTTCCCGGCGTAACGCATATCGCGAACAGGGACTTCACTCCGGTTATTGAGAAAGCGCTCGCGCTGCCCGAGATGACCGAGACCACAGGACCTGCTACGATGACCGGTTTTCACCATAAGGCAGTGCTTGGACTGGCAGACAAGATCATCGGGCTCATCAAGGAGGGTAAGATCCGCCACTTCTTCGTTGTGGGTGGATGCGACGGTGCGAAATCCGGGCGCAACTACTATACTGAGTTTGTCGAGAAACTACCTTCGGACTGCGTAGTGCTCACTCTAGGTTGCGGAAAGTTCCGTTTCAACTACACCGATTTCGGTGACATCGACGGAGTGCCCAGAGTGCTCGACATGGGTCAGTGTAACAACGCATACTCGGCAATCCAGGTCGCAGCAGCGCTGGCGGATGCGTTTGAGTGCGGCGTGAACGATCTTCCTCTCAGCCTCGTGCTGTCGTGGTTTGAGCAGAAAGCCGTCGCGATATTGCTTTCTCTGCTGCATCTTGGGATAAAGAACATCCGAATCGGCCCAAGCCTACCGGCATTCGTTACGCCGAACGTTCTGAAGGTGCTTCAGGAGAACTACGACCTAAGAGCAATCACTACGGCTGAAGAAGACATCAAGCAAATCCTCGGATAACCATGGATGTATGGGAGAGCACCCTGATCAGGCGTGTTCTCCCTTTTCGTGCAGGAAAGTGTGTATAGCAGGTTGAATGATGTTGCACTGTTTTCCAAATCTGGATAGGGCAGAGGAGCGCGAACATGTTTAGGAGAATCATCCTGGCAACAGATGGCTCGAAAGATGCGCTGCGAGCAGCAGAGATATGCAGAGGACTGTTGGAGCAAAACACTGAAGCCGAACTGCTTGTGCTGCACGCACAGATGAGCGTGACGGGGCTTGCTGCTGCAGATCTCGGCCATGCACCGATTAACATGGCAGCAATCAATGACGCGCTGGCCGGAGCTGCCAAGCACAGTATAGACGCAACCCTGAGAGTGCTCGGCGAGCACGGTAACAGGGTTAGTCAGCATATTGAGCACGGCGACGCGGCGAGAGTGGTCACGGAAAAGGCGAAAGAACTCTCGGCAGACCTCGTGGTGGTGGGAAGCAGAGGCCTTTCCGGAGTTGCTTCGCTTCTCATGGGTAGTGTGTCCACGAAAATCGTGCAGATGGCTCCCTGCTCGGTGCTAGTTGCAAGGCACTAGGAGCGAATCATGATCAGTAGCATCTTGAATTGCTCTAGAGCCCTCAAAGCGTGAGGCTCGTCAGCGGGCATTATTACCATCTCACCTTGCGACACAACCAAGGGTTTTCCCGAGATGGTGACTTGTGCTTTGCCTTCGACCACCATCACGATGGCGTCGTAAGGTGCAGTATGCTCGCTTAGTCCCTGCTCCTCATCAAAAGAGAACAGCGTAACCGTTCCTGCCGGTTTGTCAAGCACAGTTCTGCTAACTACAGAGCCTTCTGCATACTCCACAAGACTTGTTAGACTCAGTACGTCTGACTTTGCCACTGTCTTTCGCTCCAAGCTGCTGACCTCCGCATCGTCAAGAATTGTGCTGTGAGTATCATACACAGATAATCTGCCCGCTGGCAACCGAGACCAGTACGTATGATGAAAAGATTGTGGGGTGTTGGGTGTAAGTCGCCAAGACAGGAACATCTCCGGCATACGACGAAAACCGTGGACAGACGAGAAGTACGCGGCACACGCGCCCACCGTGAAGCGCATTGAGATCTAATGCCGTTTTCTTATGTGGAGGGATGAGAGATAAGGTTACCTGAACACAAAGCAAAAGCGCTGCTGACAGAAGCCGGCGTGGCTGTTCCCCGCGGCCGAGTTGCCGAATCGGCCTCTATGGCCGCTGAGATTGCCGAGCAGATGTGCATGCCTGTGGTGGTGAAAGCTCAGGTGCTCACCGGCGGCAGAAAGAAGGCAGGGGGAGTGAGTTTCGCTGATAACCCAGAACAGGCAGCGCAAGCCGCCAGCGAGATGCTCGGTCAGACCATCGGCGGATTCCGAGTGCAGTCGCTTCTGGTTGAACAGAGGCTGGATATACAGCGTGAACTCTACATGTCGGTTACACTGGATAAGGCGTGTGCGAGACCGATCCTGATGCTCTCACTGCACGGCGGGATAGACATCGAAGAAGTGGCTGACGAGCTCATTGTGCGGATGCATGTTGACCCGCTACTCGGGATGCACGCGTTTGTCGCTCGAGACGCAGTGAGGCGCACAGGGCTAAGGCTCGACACGGATCTTGCCAAAAAGATGGTAAGCCTCATGATGACTCTCTACTCACTGTTCGAGATACACGATGCCGACCTTGTCGAGATTAACCCACTCGTGGTATCTCACGGGGAACTCTGGGCGCTTGATGCCAAGATAACGATAGACGACTCAGCGTTGTTCCGACAGCAGCATCATGCAGATCAGAAAGCCGGTGGGGCGACACGCAGTTCTTCGTTTGTGAAACTAGACGGCGACATTGGAGTCATAGCCAACGGTGCGGGCATAACCATGGCGACGCTAGATACCATAGCGCATTTTGGAGGTCGTGCTGCGAACTTCCTTGATGTGGGTGGCGGCGCGGCAGAAGAGCAGATGGCGGCTGCACTCGATGCAGTTCTCGCCCTGAAGCCCAAAAGTGTGCTTATTAACATTTTTGGAGGTATCACGCGATGTGATGACATTGCGGCAGGTATCGCCAAGGCGCTCGACGCCTGCTGTACAAGGCCGGCGCTTGCGGTGAGGCTGGTCGGCACAAATCAAGAAGAAGGTCGCCGAATCCTGCACGGCGTGGGCATCGAAGTGTTCGAGAGCATGATTGAAGCGGTCAAGCAGGCGATAGCGTTAGCGGCTCAAGCATCGGAGGTGGGTTCTGCTGGCGATAATCATAGATAGAGACACCAAGGTATTGGTGCAAGGTATTACAGGCCGCCAGGGATTGTTCCACACACAGCAGATGTGCGCGTACGGCACCCGTGTGGTGGCAGGGGTAACTCCCGGAAGAGGTGGGCAGAGCGTACTGCGCGGAATACCTGTGTACGACAGTGTGAGAGAGGCAGCGGACGAGCACTCGCCTGACGCTTCGGTGCTGTTTGTGCCTGCGCCGATGGCAAAAGATGCCGCGCTTGAAGCACTGGATGCCGACGTGAAGACTGTTGTTATCATAACGGAGCATGTGCCCGTGCACGACGTGCTCTGCATCCTTGCGTATGCGCGTGTTACAGCAAGCGTAGTGGTCGGCCCGAACACCTTCGGAGTGGTGTCCGCGGCGCGTTCGAAGATCGGTATAGCACCTGGTTCTCTGTTTTGCGAGGGCGTTGTTGGGATTGTGGCACGCTCGGGAACGCTTACTTATGAGATTGCCTCAGACCTGTCCAGAAACCGGCTAGGCCAGTCTACTGTCGTGGGTATTGGGGGAGACCCTGTTGTCGGACTCTCTTTCAAAGACGTGCTTATGCAGTTTGAGTCTGACCGTGATACTCAGGTGGTTGTGTTGGTGGGAGAGATCGGAGGCAGCGCCGAAGAAGACGCTTGTGAGATGATTGAACAGATGACAAAGCCTGTCGTTGCGTACATTGCCGGCAAGACGGCTCCCGCAGGTACCAGAATGGGACATGCCGGTGCGATTATAGAAAGAGGCCGGGGAGGATACGAGCAGAAGGTGGCTGCACTCCGTCGCGCGGGCGCCCAGGTTGTGCCGCTTGCTCAGGAAGTGAGTAACGAGGTCCGTCGGTTGCTGGGTGAGCGAGCTGTGAAGGAGGAAGAACATTGAAGCCTAACGTTGGACGAAAACACGAATGGGCACGCATGACCTGGATGGAGATTTCGGAAGCTCTTGAGAAGAAGCCCGTCGTATTGGTGCCCCTTGCCTCTTGCGAACAGCACGGTCCTCACACCCCCGTAGGCGATTACCTGGCGTGTGAGAGTATCGCGCGCGAGATAGCTGAGCGCACCAACTCTTTGTTTCTGCCGACCCTACCGTACGGCTATTCTGAGACTCATCGTGGGTTTCCCGGTACAATAACGCTCCGAAACTCAACAGTGCTCGCACTCTTAGAAGACATTACGACCAGCCTTTGCGAGAGCGGTGTAAGACATATACTCTTTTTGTGCGGCCACGGCGCGAATCTGCCATCTATTGAGCAGCATGCACGCGACCTGTTGAGACAAGGTGTGCTGAGGACGGGCTGTGTAGACATTTGGAGGCTGCTTTCTGCCGAGTTCTACGAAAAAGTGTACGGCGCTCCCACACCTAACATAGGCCACGGGAGCGAGCCAATTGGCTCCGTAATGGCTTACGTTACGCCCGAGTCGTGCAGGCCTGACCTGATTGCTCCGGCATCCACTGCCCGTTTTCTCGGTCTGACTGCAAGGGGTTCACAGGTCAGCCTTGAAGGAGTGCAGTTTCACCTGTTTCCTTCTTCATTTGATACGTCGCCCATCGGCGTCATAGGCGACCCATCGCTCTGCTCCGCAGAGCGCGGAAGGCGTATCGTGGAGCACGTGGTTGAACTAGGATGTTCCATTGTGAACTGGTTTCGGCAAGTGGATACCTCAGTCGAGCATCGGTGACCGTGACAACAACGAGGAGGGTTTTGGATGAGGATAGGCATTGCTGGTTTTTCCGATGAAACATGCACGTTCTGCAAAGAGCCGACGACAATTGAACGATTTGAACCCGCAACCCAAAGAGGCCAGCAAATCCTGGACAAGAACAGAGGCATACCGACGTACATCAACGGTTACATGAAAGTGCTAGAGAAGTCGGGTGCGGAGATAGTGCCTTTGGTGAACGCTGTGAAGACTCCTGGCGGATTCCAGAGCTGGCTCACGACCGAATGCTTTGACAAGTACGCCGATGAGATCGCCCAACGCGCAAAAGAAGCGATGCCGCTCGATGGGCTGCTGTTATCACTTCACGGTGCGATGGCGGTTACTGGAGTACCCAAACCAGAGGCCGAAATTGTGAGGCGCGCGCGAAAAGCAGTGGGTGACATTCCGATCATGGTTACACTTGACCTTCATGCGAACGAAGACCATGAACTGACAGACGCGTCAGATGCTGTGTTCATCATCAAGACGTATCCGCACGTTGACTCAGAAGAGACAGGCATGCTTGCCGCAGAATGCATGGTTAGAACTGTGAAACGCGAGGTTAAGCCCGTCCAAGCATCCAGACGCCCCGGAATTCTCTCTGCGAGCATATATCAGGCGTCGGATTCACATCCGATGAAGGACGTATACGACCGCTGTAAGCAATGGGAGAAAGAACCAGGCGTAATCTGTGTGTCTTGCGCTCCAGGCTATGCATATGCCGATGTGGTGGACGCAGGTATGTTCGTGGTCGCGGTCACAGACAGTGACGTGCAGCTTGCGGAGAAGATAGCGCAGGACGTATCAGACTTAGCCTGGTCGATAAAAGAGTCTTTTGCCGCGCCGCTTCCCGATGCGCGCGAGGCGACTGAATTGGCAATGCGGCTTGTCGCAGAAGCAAAAGGCCCGGTAGTGATCGCTGATGGCGCGGATAGAATAGGCGACAGCACGCACATGCTGAGAGAACTGCTTGCTCAGGGCGCATCTAACTGGGCAATTCCCGGTATTACCGACAGAAGAGCTGCTCACTACCTTGAAGCAAACCACAGCGTGGGCGAGCACGTGACGCTCGAGATTGGCGGCTGGTACGACGAGAACTCGGGCACTCCGGTCTCGGTATCCGGCCGGATAAGCTTCATGGGTAGGCCTCAGTACACGCTAGTTGGGCCAATGCGTAAAGGCGCGACCGTGCAAGACGGGCTGTCAGCGGTGCTTGACCTGGGCGATGGCAGGTACGTTGTCGTCTCTGAGCGGATGCGTGGCGCGAACGATTCAAGCGGTTTCACTGCGGTAGGAATAGACCACACCAAACTGGACATAATCGTGTTGAAGAGCAGAGTGCATCATCGTGCATATTGGGACAGCATCGCCAGAGTGGATATTCGCACGAGTGTTCCGGGGCAGGGACCAGCTGACCTGTCAACACTGCATTATGAGAACATCCCCGAAGACATATATCCGGTGGGCAAGAAATGGCGTAAGTAAGCGGGTAGCGTCAGAGTATAAGCGGCCCCCATGTGGGGCCTCTTTTATTGTCGAGGAAGGTGGTCGACATAAGAGTGCTGGTTTGTGGTGGAGGCAACGCCGCGCATGTATTGGTGCCGACCATAAAACACGCGTGTGGCGCGTGGGTCGGTCTGTTCACTCTGCTAGAAGACGAAGCGCGTCTGCTTGAGCCAAGTTGCGCACAAGGAATCACGGCTGTCTATGAGTCAGAACAGATTTGCGCACCTCCGGACGCCGTTCATTACAGGCCGGAACGCATCGTGCCGGAGGCCGATGTGATAATACTCGCCGTTCCTGCGTTTGCGCATGACACAGTTGTGCGAGCCATAGCCCCGTACGTACAAGAAGGCGCATGGCTGGGAGCGATGCCGTCAAGAAGCGGCTTCGAGTTCTACCGCTGCGAGCGTCATCTAAGGCACAGGCACATATTGCTTTTTGGTTATCAGACGCTGCCCTGGGCGTGTCGCATAGAAGAGTACGGACGACGCGTCAGGGTTATGGGTGAGAAAGCGTGCGTTGGGGTGAGCACATCGCCTCCTGATGCTTCAGGGGATGTCGCGGCGCTGCTTGCCAGGCTCACCGGTGTACCCACGCGAAATGTGGGATGCATGGCCGCCATAAGTCTGGGCAACGTAGGCCAAGTCATCCACCCTACAATAATGTACGGTCTCTTTAAGGAAAAGGAGGATATCAGGTACACAGAACGAGATGTGCCTCTGTTCTACCAGAGTATGGACGACAACACAGCACGCGAGCTCGAGATGGTCAGTGAAGAAGTTGTGAGCGGGGCACATGCGCTAGCCGAGATGAGCGACGGAATATTGGACTTGTCCGAGGTGGTAGGTCTCAGGCAATGGATCACCCAGTCGTACTACGACCAGATAGAGGATAAGTCTAGTCTCAGGTCGTGTTTTGTGACCAATAGAGCCTACAACATGTTGAAGGCTCCTGTCGTGAGACAGCCTGACGGAACGTTTGTCCCTGATTTCAGATCGCGTTACCTGACAGAAGACGTGCCCTTTGGGCTGCTTGTGAGTAGAGGAATCTGCCATATATGCGGTGTCATGACGCCAAAAATCGACGAGGTCATAGAAACCACGTCTCGCTGGATGGGATACGAGTTCTTGGTCGATGGCCTCCCCACGGGAAGACACCTCGGCAACTCGAGGCACCCGCTTGTGTTTGACATAAAGAGCGTTGCCGAGCTCATAGCAACCAACCTATGGGAATGCCGAGTGCTTGAACCCCGCGAGCGCTAAAGAACGCGCTTTCTGCCGTGTTGAAGAAGCGCGTCGGTAAGCCTGTCGAGAGGTATCGCATACGCAATGTTACCGTCACGACCGCGCATCGTGTGCGCACACGTGATGCTGTTAATAATCGCTTCTTCAGTGGCCTCGCAAGCTGCATCGAACAACGGGTTCATCACTGAGTTGTTCAGTGTGTCTATTCTGTGAATTGCCTCATCGTATCTCAGCAGGTTGCCCGTAGAAAACCCGATCAAGAGGTCGCCGCTTCCATTTCTTGCAGTGGCTCCTGTTCTTGCCAAGCCAAGCGATGCACGCTTGGTTACCCTCCCGATTTGTCGCGATGTCAGCGGCGCATCTGTCGCCAAGACGATCACTATAGAGCCTTCCTGGGGCTCAGACCAACTCGGCAGCAAGTCGGGCATGAGCATACCTATAGGCACTCCGTCGACGCGCATCTGGCGACGTGAGCCGTGGTTTGACTGCACCAGAACTCCAATCGTGTACGTGCATCCGCAGATGTCGACGAGCCTTGACGACGTACCGATGCCGCTTTTCCATTGGTAACAGGTCATTCCCGTGCCGCCACCAACTGCGCCTTCGATAACGGCGCCGTCTGACGCGTTATCCAGCGCTTCAAACACGTCGGCCTGAGACACATGCCTACCTTGCATATCGTTAAGCATCATGTCAGAACACTCGGCCACAAGCGGATGTGCGTAACCTGCGCTCACACCGAGTCCCGGGACCTGTTCGATCATGTAAGAAAGCAGCGCGTCGGCGACTCGAGGAACGTTAAACGTACCCGTCAGCAGAATCGGTGAATCCATTTCTCCCATTTCTTCGACCATGGTGCGTCCGGTCATCTCGCCGCTTCCGTTAAGTATCTCAATGTAGCCCTTGACTCGGGTATGCCAGAGCGGCTGGTCATGTTGGATGATGGCCGTGACGCCTGTCCTGACCGGTCCTTCACCAGGTATGAGGTCGCCCTCTCCTCGGATAAGTGTTTTGTGCCCCACTTTGACTCCAGGAACGTCAGTAATTGCGTTGTGCTTTCCGACGCGCAGTCTGCCTATGGGAAAGCCCAAATCTCTTAAGCGGGCCCGCTTCTCAGCAGTCACTGTGTGCTACCTCCCTTTCGCGCGTAGCCATGCGCGTGTTGCGCACTTCTTACGTTCTTTGAAAGCGAGTTGTATTCCTTTGCCAACCGGGTATCGCCTGCAAAGACTACCTTGTTTCTGCCCTCTGCCTTCGCTCTGTACATCTGAGCGTCGGCTACACGCAGCAGTTCATCCATCGAACACGCGTCGTCAGGACACGTAGCAATCCCGCAGCTCACGGTCACACGGAACGTCTCGCCAGTCGGAAGCGTGTTGATGCTGGCCTCCAACTCCGCACGTGCGTGCTCGGCTAGGCGCGCGGCTTCGCGCTTAGCAACTCTCGGCATCACTACGGCGAATTCTTCTCCCCCAAAACGCGATGCGAGAGATCTTGGTCGTCCTAGTGAGCGCAGTATGGTCGCCATCTGAATTATTGCCAAGTCGCCAGCTTGGTGCCCGTACGTGCTGTTGATGTGCCTTAGGTTGTCGAGATCGCAAAACAGCAGCGACACCGGCTGATTCGAGAGCCGGACATCCAAAAACCTCTTGAGCCTTTGCTGGAAATAGCGGTAGTCATACAGGCCAGTCTTTGCGTCGAGAATTGAGTCCTGGGCACGCTGGGTCAGAATCAGTGCGCGTTGTGTTAGCAGGCATAGACAGATTGTGATGGCAGCGGCTTGCCAACCGGACTGCCAAAATCGGGCAAGCAGCATGCCTGTAAAAGGCGGTAACATGAGCACGCTGAGCGCATCAGGGCTTGTCCCAAATATGACATCTTTCCAGGCTCGGCCGGTGATACCTCCAAGCAACACGCTTTGTGAGCCGAAGTGGATGCCCTCGAACGCCACAACTGTTCCCGAAAACCACGCCCATTGCCGGAAAGTCGATGGCAGCAGCGAATCAGTGTGGCTCAACACACAATAGGCACCGAAAACCAACACCATATTGAGCGCGGTGAAGTAGAGAACCAGCCAGCGCCGGTGCCTAGCATCGTGGTTTTTGACGTAGCCGCCTGTTGCACACATGAGCACGCACAGCAGAAGCGTCCATGATATCGGAATGAGTATGAGCGACGCGAATATGGGCACGCGAGTTTGCGTGTGACAGATGTCTCGGCGTGACGTGTGTACCGCACATCGCGCTAGGAATATGCACGTCAGAGCGAGCAACCCGAACTGGTGCAAGTAGTTGGGAGGCAAACCAAAAACGCATAGGCTGTAGACGAGCACTACAGCGCCGGTTGCGGCGGCGAGTAGAGCAGCAGATCGGGTACATAAGATGCGACGCACCTGTTATTCCTCCGACGCAGAGTTGTGGCCCGGGTGAGGT
>CAYQIY010000008.1:40992-127113 GCA_964417635.1 uncultured Pseudomonadota bacterium | reverse complement strand
AGCGCGCGTCCACCAAAGTAGGTTCTGTAGAACTTTTCATCAGGAGTCTCAACGCTGATCTTGCCGGAGCCGAGATCAACTCTCAAGATTTTACCGGTGTAACCAGCAGCCATCATGTCCTCTCCTTCCTTGTGGGGACTAACCTCCGCCGACCGGGGAAAACAAGCAGAGTTCATCGCCGTCAGAAAGCACGGCGTCTTCGTCGGCGTTCTTGCCGTTTATGGTAACGACCCAAATCTCATCGTCAGGTATGCTTCTTGAAGCGGTGAACTGCTTTACGCTCGTGCCTTCAGGAATCTCCATGACCAAGTCTTCACGGTTTTCGGGAAGAAATCTTCTCAGATGACCAAACACCCGCACTCTAACTTTCATACTCCAAATCTCCTTTCTATAAGCCGCACAAGATCAGACAGCGTGCCTTCCCACGTGGGGCGGTAACCGTCTGGCCTTAAGACCGAAAACCCTTCGACCAAAAACGTGCGCATGCCCAAAGTGGAGGCCACCAGGTCATCGCGAGTGTCGTTACCCACCATAACACACTCTTTGGCACTGCACCCCACAATCTGCAGTATCTCTGCATAGTACTTAGGGTTCGGCTTGGTGTAATGCATGCGTTCATAAGATGTTACTAGCCGCCATGGCTTCTCGTACACGCCTGCCCAGCGCATACGCTCCTCGATGGCTGCAACCGGAAACAGCGGGTTCGTCGCGAGCACAACTTCGTATCCGCGCACAATGGCGGTGTCCACGGCCCGTGCCGCGTCAGGCAGCGCTACGATCCCCTGCCCGAGCCGCTTGAACTCGGTGGAATAGAACCCCGATGCGACACGCATCAGTTCGTTGGTGTCGCGTCCAACTCTCGACGAGAACTGTCTCCAGAACACTTCGCTCAGTGTGGACTTGGTATCATTGTTCAGCATCATCGCTCGCGTGGCTGCAAGCAGTTCGGGCGTAAATACTTCTGGTTCAACAATGTGACTGAACGCATCTGCTATCGCGCTAATGTACACTCTGAAGAACTCGTCGATATCAAGCGGCAGAAGCGTACCGTCGAGGTCAAACAGCACTGCTCTTATCACACAAGTCGCTCCTCATCTTGCAGCGGCACGTAGAGCCTTGGTGCCTCAACATACTGTTGCATCGTGTCATCCATGTACACATAGGTGGTATCTGCCGCGTTGGAAAAAGCCATATGCTCACCTTCGTGATTCATGGCCACAATGCTGACCCGGCCGAAATACGGATCTACAAGGTGCTCAAGGTCGCGTATTGCACGCGTGCCTGCATCTTTTAGGCCGAGTCCCATCTTCATGTACATGACGACACTGTGCGCTGTGCACATGCGAATTGCCATCTCTCCGCGGCCGGTGCACGCGGCTGCGCCGTATCTCGAGTCAGCATAGTTGCCCGCCCCAATTAGCGGTGAATCTCCAAGCCTGCCCGGATATTTGAGCGTCCAGCCGCTGGTACTGACTCCGCACGCTATTTGGCCCTCTTTGTCGCGGGCTATGAAGTTAACAGTCTCGTTCGGCCGTTCCGGGTCAGCTGCCATTTTGGCAAACTCGCGTATCCTGTCTAGGTACTTGAGCCGCGCTGAGTACAAACCGGTTACCTCTGCTTTTTGCTCGAGCAGCTCTCTGTATACTTTCTCGGCTTCTGGGGTTAGCAAGTCTTTTTCCTCAAAGCGCATTTCTCTTGCAAAGCGTTCAGCACCTGACCCCACAAGCATCACATGGGGTAGCTCTTCCATCACTTTCCGAGCGACAGATATCGCATGCTCATACCCTCTCACTGCCCCAACTGCTCCTGCCAGAAGCGTGTTTCCATCCATGATGCTCGCGTCCAACTCGACTTCTCCAAGCAGATTTGGGTAACCGGAGTAGCCCACCGAATGGTCATCCGGGTTGCTTTCAACAAGCTTTATGCCCGCCTCAACCGCATCTACTGCGGAGCCTCCTCGGCGCAGCACGTGCATTGCTTCGGCTATGCCAACCTTGCCATTTGCACTGGCAATTACTATCACGGAGAACACCCCCTTGCAAAAAGAGGGGTGGAGCAAAACCACCCCTCTCATGCGCGCTTATTTGCAGTTACAGCCCTCAATCTCGAACACCTTTTCCCCGTTCACAAATACTTTTTCGCACTTGGTGAGAGTGCTCATCGGATGACCGTTCCATATCGCGATATCTGCGTCTTTTCCGGGGTCTAGGCTGCCGAGCCTATCGTCGAGCCCTATTATCTCCGCCGAGTTTATCGTGATCGCTTTCCACGCGTGCTCTTCGGGCATTCCCTCGCGCACGGCAAGTCCTGCGTGCAGCGCAAGCCACCTCGTTCCGGAAGCGGTATCACACTGTATCGCGACCTTCACACCCGCCTTGGACAAAAGCCCTGGGTTTTCGAGTGTCACATTCGTGAGTTCCATCTTGCTCTGGGACATGAGCAATGGGCCCACAACACAGGGCACCTGTTTTTCAGCCAGTATCTCTCGTATCATGTAGCCTTCTGTCGCGTGCTCTATCCTGTACTTTATCCCGAACTCCTCCGCTATCCTGATAGCAGTCAGGATATCGTCTGCTCGGTGCGCGTGGATCCGCGCTATCATCTCGCCCCTCAATACTTTCGCAAGCATCTCCCATCGCAAGTCTCTCTCTGGCATCTTGATGGGCTTCGACTCGGCGGCTGCTTCCGCTTTTGCGTTTTCGATCTTGGTGATGTAGTTCTGCGCCGTCACAAACGCCTCACGTAACGCCGCGGCATTACCCATACGCGTGGCCGGAGGCTGCTTTTTCATCTCGCCGTACACACGCTTCGGGTTCTCGCCAAGCGCCATCTTCATGGCCTCGGTTCCGGGTATGACCATCTGCTCTGCCGTCTTGCCGACGAGTTTGATTGCCATGCCCGTGCCCCCGACAATGTTCGCGCTTCCGGGCCCCGTGAACACGGTGGTAACGCCAGCAGCCAACACAATCGGAAAAGACGGGTCTTGCGGGTTCAGCGAGTCGATTCCGCGCAGATGCGGAGTGATAGGGTTTGTCATCTCGTTGCCGTCAGCAGTAGCCCAGACGGAAGGTTCACCGAACAGACCTATATGGCTGTGCGCATCTATCAGTCCCGGTGTAACCCACTTACCCGACGCATCGATTACTTCCGCTGCTTCTGGCACTGCTATGTCTTTTCCGCAAGCCACGATCTTTCCGTCTTCAAATAGCACAGTCCCGCCGTCAATTATCCCATGCGTGATCGTAACAACCTTGCCGTTTGTGATCGCTTTCACAGACTCTCATCCTCCAGCCTCGCCTCTAGGGCAATATATTGCTGTCACAAGGTTCGAGAGTCGAAGCATGTTTTCCTTGTGCTCACTGCGGCGTCGCCAGACGCTCCAGCACTTCTGCCGCCGGAGGACTGAGTGTGCAAAAACGCTTATCTACGCCACTTCCAAACGTGTACACTCTGCCGCTTTGCGCAAGCGCTTCCAGCACGTCGTTGACGTACGAGGGTGTCCATACGAAAAGGCGTGCTATCTCAGTTGCGTTGGAGCAGACGAGGTTATCCAAACTCTGCAGCACCAGTTGCTCCACAGATTGCTCAGCAGACGGCAGCCTATCCAGCAGAGCCTCGGGAACGATGTTCGGCACGAGGTCCCAGATGTGCATTGACCATCCCTCTTGCTCACCTCCACTGACTGCTATTGCAAAAGCCTTCTGAAGGCGCAAGAGCGCAGACAAAAATTGCGTCCTCTTGCCGAAATACGGCCGGACTCTTCTCCACAGGTCTCGGCTGCTTATGGCGCCCATCTCTTCTATTACGCGCATAATCTGCAACTCGCCTCTGCTGAGCGAGCCTTCATAGAAAGCGTTTTGTGCTTCGCTGCGCATCGCCCAAAGAGAATAGAAGCACGGGTACAATCTCCACGATATGAAAGTGCCTTGGTTTCGGAACCACTTAAGATAGGCACACGCGCGCTTTTGCGGCAGGCTGTGTTTCCATCGCCACGCTTGCCACGACACGCTCCACTCGCGGCTTTCATCCGTATCCGATAGATTGGGCAATTCGATCTTGGGGTCTACCCCGAGAAGCACGAAGCCACGCCTGTCTATGAGGCTCAAAGCATCACACTCAGTACGAGGTGGGGTTCCGTCATCGAGATAACATCTTGCCTTCCTCTGCACGCTTCTGCACACACTGCATGTAAGGCCTTCTTTCACCAATCTCACCTCCACAACGCTGCCTCGTGATGACGCGTTTTAGATGTGTTGGCTCAAGTGTGCTAAACTATCCCGCAGGAGGGGAACAGCATGATATACCTAGCCATAAACACAAGTAGCCAAGAGCAGTTCTTGGACATCACAGAACAGGTAGCAAGAGCACTTCTTACCACAGCGGTCTCGGACGGTATATGCGTGCTCTTTGTGCCTCATACCACGTGCGGGATTACGCTAAACGAATCTTGCGACCCTTCTGTGGCTCGTGACCTAGAGATGGCACTCAGAAACATCGAACCACCTGGTTTGCGTTACGCACATGCCGAAGGTAATTCCGCCGCTCACCTCAAAGCGATGCTCGTCGGTAGCTCGGTGAGCATTCCTGTGGTCAACCACCGCCTATGTCTGGGTACGTGGCAGGGTGTGTTCTTGACCGAGTTTGACGGACCACGCAGACGCAAAGTGATGATGAAACTCCTCCCCAGCTGATATCTATCTTATCCGGATAGTCTTTTTTCGGATGTCTTCCGAATAGAGTTCTACGTAGCCTCTCAGTTTGGAGCATAGCGCATCTGCCCATTGCATGCGAGGCGACTCGGCCATAGGAAGTGCATTCCGCAACCTGCCGATCGCAAACAACCTGTGCAGCCTGAAAAAGAGAGGCAATAGCGCTGTGTCAGACTCATCGAACTGTGTGTGCGAGCGATAGCCTTCGAGAAATAGCCTGAAGCGAGGTTCGCTTGCCGCAAACTCGCGACCTAAAAAAAGGTCCCGAAGTGCGTAGATGACATCTGCCGCATACCACAGCCGCGCACAGTCATCAAAGTCCACCACTGCTACACGCCAGCCGTCCCAGAGTAGATTGTCAAGTTCGAAATCGAAATGTATAAGCCCGAAACGGGCGCGACTTTTCGGCAACGCGCTCAACTTGGTGTCCACCTCTTCTAGTTCTCTTAGCAGGTGAGTCTCTTCGGGATGTATGTGTTCACATGCAGTTTGCAGCAACTCGACGTATGATGGCCTTCCGAGCGCCGTGGCGTCCGGCATGTTCTGCATCTGGCAGTGCAGTCGGCCGAGTTCTGAACCCCACGTCACAAAGTGTTCGTCACAAAGCGCATCGAACTTTAGGTGGCTGCCGGGTGCCTCACAGAACACCACACACATAAGCCGGCCGAACTGCGTATCGACACTCACTACATCTTCTCCAGCAGTGGACGCTGCAGGCATAGCAACGCGCACACCTCTCGCACCAAGCCATCTTAGAGCCTGCATTTCGGCTCGCAGCATGCGTAGAGGTCTGGCATTTGCGTGGTTTATGCGGAGATAGTATCTATTGCCCCTGTACGTATACACAAAAAGCACGTTCGCGCTGGCGCGCAGAAAACGCACGCTCTCCGGATCGTGCCCCCAGTGACGAACAGCACTCTCGACGAAAGAGCGCCTGCTTTCGATGCTTTCCACGGCAGTCACAATGCCCTCCATAAGCCGTATATCCATCATCGCTGAAGATCTCGCCCCTTCATCGTGTTGTTTTTACATATTCGCGATCTGAGCAACTGTGCCTCTTGTTGCAGGTTACACAACTATGCCGGCGAAGCAAATCTTACGACCAATGGGTCAATTACATCTGAGTCAGAAGGTGGATACATGCGAGTGTATGTAAGCTGCGACATGGAAGGCGTTGGAGGAATAGTGGACGTTGAGCAGACCGCGCCGGATGGCAGAGACTACGAATGGGCGAGGCTTCTGCTTACAGAAGAGGTCAATGCTTTGGTGCGCGGAGTCGTTGACGCAGGAGCCACGGAAGTCACGGTTAACGATGCACACAACACTATGCGCAATATCAAGCCGCTTGACCTGCATCCTGCGGCGTGGCTTGTATCCGGCAAAGCAAAGCCGCTGTCTATGATGGAGGGCATAGCAGATGGGTACGACTGCGCGATGTTCATCGGCTATCACTCCAGGATCGGCGAGCCACGTGGTGTGCTGGGTCACACCTATAACCCTGGCTCAGTGATACAGCAACTGGAGATCAACGACGTGGTGGTTGGCGAGACAGCCTTGAACGGCTATCTCGCATCGCACTTCGGTGTGCCCTTGTTGCTTGTCTCCGGCGACACGGTAGCGTGCGAAGAAGCAGAGGCCACTTTTCTAGGCTGTACGACTGTCGCCACGAAGGAAGGAAGAGGCAAATTCTCGGCCAAGTCACCGCACCCTTCTGTGTGCCGCGCAAGAATCGAAGAAGCCGCGAGAGTCGCCCTAACCACGACCGTTCAGATCTCAAAGCCCAGAATTCCTGTCACATTCAAACTGAACCTTGCGAGCTCAGCCATGGCTGACATGTGCTGTCTGGTTCCGGGTGTTAAGAGAATCACAGGCACGTGTGTGCTCTGGCAGTCTGAGACATACCTCGATGCGTACCGGCTATTCCTAGTAGCATGCGCAATGTGCCGCACCGCAACGGACAGAGTCTACTAGACAACTGCTATGTGTGGCTCCTTCTTTCAGGGGCCGCATTTTTTGCTTGACAGCATAACACATGTTATGTACTATAACACTTGTTGTTGACTATAACACTTGTTATTAAGGTGGTGGTTCTTTTGCCTCAACGAAGTGTGTACTCATCATCTCAAGTGGTTGACGCAGCGTTTGAGTTAGTGCGCGAAGAAGGATGGTCGAGAGTGTCTGCGCGGTCAATCGCTCGAAAACTCGGCTCGTCCACCATGCCGATCTACTCACATTTTAGGTCTCTAGATAGTATCGAGGAGCAAATTCGTGTAAGGGCGCGTGAGCTCCAAAAACAGTATCAGAAGCGCAAATATACCGGCCATACGCTGCTCGACCTTGCGGTGGGCTACATAGTGTTTGCCCGGGACGAGAAAAACCTGTTTCGGTTCTTGTACCTCGAACGACCCGAGTACATTCGTCCTGAGGACATGCCTCGAATGAGAGAGTCGTTTCTATCCGAGTTCGGTGAGCACAGCGAGGAAGTGACGTCACTTGGCGAGCTGCATGCTGACAGCCAGCAGGAACTGATGCAATACACTTGGGTCTTCACTCACGGTCTCGCAACTCTTGTGAATTCGGGCGCGCTCTCTGCATGCTCCGACGAAATGCTGAAACAGATGCTCATGGACGCAGGTGCTGCGTTCTACCTTTGGACAACATCGAAAGGAGAAGATAATGTTGACACGAACGAGTAGCCACATCCGTTGGTTGGGCTTCGGCTTGCGGTTTATTCTAGTGCACTTGCTAACGTACTTCGCGCTCTCAGGCGTGTTCTTGCCACTTCAGGCGCGGCTGCCAGAGTCAGCGCGCATCGCGCTAGACTTCTTCATGCCGTTTCGTCAGTTAGGCTTGTCCACACTTATCGCGCAGGCCATCCGAGCTGCCCTAATGGCGCTCGTGCTCTATCCGTTCTACGGAGCATTGGTTCAGCAGAAGCAGGGCTTCTGGCTGCTTTTTGGAGCGCTGTGGGGACTTGCACTAGTGGGTAGTCTCGAGCCTTTCCCGGGCTCAATTGAAGGTATGATCTACACCATAACCACCCTGAGAGAACATGTGATGATTCTTGCCATGGGCGCGGTGCAAGTTAGCCTGTTCTGCTGGCTGTTTCTCAAGTGGGAAGGTAGAAACACATCAAGGAGTGAAGCACATGTTTAAGAACACAGCAGCATACGTCCGGACGTTTACTTTGGTGCATGTGTCGGTATACTGGGTGGTCGGTAGTCTGTTCTACCAGATATCCGGGTACGAAGAGGCGCTCGCCACCATGGAAGTGTTTCAGCTGTACAGACCGCTTGAGAGCATCAGCATGGTGCTCGTGGTATTCTTCGGGCAGATCGGGCGTGGTGCACTGCTGTCGCTCTTGCTCTACCCCTTCTTCAAAGTGCTCATTCAGACTAAGCGGGCATGGCTCCTAATGTTCGGCTTGCTTCTTGGACTGCAAGTGCTGGGTTCTCCGCTGTTCGCAGACGGATTCATCTCGGCAGAGGTGGCAACTGTCGGCGAATTCATCGAATCACTTGTCATAGGTATTCCGGAAATCGTGGTTCAGACGCTTGTGTTCTCGCTGTTGTTTGTGGGCTTAGCAAGACGCCAGGCAAAGACTGCCGGCCTCCAGCGCACTTGAGCAAATGCCGCATCTCGCAAGAAGCCGCGCGCAAGAGCGTCGCGTGGCTTCTTCGTATCTCGTGTGGTGTTCGTCTAAGTGATACCCGGACCCGAAGATAGCGCCTCAAGAGCTTCGTGTTCGGTGCTCTTGAACACTACCAGGTTATGCCTATTGGATTCGCGGATGAAAGCTTTAAGACTCTGGCTGCTGTAGCCGTCGAAATCGCCCACGATGCCCAGGCGTACACCGTAGTTTGCAAACTTTTGCGTGATCTCACCGGCAAGTCCTGTCTTAAGGTCAAAGAAGCGCTCATCAAGATTCCTCTTGTCCACCACAACTGCGGTACACGAGTGGTCATACTGTACAGTGAGCATTAGATCAAGTGCATCCCGAACACTGCCTATCACTACCTCATCAGCAGATACGACGGCTACATCCCCATACACAGCTATGCGCATACAGCAGCCCCCTTCCGGCTACACACATTCTACACCTCTGCGGCGCATGTGGGAATCGGTGCTGTATTTAGTCTAGCGTCTCTCGTGCAGTACGACTTTGTATTATGCAACACCGAAGAAACGATTTGGGGTTGCACAATATGGTTGCATGATTATCCGCACAGGCACAGTGCAATATCTACGCGAACATCTGTAACTTCGTGCATATTGCCATAACCGCCTGCAGGTTGCTGCCCCACAACTCATACAGTATTGCAGAAGGCAAGTTGTGTTCTCCGTAGAAATTATATACTTGCATACACTGTTATCTAGTTTACTTGCACTCAATACAGCTGATTCAAAGAAGTATTGCGCTTTGTATTCGGTCTCGCGTATGCGACTAAAGTCGCTATGGGTGTGATATCAGAAGATGAACCACAGTGCACCGACCGAAGCAAGCAAACAATCCCAAAGCAAGCGCCTACGGCGCTTTTTTGCAAGGCTTTGGCGGAGAAATCCGGGCTCTTTCATTGGACTAGTACTGCTCGTTCTGATTACCCTCGTCGGCATATTTGCTCCGTACCTACCGCTTGCAGACCCAGATTACCAGATACTCCGTTCATCGTTAAAGCAACCTGGATGGGTCTCTCCAACTGGCCAACGCCACTTGCTTGGGACTGACCATCTAGGCCGTGACATGCTGGCACGCCTGTTCTACGGCGCTCGCACGTCTCTTATGGTTGGGATCTCGGCCGTAGCACTCGCAGGAATCCTGGGGGTGGCAATAGGTCTTGTCGCCGGTTATGTTGGCGGCATAACCGACAGCGTTGCAGTAGCCATCATAGACACGCAGTTGGCGGTGCCGTTCATCCTCCTCACGGTGACTGTGCTGGGCATATTTGGACACAGCCTGCGCAACATCATAATCGTACTCGGACTCACCGGATGGGTGCCTTACGCACGCTCTTTAAGAGCTGAGACAATGTCCCTTAAGAGACGGGAGTTTGTCGAAGCAAGTAATGCAATGGGATGCAGCCATCTACGCATAATGCTGCGGCATATCCTACCAAATGCAATGGCATCAGTCATCGTCATATCCACTCTTATGGTGGCAAGAACCATCCTGGCAGAAGCAGCTCTGAGTTTCATCGGACTTGGACTCGAACCTCCAAACGTATCATGGGGCGGTATGCTGGCTGACGGGCGGGCGTTCTTGTCCGATGCTTGGTGGTCGGCAACTTTCCCAGGTCTCGCCATATTAGTCACGGTGCTCTCTATTAACCTCGTGGGTGACTGGCTGCGCGATGTGCTGGATCCACGCCTCCGGGGGGTGTGACGATGAAGTCGTATTTACTGCGAAGAGCTGTACAGTCGCTTGTCGTGCTGTTCGGAGTACTCACCATGGTGTTTGTCTTGGTGCAACTAACTGGTGACCCGATGGCCATGATGGTTCCGGGGGACATGGGTGCTGAGGATATGGCGCGAATGCGAGAGGCATTCGGGCTTGACGGCCCGCTTTTTGTGAGGTATGTCCGGTTCATATCCCGCTCGGTTGTAGGTGACTTCGGAATATCTTTCCGCTACCGCCTGCCCGCTATGGGGCTTGTCATCGAGAGGTTACCGGCCACACTTGAACTCGGGCTAACAGCGCTGGTTATAGGAATTGCTTCTGGAGTGTTCTTGGGTGTGGCAGCTGCCACGCGACACAACACATGGCTCGATAATGTCACCATGGTGTTCGCTCTCGTGGGGCAGGCAACACCCCATTTCTGGCTGGGTATAATGGCGATGCTCGTGTTCTCAGTCAAGCTGAATCTCTTACCGACACACGGCCGTGGGGGCATTGAACACCTTGTACTCCCCGCGCTGGCGTTGTCTATGGGCGCTATGGCTCGTTTCGCAAGACTCACTCGTTCAAGCATGCTTGAGGTGCTGAGCCAAGACTACGTGCGTACCGCAAGATCGTTTGGGTTTTCGGAACGAATAGTGGTCTACCGTTACGCACTAAGAAACGCTCTCATTTCACCGCTCACTTTCGTCGGCCTTGAGGCAGGACACCTGCTGGGAGGTGCGGTTGTAGTTGAAACGGTGTTCTCATGGCCGGGCATGGGCCGGCTTGCGATTCAGTCAATCCTGGCTCGAGACTACCCGGTCGTGCTAGCAACGGTGTTCTTGGTTGCACTTGCTTATGTTATCGCGAACCTAGCTGTTGATGTGCTCTATTCGGCAGTCGATCCACGTCTATCTGTTTCATCTGGAAAGGAGTAGACAGCAACTATGTTAATGGCAGACATGACATTCCCTGAGGCGAAGACAGCAATCGATAAAGCAGGTCTGGTGCTTGTACCGTGCGGCTCATTTGAAGCTCACGGCCATCACCTTCCGCTCAGCACCGATGCGGATACTGCACTGGAAATCGCCAAACGCGCAGGGGAAAAAGCCGACATTCCGGTGGCACCATTGATACCCTTCGGAATGTCACAGCACTGGTCGGTGTTTCCCGGTACAATCACTTTTACCTCTGAGACCTACGCTATTGTGATTCGCGAAGTGTGCGACTGCCTGTTCAGAGCAGGAGCAAAGCGACTGCTTTTCGTGAACGGGCACGGTGGCAACAATCGTGTGCTGCAAGAGACTCTGAGCAATGTCTTTCTTCAGAACCGAGGCCAAAGGACAGTTGCACTGGTGCACTGCTTGGGAGTGCTCGGCGAGATATGGTCACGCGCCAAAGAGTACAAGTTCGGCCACTCAGACATGCGAGAAGCGTCCATAATGCTTGCGCTTAAGCCTCAATCCGTGCATCTTGATCGTGCACAACAAGTTGACGTGTTTACGAAGCAAATCGGCGAGGGCCTTACCGTACACCCTGCAAGCAAGCTTGTCTACCAAAAGGGCAGCCTGTTCTATCCGTGGGCTCTTGACCAGTGGCTTCCCGCAGGCAGTTGGGGTGAGCTCCGGGACTCAAGCGCAGAAATGGGCGAAGAGATTCTCGAAGTGGTTTCCGACTACATCGCCGGGTTTGCCAAAGAGTTCAGAAAGACCCCGGTCTAAGGTCACCGCACCGAGTCTAAATGACCGTATCAGACAGTTCTCCAAATAGCCAAGGAGGTGCAAGATCGTATGCATAGCGTGCTGGCAACAACTAAGTTCCTCAACGGTAAGGTGGCCGTGGTCACGGGCGCTGCGTGGGGAATCGGCCGGGTTATTGCAGAACACCTATCTGCAGCTGGAGCAAAAGTGGTGCTTGCCGACATTGATGAGTCAGGGATGGCCGAATCTCAGCAGAGATTTGACCCCAGCAAGACTGATTCAATCACGGTAATGACAGACGTCAGCAATGAAGCCGACGTCGAGAACTTGATGCAGTCCACTCTGAAAAAGTTCGGGCAGCTGGACATACTGGTGAACGATGCAGGCATCTACCCAACGACAGCAGTAGTCGACATGCCGACCGAGCAATGGGACAGGGTCATAGCGGTCAATCTTCGCGGAGTATTCCTCTGCTCAAGGGCTGCCGCTCGTATCATGGTTAGCCAGGGCACCGGCGGTAGGATTATCAGTATGGCTTCTGGCGCCGGCACCCAGGGCAGAAGTGGCAAATCACACTATTGCGCTTCTAAGGCAGGGGTTATTCTTTTCACCAAGTGCCTTGCACTTGAGCTCGCCGACCACAACATCCTTGTAAACGCCATATCTCCTGGACTCGTCGAGACAGAGCCAAAGATGAAAGTGCTTAAGGAAGACACAGTCGAGTACGAGAGGCACCAGGCTAAGCTAAGAGACTTGCTCTTCCGACGAGCATGTCCGCCTGAGGCGGCTGCGATGGGGGCACTCTGGCTCTGCAGCCCCGACAGCGCGCATACGACAGGCCACGTGCTATGCTGTGACGATGGTAGCGGCATAGGCACTCCGTTTAGGGTCTAACCCTTAACCATCAAATACTCATGTGAGGTGAAAAAACGTGCACACGAGAAAGAACAGGATACTACTCCTGATTTCTCTCTTGATTGTCAGCCTAACGCTGGCAGGGTGTCAGCCCGCATCGACGCCAGCCCCGGCTCCGGAGAAGCCGGCTGAACCCCAACCGACAGATGCAAAACTCGTACTCACTGTAGCTCAGGCCGCAGACGCGACACATCTGGACCCCAACGTGCAGCTTGAACGCTATTCAACTAATGTGGTGGTGAACCTGTTCGACCCGCTGCTTAAGCGTGACGAAAACATGGTTCCCAAGCCTCATCTCGCCACCTCGGTGGAGGCGCTTGACGATCTTACGTGGGAGGTCAAACTTCGCGAGAACGTCACCTTCCATAACGGCGAGCCAATAGACGCACAGTCTGTCAAGTTCACCGTCGACAGGATCTTTGATCCGGCACTGAAGTCAGTGCTCCCGACTTGGCTCAGAGGCATCACAGAGGTAAAGATCATCGACAGTCACACGGTACATATTCTGACGGAGATGCCGATGCCTCTAATGCTCCAAAACCTAACCATGATATACCCTGTGCCACCTAAGTACGTAACTGAAGTGGGTAACGAGGAGTTCAGCCTCAAACCAGTTGGAAGCGGGCCATACAAACTTAAAGAATGGCAGCGAGACCAAAAAGTGATCTTGGAAGCAGTTGACGGGCACTGGCTTGGAAGGCCAGCTTATGATGAGGTTCACTTCCACTTCATTCCTGAAGAAGAGAGCCGCGTAAGCGCACTCCTGGCCGGAAACGTGGATATCGTGTTCGAGATTCCCCCTGCTGGACGCAGACGCGTAGACGCCGCGTCTGGGCTTGAGGTACGCGCTGTGGAGGCTGGACGTGTGCAGCTGCTACAGATCTCGGTCACGGACGGACATCCTCTGCTGCAGGACAAGCGAGTCCGGCAGGCTATAGCCTACGCAATTGACACCGAGGCCATAATCGAGCACGTGATGTTCGGAGCCGCATTTAGGATAAGCACTATACTAAACCCCAAGAACTTCGGCTTCCATCCGTATCTCAAAGCATACGAATACGATCCGGCCAAAGCACGCCAACTAATCAAGGAGGCTGGATTCGAAGGTGCGGAGTTCGTGATCAATACCAACCCAGCTACCAAGTCGCTGGCCGAAGCCTTGGCTGCACAGCTTAGACAGGTGGGTCTAAATGCGAGCATCGCCACCTTTGAGAGAGCCGCTCAGCTTGCTGGCTGGCGCGCTCACAGCCTGGGCGGACATGCGCACCTTCCCGGCCTGCTAAGCCAGACATGGGATGCAGATGGGTTGCTCTATCTGCGCTTCGCCAAAGACGAGCCTATGGCTTACTACTACGAGCCTAAAGTAGATGATCTAGTAAAGAAAGGTCGAACCACAATGAACGAAGATGAGCGCCGAGCAGTCTACTGGGAACTCATGGAGATCCTGCATGAGGAAATGCCTATCATTCCATTGTACGGCGTGATGTCGCTATACGGTGTGAAGGAGAACATCGTGTGGGAACCGCGCAGCGACGAATACATGTTCTTGTACGAAGCGAGGCCTCGTTAGTGTACCACGCATACGCGCGGGAGCCGGTCTTCTGGCTGGTTCCCGCGTGTTTTATCTGATATCACAAACGCACGGGAGGTACTCAACATATGGCAACCCATGATCGCAAATTCGCAATACTAGCAGACCAGCAGATCCGGCTAAGAGACGGCATTGTAACCCGCGCAGATGTGTTCTTACCACTAGAAAACGAGACAACCGCTGGTAGGTGGCCTGTTGTTCTTGAGCGCACACCTTATGACAAACGAGAACGGGGCCTCGTATCCACGGCCGCGAAGTTTGCCCGAGCGGGCTATGCCGTTGTCCTGCAGGATGTTCGCGGGCGGTTTGCGTCGGACGGCGACTGGTATAAGGCGCGCGACGAAGCACCTGACGGATTTGACACAGTCGAATGGATAGCATCTCAACCGTGGTGTGACGGAAGGGTGTCCACCATAGGACTGTCGTATTCGACGTGTACTCAGGCATCGCTCGCCTGCCTCGGTCCCAAAGCACTTCATTCCCAGTTCTTGAGCCAGGGCATAGGTACCTACTACAGAGCCGCCGCACGACACGGAGGTGCACTTGCACTGAGGCAAGTGCTCTACCTTATACGGCAGGCCACATCAAGCCGCGAGGCACGTGCAGAACCGGCAATTGCTGACGAGCTGAATCGGGCTCTTGAACATCCCGAGGACTGGCTTCGTGCCTATCCAATCCGCAAAGGTGCATCTCCTCTGCGGCTTGTACCCAGTTACGAGCAGTATATGGTAGACCTACAGACAAACGGAGATTTCAACGAATGGTGGAAAACTCCCGGTCACAGCCCGATGCTTTACCTTGATAGCTACCCGGACATACCTCTGTATTACCTCGCCGGATGGTTCGACCATCATGCTCTAACGCAAACAGAGACGTATGCAACTCTCGCAAACCGCAACAAGCAACCACTCAGGCTTATCATCGGGCCCTGGCTCCATGGAGTCGTCGCGGTAGGCGCTACCATTGCGGGCGACATTGATTTTGGCGCTGCGGCCGCCATAGATTACGATGACCTAAGACTGAAATGGTTCGATCAAGTAGTAAAGGGTGAGCACACCGGAATTCTTGATGGCCCGCCGATACGCCTGTTTGTTATGGGAAGTGGGGACGGCCACATCACCCACGAAGGACGCATTTTCCACGGAGGACACTGGCGGGAGGAGTCAAAATGGCCTGTTCCGGGGGTTGAGTTCTGTCCGTTCTATCTGAGAGGCACCGGAGAGTTGAGCACGAATCTGCCGTTACCGGGTGAAGCGGAACATACCAGTTATCTCTACGATCCACAAGACCCTGTTCCCAGCATAGGCGGCAACTTCGGACCCAACGACAAGATGACCCCGGGCGGTATGTTCGACCAGCGTGCGCACAAAGGAAGATTTCTGGGATGCAAAGATAATCTTCCGCTATCCAATCGGCGCGACGTACTGGTTTTCCAGACTGAACCGCTCGACAGAGATACTACTTTGATCGGCCCGATAGCTGTCGAGTTGTTCGTGAGTTCTGATTGCCCGGATACCGACTTCACAGCAAAACTAATCGACGTGTATCCACCGGGCAAGTCGCTTCCGACCGGCGCTGCACTCAATCTGTGCGATGATATCATCCGTGCCAGATACCACGATAGTTTCGAATCCCCGAGTTTTCTGGAGCCCGGCAGAGTATACAAAGCGAAAATCGAACTTCCGCCGACGGCTAACGTGTTCAAGAAGGGACACAGGATCCGAATAGACATATCTAGCAGTAACTTCCCGCGGTTTGACCCCAACCCCAACACAGGTGAACCACAAGGACTACAGCGCAACTCGAGTCGTGCCCGGAACACTGTGCACCACAGCGGACGGTATCCGTCACGGGTGATCCTGCCCTTGGAACGTGCATGAGAACGGGATGAGATGCGCGTGTCTGGTTCCTTCCCGCTCAATAGATGTGTGCAACTACAAGAACCCTGGGCGCCACTGAAAGGCCTCAGGGTTCTGTTTGGTCTGAGGCGGGTTTGGACGATGAACTGTGCTCATTGAAGGCTCATCCAGCTAATTCCTGATGCACTGCCGCTTCACCGCTCTTCTGTTCATACGTTTGACGATGCCGCCAAATTGAGGGACTTGATTGGCCTGAGGCTGTTTTTCACCTTCTGATGTGCAATGTTATCTGTTTGCTCGTCTTGGGCGTATTTGCTGCAGGTTGTGGACAGAAACCTGCAAATACTCCAGAGCCCGAGGAGCCAGTCGAAGAACGACCGCCCAGGTGGGTGCCATAGACAGGGCCGGTGGAGTAGTTATCGATATTGAGCATGAATATCTAGGAGCGCTCTTCATAGACGGGCTCGCTGAGGTAGATACATCCCAATTTCTAGAGGTTTGAGTGCAACGATTGACGGGACTCATTTTGAACCCAACTAGTCCACCGGCAATGTTACGCATCACGGTACGTCGGATGAAGTGGTGCCAATGTCGTACACTACATACTAACAAAAGACGTCATGCCTTCTGAAATGTGCAGATCCGTCGTTAGTGTTTGGGCGTCTCGCTATTTTGGTTATTCTTAGACATACTAGAATCAACAACTTCAGAGAGGGAGTAGGCAGATGCAGGGCAGAGCAGCCAATCGTCTCGCCAAAGAGAAGTCTCCTTACCTGCTCCAACACGCGCACAATCCCGTGGACTGGTTCCCATGGGGGGATGAAGCGTTTGAACGAGCAAAGCAGGAGAATAAACCCGTCTTCTTGAGCATCGGATACAGCACCTGTCATTGGTGTCACGTGATGGAACGAGAGTGCTTCGAAGACCAAGAAGTGGCAGACCTATTGAACAAGCACTTTGTATCGGTAAAAGTAGACCGCGAAGAGAGACCAGACATAGACCAAGTGTACATGGCTTCTTGCCAGGCTCTCACGGGCTCAGGCGGTTGGCCACTTACCGTCATAGCAACGTGGGATGGCAAGCCGTTTGTTGCAGGCACCTATTTCCCAAAGCATAGCACCCGGGGTTACATCGGTCTCATCGAACTGCTGTGCCTTATTCAGGAGAAGTGGGAGCACCAGCGCGAACAGCTTGTTTCTATGTCAGAACAGCTAACCCAAGTGATTGAGAGCGCAGTCTCACCGTTGGGTTCATCCACTCTCGGCGAAAATGAAGCACACCTTGCGTACCGCTCACTGCAAAAGAGTTTTGACCCCCAATACGGCGGCTTCGGAGTCGCTCCCAAGTTTCCCACTGCTTCGAACCTTCTGTTCCTGCTCAGGTACTGGAAGTGGACAGATGAACCGGACGCGCTGCGTATGCTCGAGAGCACGCTCCGCGCGATGTCAAGAGGCGGCATCTTTGACCATATAGGCTTTGGATTTTCACGCTACTCGGTTGACCGTCGCTGGCTCGTTCCTCATTTCGAGAAAATGCTCTACGACAACGCACTGCTGGCTCTGGCTTACACTGAAGCATTCCAGGCAACCGCGCACCACGAGTTTCTCGACGTGGCCGAAAAGGTGCTCCGTTACGTGCTTCGCGACATGACATCACCTGAGGGCGGCTTCTACTCGGCAGAAGACGCCGACTCAGAGGGTGTTGAAGGCAAGTTTTATGTGTGGACGCGCGAAGAAATCAGTGAAGTCGTTGACGCAGACAAAGCAGACCTGTTTTGCCACTTTTACGACATATCCGAAGAAGGCAACTTTGAGGGTAAGAATATACCTAACAGGATAGGCATTCCCGAACCCAGTTCATCTGAGCAACAGGTACTAGAAGAGGTGCGAGAAGCGCTGTTTCGTCACCGAAGCAGCCGCATACGCCCGCACCTCGATGATAAGATCCTCACCTCTTGGAACGCTCTCACGATATGCGCGCTCGCCCGCGCGTACCGGGTCACCGGAAACGATGAGTACGAAACAGCCGCTACGCGCTGTATACGCTTCATCAGGTCACACCTTTCAGACGATAGACAACGGCTTCTGGCACGCCATAGAGCAGGTGAAGCAGCTTACCCTGCATACCTCGACGACTACGCCTACCTGGTGTGGGCTATGATTGAGTTGTATCAGGCAACCCAGGACCCTGCCTGGCTGGCCGAAGCGGTAAGGCTGCAGCAAGAGCAAGACGCGTTGTTCTGGGATTCAGAACACTCAGGTTATTTCTTCTACGCAGATGATTCAGAACATCTCATAGCCAGGCCAAAACAAGCGTACGACGGCGCTCTGCCCTCGGGCAACTCGGTCTCGGCTCAAAACCTGCTGCGACTCTCAAGATTACTCGCAGAACCCCGGTACACCGGGACCGCCATGTCGCTGCTTGAGGCGATGGGCGGCCAGGTAAAACAGCAGCCATCGGCCTACACGCAGCTGCTGCAGGCTGTCATTTCAACGCATATCCGAACCAAGGATATCGTGGTGGTTGCAAGTGCTGACGAAGCGAAGGACATCACCAGGCTGCTGTCTTCTGTGTATGAACCCGAAGCGCTGTTTGCTATACGCACGCCAGCTAACCATGCCGAACTTGAGTTGCTTGTGCCCCACACCATAGGACTACCTACTAAGGCCAGCCCGCCTGAGTTTCACATATGCGAAGGCGATCGGTGCACGCTGGCTACCACAGACACGAACGAGGTGCTTTCTCGGCTGCGCGCCTAGAACTGCTTTGGCCTTAGAACAAATATCTTCCAGCCCAGATACTTGCGTTCTCGGGCGAAGTACTCGCGCTTTTCTTTACCTTTTCGAGAGAAGAACTCGAGCGCTTCACACATTCGGGGATTGCTCCGAGCATACTCGTACAGCGCCGTCCACTGCAAAGACTCATACCTATCCCAATCATGACGTGAACTCTCTATAACGTATGTGATATCAAGGGCTCTGCGATCGGCCATCTCAATCACTTCTTCGTCTCGCCTTGCGAGCAGGCCATGTTCTCGCGCCTGCTCAGCATACTGCTCGGCTCCGGGCACCTGGTTTAGCGTGACTTCGCCCACGGCCAGTGCGCCGCCAGGCGCAAGGCAAGGCAGCAGCGCATCTAGTGTGTTCTCAGTGTCACCGAAGATGAAAGTGGCACCAAGGCACATGAGTACATCGTACGACCTACCCTGCTCGCGCTGCTCTTCGACATACTCTTTACCATCAGCCAGCACAAAACTGAGCATGTTGCGACGAGCGCTCGCGCGTTTTCGCATCTGCGCCTGATGAATCTCGCCTGAAGAGACATCCACCCCAGTGCACCTAGCGAAAAAATTCTCTGCGAACAGAAACGACACCGCACCTTTGCCACAACCTACGTCAAGCACCGACCTGATAACCGGACGCTCAGCACGTGCAACTGCAGAGCCCGGGAACTGACCCAGGTTCATGCGACTGAGAAGCGAGTCTATCTGGGGAGCGTGCTTTCGAGGAACGAGCCCACACGCCCAACCAAGTTCAGACAGAGTGGTTTGGTTAGCGGGGTTCATGAACTTATGATGCGCATGACCTATACTGTAGTAACGGAACCTGTCATCACTCAAAACGCTGCCCTCCAATCATTATCTCCGGCACACCGTCGCACCAGACTGTTCATTTGTAGGTTCTACCACCTAGCATATTACCCTTGCCTGAACACACGAGTTGGACGTTGTTGTTACCCAGTATTGGCCTGCAGCAGGAAAAATGTGCTTTCGATGTGAAACTTGTACAGAACGTGTGCAAATCCGGAGGTGGCGTAGTGAAAGTACTAGGAGTTTCAGCAAGCCCGCGACCAGACGGCAATACAGACACCCTTGTCCGGCGGTCGCTTCTGGGCTGCAGAAAGCACGGCGCCGAGACAAAGTTTGTGTCGCTCAGAGACCTGGAAATCTCGCCGTGCGCAGGCCACTCGAATTGCAAGGACACGACTAAGTGCGCGTTTTCTGATGACTTCCTGCCGCTTTGCGCAGAATTCCTCTCTGCCGACGCGGTGATTCTCGCAACACCCGTGTACTACTGGAATATGAGCGCCCATTTGAAGACGTTCATAGACCGCAACTACTTCAACTATACGCACGACAAACACATGCAGGCCAAGGCCGCGGGCATCATAATAGTCGCGGCAAGTTCGGGATTTGAAGAGACCGAGCAAGCAGTAAAGAGTTTCTTGCTCAGAAGTGGCCAGTTCAAGGCGCCAGCCGAAAACGTTCGCGTGCTGCGGGCGCTCGCTTCGAAGCCCACAGACGCTGCTAACAGTGCCGAGCTGCTGAAAGCATCCGAGTTGTTAGGAGAAGATTTGGCTCGGCTTTGCCAAATATGCTGACGGAGGTAGTCCTCACTTGGTAAACCCTGATATCTTTCGCGAGTACGACATCAGAGGCAGAGTAGGTTCCGATCTTACGCAGGACACGGTTGCGAAGATAGCACGCGCTTACGGCACCTACTTGCTCGAACATGGCATAGATGAAGCAGTAGTCGGTCACGATAACAGGCTATCTTCGCCCGGCTTCAGAGATATCGTGGTATCTAGCCTGGCCAGCACAGGGCTATCCGTCGTAGACATCGGGACAAGTGTGACTCCACTGTTCTACTTCGCGCGAGTGCTCTACGGCATAGATGGTGGAATCATGGTTACCGGAAGCCACAACCCTCCCGAGGACAACGGTTTCAAACTCACTATGGGCTACGGCACCATACACGGAGAACAGATCCAGCGCATTCGCGAGATTGCCGATGCTGGCGAGTTCAAGACCGGAGCAGGATCCATAGAACGCCGCGACCCCAAAGAGGCGTATATGAAAGACATCTCCGAGCGCGTACAACTCGGCGCACGAAATCTCAAAGTAGTTGTGGATTGCGGCAACGGCACTGCATCTTTGTTCGCACCCGAGTTGCTTTTGAGACTTGGCTGCGAAGTGGTGCCGCTTTACTGCGAGTCTGACGGACGCTTCCCCAACCACCATCCGGATCCGGTGAAGGCCGAAAACCTGCTCGAGCTATCCAACACAGTGCTACAAGAGAAGGCTGACTTCGGAGTATCTTATGACGGCGACGCAGATAGGCTCGGCGTCGTGGACGACCGTGGGCGCATTATCTGGGGAGATGTGCTGATGGCGCTGTACTGGCGCGAGATACTGCCCAAACACCCGAATACTCCGGTCATAGTTGAGGTGAAATGCTCGCAGGCGCTTGTCGACGAAGTAACGCAGTTGGGAGGCAGACCGTTCTTCTACAAGACAGGCCACTCTCTTATAAAAGCAAAGATGAAAGAAACAGGCGCGGTGTTCACAGGTGAGATGTCTGGCCATATGTTCTTTGCCGACGAGTACTATGGTTTTGACGATGCGCTGTACGCCACAGCGCGGCTTTGCAGGATTCTGTCCAACACCTGTCAGTCGCTTTCATCGATGTCGGACGAGATTCCGTCTTATGTGTCGACTCCTGAGACTAGAGTAAAATGCCCTGACAGCCGCAAGTTTGATGTAGTTCGCCAGGTTACAGAGGCGTTCAAAAAGCAGTATGAGGTGATCGACGTAGATGGCGCGCGCGTTTTGGCGCACGGTGGCTGGGGCCTGATACGAGCTTCGAACACACAGCCAAGGCTCGTTCTTCGATGTGAAGCGCGCGACGAGGCGTCGCTCGACAACATAAAGCGGCTGCTTGAGCAGCACTTGCAAGCGTTTCCAGAAGTCGGGCGCGTGAACTGGTAGCCTACACCGGGGCGGCTCATACGCCGCCCCGTTCACATGCTATGCAGAAGCACCCTGTCGCCGCTCTGGCGCGTGTATCTTGCGGCGACGTACGAGCGAAGAATAGCGCAAGACTAGCATGCCAATTCCACCGAGCACCGCAAGGTTGCCTCCTACAAGAGCTGGCCCAAGCGCGGTGGCTTGCGCAACCGCACCGATTACCATGCCTCCGGCAACCCTGCCGGAACTGCTACACGTCATGTCGAGCGCCAGCCCTGTGGCCCGCTCTTTGGAGTCAGTGTTCTCCGCAATAATCGTGGTTGCTAGTACAGGCGCAACGCCAAACCCAACTCCCATCAGGAAGCTTGATACGTACACAAACCCCGGCGCAGGATACAAAGGAGCCAGACCCTGCATTAGCGCGCACACGCCGATACCCGTAAACAACAGCGGCGCGGCCCCCATCTTTTGCGTAAGCAACCCCATCGTAAGTCTCACCAGCGTTATGCCTGTCGTCCTTGTAGTCACGATGGTGCCGACGACTGTGGCGCTGTAGCCGATCTCTCGCAAGAACACGGGATAGAACGAGTCGGTCATACCTTGGTTAATCGACATCATGAACATGCTGATTGCGGTTATGCCAAGCATCGGTCGCTTGAGCAACCGGCCTACTCCTGACATCCCCGAAACGAGCGCTCCGAGTGCCGGACCTCCGGCGCTTGTTTCTAGTCTCGGCAGCCGAGTGGCTACCACGATGCTACAAGATGCCATCAAAGCATAGAGCAGGAACACACTTCGGTACCCAAGCGTGTCTGCAATGAGCCCTCCCACAGTCGGGCCGAGCATCATCCCTGTACCTGATACGGCCAGCGTGTAGCCTATGACCTGAGCGCGCATGCGCTCTGGGACTAGTTCAGTCAGATACGCGCTCTGGGCAGGCCAGAACAAGGTATTAGACAAGCCGAATACTGCCTGTGGGAGATAGAGCAGTGCTATTCTGCTTACAACAGAAAAACCAAAGGCGCACAGTATGCCGAGCGCGCCGGTGAGCATAAACAATGCCTTCTTCCCAAAGCGCACTCCTATGATGCTGCCCGGAACACTGCCGACGATCATCACTAACGAAGGCACGATGGATATGAACCCAAGTTCGACCTCTGTAGCACCCAGAATCCGCGCAAACAAAGGTAGGATGGGCATCATCATCGACCAGAGAAACCCCTGGATCATGACAAGACAGAGTATAACACCAAATTCCCGGACGCGCCCCTGTGAGGCGCGGGCGAGCCAGCCTCTCAACCCGTGCGTGTTGACCGACCTGCCTTTGGGCGCACAACGCGCCTGAGGTGTTATTCACGCAATTGGTTCACCTGCCGGCAAGACTCATCATTGCCCTCGCAGCGCGCAGGCAGTTTAGGTAGCTATCGTCCGTGTAGGATAGGGTTAAGTCGTCTTCCCTCTTCGAGTGAGGAAGCACTTCTGCACCGTCGGCGTATCCTGAGTCAACGAACTTGACCGATACAGTTACTGGTCTTGACACAACAAGAGGTGTCACGTTTGCGCGCTGTCTGAGCGCTTCTATCGCGGTCTGCTTGATCATCTCCCGCGCCTTTTCGGGGTGCAAGCACTTGGCCGCATAACGCGTCAGAGTCTCTTTGACCGCTACGGTCTTTATGTCTCCAAGAAGATGCGCGGCTTCTTGTGTGACAGCCGAGTCGCCCGCCACCATCACTACAGGCACTCCAAAGCAGCCTGCAACCGCAGCGTTCATGCCTGTTTCTCCCATCAACTTTCCGTTTACCCTGTACTCCGAAATGGTGCCTGTGTAGGTGTGCGAGAGTATGCCGCGCGCACCCATACGCGCGTGGTACCCAATGAACATTGCGGCATCGTAAGATGAGTCAATTCCCTCCATCATGCTCATGAGTTTCGGCGAACCGGATATGAGTTTGGCCTCTTGGTGAAAATGCTCGATCAGGATGTTGCGCATGCCACCGTGCGAGTCGTTCACCAGTACTTCGCTCGCGCCTGCAGCAAATGCGCCTTCAACAGCAGCGTTCACCTCGAGCGTCATCAGCAACCTCGCTCTCTGGTACTCGTCACCGCCCTGCTTCGAAGTCTGCTCCCAGTTCACAACGCCACTGATGCCTTCCATGTCACACGAAATATACACCTTCACTGTCCACGCCCCCAAGTATAGTCATGCAATAGTGATGCTCAATAGTTAGGCGTATTTGGAGGAATCCCTGCCCATGCCTCAGAACCTTTGGGATGACCTAACGAAAGGAGACACTGCATAATGAAATGCGCCTTATGTGCACGAAGAGTATGCGGCACCAAAGACATCCAAGAAACACCTGAGTTCTGTCCGCTCAGATGGCAAGAAACGCCCGGGCAGATTGCGCGCCAAGCGTTTTCCACCAATCCATCTCACAAATCACTGGCGATTGCAGCAGCTCATGTAGAGGCAGAAGGATACTGCAAATGGTCTCGTGTCGAAGAAACAATGGAGTTTGCCCGCAAGTGTGGGTTCACGAAAATCGGCATAGCGTTCTGTGGAGGGTTGCACCACGAGGCACGTCTGCTAGATGGGATCTTGCGCCAAAACGGTTTTGAAGTATACTCCGCGGTATGTTCATGCGGCGGTATCCGCAAAGAAGAGATGGGGATAAAAAACGAAGAAAAAGTACGACCGGGAACGGACGAGATCATGTGTAATCCTGTTGGTCAGGCGTTCGTGCTGCAACAGGCTGGCACCGAGTTCAACGTCGTAGTCGGTCTTTGCGTCGGACATGATTCGCTTTTCCTCATGCATTCTAAAGCACCCACAACTGTGCTGGTCGCAAAAGACAGGGTGCTCGCGCATAATCCGGTAGGTGCACTTTACACTTCGCACGGCTATTACAAGCAAAAACTTGGTTCACATAGCATCTGTGACTCATCGGATGGCGAGTAGGCACTAACCAGAGAAGCCATGCTTTCAATATGTACGAGTGCAGCGCCCCGGCACCCGCCGGGGCGCCTGTGATGCTATGCTGTTCAGCTCAGTTCGGGCTCGTATACGGCAACCGCGATGGCACCAGGGCCTGCGTTCGATACCACAGCCGGACACATGGATGAAATCACAGTGTCTCTCAACCCGAGTTTGGATTCAATCTGCGAGCATAGCCTAATCGCCTGCTGTTGTGCTCCGGCATGCGTTATCGCCACTCTGGCCCGCGTCGACTTGACCAGATCCGCACACATTTCGACTAGCCTAGCGAGCATCGCAGAAGACCCTCTTGCTCTTCCTACAGGCCCGATCTCACCGTCTATCACGGATATCATGGGTTTGACGTTAAGCATAGAAGCCATCAACACGTGCGCTTTGCCAATCCGTCCGTTGCGTGCAAGGTAAGACAGCGTCTCGAGCCCTACGTAGACGCGCACTTTGCTCCGCATTTCGGATACGAGTTCTGTGATCTGCTCACGCTTGAGTCCTTTGAGCGCTGCGCGCGCCGCTTCCAACACTACAAGCAGTTGGCCCGCAGAGCCTGAGCGCGAATCAATCACGCTAATATGCTCAGGCGTATGCATCATGCTGCGTGCGAGCAGCGCGGTGTTATACGTGCCGCTAAACTGCGCGATAGGATGGATACTCACAACCTGGCTGCGCCTGCTGGTAAGCAAACGGTATACTTGCACAAAGTCTGCAGGATGCGGCTGAGATGTCTTCGGCAGTTCGTTGCTATGCTTGAGCCGTGAGTAGAACTCTTCATCGCTCAGGTCAACTCTATCGCGGAAGGTTTCAAGACCGAACTGAACATAAAGAGGCACTACCGAGATGTGCATCTCGCGACAGATATCTGGTGGGACATCTGCGACACTGTCAGTCACAATCGCCACACGCTCCATCAAGAACCCCTCCTCCGGCCGTGCTGTGCGGTAACGGCAGATATCTCGACACTTCGTTCCGGTGAGGTGTTTTGGGACACAGTTCGGACGCTCTGTTTGCGAATGGAGATCTTGCGCGGTAGAGTTGTGCAGCCCAAGCGGGTTGACCTGCTGTGTTATTTATCAACCTATATGATGCGTGGCCTATTGTCCTTCTGAGCTAATCATACACCTTCGGACAAGAAGCAGAAAGCATCTAACCAAGGAGTCTGCTCGCTCTCTCAAATGAAGAAAGCAGCTGCTTGTGCAAAGCAGCTGCCAGAGCAGTCAGGCCTATTTTAGTTCAATAACCACAGTCTCGTCTCTTCTTACCGGCTTGGAGATGTCCACATGGCCTGCAAGCGTTTCTACGATTTCGCCCTCGATGAGTATCTGAACGCTGGTCACGCCGTCAACTTCTGTCAGCGTGTTCGCTATGGCGCTTACGGCAAGCGCTTCTCCTCTGGCGCCCACGTTAAGCTGTCTTGCCTCTCTGCTGAGGTCGACCGTGGCGAGCCCATCTTTGAGCTGCACGGACAACACTGTTACGTTGGACGGAAGCACGGGTTCGAGATCCGGGAACCGCGGCCCGATTATCAGTTCTTCAAGCAGCATGCGAAGCAGATCTGTACCGGTTGCCTCATGCAACAACCTGTCTTCGCGATGCAGATAGAACTCGGTCGGCATGCTCTTGATGAAGTAGAGCGTTACCAGGTTAGTCAGAAGCGGCTGCGTCGACCCAGAAGGAGCCTTGAGTCTCGCAATCTCTTCTTTCAGCTGATTTACCTCAGCCTGCAGCTGAGCAATCTTCTCATCCTTCTGCTTAATCTCATCTTGCAGTTTGGACTGCGTGCAACCTGCAAGCATGGCCACGCACAGCAACACCGCAAGAACAACTGCTGTGTTCTTCCTCACTAAACTGACCTCCCCGATTCGTGCTACATTGGTTAAGACGAGAGTGTTACGCGCTTGTTCCTGGAAGAACGCAAAACCCTCGTGCATGTGGTGTTATCTACTCTCACACACGGCCAGTATCGACTGTGCCAATAACATGACCCAGAGAGGAAACGTACTCAGCTGCATGTACTCGTCCAGGCTGTGCGCAAAGCCACCCTGAGGTCCCATTCCGTCTAATACCGGGATGCCGGTGTGCGCCACAAAATTGCCGTCTGAAGCACCGCCGGTACTCCTTTCAGATATGTTCAGCCCAATATCGTGCGCCTCTTCTCTTACAAGTCGGTATAGCCGCTCTATTTCGGGCGTGCGTTCCATCGGCGGTCTGTTGAGCCCTCCGGTGAGTTCAACCGATGAGCGCTCCAGTCGCCCCGAAGAAAGTGCGCCTAGGCAGCGATGCACCCTCTGCGCTTCTTCGGTGGTAGCCACCCTCACATCAATTTCGGCTTCGGCAAAGTCTGGGACCACGTTGCGCCGCGTACCGCCTCTTATGACCCCCACGTTAACCGTGGTGCCGCTTCCTGCGTCCGAAATCTTCGCCGCATCGAGGATTTTCTCAGCCATCAGCACAATAGCGTTTACCCCTTTTTCGGGCTCGGCACCCGCGTGAGCCGACACACCTCGTGTTACGAGTTTGTACATTCCAACTCCCTTGCGTGCCGTGACTATCGAGCCGTCGGGATAGGCGCATTCCAGAACAAAGCCTATGTCGCTTGATCGTGCAAGCGCCTCTATAAGAAGCCTTGACGTGGGCGAACCGACTTCTTCATCGCTATTTAACAAGAGCGTTATGCGACCGAAATCTCGGAAGCCTGCCTGCATCAACGCCTTGAGGGCGTACACGGCCGAAACCAGACCTGACTTCATATCGTGCACACCAGGACCCGCTATCCTGTCACCGTCAACGCTGAACGGACGAGCACGAGCCGTGCCCCTTTCGAACACAGTGTCCATGTGCCCCACAAGCAGCAACCGCTTTGCGCCGTCTGACTCGAGAGTAGCTTCAAGATGGTCGCCGTAAGGCGCAGCGCTGTGTCTGCGTATGCTAAAACCGAGTGCAGACAATTGCTGTTCACACATGCGCGCAACCTTATTCACACCATCTGGGTCGTGTGTGCCGCTATCTGTGTTCACCATCTGCCGAAGCAATTGAAGCGCCTCGTCGTTGTGCTCGCGTATCCATTTCTTGACGCTCGACCTCAAGACACATCCCTCCGACGGACAGACTTCTTGCGCAAAAGCCAGAATGCTACGCTTTAGAGTATAGCAGATGCGTTGTACGAGGGGATGCAGAGAGCAAATTATGTGCCGGAATTACCTCTTGGAATGTTGGCCTGTCTCACGCCACAGCGCGCACACGCAAACGAGCTGACGCCACGCTCAACCATCTGCTCGGCGCCGCATTGCTGACATGAAATCAGGTTCCTCTTCGCCAGGCGTGTGCAGACCATGCCGCCTGCTGCGGCCACACACAGCACCGGGCCAGCAGCAAGAAGAGGCGCGCCGATCATCGCGCCTATCTGGCTCATGCACAGGACCTTGCCTGCAGGAATGATGGCAAGCCCTGTCCAGAAGAGCGCGGAGTAGAGGCGTCTTTTTTCGGTGTCAGTGTATCTCGTATGATCCATTCGGGATGTCACACAGATAGTATCGGCTGAACGCTCGCTTGCTAACCCGTCAAAGCCTTACTGCGTACACCTTCCTTGGGCGGCCTCTTGCAACAGGTTGCTCAAGCCCTTCAACAACAGCCACCCCCGCTTTCTCGAGAAGCGCCAGAATTCTTCTGCCGTTGCGCTGCGCTATTCCCAGTTCTCTCGCCACATCGTGCGCAGTAAGCCTGTGCGTGCCCATCTTCTTGATGATGCCCGCTATCTTGGTGACCGTGGCAACGCTGAGCCCCGACTTCTCGGCTATCTGCATGATCCGGGGGTTCATACTACGACGACTGTATTCGGCCACCGGAGCGCGGCCTACAGGGCCCACCACGCTTCCATCGTAATTCAGCACAAAAGCACAGTTTCCGCCCTGCTGGCGGCACATGTCAAGTGCAGTCCTCGCCTGGTACTGCGACAGATGAGCAGTTGGCGCAATCCCAAATCCACAGCAGACGGCGATGCCTATCTCGTTGTGTATTTGGTTTAGAAGCGGTAACCGGCTGTATTCGGACGTCGCTTCAGCAAGCGCCCCTTGGGTAAGAAACAAAAGGTACTCTCCGGCTTCGGACGGCACAACTGACGCACCTGTGCGCTCTGCAAATCCGAGCAAGAGTTCGTACAGTCTTTGCTTTTTCCTAGGCTCTAGTAGACTCTGCTCAGTCCGCATCATACCGACCACTATCTGCGATCGGGCAGCTCTTATGGCCTCACGTTCGAGCGCCAACCTGGCAATCGACTCGCGGATGGCTGCTTGACTCGGCACCCCACGGAAGACCGTAACGCCCGCGCGTTTCAGGTTCTCGTACACGCCCTTCAGATATGTAAGCGCACAGCAAGTGTCACCACTTTGCCACAAAGACAGATGGAAATCTGTAACCTGTTCAAGCGGTACGGCCGAATGAAGTTCCTTTACCCGGGTCTCTTCGCAGCTCAGTCCTATCTCCAGGTATGCTTGCTCTATCTCAGTTACCGGCAGAGTGTCGATGCTTATGCAACGCGGGTCGTGACCTGCCGCGAGCACCTGTGCAAGCCCCTGGTACACGCTCGCGCAGGTCTGGGGCGAGATAGCGAGCATATGTACTCTTAGGTCTTCTGGGGCATAGTGTTCTCGCACCTTGTAGTACGGCCATATTCCCATAAACAGCCACAGATCAAGGTGCTCTCTGTGCTGCTCAAACAAACGCAGCGCCTCCGTTTCTGCGCTGTACACGATGGGCCGAAACTCGATATCTGGGTACTCTCGGCCGATCTTGCAGCAGATCTCCACAAGTTCTTTGGGCCCCATAACACCTGCTTTCACACTCTCCACCTCACCAGATGACGGTATGGTTCGTATCTGTAAATTAGCCGAAAATCTCCGGGTTCCTGCCAAGGCTGGCTTCAGCGCTAGTACTTCCCTTATAATATGTGCATGACCCAAAGGCAGGTGGCCGTATTGACCGACCGAGATCTCATACGTGAACTAAGCCATATTGAGCCGCTTGATGCGCACGCCATGCAGGCAGCGCGAGCACGGCTTGACTCGCTCACCAAACCACAAGGAAGCCTCGGCAAACTGGAGTTGCTCGCCGAAAAACTCGCAGGCATCACTCGCACGCCAACACCTAGACCCGGCAGAAAAGTAGTGCTCGTTATGGCGGCAGACCACGGAGTGGCGCTAGAAGGCGTAAGCGCGTATCCACAGCAAGTCACAGCGCAGATGGTTGCAAACTTCGCCCGAGGAGGGGCTGCTATTAACGTGCTGGCGAGGCATGTAGGAGCAGAAGTCATCGTCGCCGATGTAGGCGTGTGCTCCGAGATTCCGCATGATGGTTATGTAAACGCAAAGATCTGTCGCGGCACACAGAACATCACAAAGGGCGCTGCGATGACAATAGAACAGGCGCACTCGTGCATCCTTACCGGTGCAACGCTTGCTGCATACCAGATCGATCAGGGCGCCTCCATGGTAGCCACCGGAGAAATGGGCATCGGGAACACCACGGCCAGCACAGCCATACTGTGCGCGATCACCGGCCGACCGGTTGAAGAGGTCACCGGCAGGGGGACCGGCATTGATGATTCGGCGCTTGCACGAAAGGTAGCAGCAATAGAACAAGCACTTGAGGTGAATTCGCCGTCAGCCTCTGATCCTTTGGATATCCTGGTCAAAGTCGGCGGACTTGAGATCGGTGCAATTGCAGGCTGCATACTGGGCTGCGCCAAGAGGCGTGTGCCCGTGGTAGTGGACGGCTTCATAAGCACCGTGGCCGCATGCCTCGCCTCCATGATAGCGCCTTCTTCCGTGCAATACATGATAGGCTCGCACCTATCATGCGAGCCCGGACACCGTGTATCTCTTGAGTTCTTGGGTGTCGAGCCACTAATGTCGCTAGACATGAGGCTCGGAGAAGGAACAGGTGCAGTACTCGCAATGAGCATTGCTGATGCCGCCATGAAGATACTCAACGAAATGGCCACTTTCGAAGAAGCAGGCGTCTCATGCTAGGTGCGACACATCGTTTCTGCACGTGATCTTGAGCCGGCCGGGGTAGAGTTCACCTTCGGTAACCGAAGCCTGACTTACTGCGCATGACCATAGCGATCTCATCGAGCCGGTAAGCGAAAGTGATATGAGCGCGCGTATGACTCCTCCGTGCGCGACTATGACTCCAAGCGGTGCTATGCCCGGAGTCAACTCGGTGCAGCGCACAAGGTCCTTGTATATGTCAGATAACGCCTGTTCGAGCCGCTTACGAAGATCCTCGGTGCTTTCTGCTTCAGGCGGGGTGTGAGACACTGGATCCGAAAACCAGCGTTTTTGAAGTTCAGGCCATCTCTGGCTTATTTCTGCGTATGTAAGCCCTTCCCACTTGCCAAAGCCTATCTCACGAAGTCTGGGGTCACGTATGACAGGCAGGCCATGACGGCACGCAATTACTTGCGCCGTAAGATGCGCTCTCGACAGATCGCTTGAGTATATCCTGGTTATTCTCTCGGCCTCGAGTCTCGCAGCGGCTCTTTTCGCCTGCTCGAGCCCTTCTATTGACAACGGCACATCGGTATGACCCTGGTATCTGCTGTGCTTGTTCCAAAGAGTCATGCCATGCCTAACGAGCATGACCCTGACAGATGCTGTGTTCTGCAATGTGATCACTCGCCTCGTATGATGTGTTCTAGAACCCGAATCAGCTGCGCATTGTGCGCAGGCTTTCTTACGGCAACCCTGATGTATCTTCGAGAAAGCGCGGGAAAGTCCGCACAGTCTCTAAGCAATACTCTGTTTCGCCTTGCAAGTGTGCAAAGCCTGCGAGAATCGAGCGAGCGATCCAGTATCTCGAGCAATAAGAAATTTGCGCTGGATTCGTGCACTCTGAAGACACGCAGCTCACGCAGTCGTGTGCAGAGCTCATCTTTGGCTTGCGACAAACGAATGACACTGTCGTATCTGTATCGTTCATCTTGAACAGCCGCAAGCGCCGCCACCTGTGCCAACCTGTTGACGTTCCAGTGCGGCAACATGCAGCGCATCCTGGCCGCGAGTTCTCGCGGCATTAGCACATACCCAACGCGCAGCCCTGGAATTGAGTAGAACTTAGTAAGTGAACGCACCACCACAAGAGCGCTGCCTGTCGCAGCAGACGTCGCAAAGCTATACGCGTGCTCGCAACGCACGAACTGCATGAACGATTCGTCCAACACTAGCGTCCCGCCACGAACGCGGACTTCGCGCAGAATATCCGCAATGACCTGTCTTGGCGCGAGTTCGGCTGTGGGGTTGTTCGGATTACACACAAACAGCACATCGCCTTCTGAGACCTGTTCTGCCGCTTCGTAAAGCGCGCTTTCGAAACGCTTGGGATGCCATCTGAAATTGGACGGTACGAACACCGAAGGTTTGTGCCATGCGTACATTGAGCTGCTGTAGCCGCTAAAGGAAGGAGAGCATATGATCCCTTTTTGTGCGCACAGCACTTGCGGCAACAACCAGAGCGCCTCTTCTGCGCCATTTGTGACGACTATGCACTCAGGGCTTACCCCGTGCTGGCACGCCAGCGCGTACACGAGATCATGGCTTTCGGGATCTGGATAATGAATTATCTGGCCAATAGCAGACCTCACCGCGTTCATCACGCTCTCAGGCGGCCCGTATGGATTCATGTTCGCCGAAAAGTCCAAGACCTCGTCGACACCGATGCCGAGTTCCCTTGCCGCTTCGTATACCCTGCCTCCGTGGCTCATAATAGCACCGCGAATAGCGCGATGAAACTTATCTCTGCTATCTCGTTCATCGCGCCGTACACATCACCTGTTAGCCCGGCAAGCCGCCGTGCTACGGCCGAGGCGAACAGCGCTGCCGCAACTAGGCAGCCAGACATAGCACCAAGCAACAACAGCGGTGGCGCGTGCGCAAGTCTGAACGTAACGAGTGTAATGCACAGGCTGATGCCAGCCGCCCAGCCAAGCTCACGATACCCGGCATATTGTGCAAAAGGCTTACCCGCTCCTGATTTTCGCGCATATGGCCAGCACACTACACCAAAAACCTGACACAACCTGCCTACAACCGGCGCAATCATTATTACGGCAAACCTATGCGTTTCTGGAAGAAAACCCAAGAGCAGCAGCCTTGCGCCGATGTCCAGCACTATACCGATCACCCCGGCAGCGCCCACCCTTGGGTCTTTCATGATCTCGAGCGTGTGATGCAGGTCTCTGCCACCCAGAAGTCCGTCAAGTGTGTCCGCAAGCCCGTCTATGTGGAGCGCTCCAGTGAGCACGCAGCAGACGCTGAGTGCTGTGAACGCTCCGAGAAACGAAGCACCCAACGCTCCCAGAGACGAGAACAGATACCTCGCGACCATGTCCGCTGTAGCGGCGCACACACCTATTAGCAGACCCACCGCCGGAAACGCAGACACACACCGCGCCAGACGCTTGTCAGCCGTGTCGTGGGTAATGCCCACTCTGATGCGCGTCAGAAACGCCACAGCGAGTTTCAGATTATCTAGCACTTTGGTTCCTCCTCAGATCAACACGAGCACGAAAAGCACAAGACATGACGCGAGAATAACCATCTTGAACAGCGCGTCTGCGTCTGACGTGCGAAGCTCGGTTCTGCCTGAACCCATGTATGCTCTCATCTCGGGAATCCCTCTGTAGTAGTTCAGTCCTCCAAGCCTTATGCCGAGAGCGCCTGCGGCGCACGCTTCGGGTATGCCAGCGTTGGGGCTGGGGTGCTTTCTTGCATCGCAAACCCACGCCGAGACAGCAGCCTTTGCGTCAAGCCGCAACACGAACGCCGCCACACACATCGCAGCACCCGTCAGCCTGGCAGGGATGAAGTTCGCAAGGTCATCAAGTTTCGCGCTTGGCCTACCGAAATGCAGGTTGTGTGCGTCTTTGTGACCCAACATTGAGTCCATCGTATTGATAGCCCTGTACGCCATGGCAAGCGGAGCTCCGCCCAGCGCCGCATAAAACAGCGGTGCTATGATTCCGTCCACACTGTTTTCAGCAACGCTCTCTAACATCGCACGCATAACCTGTGTCTGGCTCATGTTCTGGGTGTCTCGCCCCACGATTTCAGCCACCGCACGTCTTGAGGCCTTAAGATCGCCGCTTTCTATGAACGACTTGACGCGTAAGCCAGCCTTAAGCAGCCCGCGCACTGCTACGGTGGTAGAAATGAGCCATACCTCAAGTGCGTACGACGCCAAGACGCTGTGGCGTGCGGCAAGGCTAATCAGCGTGTGCGTTACTAAGTACGAGCCAGATACAACCACAAACCAAAGCAATCCGCCGCCAAGCATCTGCGCGCTTGGCTTGCTCGCGCGCTTCCTGAGCTTCGACTCAAGCCACGACACCGCTCTTGCAATCAGCGCGACTGGGTGTGGAAAAAACACCGGGTCACCCACAATAAGATCAACCACGAAAGCGAGCAAGACCGGGTGTATCATATACCGGCTATCCGCCTTATCTCCGCCATATCCAGGTGTTCGCGCACACTCTGCGCAAGCCTGTCATACGCCACGCATCTCGCCGCAAGCCCACCCGGTCCACGAGTGGCTCGATTGAGCACAGGTGTGAGCGCTTTTCTCGAAAACAGGCTTTCGATGAACGCCGCGAACATCTCGTCGTTATCCAGCAGCCCATGGAAATAGGTTCCGACCACGTCTCCGGATATGTTTACCGCACCGTCGCACTCATCATCGAGTCCGCCCGGCACGTGTGTGCCGTCTCTCAGATGCACCTTGATGAAAGCACGCGCGCGTCCGAACCTAGTCGTAACGCCAGCGTGAATCTCGTAGCCGCGTACCGTGACGCCCTGCGGGAACAGTTCGGTGGGTGTTACCACTTCTCCGTAAGATAGAGTCGTGGTCTTCGCTCGTCCAAAAGAGGTCTCCACATCCAAGAGCCCCAGCGCTTCGTGAGTGCCTGCTTCACCCTCAAGCGCTTCTGGATCGTGTATGCACTTGCCCAGCATCTGAAACCCGCCGCATATGCCTAAGATGGGCACAACACCGCGCAATGACCGTATTTCTTCGGCCAGACCCGTCTGCTTGAGCCACGTGAGGTCGGCTACGCTGTTCTTTGTGCCGGGCAGGATGATCATGTCCGCATAGCCGAGGTCTCTTGGTGTTTGCGCGTAGTACAAGTCCAACCCAGGCTCATCACGCAGCCTATCAAAGTCTGTAAAATTCGAGATCCGTGGCAGGCGTACAACTGCAACTCTTATTCGCCCCGGCTCGTGCCAATCGGGCACCTCGTGCTGCCGCTGCTCTACGCTGACCGCGTCTTCTTCAGGAATCTGGTGTGCGTGTATGTACGGCATCACGCCGAGTACAGGCAAATTCGTGCGTCGTTCTAAGAATTCGATCCCTGGCTGAAGCAGGCTCTTGTCTCCTCTGAACTTGTTGATGATAAATCCCTTTACCCTTGCCCTCTCTTCCGGGGTGAGCAGTTCAAGCGTTCCGACAAACTGGGCGAACACACCACCTCTGTCTATGTCCCCAACTAGTATGACAGGCGCGTCGGCCATCTCGGCGATGCGCATATTCACAATCTCGTGCTCTCTAAGGTTTATCTCCGCAGGGCTGCCTGCACCTTCTAACATAATCAGATCACACTTCGCCGAGAGTTCATCTAGACACTTTTGGATTTCGGGCAGTGCGCGGTGCATCGCAAACTGGGGTCCATACTCTCTTGCCGCGAAATCTGCGTAAGGCCTTCCCATCAGCACCACTTGTGACCTTGAATCCGCCTTCGGTTTGATGAGCACAGGGTTCATCATGACGCTCGGAGCCACGCCACAGGCTTCAGCCTGTACCCACTGCGCTCTACCGATCTCTCCGCCTTCATGAGTTACAGCACTGTTGTTCGACATGTTCTGCGACTTAAACGGCATCACACGCAGACCATCTTGCTTAAACACTCGGCAGAGCCCTGTTACCAGCAGACTCTTGCCAGCATGCGACGACGTGCCTTGCACCATCAGCGTACGTGCTCGCCTCATCTGCGCATAGTGCCCCCCTTCAGCGACATGGGAATGCCTGACACCACAAAATAGGCTTCATCCGCCCATAGCGCGACTGCCTGATTCACGCGCCCCAGGATATCTCTGTATAACCTGGCAAGAGCGTTTTCGGGCACGATCGAAAGGCCTACTTCATTTGAGACCACAACCGCTTCTGCCGCACGCTCAAGCAACCTGAGCAGGTCGGATATGTCTTTGAGTATGGCTTGCTCGACACACTCCTCGCTGCACTCCGCAGTGCTATCGAGCAAGAGGTTCGACACATAAAGCGAAAGGCAGTCGACCAACACCGTCATGCTGCCATCTACGTGTTGCTCTATATTAGATGCAATTCGCTTCGGTGCCTCGAGCGTGACCCACTCGCGAGGCCTGTGCTGCCTGTGCTTGGCAATTCTTCGGCTCATCTCGTCGTCAAGAGACTCGGCAGTCGCAACAAACAGCACCGGATAACTGCTCCGGCACGCAATATCTTGTGCAAACCGTGATTTGCCGCTCCTCGCTCCACCTGTGACAAAAACGCGCCTGCCCATCAGCGGCACCCCCAGATCGCTTCTATGAGCTGCTGCTCGTCGTGCACAACCGCAGCACCTCTGTTCACAAGATCATGTATCATCTTTGCAGCCTTTCCGCCCGTATAGTCACGAGAGCTTATGTCGCTAAGCCCAACCACCAGCACCTTCTTCGACATCTCAAGCGCGCGCTTGGCCAGTTCTATATTCAGCAGGTTACCGTTGCCGAAGGGCACACGCGCAAGCACAAGAGTGTCGCACCGCTCAAGCACCTCACACGCTCTGTAGAACGCATCTTCGGACACCGCCGAAAAAGGCTGCTCTTCGACCACAGACAATCCCAACGTCTTACACGAAAACCAGTCCGCATCGCCTGCGTTCAGCACACCGGATACCACCCGCAACCCCGCTTCTGCAAGCCTCGGCAGAATAGAAGTGGCGCTGCCGCCTCCTGCTACCACGAACACAAACGGTGCGTCAGCACGCTCGGTGGTGGTTCGCGAAACCGGAAGAAGGAACGGCCTTCCGGTACGCGCGCTCACTGACACCTCTATATCTGAGCCGTAAACGTCACGTATGTTATCTGACGTTACTACAGATGCGGGCTCGCCAAACGCGTACACATCGCCCTGCTTCATCAATAAGATGCTGTCACAGTAGAGTGAGGCCAGGTTTATGTCGTGCAGCACCGCGATGACTGCCATCTGGCTACGCGCCAAAGATTGCATGAGCGCCATCACAGACACCTGGTAGTTTATGTCAAGCCCCGAAGTGGGTTCATCGAGAAGCAGCACCCTGGGTTCTTGCGCGAGCGCCCTTGCAATAGCAGCACGCCGTTGCTCACCGCCGCTCAGCTCAGTTACATACCTTTCAGAAAGCGACTCCACACCTGTCTGCTGCATGGCTCGCATGGCCTTCGCATGGTCATCGGGTGTCTCTTTCTGGAACCTTCCGAGATGAGGCGTCCTTCCCATGAGCACGTACTCTCTTACACTAAACGGGAACTCAAACACAGGGGACTGGATGACCACGGCCAGACGACGCGCTATTTCATCGGTGTCGAGTAGGTTGAGCTGCTTTTCTTCAAGATAGACTGCTCCCTTAGAAGGCGCGAGATAGCCGCTTATTGTCTTAAGAAGTGTCGTCTTCCCGGAGCCGTTCGGTCCCAAAATCGCGACAAACTCGCCCTTTGCGCACTCGAAACTGAGCCCGCGCAGCACTTCGCGCGCAGGGTATTCAAACCGCACACAATCAACTCTGACCCCTATGCTCATTCTGAACCGCTCCTCCTCCTGAGCAAGTACAGGAAGACCGGTGCGCCCATCAGCGCAGTAACCACTCCAAGCGGCACTTCCTGAGGGGGCAACAGCGTGCGCGCAAACACATCGGCAAGCGCAAGAGTGGTACCACCGGCTATCACTGTGACAGGTAGAAAGAATCGATGGTCAGGCCCTGTGAGAAGCCTCACCGCGTGAGGCACCAGCAGCCCGACAAACCCTATAACCCCGGCCGCGGCTACGGCCGCCGCGCACGCCAGAGACGACGCCACCAGCAGTTTCGTCTTGGCGCTCTCGACCCGCAGCCCAAGGTGGAAAGCGTCTTCTTCGCCGAGCAAAATGAGGTTTAAGTCGCGCGCTGAACCCAATATGAGCACGATGCCGAACAGAGCGTATGGGAGCACCATATACACGTGTGTCCAACCTCTACCCGAAAGCCCTCCCATTATCCAGAACATCACGTGGTGCATGTCTTTTTGGGATAACACCATAAGAAGCGAAGTAAGCGCAGATAGCAGCGACCCAACCGCTATACCTGTCAGCAGCAGCGACTGAATGGGCACCACCTGGCGCCTGCGCGCCGCCTGATACACCAAGAGCGATGTCAGCAAACCGCCTCCGAACGCAAACAGCGGCACCTGGGATAACCCGAAGAGTCGTATATCGAGCCTGAGCACCATGGCAATCGAGGCGCCGAGCGCCGCACCCGGAGAGACGCCCAGTATAAACGGGTCTGCCATTGGATTTCGGAAAAGCGCCTGAAACGCTGCTCCTGAAGCTGCCAACGTGGAACCCACAAGCAGTGCAAGCAGTACACGCGGTAGTCTCAGCTGAAACACGATAACCTCGTCCTGCTCATCCCACCAGGGTTCGATTCCGAAATCGCCTGCGGCTGTAAGCAGTATCGCTCCAACGGTGCGAGCACTGAGCTGCGCAGCACCTGTCGATGTACCGAGCAACACTGCAACGACAAACAACAACACGAAGCCACCTAGAACAACTTTCCTTGCCGGCCGTTTCAGCGATTCGTGCTTCACCGAGCACACCTACTCATCTAAATAAATCTGGATGTAGCACTTCGGCCATCTGCTCAAGCGCGAGCGCTATTCGCGGTCCCGAGCGTACAAAGATGTTCTCGTCCTCGAAATGTATGATACGGCCTGTCGCGACAGCCTTAACCACACCAAACCCAGGTCTTTCGGCAATTTCTATCTCTCGTTGCTGGCCGTGCGCGTACAATATGACGTCTGGGTCTCGCTTTACTATCAGTTCGAGGCTCAGCACCGGATACGCGCTTGTCGCGTCGAAAGCCAGATTCCTACCGCCTGCAAGAGTTATAAGATCGTCTATGAAACTGCCAGGGCCCACGCTAAGAACTGGGTCGTTCCACACTTCGTAGTACACGAGCGGTCTCTGCTCTTCGGGTATATCTCGAGTCTTGCTTTGCACTCGCTCGATACGCGAGATGATTTCGTCGGCAAGTTCGCGTGCCGCCCTCTCGACGAGTGTGGCCTGTCCCACTTTCACGATCAGTTCAGGCACTTCGCGCACGCTTGTTACTGTGTACGCAACCACGTTTATGCCAAGCTGCTCCAGCTGCTCCACTTCCGACTTGTGCTGTTCGCCCGCAAGCACCAGATCCGGTTTCATCGAAACTATCTTCTCGATAGACGGATTGGCGTAGCCTCCTACGGACTGCTTCTGCTTGGCTTCTTCGGGGTAATCGCAGAAGTCCGTCACCCCGATAACCCGAGAACCGAGTCCGAGCGCAAACAGAATTTCGGTGTGAGACGGCACAAGAGATATGATCCTTTCGGGCGGCTTTGCGAGGCTTAGCGTGCGCCCGTAACTATCCTCCACCACGAACGGTTGCTCGGCTTCGGTAACTGCGGGTCTGCCACAACCCGATACCAGCAGCACCAAGAGGAGTACGAGCAACGACCGCAAAGAGAGCGTGTTGTTCTTCGACCTTGCACTCGAGATCAAACGAACTACCTCCCAAAAGAATAATCCCCAGCTTCGGGCTGAGGATGTGAGTAATCCGTAAGAACAGCATCCGTCCTCTTCCGCGAAGGCAGGCTGCGAAGCAGCGGACACGGGTAGGTCTCCTGGCTTCCGCGTCATCGGCTTGTCGCGCCTTCCCATCACACGTCGTGAAAGTGGCTTTTGCGAGGCCTTCGCGGTTACAGTGGCGGGACCGCGCCGGATTTGCACCGGCTTCCCTGTTATCCCTTGTGGGACCCGTACCCAGGTATGTTGTTGTAGGTACCATTATACATCTAACCCGGAGCGTCAACAACTCCTAGAGCGTTGCTCCGAATCCGATGTCAGGGATCTATCCTGAGTATAAATCCCGCACCGGGCGAGATAAATCTCACCGCAGTCGACTCACCCGCTCCGGCATTGCCGTCTGTGAACAACGTAATTGTGTGATTCACCGCGTCTACCCATACGCTGAAGACGCGACCCATTTCGACGAGCGGTTCAACCACGTAAGCGTATCCGGCGTGCGTGATAACCTGTTCGCCTGACTCGCTTCGCTCTCTTACCAGAAGAGGCAGATCCTGCATGTCTGTGATCAGCAAAAAAGGCACGGGCGTAACCGAGTTGCGGATACTCTTGGCCGTTTTGAGCCTTCTCTTGGCCTCGGGTGCGCTATCGCTCTTGGGGTAATGCTCCAAGATGGTCTCAAAGAACGTTGTATCTTGTGAGTATATGCCTGCCGTAAGCAGAGCATCGTCAGCCATCTGGCTAGAAGGATATTCATCCCGGAACCTGCTGAACAAGTCGATGATCTCGTTCCGCAGAGCAGCAGGCGAATACGCAAGGTACACTTCTTCGGCATACTCGTCCAGTGCCACAAGGCAACGCCCCATCGAAAAGAGCGCGCGCTCGCGAATATCAGGTGGTGCGCTCTCGGCAACGCTGCTGAACATCCGGTAGGCTTGGGCGTAGTTGTTAAAACCTCGGATGTACTCTTCAAGGTAGTCTTCGGCTTCGCCGTAGAAATGGTGCTTAAGGTAACCTGTCCAGAAAAACACCTGTCTGTTGCCTGCCCACAGGTGGTTGTAGAAAACGAGTTCGTCCCCGAACACAAGGGCGGCTGCAGCGTAAAGATCATCATCGGAGGCTCCGTGTGCCAAAAGTGCTCGAATCTGTTCGAACACCTTCACCTGAGATTCGATACTAGCCCAGATTGGGTAGCCGCAGTCTGCAACAAGCAGCGTCTTCAGCGCTGGGCGTGTGTCAAGCACTTGATACAGTAACCTCAACGCTTCGTCAAACTCGGCTTCTCGTGCAAGTCTCACCGCAGACGAGTAATCGATCGCCGTCTTAAGAGCAGGGCTCAGATCACCGTCATGGCTCATCTGAAGCAAACGCTGCAGGTTGATTCTGGCATCCATTAGATAACACAGTCTGCCCTGTGCGTGGTACTTCATATCCCCGTCCGGAAGCGTGGTGGCGCGGTATAGCCACACGAGTGCGTTACTGTAATCACCGATGCACTCGTAATTGCGTGCAAGCCTGTAAGCCGCGTCATCCGAGCCGGGATGAGAGTCGAATTCGTCGAGCCAATCTTGCAACCGTTCAATCTCGCGCTCGGGTTCATACTTGGCATCACCGTAAGTCTCATACCAGAAGCCGTGGTCATCCAGACGGTCTATGCCGAAGTACGGCCGCTGTGTAGCCTGTTCATACTGCCGAACGCCGCGTGCGAGATATCCATCCGGATAGTGCTGTACGAACTCTCTAAAACTCGACCAGTTCCAGCGAGATGCGCTGAGTTGCTCGACACCGTTGCTCTCTATATGCAGCATCAGGCGTTCGGCCGCTCCAGGCATTCCAAGCATGTGAAGTAGATACAAAGCATGCTGATGTATCGCGGGCTCTTGTTCATCCAAAGAGATATGAAGAAGCCATTCGGGTACCCAAGAATCGGTGTGGTGCATATCGCAGATGGCATCGAGAAGCATCATTTTCGTGCTCACCCGCTCAAGCGAAGCGTACTGCTGTTTCAGAAACTGTGCATACCACTCGAACTCACGCAACAGGTAGAGCAGGCTCTGCATGTCAGATACTCTGTCGTCAAGTGTTGAGGCGATTTGCTCGGCCGCCTGGCGCGTGAGAAAGCCACGCTGTTTCAGAAAGGCACAACAGGTGAAGAATATCTCGGCTGTGGTATGCGCCATTTCGGCTAGCAGCATATCTTCTTCACCCTCTGGATACGCCTTGTCAAGCGCACGAGACAGCGCCGGAGAAGAAACGTGCTGGCGGCGCACATAACATAGCACGACCTTGCGCGCCGAGGACGTGTGCAGTGACGAGGCGAGATCGAGCAAAAAGAGCGCTTCGCTCCACTCAAGAGGTTCAGCCGCCATCTGCAACAGCGATTCTGCAGGTGCCGGGTGCGCTATGAGTTGTCTGCGGAGCGGGTAGTCCAGACTCTCATCCGGCCCAAGAGAGTACGCAGCATGTCTTGACTCTGGTAGTCCGCGCTGCAGCAAAACCTCGATCTCGCCAGCATTACTCTTGGGTGCACAACCATAAGCAAGAGTGCACAGCAGTATAAAGCCAAAAAGCGCTTTTCGCGCGTGCAACATTGGTCGAAAGACCCCTTTTCTGAGCTTCTCGCTCTAGTTGACGCACAGAAAGCGCTTCGGTTCCTGCCTAATAATGCGTTCTACTGGGCGAGTGCTATCAGGCTTCTAAGAAGCCTAAATCCTTCCACTGCGTCTTTTGCGCTGAATCTGAACACGGTAGCGCTGATACGCTCTATGCCATGCATCCTTGACGCAGCATCGGCCTGGCCGCTTGTCATAAACTCAAGTGAGTAGCACATCGGAGGTTCGAGTTCAAAGCAATGGTAGTGCGAACCGGCACGCGTTTTCTCGACACACTCTCGAGCCGCTTGCTCAATAAGCTTGGACGTAACTTCGGGCGGTTTGCACCTTGCGCACTCCCTCGTAACGGCGTGCTTGACACACACGCTATCTACCCAGGGTAGGATCTGTTTGGCTTCCGCCGTAACGTGCTGGTCTCCTGTCACAAGTGCTACCGGCACAGCGTACGCGCCAGCTATGAGCGCGTTTATGCCACACTCTCCAACAAGGATGTCGTTGACCCACACATTACGAACAACACGGCCTGAGATGGTGTGAGACAAGATGCCATGAGCACCCATGCGCGCGTGGTAACCAACGAAGAACGCAACGTCAAAATCGTGCGCGATTCCCTCCATCTGGCCCAGTGATCTGGGAACCCCTACAAGAGCTTCGGCGCGAGAATCGAGCTCTTCGAGAACGATGTTACGCATGTGCGATGCTCCATGTCCGTCTGAGACGAGCACGTATTCGGCTCCTCCGGAGAAGGCGCCTCGCACCGCGGCGTTAACGTCCATAGTCATGAGACGTCTCGCCTTTTCATAGTCTCTGCCTGTTTCGCTGGTCTGCAACTGCGAATCAACAACCCCTGTAATACCCTCTATATCGCAAGAGATAAACACCCGCACACCATATTCCTCCCTCAGATGCGTATTGCCCAACGCTTTCGGCACGACACCAAGTAAACCTGCACGATTTATTGGCTGAAATTTCGTTGTTTATATAGAAGGAAGACATGCATCTATCGACAAATATTGACCTTATCTGTTTCGGGAGGCCCTAGATGAGCAGGATGAAGTACCGCAGATTTGCAGTCGTGCTTTGTGGTGCGTCATTGGTAGCGGCTCTTACGTCCGGGGTGTCCTTTGAGCGCAACTTGCTTACAGTTTCTCTCTCACTCTCTGCCGTCTTTGGGTTGCTTTACTGCATTGCTCGCTCGATGGACACAAAGGCCGTGTTCGTGGTAAGTGCTCCGCTTTATGCTGGCATCTGGCTGTTCGGTCCGGCGTCGGCTACCTGGCTCGCACTGGTGCCCGCACTGCTTTCGCTCACGCGCAGAAATCTGCTGCACACCGCCGTGAATTACTCCATCACACATCTGTGTTTCTACACTGCCGGGCTGCTGTGTGTGACATTGCAGCGACTGCCCGCGCTGCTGGCAGTGCTCATCGTGGCGGTGTACACCCATTTGCTCAACTGGGCGCTATCCACCACTGCGCTTAGAATTCGCTATGGGAGCAGCGAATTTCCGCTCAAGCAGTCTCTGTGCAGCATGCACCAAGAAGCTTGTTTTGCACTCTCTGGCTGGGCGATGGCCTCGTTTCTGGCTCAGCGCATGTGGGCTCAGGCGACTGCACTGGTCATTTTTCTTGCCGGAGTCCAGTTCACCATCTCTTCGCTGCGCAGGCGTGAGCAACAGTTGCTTCGCTGCTCACAGCAGGTGAGTACGCTTGTTGCTTCTCTCGAAGACGAACGCTGGCCGGAAGTGACAAGTCAGAGTCTTCCTAAGAGAGCGGCGGCGCTTGTATCCGCAATCGTTGGATACGAAACTGCAGTGTGCTCCGATTCTCAAGACAATGAGCAGAGCCGTCTGGTGTTTGTCCCACCTGGGGGTGTTGGTGCTACCGACAGGTTGTTTCTCGACATAGCCTCTGAGCTGTGTTGTTTCGCGCTCAGATTGGTATCCTTAAGAGACCGGGTAACCACAAGAGAAAGAGAACTCGAAGCTTTGCTCGACGCATCCGAATCTGCAGTGTTCGTGCTGGGCAGCGACGGCAATATACGAATGGCAAATAGCCAAGCCGCACTGCTTATAGGTACAGAAACCGAGCGGCTCACCGGGATGCCGTATGACATGTTCCGAACCCATTTGAAGAAGCGGCTTAACGAACCACACAAGCTCAGGTATCTCGACGAATCTCTTTCGCTTAGACAGGGCACCATCCTTGACAACACGGTTCAAATAGACGGCAAGACGTACAAGTGGTACGCAGCGCCTGTAGCCACCGAAGGCTTTCGCGTAATAGGCTGGGTAAACGTGCTCACAGATGTCTCGCATAGTGTTGCGGCGCGAGAAAAGCTCCGCGAGTTCTATGAGTCCGCCGTGCAAAGCCTCGCATCTGCCGTCGATGCGAGAGACCCGTACACACACGGTCATTCCGAAAGGGTTAGCAAGCTCGCATGCACCGTAGCCAAAGAGCTTGGGCTTGACGCGCATGCGGTTGAGACAGTTAGGTTTGCTGGGATGCTGCACGACATAGGCAAGATCGCGTTTCCGGATCACTTGCTTACCCGACACGGCAGCCTCGATGCTTACGAGATGGCAGTGGTGCGCTCACACCCTGTGCGCGGTTCTCAGATAACCAAGCTGTTCCCCGAAGTCTCTGAGGTGATTCTGTACCACCACGAGCGAATTGACGGCAAGGGCTACGCCAAAGGACTAAAAGGCGAAAGCATACCACTCGGCGCGAAGATTGTGTCCGTGGCAGACGCGTTTGACGCCATGACGCAAGACAGGCCATACCGGCAAAACCTCGGCTTAGACGGCGCAAATCCGCGAACTGCTCTCAAATCGCGGCACTCAATTCGATCCGCAGGTGGTTGACGCACTGCTCTCGGCATTAGACAAAGATGGAGTTCAATAAGAGTGTTTCCGCCCATGAGGGATATATCTAACACATGGCGAACACTATTTGTCAGGACACCTGATCAAAGTCTAGTGTGTTAGGAGTGATACCTTGTCATTGGGCCAAGAGTTCATGGAAAAGACAAAGTGCAAGTATCTCGGCGACTCCGATCAAGTGAAAGGGCTTCCGCAGCCGAGTTTGGCTGATGCGTACGAAGACGCTGATGAAGTGTACGACCTTCCCGCACCTACAAGTCTTAGACCCAGAAACGTTGACCTTAGCGAAGCCATAGTTGAGCGAGTTAGCGTGCGTCAATACTCTGATGAACCACTTTCCATCGAAGACCTTGCTTACCTGCTCTGGGTAACTCAAGGCGTCAAGTATGTCTCCGGGCGCCCGGCCACACTCAGAACCGTTCCTTCTGCAGGCTCTAGGCATCCGTTTGAGACTTATCTGCTCGTCAATAACGTCACCGGGCTCGAACCGGGCCTCTACCGCTATGCAGCGCTTTCGCATAAGCTTGTGGCCGTGAAGCGTTCGCGCGAACTTCGAGACAGCGTAACCGAAGCGCTGTACGGACAAGCAATGGTTCGTCATAGTGCGGTGACGTTTTTGTGGGTTGCGGTAGCATACAGGAGCATCTGGCGATACGGGGAGCGCGCATATAGATACATGCATCTTGACGCGGGACACATTTGCCAAAACCTCTACTTGGGAGTACAGGCAGTGAACGCTGGATGCTGCGGGATTGCAGCCTACCACGACGACATGATCAACTCAATTTGCGGCTTGGATGGTGAGGACAGGTTCGTCATATACGCGGCCAGTGTCGGCAAACTGCGCAAGAAGCAAGCATGAGTCGCACTTTCGAAGCAGTGCTATTCGACCTTGACGGCACGCTACTTGACTCCAAACCGTTGATCATGCGCGCGTTCTGTTATGCATGGCAGAGGTGCATCAAAGCCGAACCGCCCAAAGCGCGTTTCAAGCAACTGATAGGGCTTCCGCTGAAGACCATGATGGTTACGCTGCTCAAAGAGCAATGCCGAGACTCATCAGACAGCGAGGTAGAGCGGCTGCTTGTTACTTACAGGCAGCATCTGCTTGAGCACGAAACAGCAATGCTTTCGACTTTCGACGGTGCGCTGGACACGCTCACGCGCATAAAGCGTGCGCGCATACCTGTAGCGCTTGTGACGTCAAAGGCAGGGGCGATTACCAGACGGCACCTTGACTTGGTGGGGCTTTCTGCATTGCTCGGCGCCGTCATATGCCAAGAAGACACACCTCACAACAAACCGCATCCGGCTCCGTTTGAAGCGGGCGCAAGAAGGCTCGGAGTAGAACCCGGTCTATGTCTGGCCGTAGGAGACGCTCCTGCCGACCTACTTTCGGCAAGAGCTGCTGGCATGCGATTTGCCGCTGCCATGTGGGGCGCAGATCCGCCTTCTGCGCTCTTGGCCGAACGCCCGGATTACGTCCTCAACGCGCCCCGAGAAGTGCTGGTCGTACTCGGAATAGATAGGGCATAGAAACAGGAGGAGGGCGTCAGCGGCTCTCCTCCTGCGTACCGTATTCATCCAGAGACTTCGACACCCTGTTCTTTGGTTCTCGATACTATCCTCGCAAGAGGTATCGTCATTGCGGCTCTCGTGAGCGCCAGCGCTGCCAAGAACACAAAGATTGAGCGCACCCCTAGCGCATCAGCCATCCAACCCGCGATTATGGTCACAAGCGAGCCTCCCAGAAATGAGCCTGCGAATGTTAGCCCAAACAGCGAGCCCTGAGAGCCTTTGGGGCCTATCTCAGACACAAGAGCTGTCTGCGATGGTCCCGAGCCATGCTGCGCAAGCCCTGAGAGCATAAGAACGAGCGCAAGCAGTAAAGGCGTGAGCGTAGACTGCGCCAACACCAGGCTGGTCGCACACAACATCAGAGACGCTACCATCAGCACTCTCGGCCTGGGGAACTTGTCTGCTATCACGCCACCGCCGAGAAGACCCAGGCAACCTGTGCCAGTCATAAGAGTGGCGTAAAGCGCCGCTTGTTGCACGCTCATTCCGTACGCTGCAACCAAGAACACGGGCAAGAACGCAGATAACCCTCTCGAGAACATGCCTTGTACCGTGGTCACCCCGACAAGCGCCACAATGCCACTTGTCACCGCCTTCTTGGCCGCAGGAGCGGCCTCAGGCTTCTTCTCTTGCTGTTGCTTGGGTATGTCAAATAGAAGCCAGAATAGATATGCGAGCACAAAACCCGGTATGCTTAATATGATCAGCGCGTTGCGCCATCCAAAACGCACACCCAAAAACGCCACAACCACAAAGGAGACTGTCGTACCCACGAAACCACCGAACGTGTGGAATGCGAGTTTTTTTCCGACGCGCGCTCCGTTAGCAAGTCTCGTCACAATCGAGTAGGTGGCAGGATGGTAGGCGCTAGAACCAAAACCCGATATAATCTGCACGAGTAGCAAAACGGTATAGCTGGGCGCCAGTCCCGAAAGCAGTAGCGCCAAACTGACAAGCGCAAACCCGATGGCAAGTGGTTTTTTTGCTCCGGTCTTGTCTACCAGCACCCCGACGGGTGCCTGCGCCAAACCTGAAGTAGTAGAGCGCATGGTAGATAGCAACCCTACCTGAGTATAGCTTAGACCCAGATTCTGCTGGATGAGCACAAAAAGCGGGGGTAGTGCTGCGCTAAGCACGTGCTCAACAGCGTGAGTGGCCATCAAGAACCATGACATCTGCTCGTTACTGAAGCGGCTCCCCAGTCTTTGGTCGGCTGTCTTTGGAGTAGAGGTAGGCTCTGTCGTTTCGATCACTTCCCGCATCGTTGTCGCAATAAACTTCGTGCCGCGTAGCATTTCCACCTTCTACGGCCGATGTATCTGCGGGAAGTCTTGTCGACGAAAATCCGGATGTAAGAGAGCGTACGCAGTGTCAGGCGTGTTGAGTGCCCCACGCGACGGCGTCTGCCACGCTCGGTTGAAGCAGCGCATGTTCTAACAGCTGCTCTATTGTCTCAACGGGAATCACGCGGAACCCCGACTGGTCTTTAAACATCTCTTGCCAGTTCTCTTTCGGTATCACCACCTTTTCCGCCCCGGCCTGGCGCGCCGCGGCGACTTTTGCCACTATGCCACCTACCGGTTTGATCTGGCCCCTTATTGACACTTCACCCGTCATCGCAGTCTTGTTATCTACAGGTACTCCTGTTAGCGCAGAGTATATTGCGACAGTCATCGCGGCACCGGCTGAAGGACCGTCCACAGGTACTCCTCCGGGAAAATTCACATGGATGTCGTAGTCGCGTGGGTCAGCGTCAAGCCTGCGCCTTAGGACGGTGATCACGTTCTCTACTGAACCCACTGCCGTGCTCTTCCGTCGCATCCTTCTCGCATGTCCCCCGATTTCTTCTTCTTCAATAATGCCTGTCACGGTTATCTTGCCCTGGCCACGCGACGCGGGAATCGTCTCCACTTCCACTTCGATCAGCATCGCCATGTTGGGGCCGTATACTGCGAGCCCGTTTGCAAGCCCTGCCTGTGGACGTGGAGGTATCTTCTTTTCGGGTCTTGGCGTGCGCTGCTCGCTTGATACCACCCATTCTACGTCCTCAACACTGATGCTTTGCCTCTTTGCCCAAAGCGCCAGTCCGGCCGCAAGCTGCACGAAGTTGACCGCTTCACGCCCGTTTGTTGCATACTTCTTGACCACTTCGAGCGCATCCAGAACGAGTTCGTATCCTATCTTCTTCGATGCGTTCATGGCGATTACGCCAACTTCATCCGGTAGCAACGGTCTGAAGAACACCTCAAGGCAGCGTGACCTTATGGCTGGCGGTATCTCTTCGGGCAATCTCGTGGTGGCGCCGACGAGTCTAAAATCTGCAGGTAACCCGTTTTCGAACATGTCGTGGATATGGCTCGGCACATTTGAGTCTTCAGAGTTGTAGTAAGCGCTTTCGAGGAACACCTTACGGTCCTCCAGCACCTTCAGAAGCTTGTTCATCTGTATGGGATGCAACTCCCCAATTTCGTCGATGAACAAGATTCCTCCATGCGCCTTGGTTACTGCTCCGGGTTTGGGCTGCGGTATTCCTGCCATACCCATAGGGCCCGCTCCTTGGTATATAGGGTCGTGCACAGAGCCTATAAGCGGATCCGCTATGCCACGCTCGTCAAACCGCGCTGTTGTGGCGTCGATTTCCACAAACTTGGAGAACTCCTTAAAAGGCGAATTGGGTTGCTGCTTCGCCTCCTCGAGCACAAGCCTTGCGGCTGCCGTCTTTCCCACTCCTGGAGGGCCATAGATTATTACATGCTGTGGATTAGGACCGCACAATGCGGCACGTAGCGCTTTCAGACCTTCTGTCTGACCGATTATCTCGTCAAAATTGGCAGGCCTCGTCTTTTCGGCGAGAGGCTCTGAAAGCCTGACAAGCCTCATCTGCCTTAGCCTCTCCGATTCCTTGCGTGACTCTCTCTCGACGGCGAACTTGCTTCCTTGCTGGGATTTCAGCAGGTTCAAGAAATACAACCCTATGACTATGGCAAAGAATATCTGGATATAGGTGAGCACGTTGAATCCGAGCAAAACGGAAACCCCCTATCCAACGAGAGTATTATCCCTCGTTGCGGGGGTTTACACTCAGCAAACTGCCAAAAACACTTGGTTATGCCGTCTCCTCACGCTTTCTCTGCTTTCTGTCCTGCGTGATTAGGATAGGCTGTTCCTTCTTCAAGATGACATCTTTCGTTATGAGGCACTTTGTGATGTCGCTTCTCGAAGGAGTCTCGTACATGACCTCAAGCATCGCCTCTTCGATGATCGAGCGAAGTCCTCGCGCGCCTGTCTGTCGCTTGAGCGCCTCTTTGGCGATGCACTCGATCGCTTCCTCAGTGAACTCAAGAGATATGTCGTCGAGCTCGAAAAACCTCTGGTACTGCTTGGTGAGCGCATTCTTCGGCTCGATCAAGATCTTCTTAAGAGCTTCTTCGTCAAGCGCGTCAAGCGTGACTATGACAGGAATACGTCCGACGAATTCGGGTATCATGCCGTACTTCAACAGGTCTTGCGGCAGGATCTGGTCAAGCACATCTCCTATTCGCTTATCCTGCTTGGATTTTATGTCTGCCCCGAAGCCCATTATCTTCTGTCCAACTCGAGCCTGGATGATGCGGTCGATACCTTCAAAAGCACCACCGCAGATAAACAGAATGTTGGACGTATCCACCTGAATGAACTCCTGGTGAGGATGCTTGCGTCCCCCCTGCGGCGGCACGTTCGCAACTGTGCCTTCAAGTATCTTGAGCAGCGCCTGCTGCACTCCTTCACCCGACACGTCACGGGTTATTGAAGGGTTTTCTGCCTTGCGAGCGATCTTGTCTATCTCGTCGATGTAGACGATACCCTTCTCAGCTTTCTCTACGTCGTAGTCGGCAGCCTGCACCAGCTTGAGCAGGATGTTCTCGACATCTTCTCCGACATAGCCCGCCTCGGTGAGAGAAGTGGCGTCTGCTATCGCAAACGGCACGTTAAGCATGCGTGCGAGTGTCTGCGCCAGGTAAGTCTTACCGCAACCGGTCGGACCGAGCATGATGATATTGGACTTCTGCAGTTCAACGTCCTCGCATTTGCCACCCATGTTAACACGCTTATAATGGTTGTAAACCGCAACGCTGAGCGTCTTCTTCGCCTTTTCCTGGCCTATTACGTACTGGTCAAGAAAACACTTGATCTCTTTGGGCTTGGGTACCTCTTTAAGCTCGAAATCCGATTCTTCGCTCAGTTCTTCCTCGATGATCTCGTTGCACAGTTCAATGCACTCGTCGCAGATGTAGACGCCTGGGCCTGCCACAAGCCTTTTGACCTGCTCCTGGAGCTTGCCACAAAAAGAGCACTTCAGTTGTCCTTTGTCGTCACTGAACTTGAACATCCCAGAACCTCCTTTCAGCGACTCTTCCTACCGGCCAGCACGCGCTCTGGGAACAAGAATCTGATCCACCAGCCCGTAGTCTATCGACTCTTGGGCGGTCATGAAGAAATCGCGGTCGGTGTCTTTTTTGATCCTCTCCAACGGCTGTCCGGTGTGATCGCTAAGAATCTGGTTCAGCCGCTCGCGAGTCTTAAGCACCTCGCGTGCGTGGATCTCGATCTCTGTGGCTTGACCCTGCACACCACCCATGGGTTGATGGATCAAGCTCTTGGCGTTAGGGAGCATAAACCGCTTGCTCTTTGCACCGCCTGCCAGGATCACGGCTGCCATACTCGCCGCGAGCCCCACGCCGATCGTCGATACGTCAGGCTTGATGTACTGCATCGTATCGTATATCGCGAGACCTGCGCTGACCGAGCCACCAGGAGAGTTTATGTAAAGGTGCACGTCCCTATCCGGGTCTTCGACCTCCAAAAACAGAAGTTGAGCTACAACCACATTGGCAACTTGGTCATCGATAGGTGTGCCTATAAATATTATGCGGTCTTTGAGCAACCTGGAATAGATGTCATAAGCTCTCTCGCCCCTTGCCGTCTGCTCAATAACCATGGGCACAAGATAGCTCATATTGGTACCTCCCTCGCTTACTGAGTCACTCATTCTGCCTTGGTCTCCTCCGCGTCTTCATCTTCGGCCGATTCTGTGCTACCCGCATCGACCTCTTCCGGCTTGTTAGCCGCGTTCTCTCTCGCCTTCTGCGAAAGATACGCGATCGTCTTGTCAGAGATTACTCCAATCCGAAGTCCTCCTATAGCATCTTCTTTCATAAGTGTAGCTCTTATTGTTTCCGGCTTTTCAGCGTAACGCTCGGCAATATTCGCTATGGCCGATTCGATGTCTTCTTCTGTGGCCTCGATGCCCTCTTTCTTGGCAACCGCCTCGACCACCAGGTCAATCTTCACCGCTTCAGCCGCTGCCTCTTTGTACTCAGAATGAAGCGATTGCATGTCGCGACCTGTATTGGCGAGATAGTCTTCAAGAGTCACCCCGATAGCCTGAAGCCTTTCAACCAGCCTCTGCAGCATCTCGTTTGTCTTGCGCTCAACCATGACCTCTGGAATCTCAACAGTGCACATGTCGCTTACTGCTTTTAGCACTTGGTTTTCGTGCTCGCGCTTACTCTTCTCTTCTTTGTCTTTGAGCAGCCTATTCTCGATACTAGAACGCAGCTCCTCCACGCTTTCGCCGAGCTTGTTGGACTTAACCAAATCATCTGTAAGCTCCGGCACTTCTTTGACTTTTATTTCCTTGACGGTGGTAACGAATGTCGCCTGCTTGCCAGCAAGGCTTTCCTCCGGATACTCCTCGGGAAAAGTCGCCTGCACGTCCCGCGTTTCGCCCTTCTGCATCCCGACTACGCCTTCTTCAAACCCCGGTACGAAAACACCCGAACCGATGTGCAGCGGATAGTTTTCGGCTTTGCCGCCCGGAAAAGCCTCTTCATCCACGAAACCCTCGAAATCTATCGTGGCGAAATGGCCGTTTTCGACGGGTCCTTCGACAGGCACGAGCTGACTGTACCTGTCCAGCAGCCTGTCTATCTCCTTCTCCACCTCATCAGCCGTAACTTCTGCGTTTGCTCTCGCGACAGCCACCTGGTCGTAGTCACCCAACACCACTTCAGGCTTTACAACCACTTCGGCCTCAAACTGCAGAGGTTTGCCCTCTTCCATCTGCTCGATCTTCACCTGCGGCTCGTCAACAGGTTCTATGCCTGCATCAATCACCGCCTGTGAGTACACTTCCGGAAAAAGGCGCTCAAAAGCGTCTTCGTAAAGGGCTTCTTTGCCCACGAAGCGCTCAAGTATGTGCTTCGGAGCCTTCCCTTTCCGAAATCCGGGAATGCTAGCCCTCTTAACAAGAGTCTTGTACGATTCACCTATTGCCTTCTGAAACTCGGAAGCGTCGACTTCGACATCTAGCTTGATCTTGTTCGTTTCGATCGTTTCAACGTTTACCTTCATTATCTGATGAACACCTACCAGCATGTGGTTTTCGCAACCTAAATATTATACCATGAGCACGGATTAACCATCAAATGAAAGCAAAACAGCGGCCCGGCCGCTGCAATCTGTTGCACACTGGAGCGGAAGAAGGGATTCGAACCCTCGACCCTCGCCTTGGCAAGGCGATGCTCTACCACTGAGCCACTTCCGCATCATATTCCCCAACGCTTACTATACCACTTCAGTAGCCATCTCTGCAAATGTGCTGAAGAGATATTCTGCGTCGAACACAGTCCCACGGCACCCGCTCTAAGCGTGGTTGCCGCTGCTTCTCGGGCTGTCGTCCACGCCTTCGGCGTATAAACTACCGGGGCTTATCATACAGTGTTTCAGCGCCAGAAGGGCAGGTAATGAGCATGATTTACGCACGCACTCTGATGGCTATAGTGTTGCTGCGTGTGCTTTCAGCGCTGATTGAAGTGTCGGCAGCGCTGTTCGTGTGGAAGTCTAGAGACCTCAGACTAGCAATGCAAGTGAACGCGTTGCTCGGCCTCGTAGGGCCCGCCATATTCGTCTCGGCGAGCCTGCTTGGCTTGAGAGCTCTCTCGTCCGAACTCTCCACCGGAAAAGTTGTTGTCGTACTGGCGGGTGTGCTGTTGGTGCTGGTCGGAACCAGGTAGGCATCCCCTCTTCGAGAAGGACTCAGCCTGACGCTGCTGAAACAGATAGAACTATTATTTACAGGCCAAACCAGTACGAAAGGGTGCCAGCAATTGGTTGAAGTGCTGCCACTCATAGTCGCCATGCTATGTTGGGGAGTGGCGCCGATGTTCGCGCGCCTGGGGCTAGTTCAGACCGACCCACTGGTGGGTCTTACCGTACGTCTATCGTGGTTACAACAGGTGTGCTGCTCGCAGCCATATTTTCCGGGAAACTGGTGCTGGTCGCGCAGGTACCTACCCAGTCCATAATGCTGCTGGCAGCAGACGGGTTGCTTGCTGGCCTCATAGACCAGTTTGCTATCTACTGGGGTCTTCGACTTAACGAGACATCTCGTGTTGTGCCGTTTACTTCGGCATACCCCATTGTCACTGTGTTGCTTGCACGACTGTATCTTGGCGAACATCTAACAACAGGCAAGATGCTCGGCGCCTTGCTGATTGTCGCAGGGCTGTTCTTGGTAAGAAAGTAGCAGAGACGGCCGCCCGTAGGCGGCCGTCTTGTACACCTATCTAGATAAACTCGCTGCGCAAGATCGCGTACTGCTTAAGGTCGACAAACTTGCCTTTGATAAGCGCTTCTTCCCGACACACACCCTCGAACTTCATTCCCACTTTCTGCATCACTCGCTCTGAGCCGGTATTCTCAACAAAGCACTTGGCAACTACCCTGTTTAGGCCCATGTCGGAGAACGAAAAGCGCAGTACCTCGCCCAACGCCTCCGTCATGAGCCCCTGACTCCAGTATTTCCTGCCCAGTGCAAATCCTACTTCAGCCCTTGAGTGGGTTCTGTCCACTGAGACGAAGCCAATCGTGCCTATGAGCTTTGCTGAGTGCTTGTGCACGATGCCCCATGACGAAGGTGCCTTAGTCTTGTACGTTTCGATCATGCTCAAGACAAACCGCTCTGAATCGCGCACACTGGTGTGCGGATTCCACGACACATACCTTGTGACCTCGAAATCACTTGCGTATTCGAACATGTGCTCCGCGTCTTCCGGCGTCATCTTTCGCAGAATCAGTCGCTGTGTCTCTAGTATAGGTAGATCCATAATACCGCCCCCTGCTTGCCCATCAAGTCTCACCTCAACGCTCTTATGTGTATTTCATGCTGCGGTGGAGAGCCCTGTTCATGCCAGCTCTCATGCTGTACGCTGAATTCGGCGCTCTCGCCTCGCTCCATTGGAAACGGAACAGCGCTGTGCTGCAGCACCTCTGCCTCCGAGGCAGTCGCCCGTCGCATTTCGCCGTCAAGCGTTGCCGTCCACACCGGAAACGTTTCGGTTACAGACTCACCCTCACCTATAACAAGCGTGTGCTCGTCGTACCAGCCAATCGCGCCTGCCAGCCGGCCCGAAACCATCTCAATGAGCGCGAGTGGCGAGCCGGTGTTATCCAACACACGCACCTGCGGCGAAAGTACTATGGTCGACTCACCCAAGTCGACGCGTTTATGCCTTCCATCTGTGACCTTGTAGGCGAATTTATCACCGGAGGGGCTCCAGTTTATCCATTCCACAGGCTCTTTGCCGAGTTCAAGGCTGCGCTTTTCGCCGGTGATGAGGTTGAGCAAAGTGACGAAAAACGGTCGCGTGGCGTACTCTGTCTCAGGCATTACAGCAGTACGTCCGTCCGGAGAAAACCACACGGGGAATAGTCCATCTGAGAGCGGGAGCGCGGATACCAGTTCGGTTGTTACGCCATCGGCGGTGTTAACGCGGATTATCCTGCCACCCTCGCGTCCAGTGTAATACACACTGACGTATTGCGCATCGGGCGTAACCGCATGTCTCTTGAAGAAGCCTTCAAATTCGACAAGCACTGTTGTGTCTCTTTCTCCGGTGCTCACAGCGGTAATCAGGTTCTTGTGTTCGCTTCCATGCGCTATTTCGATGCACAGCACCGAGTCATCCAAAAATGCTATCGGGAAAATTGCCTGTGTGTTCTGCGCCTCACGCAGCAGCCGTGAGTCACCCGAAGAAGCATCGACTACCCATAGTTGCATCACAGGCTCGTCCGCTATTTGAGAGTGCTTTTCTGCGGTAAGTATCAGCATTTGGCCATCAGGCATCCAAAACCAGTCCACCCCGCGGACCCACCCAGAAAACGGACCCAGCACAATACCGTCACCATCACGCGATACGGGTATGCTCGGGGGTTTTGGCTGTTCTGGTGCGACGGCCTGATCAGGCCTGCACCCACAGATAAACACCACACATAGCAATACGCTCAGCAACACGCCAAACCGAATCAACCGCAAGAGTTCAACCTCCCGACCGGTTACAGTTACAACAGTAAGACTGTGATCGCAGGCCGAGGGTTCCGAAAACGAAGGTGCCGCAGAGGTTAAGGGGTGTCCTGTTCCGCCTCTATTCTGAACACTATCAGTTCGGAGGAGTCGTCAAGCCGTCTTGCTTGCCACACGAAGTAGGAGCCACCGTTTTGCACACAGCAGCTATCTTCGGTACCGGAAGCCACCACCTGCACAGACGTCCCCCTTATGATAACAACATCTGTGCTGCGGCCCGTGTCGATACACGCGATAAAACTACCGTCGTGCGCCTCCTCAGATGACGCTACCAGTCTCCCGTACGGAATCTCTATCTCATGCATCAGGCCGTCTTGCACATGATACAGCCTGTCTCGCTCGGCCGTGTATATCAGCGCGTGCGCATCGTGCGACGAGACTCTCACAACACTTGCGTGCCACGCCTTCAGTTCGGGCAAGTCAGCCATCTTGGTTGGATTTTCGTGAACACCTGCGTAATACAGCGCTTTCCATGTCACGCATAACCCGGGTTCGGATAAGTCAGGCACTACTCCGAAAAACGCGAGCAGCGACGAATCTCGAGACCACGTCTTAGAAGCAAGCCAATAGCCAGAAACCTCATATCTGGTAATGCTAGTTCCTTCTGTGCGGAACACGTCCAGCCACTGCGCCGCGGGGTACGCTCCGTCTTCCATCGATATTAACGAGTACCCGCCGTCTTCTGCGCGTGGAGCGGAGTAACACGCCAGCAGTTCGCCTGACGGCGACCACGACGGGTAAAAACACAGCACTGAGTCTTGCGAGTCGATCGCGATCTCTTCACCGCTCGTGACATCTGTAATGTGTATACGCACGTGTTGAGAGAGTCGTGGATACGCTAGGTGCGAGCCTGAATTCGAGATCACGGGGTTGTGGCTTCCAAAGTTGCCCGAGAGAGCTCGAACCACGAGAGCCGCGCTCCCACTATCGGCATCCAAACGCCACACGCTGTCGCCTTCGTAGATAAGCACGTCACCTTCAGGTAGGAAGTAATACTGATTGACATAGTTACCGCTTCTGACTCCCAGCCACGCTACTTCTTCAACGCTCTGTTCATTGGTGTCATACGCATACAGCAGCACGCCTCGGCGGCTTCGGTATTGCCCGTCTGGTTGCGTTCCCTGACGCGCAAAGATGTATCTCGAAGAATCAGCAGTAAACCCAAGACCTCGCAGCACAAGCGTACCCGCCTCGAGCAGTCTCCGCTCTACACTCGCGATAACCTGTGACTCTCCGTCAGCCAGCGAGACGAGGATAAGCTCATCATCCCTTTCCCGATGGCTGGTTGTAAAAGCAAGCCATCTACCCGAGTCAGACACGGTGGCATTGCTGGCAATTATAGCGGGCGGCAGGTTTATGCTGCCAAGGCGCGTTATTGCAGGGGGAAGAGGTTTTCTTATTGGTTCTTCTGCAGAAGGCACGCTCGCTGCACACGCGCATACGGCAACTGCCAGTATGCTTATGGCACACAGCACCCTAAACCTGGAGTTCACTCTATCAGTCCTCTCGGTAACCAGCGATGTGCAACGGACACTACATGATGCCCTACTCCTGTAATCGGCCGGTCGGCCATTGTACTTGAGCGAGGCCTAGTCCCCACCTGATACAACGGGAAGCAATTCGAGAGTCTCTCCATCTTGCACTTCATCGTGGAGGCTCTTCAGAATACCACCTGACATTGCGCCCAACACCTCATGCAAAGCCAGCCCGCAAGCCGCTACAACCTCGGCCAGCGTCGCACCACGTCTTACGCTAACCACCTTTTCAGGCTCTTTCTCGTCCGTAAGGTGCAAGAGTCCTCCTCGAAACTGCACACGAACCTTGATCAACGCTATCACCTCTGCAACCTGAGCCAGCCCAGATCCAACTTTGCAAGAGTATCGCTCTTAGGTATACCCTCGCTGGTCCAGCCTCGCAGGTCGTAGTATTCTGCAAGCATATGTCCAAGGTGCGGTAGCACGCCTTTGGCACGCCCGGTGCGCCTGTCGTGGCAGAGAAGTCTAGGTGGCAACATGTCGTCTTTGCGGCTCATGCCGAGGCGCACGTTGTACATTCGCTTAAGGGTATGAAGCCGCTCGCCGACAGCGTAGATCTGTTCTGTCGCTATGTCCCACCCCGTAACGTAGCGAGTCCACTCAGCCATAAGGTCAACAGACACTCTGCCTCGCAGCAAAAACTTGCATAACCCAAGCGCGTTCATCGAGTTCATTAGGTCTTGCATCTGCTTGGCAAGCAGAGATTTGCTCTCTGTGCCGTGCGGACTGATCTGCGCGTCCACTCCCACCAGTTCTGCCGGTACACCGCCGCTTTCGACAAAGTATGTAAGCGCTTCGAGATGGCATCCGCCCCTGTTTGCAGTGGCGTAGTTCACGGCCATGGCTGTGAACGCGCGCGGGTCGTGGTACGCAACCTCAAGTCCCTTTGTGTGCACCGCAAACTCAGGCGCGACTCCGCCAAGCATCTCGCCGAGCCGCCTTGCACCCTGAGCCAAGCATTCGCCCTCATCTTCAAGATATGCAATCTTGCGTATGGTGCCTAGTATCCCAGGTCCGTCTCCCCATGTAATCTGCGGCCCCTCTTGCCCGGGAATTTCTATGCCGTGCTCGGTAAGTTCCATCGCCATCGCTATGACGCTTGATGTGGAGATCGTGTCCAACCCTAGCCTGTTGCATAGGTCGTTTGCTGCTGCCAGGTAATGCATGTCCTCATTTAGCACCATAGGCCCAAACCCGGCGCAAGTCTCGTACTCCGGGCCGTGGCTTCGCTCTCCCGCATGAGGCCCGACTCTCAACTGAACGTCTTTGCCGCAGCGTATCGGGCATGCCCAGCAGGCGTAGTGACCCACGAGTATCTCTTCTGCTTGCGCCCTCCCGCCTATCTTGCGCGCGCCTTCTTCCCACGAGCCGAGTGTCCAGTTCTTGATGGGAAGGTCGCCGTTTGCCTCCACCGCTTCGACCCCGCCTGCAGTTCCGAAGTCGTGAAGCCCGATCGCGTACTCTCGTATGCTCTTAGCGTTCTGTTTAACCGACTGAGCGAGTCGCTCTGCAGAAGCAACCTGCACGCGCCCTTCGCCTCTTGCGGCTATCGCCTTCACTTTCTTCGAGCCGAGCAGCGCACCCATTCCGCACCTGCCAGCCGCTCTGCTATCATGGCCGCCAAACATGATGCTCGCCATGGGCACTTCGTGCTCTCCAGCAGGCCCTATGCATCCGACCTGCACTCTGTTGCCCAGCTCACCTCTTAAGATGTCGGCTGTCTCGTACGTGTTCTTTGTCCAGAGGTGAGCAGCCGAGCGGATTTCGACCTCTCCGGCGCTGAGCCAGATATAAACTGGTTCTTCAGATTTACCCCGCAGCACCAGACCATCAAATCCCGCCGTCTTAAGCTGCTGAGGGAAATAGCCACCTACTGTAGACTCAGACCACACACCTGTAAGCGGTGACTTGGCGCACACAGACATTTTGCACGCCGCAGGTACGGCCGTGCCCGTCAGCAACCCCACAATGAAGAACACAGGCTCTTCTGCCGCGTGCTCTTCGGCGCACAGGTAATATGCGGCAAGCCCACTTCCGGCGAAATACGCTCTCAAAAGCGACTCGTCTATATACACCTTCCTTGTGCTACGCGTCGCAAGATCAACATCCGCAATGAGCATGTTCATACCGTGTGTCATCTTAGATCACCCCACGCAGTCTTTCTCTCTCGTGTGCCCCTTTCCCTATCTGGGCGTTGGCAAATGGCAGGAAGTGCACTCGGTGTGTGGAATCCGAGCACTATGCCCCATACCATGATTAGAAGGTGATACTGTGAAGCGAAATGATGCCAACTGGCTTGGATATGCCGAGATTTCGCCGTCGGCGCCGGTCGTGGCTGGCTCTTATGGCACTTGGACACTGACATACGTCGTGGGAAAGTACGGCGTTGATGACGGAGGTCGGCTGAAAGTGGCGATGCGGCACGCCAGCGACTGGGGTGTATGGCAGATGGATGAGCCGCGAGAAGACAACTACACCACGGCAACAGTGCTGACGCAGCAAAGTGCCAAAGTGCGGCTGGAGTTTGCACCTAAAGGCTACCTAAGACCGTTTTTCAAGACTCTTGTTGTAACCGTGTACGACGGTTCGTTGAGCGAAGGAGACAAGGTTGTGCTAACCTTCGGCGACACAAATTCAGGCAGTCGTGGCATGAAAGCTCAGTCGTTCGTCGAAACACGGTTCGAGTTTCGCGTGGCAGTGGAGTGTTTCGAGACAGATGTGTTCTATGAAGTGCCGGGCGACACCTGTCTCAAGGTGGTATCCGCACCAGTTGCAAGACTTCTTGCGCTGGCCGAGTCCAGGTGTTCGGTCGGCCAGACGATAGATGTGTTCTTGAAAGCCGAAGACATGTTTGGCAATCCGGCACATCTAGAAGGCGGCGAGGTTGAGATCTTGCGAGACGAGCACGTCATGATTGAAACCAGAGCACGCAACCACTCAGTCCGGGGCGAAGTGGCCGCTTACGGCGCGCAGTTCACGCGTCCTGGCGTGCATGTGCTGCGCTTTAGTCATACACCAACCGGCCTTTCGTGTAACACGAATCCGATTCAAGTGCTCCAATCTCCCGCGGAACACAGATTGTACTGGGGAGATTTTCACGGCCAGAGCGGCTACTCAATAGGCACGGCAGCATCGACGAATACTTTCGGCATGCAAGAGACGTCTCGCTGCTTGATTTCACCGCTCACAACGCGAACGACTTCCAGGTGCACACCGAGCACTGGGAAGAACTGAAGCAGGTCACAAAACGCTACCACGAACCCGGCAAATTCGTCACTTTTCTGGGCTATGAGTGGAGTGGTACAACACCTGGTGGCGGAGACCACAACGTCTACACCACCGATGACGACATGACGCTTCATCGCTCAAGCCACTGGCAGGTACCCGACAAATCCGACGAGCACAACGACCGCTACCCCATAACCGAGCTCTACGACACGCTTCGCCCGCTCCAGCACAAGATAATGGTCGTGCCTCACGTGGGAGGTAGGTATGCAAACCTTGAATTCCACGACCCAGAGTTGGAGCCTGTGGTCGAAATCTGTTCGTGTCACGGCAGATTCGAGTGGTTTTTTGAAGAAGCGATCAAGAGGGGCTACAAAACGGGTGTAGTGGCCACAGGCGATGATCATACAGGAAGACCAGGTAGCAGTTACCCGACAGGACGAGCGTTCGGCGTAAGAAACGGGCTCACGGCTGTTTTGTCCGTGGACAGAACTAGGCAATCCATATGGGAGGCGCTTAAGGCCAGGCGTTGTTACGCCACGAGCGGCGAGCGGATATTGCTGGAGTTCGGTATGCGCGACCACCACATGGGAGAAGAAGTGCTGACTTCGACACCGCCTGAGTTCTGGGTGCACGTAGTTGGCACAGCGCCGCTTCATTCAGTCGAAATTCGCAGGGCGCTTGACAGCGTGTACAGCTACCCGCTAAACCAAGACCCCGATCCGTCGCTTATCCGGGTGGCCTGGGGAGGTAACAGGCTAAGAAGCCGAAAGCGATACGCTGATTGGAGCGGCAATCTTACACTCACCGGTGGCAAAATCGTATCAGCCAAAGGCTTCGCCTTTGATAACCCCGCCGAAGGCATCACAGGTTGGAATGAGCGTTCTGTGAGCTGGCAATCACACACATCTGGAGATATCGATGGAGTGATAGTCGAGGTAGATGCACCTGACTCGGCCAGACTTTGCTTTGACTCTCCGGTCACTAAGTTCAGCTTAGACCTGTCACGAATACGCGCAACAGAACAGCGAATTGATGCAGGCGGTGTCGATCTTTTTGTTTCGCTGAGCACAGTACCGCGAAAGCCAAATCCGTCAGAAATAGAGGCAACACACAAAGACACGCCTCCACAAGGTGTTTGCGTACCCTACTACGTTCGGGTGATGCAATCTGACGGTGAGATGGCGTGGAGCAGCCCCATATTCGTCACGTACGTGCCAGAGCATAGGCGCTAGCCCACAGGCTGGCCTAACTCGACACCTTCTTTCAACTTTGCGCTTTCGCGCCCGAACAGTACAGCATAGCTGACACCTGAGAGCGCGTAGCAAAGCGCGGCTCCGGCGAATACGGTTGCATAACCGTACACGCCTATGAGTCGACCCCCGAGCCAGGCACCGAGAGCCCAAGGTGCCTGCCAGAAGAGTTGCTCTAGGCTTGCCATTATTGAACGTTCTCGGTGGGTAACCACTTCCATCGAGAACTTCTGTCTTAGCGGTGCGGTCGTCTGTGGGAGCGCTTCTCTGAATATAACAGCTACAGCCACGATCACGAGCACGGGAGACGTTCCCACGATTAGCACAAGCGGTGCGGCAAGCAGTATGCTAAGAGATATCGCGCGCATGATGCCAAGCCTTTTTTCAATATACGGCGCCGCAAGGCAACCAAGCGTCACACCCAGATTGGTGAGCGCCGTGATAGCACCTATAACCTGGGTGCCTGCGTCCAGTCTGGTCCTCAAGAGCACCGGTATAAAGGGCATGACAAATCCAGAGCCGAGCGCGAAGAATAGTCTTGCAAAGCATAGTTTTGAGACGCTACGAGCGCTCGGAAGTGCACTGCTACTCAGCACTGGCTGTGTATCAGTCGTCTCTTGCCGCGTTTCTTTCATCAAGAACAGTGGTAACGACGACATAAGACGCAGCATAAGCGCAAGCACGAGCGAGCACCGGAACGCGGCCACCGACTCTGCTCCGACACTCAGCAGCCGTGCACTAGCCGAAGGCAGATACCCGGCAGCAAGGCTACCGACCACAAACATCGAAAAGAAACACACAAAGTTCAGGCTGAATAGCTGGCTGCGCTCTTCAGGCGTGCTTGAATCCATCAGGAACGGAGACTCTACCACAAAAAACATCGCCTGAAACACACCAAACAGCGCGCTCGTCACAATTAGGTGGAGTTCGTACGGACTTGCCACCTGTACACACCCAAAGAGCAGTCCTCCTAAGTTAGCGGCAAGTAGCGGTGCTTTCCGACCCTTGGTTCTTAGCCATACGCCCATGGGAACCGCGGCCAAAGCCATTGTAATGGCAGAAGCTGAGTTGTATGTACCGATGAGTTCTTCTCTGTAACCCAACTGCACCAAGTAGAGGGGAAACAGCACACTCCATACAGACCAGCCAAGCCCAGCGAAAAGCCCGGATACAAGCCAGAGTCTGGCGTTCTTCGTGAAGGAACTAAACGTGTTGCGAAGTCCAAAACCCATCTGCCAGAGCCCTCCGCTCACAAAGCGTCTGAATTATCTTATCCGGCCAGAACTCCGCTGTCAAACATCACCTTTTTGCGCGCTGTGTGGCCTCCACGAAGCGCTACAACGCTGTATGCGCAGTATAAAAGCCGTAATGCCGCAATCTTCGGGCTTAACCCGCACTCTCAGCACACGCCTCGCATCGTGGCATATCTAGGGCACACCGCTACGTAGAAGGAACCCGCCATACCTTCTCGCGAAGTGTGTGGCACACAGAACGCTGTTTATGGAGGGATACAGGTGGCCGCAGATTACGTAAGTGCCAGTGTACCGGATATCGAGTTGGAAGAGATACTAAGAATCAAGCACCCGTCGGCACCAAGATGGTCGCCCGACGGAAAGTGGATTTCGTGGCTGTGGTGTGACGGAGGCATTACCTCGCTCAGTGCCGCGCCAGCCGAAGCCGGGCCGCCCGTTCGCTTGTCTTCCGGATGCGCAAGTGTCAGCTCGTACGATTGGTCTTGTGATGGGAAGATCGCGTACTCCGAATCCGGCAACTTGTGGCTTGTAAGGCCGGGTGAAGAAGCCAAGCCTCTTACCGCCGGGGCGACTGACGACCGCGAGCCTAAGTGGTCTCCAGACTCGAGCCGGCTCGCGTTTTCACGAAACGGCAAGATTGCTATATGGGACTTTGAGAAAGGTTGCCTCTTTACACCATCACATCAAGGCAGTATCGTGACTGCGCTGGACTCAAAAGGCATAAGATGGTCACCATCAGGAAAGCGCATAGCTATAAGCATCGTAGACGGTGACCAGCGAGACCTACTGGTGCTCGACACAGAGGGCAGATGCATATGGCGCACACACACCGCCGATCAAGAAGTGGCCGCAGTATGGCTAAGTGACACCAGTCTGCATTTTAGCGTAGTAGACCTCGCGCACCACCTGCGAGAACACCGGATCTGCGACCTCGAAAGCGGCGAGCAAACCGTTCTGTCCCAAGAACGCTCCGAAAAGGGCATGAAGGACGAACTCGTCCCGGTGTTGCGGCCGGGTAACTCGGGACTTGTGTACGTGCTCACGCCGCACAGTTGGCCGCATTTGTTCTACTTGGATCTCACCACACGAAGACTGAATCAGTTGACTTACGGCGAGTGTGACGATACCGGCCATGCAGAGGATTTCTTGAGTTTTTCGCCTTGTGGGGAATATGTGTGCTACTCGAGCAGCAACGGAGTTAGCTTGAACGAAAGGCGGCTTTTCGTCACACGAGTCGACGACGGCCGTACGTTCAGGCTCACACACACACCCGGTACGGATTCGTGTGCGTCTTGGTCACCGTGCGGCACTAAGATAGCCTTCTTGCACGCGGGCCCCTACCGCAGCGCAGACATCCACGTGCTCGAGCTAGACAGAAGCGACGGCTGCAAAGCGGTGAGTAGCCGTCAGGTATGCCACTCGATGCCCGAGACTCTTACGCAAGAGAAGATAACAGTGCCCAGCCACGTAACCTATCCCGGGCCGGGCGAGTTCACGGTGCACGCAGATTTGTTCTTGCCCAAAGGTTTTAACCCCGAACTCAAGTACCCCGCGATAGTGTTCATCCACGGTGGAATGTCGCGCCAGATGAGACACGGCTGGCATCCGATGAAAGGCTACTCTGTTTTCTACTCGTTTCACCAGTACTTGCTGCACAAAGGTTACGTCATCTTGTCTGTCGACTACCGCGGAAGCATTGGCTACGGAAAAGAATATGAAGAAGCCACTTACATGAGCATATGCGACAAAGAACTCGGTGACGTGGTATACGGAGCACGTTTCCTCGAAGGGCTGGGTTACGTTGATTCGGCATCAATTGGGGTCTACGGCATTAGTTACGGAGGCTTTCTCACACTCGGTGCCATGGCAAAATACCCGGGCGTGTTTCAGATGGGGATTAACATCGCAGGAATATGGGATTGGGATCAGTATACAACTTGGCGCAACAAGCGTTACCCTGGAAAGCCATGGTTTGGCGCATTTTCCAGGCTCGGCGGCCCGAAAGCGGAACACAACAGCCAAGAATGGTTTAACGCTTCGCCGAGAAACTTCGTAGAGACTCTTAGAGGACCAGTATATAACCTGATGGGCTCGGCTGACGAGGCTGTAGACTTCGAGCAGATGGACACCCTAATAAGCGACTTTGTAAAGCACGAGAAAGATTTTGCAGCGCTCTATTACCCTGGTGAGAGCCACGTGTTCACCCACCGTGCAACCTGGAAAGATGCGTTCACCAGAATGGAGGCAGCGTTTGACCGGCATCTCAAGACAGATCCATCCCTCAGACCTAGAGCGATGATCTAGGCGCTACCAGCAGAGCAGGCCATTTTGCCTGCTCTGCTGGCTCGTTACCCCTCAGCCTGTCTTCTGCCCACCACGATATCCAGGTGCAGGTGCGTGAATCCTTCGTGCGTAAACGGTTCTTGCACAATCTCAGGGCAGAACCCAGCGCAACACAGCACCTCAAACCACTCGCGCTCTGAGAACACTCCCATTAAGTGGGTATCGTGTTCAAGAGATACGCTGCCGTCGGCTCTTGCCAGAAACAGCGCAAACTCGACAACGTACGTTGAGTCGTTTGGGTCGGGGTCACGAATCCACTGTAGATAACGCGCAGAGCGACTCTCACCATCGTTTCCGCCGTGGCTTGTTCCCTCGCGAAACGTCTCTTTGAGGAAATCTGGTTGTATGATAAGCTGACCCCCGGGCTTACAGTGTTCGAAGGCGGTCTTGATCGCGCTGCTTAAGTCGTCCAGAGTGGTCATATACGATATGGCGTCGTGGATAAACACGGCGTCAAACTGCTTGTGCAGTCGGACAGAGCGCATATCTCCGAGCACATGCTCGCATCCGGGGTTCTTGGTTCTGCAAAGTTCAAGCATCTCGGGAGATACGTCGACCAAAGTCATATCGAATCTGCGTTTCAAATGGTATGCGTTGTTGCCTGCACCGCACCCAAGTTCGAGCACTGTGCGTGTATTAGGGTCGTGTGTCAGAAATAGCCGTCGGTATATGCTTGCCTCAAGCCGATAGTCACGTTCTGCCGTGACAAGCGGCATCCACTCGGCCAGCTCCCGGTATAGCCTTGGTGCAGTGTGCTCTTTCGGGTCTACGCCATCGGACAACACCTAACACTCCTCCTTATTCGTACTAGAATTGCTCTGCTGCTTGCTGCTTCTGGCAGTCTTCACTCCGCTCACCACAAGATAGACGGACACCGCAAGCGAGCCCAGGCTGTCTACATATCGTGTCAGAAGGTGTTCGGGACGTACGGCGACCGCGAGCAGCGCAACTATGACACATATGTCGACGTACGCTTTGGCTCTGTAAAGGTAGCGCTGAGAGTCTATAACCGTGCTGTACTGCTCGCGAGCCAAGACAGTATAGCGCCGCCAGAACCACGAGTTGGTTACTAGCCCAAGGCACGCTATAGCGAGTCCCGGATACACGTTACCACCGGGCCGGTGAGTGGAAGTGCGCGCAATGGTCATCACAAACATCACTATGCCTGAGAGGGTGAGCGCAGCGGCTACGCATAACGCTGCGCTGTTCTCCAGTGCGACACGCATATCGGGGCTTGGCGTTTTGCCGCGGTTAAGCCGCCTGTACACCCACCAAGAAACGAACAGCGCCACAAGCTCTACGCTTCGGCGCACGAAGTCGGCTATCTGTGTGGTGGACCGGCTCATCAGCACGGCTATACCTGTGGCAAGCGGGCCCCACATGCTGAGCAGTAACGCTATGAGCAAGGTACGCTCTCTTACCTTGACCTGATCTTTGGATAGAGCGCTCATGCTACCACCCGAAAAACGCGAACAGGCTTAGTAGCGGCTGGAGCAAGAACGCTGTGGCAAGTGGCACAGTCAAAGTGTCGAGCCCGCGTCTGGAGAACAACTCAACCACACCGCACCATGGTGCTACCAAGAGTGCAGCCACAAGGCACACGTGCCACGGTATGCCCGCATAAATGAGAAGCGTGAGAAACAGCGCAACTGCCGCCGTGGTTATCATAGCGGCGGTGCCTTCGAGCGTCTTGCTCTTTTCTATGTAGACGTGTAAGAAGTGTGTCTTGCCGAAGGCTTTTCCCACAAGCGCCGCAGCCGCATCGCCAAAGCCCCATGCCATTACGCTTGCAGCTACCACGTGGTGCCAGCTTGTTCCCAGAAGCCCCCAGAAGATGAACAGCAGTATCGCGAACGAGAGCTGCACGTACAGAAGCTGTCGCCTCAGTTCACCACCTTTAGTGGAACGGTCGACGAACAGTCTCCGATACCACGCTGACTTCTCTACCAGGATGAGGATGGGGTACGCCAGCAACACGAGCAGCATGGCGGCGGCAACAGCGATGTACCAGGCGCTGAACAGCCTTAGCAGCAAGAAAATGGACAGACTGTACGCCACGTGCTGCGTTTTGCGAACTATCTCTGTCTTCACGCCCCACAACGCTTTTGTCAGGGTGGGTAGCAATACGCACACCAGTAGATAGTACGCCATCAGAATCACAGCGCCTATGATGTCACTCAGCATCTGGCTGTCTCCTTTGCTGCCTGGCAGCGGCAAAGCTGTCAGAGATTCTGGCGAGCATGTCAATGGCGTGTGGCATCTCGTGCTGTGATACCACTTGCATTGCGATGCGGAATACGCCATCGTATACCTCGAGAACGGACGCACCTATCTGCTTGGCCTTTGGTGTAAGCAATACCAGGTTTGCTCGCTTGTCATTCATGTCCTTTTTCCGAAGCACAAAGCGCTTTTGCTCAAGCGAGTCAAGCGCACGTGACACGGCGGGCTTGCTCACGTCGAGCTGCTCGACTATGTCTTCTTGCCTGAGAACGTGCTGCTGCGTAAGAAGGTGAACGAGAACGTTGCCCTCTGCGCTACTGAGGCCGAGCGGCCGGAGGCCGTCGTTGACCATCTGACGCGAGGTACGAATTATGTTGTTAGCATGTAGCCAGATATCCCTTATGCTTGCCACTCGGATGCCCCTTTAGTTAATCTGTTAACTATTGTATGCTAACACCGTCAACTAGTAAACTGCTATCTCGCCTATTTCCGGGTTATCGGGTACACTCCTCGCGGTACGTTCCGATAGTTGAACGCGCTAAGGTTTATGGGGCTGTACATCGGAGCATCAACGACTATGATGTGTTCTGCTGCCTGCTCGTACACCGCGCGAAAATGTGTCTTGGACTTGCTTACGACTATCCTGAAATCGTCTAGTCTGCTGCCGTACTGGATAAACGGGTCTTCGTCTATTAGTGAACTCATTCTGCTCACGATCTGCACCCATATCTGTCCCGAGCGCACTATGGCAGTAAGCCCATCTGTGAGTTTCTGTCCTTTGGTCATGGGGCCGGTACCTGTGTACGTCTTCTGACCTACCCATTCGACCGTTCCCTCCAGCATGACCGGACCGCCTGCATCGGGCGAACTCTTGCTGCCAACAGCCAGCCTGACCTTACTGCCCTTACCTGCTTCGCTAAGCAAAGCCGCCGCCTCGGGGTCGTATAGAAGCGGCACCGCACAGTTCGGCGCGCCCTGTTTGATGAGTTCTCTCAGCACAAATGTGGTGTCGTTCAGCCTATCCGCATGGTCGAGTAGCAGTACGGGCTTCTTAGCGGTACGCGCTTTTTCTATCGCGATGGCGACGCCCTCTTCAACGCTGTATATATTATCACCGGAGGTAAGGTCTTCTTTCATCGACCACGCCATGTCCGAGAGATCTTGAACTATGACCTGCGCGAGCTCAGGCGCATCATGCGTAACCGCAACGGCAGACGCACCAAGTTGGTGCACATCAGACCATGCAAATCCAAAGAAGAACGACACGTCTATGACTCTGGGCTTTTCTTGCCACTGCATCACCCGCTGGATAATACGGTTTGCAGGGTACACGGTGGTCGCGCTGAAGAGACTGGGAATCACGAGCTGCGGTCTTTTCATGGCGCACACAGGCACAGTGTTGCCTGCCAACGCATCAAGCATCGCAGACGCGGCACGTTCACCCGTCTCGCCAGCATCCACGTGCGGACTTGAGCGGTAGCCGAAGACGGCAGTTGCCTTTGTCAGCAGCGATGGGTCGAGGTTGGCGTGCAGGTCTAGTGCTACCATGACGGGAAGGTCGTATCCCACCGCTTTTCTCACGTCGTTCAGTATATGTGTCTCGGTGTCCTGTCTGGTTTCAGTGACCATCGCCCCGTGAAGCGAAAGCAAGACTCCGTCAAGCGAGTCTGCCTCGTGCGCGAGACGTTCACACATTTCGCCGATGATCTGGTCGTACACTGCGTCCTCTACGACGCCGGATACACCTCCGGATGCATACACCGTGGGCAGTATCTCGACGCCGTGTTGCTCACACACTCGCACCATCCCGCCCATCGACGTGTTGGTCGCTCGAAAAGCATCAGGAATCTGCTGACCTCTTCTGTACGATTGCATGAAGCGTTCTAAGCCCGTCGTTCCGGGCAAGAATGTGTGTGTCTCATGCGATATCCCGCCTATTGCTATCCTCATATCGACATACCTCCCATACTAAATTTCGGCCAAGGCGTGCAGGAAACCTTGCTTCATTCTCAGAAATATGCATGCAGTCTTGCACATGATGCAGGAAGATGGTGTATCTCTTGCATAAGCCGGTAGCACTCGCCGAGCGCATGCGCGAAGCGATTCCGAGGATGTCGCGCGGACAGCGGATGCTGGCCGAATACCTGCGGAGCAACATCGAAGCGGCCGCTTTTCTTACCGCAAGACAACTCGGCGCGCAGGTCGGGCTAAGTGAGTCAAGCGTCGTGCGCTTTGCGATTTCGCTCGGTTACGATGGTTGGCCGGATCTGCAATCGCAGCTCCGCGCCGAGGTCAAAGCGAGGCTCTCTACGGTCTCCCGACTCAGGCAGTCTGCAGCAAGGAGCAGTAGGTCACCTGAAATAGACATCATGTCCGGGGATATGCACAACATCCGTGCTACTATAGCCACGCTTGAGCGCGAAGTCTTCGCAAAAGCAGTCGACGCAGTCTCGGCCGCTTCTCGCGTATTCATAGTTGGGACAAGGAGTGCTCGCTCGCTCGCGCTGTTCTTGGGTTTTTGCCTTGAAATGTGCGGCAAGTGCGTAACTTACGTCGGAACGGGTCCGCGCAGCGAGATCGAAGACGTGAGCTCCACACAACCGGACGACGTAGTCATCGGCATCAGTTTTGCCCGCTATTCGAGATCGACGGTTGAATGCTTCAGCCATGCGTCAACGCAGAGATGTACTACCATTGCGTTAACCGACAGTCTGATGTCCCCGCTCGCCGAAATGGCAGACATAACGTTGACGGCCAAAGTAGATATTGATTCGTTCTTTGAGTCACTTGTCGCCCCGCTTTCGCTCATCAATGCGCTTGTCGGCAGGCTGGCACAACAGCATGAACAGAAAACTCTGGATACGCTTGAGCGGTTCGAAGAACTGTGCGCAGAGTATCGTGTCTACTGGGAACCGACGAAGGGCAAGTAGGTGGTGTCTAACCTGTTTCAAGTTTTGTGATGGCGAGGAGGCCAGGACGTGCATAAGCAGTATTTTGACAAGTATGGCGACCACGTGTTCCTAAGAGACGTTAAGCGAGACTACGCCGTAATCACAAGAGCTAAGGGCATCTACCTGTACGACTATGAAGATCGCGAGTACATTGATGGCTGCTCTGGTTCACAGGTTGTCAACATCGGCCACGGTGTAGAAGAAGTCGTCGAGGCTATTACAGAGCAGGCGCGCAAAGTGGCGTTTACCCATGGCTCGCGCTTCACGACAGTTCCGGCAATGCAGCTCGCTCAGATGGTGGCAAACCTTGCGCCGGCGGATCTGTCTCGTGTGTACCTCGTATCCGGAGGCTCCGAGGCGGTCGAGGCATGCATCAAGTTCGCCAGGACGTATTTTATTGAGAGGGATGGCAAGGACACTAAAAAGCATCAGATAATTTCGCGTTGGCACGGCTTTCACGGCAACACGCTGGGGGCACTATCTGTTACAGGCCATATGCCCCGAAGGCAGAAGTACAGCCCCATGCTGGTGGCTTTCCCGCACATACCGGCGTGTTACTGTTACCGGTGTCACTATGGCCTTACTTATCCCGGCTGCGGTACGAAGTGCGCACACGCTCTCGAAGAGAAGATACTTGAGTACGGCCCGGAGAACGTGGCAGCGTTCATCGCCGAGCCGTTCATCGGTGCTGCATCAGGCGCCGTTCCCCCTGTCGAAGACTACTGGCCTATAGTTAGACAGATCTGCTCGTGCTATGATGTGCTTCTCATCGCGGACGAGGTGATGACCGGATTCGGCAGGACAGGTGCGCATTTCGCCGTCGACCACTACGCAGTGGTACCAGACATAATGGCGTGCGCAAAAGGTATGAGCGCGGGCTACTCGCCCCTTGGAGCAATGGTTGTACGCGAGAAACTGCACAGGGTGCTATATGACGGTTCGGGCAAGTTCACGCACGGACACACTTATGGTACAAACCCGCTTTCTGCAGCCACCGGGGTAGCTGTGCTGAACTACTACTCCAAACACCGTCTTGACCAAAACTCAAGAATCATGGGTGAACACATGCATAACGAAGCACAGGCTCTCTACGAGAGCCAGATCGTAGGAGACATTCGTGGAAAGGGACTCTTCATGGCAGTCGAACTAGTACAGCACAAAGAGAGCCGTAGACCGTTCCCTCCTGATATGCAAATAGCAGAGCGACTCACCAGAAAGTGCATGGCGCATGGTCTCGTTGTATACCCCGGGAGCGGCCATGCAGACGGCACATCAGGTGATCACGTGCTAGTGGGACCGCCGCTTACTATCACGAAAGACGAGGTCACAGAGCTTGTGAGACGTCTTAATCTCGGGCTGCAGGACTTAGAACGTGAGCTTGAGAACACCATCTGTACCTAACGCTTACCCTGGGAGGCAAGATAATGCACGAGACACCAGAGAAGACACGACCGCTTGAAGGACTGCGGGTACTCGCGGTCGAGCAATACATAGCCGGGCCTTACTGCACCATGCTGCTCGCAGATGCCGGAGCAGAGGTCATAAAGATCGAAAGACCGGGCTCAGGCGACCCCAGACGCACCATTGGTCCATACGTCAAAGCCAAGGATGGAAAGACTCAGGTAAGTGGCGGCTTCCTGCAATATAGCCGCAACAAGAAGAGCGTAACTCTTAACATGCAGCACCCCGAAGGAAAACGCATCCTAGAGCAAATGGCACAAGACGCAGACGTGCTTGTTGAAAACTTTCGGCCGGGCACAATGGCAAAACTCGGGCTTGGCTACGAGCACCTGTCTCAAGTGAACCCAAGGCTCATATACGCTGCCATAAGCGGGTTTGGTCAGTCATCTGAGTACGAGGGCCCTTACAGCAAGTGGCCCGCATTTGACATCGTGTCTGAGGCTATGGGCGGAGTAATGCACATGATAGGCTTCAAAGACAAGCCGCCTGTAACCACCATGTACGGGCTTGCCGACACCTATTCAGGCATGGTGACAGCACTCGGCATAATGTTCGCTCTATGGGAGCGTGAGCGTACAGGCGTGGGCCAGTTCGTTGACACCGCAATGTATGATTCTCTCCTGGCGCTGAACGAGCGTGCCATAGCTCAGTACTCACTCACGGGCGAGATACCGATGCGAGGCAAAGAGACTATAAACGGCCCTAGAGGCGCGTTCTTGTGCGACGACGGATATGTGGCGCTTAACATACCCACTGACGAGCTTTGGAGAAGACTTGCTACAGTGATCGGTAGAGAAGACCTAATAGAAGACCCGCGCACTATTACCGGCCCCGCACGCGCTCAAAACGATGAGTTCGTAAGGCAAACATTAGAAGACTGGATGAAGGCACAGACCAAACAACAGGTGGTTGAGCGACTAATGGCAGCCGGTGTGCCCACAGGTCCCGTGCAAACTGCAGAGGACATATTCAAGTGTGAGCACGTTAAGGCCAGGCGCATGCTTGTTGAAGTCGACGACCCACTTGTGGGCAAGAAGAAATTTGCGCGTACACCTGTGAGGCTTTCCAGGGCGGCAGAAGTACTCGGGTGCGCTGCACCTGCTCTCGGGCAGCACACCGACGAAATACTTATGAGCCTTGGGTATACGAAAGACCAGATAGCAGTGCTGCGCGAGCAGAAAGTCATATAACCCAGCATTCTGGGAGGTATTGCCTATGTATTTTGGTTGTGATGCTCCGGTAGTAGTATCTGCGGTGCGAACCGCAATAGGCAAGTTCGGAGGTAGTCTTTCTGGCTTTTCGATGTTGTCGCTCGCCGAGATAGCGGGTAAGCACGCAATTGAGCGAGCAGGGATCGAGCCGGATAGAATAGATGAAGTCATCCTCTCGTGCGCCCGCCAGGCCGGTACCGGCCCAAACCCTGGAAGAGCGCTGGTTCCGCTTCTGGGGATTCCAGAACATGTACCCGGCTGGACGGTCAACATGGCGTGCGGCTCAGGTCTCAAAGCTATAGAAACAGCTTGTCAGTCAATAGCAACCAAGGCGTCAGATGTGGTACTGGTAGTCGGCGCCGAGTCAATGAGCCAGGTGCCGTACCTACTCACCGGCGCAAGATGGGGATACAAACTCGGCAGCGATACGCTGCACGATGCGCTTCACAAAGACGGCTTTATGTGCGCTATCACCAAGCAGCACATGGGGCTTACGGCGGAGAACGTTGCTAAGCGCTATGCTATCACTCGAAAAGCAAGCGACGCTTATGCAGTGTTGTCCCAGCAACGCGTGCAAGAGGCGATTTCAGATGGACGACTTTCAGACGAGATCATCCCAGTTGCAGTGCCTACCAGAAAAGGTGCACCACTTGTGTTTTCGCAGGATGAGCACCCTCGCGCCGATACCACGCCAGAGGCTCTTTCGCGGCTGAGGCCTGTCTTCAGTGAAGATGGCATTGTCACGGCTGCAAGCGCCTCAGGTATCGCCGACGGGGCAGCAGCTGTGCTGATCATGTCGAGCAGAGCCGCCAAACAGATGAATGTAATACCTAGGGTCGCATTGGTTTCGATTGCATCAGTAGGATGTGATCCGAATTACATGGGTCTCGGGCCGGTACCCTCGACCCAGAAGGCTCTGCAAGAGGCATCGCTTGATATGGGGGATATAGATCTCATAGAGATCAACGAAGCTTTCAGCCCGCAGGTGCTTGCATGCGAAATGGAGTTGGGTTACGACCGCGAGAGAGCGAACGTAAACGGCGGTGCCATAGCGCTCGGCCACCCGATAGGCATGACAGGCGTTAGGTTGCTAGTGGCGCTTACTCACTCGATGCCCAGGCATAACGCCAGGTTTGGGCTTGCCACCGCGTGCATCAACGGAGGCATGGGTATGTCCGTCATAACAGAGAGCATAGCATAGCAGGTATCCAAACAATACACGCCGGGCGGCCGGCACAACGAGGAGGAGACAGATTGAAGCCACCGCTTTTTGACGACATCTACCGCATCAAGATGGTGTCTGACCCTCAAGTGCACCCCTCAGGAAAGTGGATTGCGTATCGTATCACAGAGGCAGATCGTGAGTCTGATGGCTATCTTTCGTCGATATGGCTTCTCTCGCTCGAAGAGCACCAGAGTGTGCGTCTCACCAGATCCGGCAAGACCAATGTGCATCCGCGTTGGTCACCCGGCGGCGACCTGCTGGCGTTCACCTCCGACCGTGGCGGCACGAATCAGATATGGGTACTTCCTTTTGCGCGCGGCGGAGAAGCTTATCAGGTGACGAAAGACCTGAAGGGACTCTCGAGCGCAGCGATCTGGAACCCAGACGGCACGCAAATAGCAGTCACCGCGCTCGGAGCGGCGACGCCAGGGGAAGCTCTTGCCGAACCCAGCGAGATAAAGCACTCTACCCGTCTTTTCCATAAGTTAGACGGTGCCGGAGTGCTCGGAGCCTACCGGCAACACGTGTACATTACATCTGCGGACGGGTCAGATGAGCCCAGGCAGGTAACATCGGGTGAGTACGACCACGGCGCGCCGAGCTGGTCTCCTGACTCAAAGCGACTGGCGCTCATATCTCGCAGATCCGAGGATGCAGACATAAACCCAATTGCCGATCTATACATACTCGACATCGAGTCGGGTGAGTATCGTATGTTGTGCGGCGGATTCAATGGGCTGTGGCCTTCGTCTGCGCAGTGGTCGGCGTGTGGTACTCGGCTGCTTGTTGCGTCGGGCCGTGGCCCCACGTGGGACCACCACACTCCGGGCATCTGGGCGATAGACGTGGCCACGGGCGAGTTGTCAGATCTCTCCGGCCATCTCGACAGGCCATTTACACCTGCGGACGCCGGGGACATCAGTGCGTTCGATAACCGCTCAACTCCGGTGTGGAGTGCAGATGGCAAGAAAGTCATCACGATGCTAGGCAGTGAAGGACAGTGCGAAATACACGAGATCGAGTGCAAGACGCTCGCTACAACGTGTATCACCGGCGGTAAGAACCGTAACGTTACAGCGTTTTCGGCGGCAGCAGACGGTACGCTTGCCTACACCGTATCTGATCCCGGAAGAGCTCCGGAAGTGTATTACAAGAAGCCGGGCTGTGAGGAGACAAGAGGCACTGACGTCAACGCATGCTATTTCGCAGAAACTGCCATGCGCCCTACAGAAGAGCTCAACTACACCGCCAGTGATGGCCTCTCTGTTCAGGCGTGGGTCATCAGGCCCGAAGGAGAAGGACCATTCCCACTCGTGCTGCACATCCACGGTGGTCCTCACGGCGCGTTCGGAGCGGCGTACCATCATGCGTACCAGTGCTTGGCGGCAAAAGGATATGCAGTGCTTTACACCAATCCCAGGGGTAGCCAGTCGTATGGTACCGAGTTTGCGCGCGGTTGCATCAAGGACTGGGGTGGCATGGATTATAAGGATATAATGGCAGCGGTCGAGTTGCTGGTAGAGCAGGGCATAGCCGACCCGGAAAGACTTTGTGTCACGGGTTACAGTTACGGTGGGTTCATGACAAACTGGATAATAACGCACACAAACCGCTTCCGAGCCGCTGTCTCTGGAGGCTGTGTGTCCAACCTGCACAGTTTCTACGGTTCTGCAGACATAGGCTACGGCTTCATGGAGGCAGAAATCGGCGGGCCGCCATGGGAGAGCATCGATGAACTTCTAAGGCACTCACCTCTCATGTACGCTGCAAACGTTACGACACCAACGCTGTTTCTGCACGGCGAAAGAGACGACAGGTGTCCTATCGACCAGGCGGAGCAGATGTACGTGGCGCTTAAGCGAATGGGTAAACCCGCAGAACTTGTGCGCTATCCTAACTCGAGCCACTTGTTCATCCTGACAGGAAAACCGAGTTACCGAGTCGATTACCTCGACCGATCGCTCAGATGGTTTGAGGCACACACCAAGAACTGAAACGACACTCGAAAGGAGAGTATTCTGTGGCAGACCGCTGGAAGCCGTTCGAAGATTACATGGCAAAGGTCATGGATGTGTATTCGCTTCCCGGAGCATCGGTGGCCGTGGCAAGAGACGGCAAGACTGTCTACTCAAAGGGATTTGGCTGGAGAGATAGAGAGGAGAAACTCGAGGCAACACCTGACACCGTCTATGGCATCGGCTCAATAACCAAATCTTTTACCGCAGTTGCGATCATGCAGCTTGAAGAACAAGGCAAACTTGGCGTGGACGACCTTGTGGTAAAGCACCTGCCCGAATTCCGTGTGGGCAAGACTGATGCGCACAACAGCATCACGATCCACCACTTTCTCACTCACACCTCCGGGCTCGCACCTCTTCCTTCACTTTTTGGCGCTATGGCCAAGAGCATGAAGCAAGACCAGAGCGTGATAGAATCCCCTCAATTTGAGAAGCTCAAGCAGTTGGACGAGATAAACAGCTACGAAGAATTGATGGAGTTCATCAAGAACCTGGACATAGAGCTGCTTGGTCCAACTGGCCAGTTCTTCAGTTACTCAAATGATGGATGGGCACTGCTAGGCGCTATCGTTGAACGAGTAAGCGGGATCAAGTACGAGGATTACGTCGTCCAGAACATACTGAAACCTCTCGAAATGCACCACTCGACTTTCGACGTTGAAAAAATGCAGTCTTTTCCGGAAGTTACAATGCTCTACATCTCAAAAGACGAGGAAGGCAAAGAGCAGGTACTCCGCTCACCCGGCTGGTGGGAAGCGCCGGCGATGTCCCCAGCAGGCTTTCTTCGTTCAACGGTGCCCGACCTGCTGAAATACATGGAGATCTACCGCGCAGGCGGCGAGCGCAACGGAACACGCATACTCTCTACTAGGAACCTCAGAAGAATGCTGATGCTCCACTCTCAGCCGCAGCCAAACATGTTCTACGGCTACGGCCTGGCGGTACACCCTAATTACCACGGAGTATCTCTTGTTGAACACGGTGGAGGCATAAAAGGCGTATCTGCTCAAGTAACGTGCGCCCCTGAAAACGGCATAACAGTTGCGGTGTTGACCAATCTCGCTGGGGTGCCATCAGCGCAAATGGCGTTGGCCGCGCTCAACGTCGAGATGGGGCTACCTGTGGAAACACGGCGATTTGAGTTCAAGCATTATGGATGTCCTCGGCAGACGCTCAGCAGATACGAAGGGATGTTTATCTCCGGTGAAGGCGCTGCCATTGAGGTATCTGCAGCCGAAGATAAGCTTGAAATCACGTCTGAAGCCAAAAAGTATTATGCTCGGCCCATCGGCGTCGACATGTTTGCGCTCAGGATGAAAGAAGAAGAGATGTTTGTCAGGTTCCTGACCAATACAAGAGGTGATGTTTGGGCTGTCAGTTTCGGATTCCGGATAATTCCGAAAGGCAAAGGTGAACCGCAAGAAGTCGCAAAGTTGGTTCGCTGATATTCGAGTCAAGAAGAGCCCTTCTTTACAGGAGGGCTCTTTCGTACACAAAGATGGTGCAGGCGGTGGGACTCGAACCCACAAGAGCGTTCACTCACAAGATCCTAAGTCTTGCGCGTCTGCCAATTCCGCCACGCCTGCATGTTTTCTTCCGAAGATTCTTTGGGCCAGCATACCGATTATATTTCACTTCTGGACGCTTTGCAACCCTGCTAGATTGCTGTTTGCTACTGTTCGGTATGTGCGGCTTTCTTGGTGTCTTTGTGCGATTGAGTATCCCGGAAGCCCACTGCCATTTCCTCAAGTTGGGCCCGATTCTTGCGTCAGTAAAGTCACCTTCAACTAAGAAAGCTTGCTCTCTTGAGTAAGAGCATGCAGCAAATCATTCTCATAGTCAAGATATCGCTGGGTGTACGCTGAACGAACTGGCTTCGGCTTGCGGAATCTGGAATTGCATGTAAGACTCATCTTCTTGGCATTCCTGACTGCCGTTTCCCTGATTCCTCAACACACTTGTTGACGATCAGCCTACATCGCTCAATAGACTTCTGTTTGCAGTACCTGCTGCAAAAGGCGACACCGCTTGATACGAAGTTGAGTAGAGGCAACCACTGCAGAACTTGATTCGGCACGAACTTGGCAGACTGCGATAGCATTGATTCTCTTAGAATAGTTGGCCTTGACGCGTCCTGCCGCAGGGTTCAAACCCAGTGAACAGATTAGAACTCCATGCACGCAATGAATCTAGATCTGCAGCTTCTATCGTTAACGCTTTCGTGTAGCGTCCAGCGCATATACCTGAGTCCTGATTCACGCGTAAGAATGCATACGGGACAGCTACGGCTTTCTCTGATTGCACAGACCACAGTGATTTCCAGAAACCCGAGAGGTTCATTCGCTGCGACTCGCCCCTCTCGACTTCAGGTCTTCTATCTCTTCTCTCAGTTTCTGTACCAGCAGTTCATATGATTCCTGCGAAGACTTGAGACCGTTCAGATTCAGGCGAAGCACCCGGTTCTCTTCGATAATCTCAAAGAGCCGGAATCTCATGGAAGCGTAGTCTGCGCCAAGATGTGTCAGTCGGTTCAGGACACTTTCCTCTGCTCCATCTGCCTCAGTATCTGCCATGGCTGCGTATATACCAAGATGGAGCAAGTGCCTCAAACCATCGTCCCAGTTCCACGAACGAGCCTCCACGGTCTCCATAAGCAGTTTGTAAGTGTGCTCACACACGTTGATCTTCAGAGTGTGCATTCGCATACCCTCCAGATTCACGAGAGATTTCTGTCTGTAAGACAATAGCCCACCAAAGGGCCATGTAGGAGCTACTACGGGCTGGCTCCCGGTATTGAAGGCGAGCTCCATCGCCTCATGATCTCTGGAGTTATGCTGCGCCAATGCCCTCGCTACGAAGTTCTAGTGGTAAACGCCCGCATAATATCGCCCCTCGTCACAATCCCCACTATCTGTGCTTTGTCGACCACAGGGAGTCGGTTGATCTTGTGGGCGACCATCAACCGAGCAGCCTCTCGTACCGGCGTATCTGGTCCAACTGAAACCGGATTCCTGGTCATCGCGTCCTCGACAACGCAATTGAGGTATTCCGGATCCTCGATATCATCGTCCGACTCGGCCTGATTTCGACCGAGAAACGTCTCAACTTCAAGCCAGTGTGCCAGCAGACCCTCACGCCTTCGAATGATATCTGACTCGCTTATGACGCCAACAATCTTGCCCTGACCGTCGATAACGGGTAGGCCACTTACACTATTGCTCAGCATTAGTGCCGCCGCTTCTCGGAGAGATGCCTTTTCCCCAATCACTACCACTGTCGTGTTCATGACATCTCTTACTCTCATCTCGTCCTCACTCCACGGGTCGCGTTGGTACAGGGCAGTTTCTTCAGACAAGTCACACACTCCTTCGGCAACGTGTTCGTCAGGACTGAGCATTTGTCGAAGTGGTGACTGAAGCTTTGGACATTACAGTTGCGCGAGACTCCGGCTCTCGCGCCTCACCCACCTTGAATAGCGCATAACGAACTCCGATCGGCCCTGCGATCTCATAGAACGAAATGGCCGCTAGTTCAACAGCAGTCAACAGCGCACCGATCTCAACACCAGCAAGTTTCTGCTGAACATAGATGAGAAGCCCAAGACTCAGTCCTGCCTTGGTGAGCATCGCTGTGCCAAGATGCTTCTTTACCTTCTCATCTGCACCGGACATACGAGCCCCGAGGTAGCACCCTCCCATCTTGCCTATGACTCTAACGACAATATACACTGCAGCGATTGACCAGTTCGACAGCAACACGTCGATGTGAAGGCCAGCACCAGCAAGTGTAAAGAACGCGGTGAAGACAGGCAAGTCGATGTTGTTCATTACCCTAAACACTTGTTCAGTGTAGAGATTGGAAATCACAACACCGGCCACCATGCTCATCAGAAGCGCCGATAGCCCAAAGACTTCACACACGCCCGCATTGAGAAACACTATCCCGAGTAGCAACGTCAGCAGTTCTAGATCGTTACTCGTACGCTTAAGTATTGGAATCGCACAAATCCCCACAACAACGCCCAGCACTACTGACATGAATATCTCCACCAAAGGCGGTATAAGGTATGCGAACTGAAGAACCTGTGTTTCAGTCCCCATGCTTAGTATCAGACCTACTGACAGACCTACTGCCAATATACAGAACACATCATCGAGCGCTATCACGCCCATGAGGGTGCTTGTGAACGGTCCCTTTGCGCGATACTCGCGTATCACAGCCATTGTCGCAACAGGTGTAGTCACGGTGGCCAAAGATGCCAGCAGCACGGAGACGACAAACGGCTGGTGCAGCAGGTATCGTATAGACCAGTATACCAGCACAAAAGTCGTTATGACCTGAACCACAGTGATGACTACTATGCTCTTGCCGAGTTTCTTGATCTTCTTGTAAACAAGTTCTCCGCCGATCATGAGCGCGACCATTCCAAGCCCCAGATGCTTGATCAACCCAAGGCTGGCGTTGGCCGTATCTGATATTGCCCCCAGACCCGAGGGTCCCAACAGCACTCCTACGAGCACGTAACCGGCCACGGCCGGGATCTTGAGCCAACGGGCAAATCTGCCGCCGAAGTATCCTGCAATAAGTAGAATGCCTACTACAAGCGCTTGTTCGGTTACTGAGTACACTGGTCCGTCCCCCTAACGCTGAGCGTATGTCCGCTTCGTCATGCACAAAAAAAGGCCCCTGGCAGCAGACTATCCGCCAGGAGCCATTAGCCTCACAATCGAAGCGCTTCAGGCGAGCTCCATCACCCTGAATCCTAGATTAGATGACACATACACACTACCTCAACCTGCTTCTTGTGTCAATCGATGTACGGCTGAACGTGTCCATCAAGCCTATTTGGAAAGTAGGCCATATCCCCGTCGGGGTTATAGATTCCTGGCTTGACGAGAATGATCCGAAAATCCTCCTCAGCATTGATTTCTTGTGCGTCAGTCTGCAAGCCATGTAGCGAAAGATCTCCACTCTTCGATACACCTATTGCCACGTGAAGTAGGAACTCTGTTAGTCGTTGATCACGCGGAGAGCAACAATCATCTGAACTTGTACCAACACGGGAGCATGCACGGTGCACAACTGCAATATGCAGGGTACTCGAACCGGACCTCCGAGCGCATTACCGTGTGGCCTCTCGGGTCAAAGGCCGCTTAAGATAGTTGCGTTACAGTGGAGTCGTTTGCAACGGCTTTGCGTGCAGACGGTCTTTTCGCCGATAATGCTTGTTCCACCGCGTCGCTAGAAATGACCCGTTCTAGTCACTGCGTAGCCGCCAAATTGGATGACTCCCGTGCTCAGAAGTAACTGTAGAGGTGCCGACGGCGATACTCTTGGTCTCCGTGCTTGACTAACCCCACTATGGCGTGGTGCTTGGGCCAGAGGGCGAGACGCCTGGCCCATCAGATTATGTATGAGAGAAGGTCATATCCGCGCCAGACCATTGCGGTTTCAGGATGCCGTGTCTGCTCGTGTTGGTTCACGCCGGTGCGCACGCAACCGAGTAGTCTGCGGTCTTGATCACTACTAACCTCTAGACCAACTTGCCTCGATGCATTTGCACAGAAATCAGTTGCCTGTGTTCTGTTATTTCCGGTAGTATATCAATGATGTCTCATCAAAGCCTTACAGGTTTGTATCTTTCCTAAACGAAGGTGACTCATAGTCCATGCTGCAGAAGCTGGGTTCGCTGTTTGGCGCACAAGACATGACGCAAGGCAGACCCATGTCAAACCTGTTGAGATTCTGCATACCGCTTCTTATTGGCAACTTCGCACAGCAACTGTATGGTACCGTCGATTCAATCATAGTGGGCAGGTACATCGGTGACAGAGCTCTGTCCGCTATTGGCACAACCTTTCCTATTATCCACTTGCTGCTCGTGTTGTTCATGGCAATTGCCACCGGCGCAGGCATTATGGTGGCGCAGTACTATGGCGCAAAAGACAAGCAGTCGCTCTCTAGATCAATAGGCAACGCGATGACACTTATAGCGCTGTCATCTCTTGTAATAATGGCCATCGGCATACCCCAGGCTGCATCCTTGCTCCGGCTGACGAAGACACCCGTTGAGACATTTTCGATGGCGCATTCATACCTGACTATCATGCTGCTCGGAGTGATGGGGGCAGGATACTACAACATCACGGCCGGTATTCTGCGTGGGCTCGGTAACAGTGTGTTCCCATTACTCGTCCTGCTGCTCGCGTCTTTGCTGAATATAGTGCTGGACATCTGGTTCGTTGCAGGCTTGAACTTAGGAATCTCAGGCGCGGCTCTTGCGACCATCATCTCGCAAGCCGTCTCGGCAGGGTTGTGCGTGTACAAGCTCGCAACAATGCGAGACGTTGTCCAACTCAACAAGTCAATCCTGATTCCGGTTTCCAAGTACACCAATACTCTGCTAAGACTGGGCCTTCCCGCCGGGTTAACCCAAGCCATCTTCTCGTTATCCATGGTATTCATGCAGTCACTGACGAACAGCATGGGTTACCAGGTAGTGACGGCGACCACGGCCGTCATGCGGGTGGACGGCTTCGCGATGATGCCCAACTTCACATTTGGGATGGCCATCTCTACGTTTGTGGGCCAGAATATCGGGGCCAATAGAATGGATCGAGTGGCCCAGGGGACGAAAGATGTGCTAAAAGCAAGTCTCACCACATCGTTCATATTGGTAACTGCAATACTGTTGTTCGGTCACAACCTACTACGCCTGTTCACCACTACCGAAGAGATAATCGTGCTCGGTGTGCGCATGATTCGGATACTCGCTGTAGGTTATGTGGCCGTAGGCATTTCGCAGATCTTTGGCGGCATCATGCGCGGAGCTGGAGATACGATGCCGTCGATGTGGATCTCGTTATTAACCACAGTAGTCGTTCGGCTTCCGATAGCGTACACTTTGGCATGGATAACCCGGAGTAACTCGCATCCCGCAGGCTCCCCTGACGCATTGTTCTTCTCGTTGCTAACAGGATGGGTTATGGGTGCTGTGATGACGTACTTATGGTACAGACGCGGCGAGTGGCGCAAGAAATCGCTCGTCAGTCACTTGGATGCTCCAGAACCAGTAGATAGTCTGGTAGCCGCCGAGTCATAATGATTGATCAGTCGCTGGAATCGTTCTTGTTGCTACGGTTTACTCATCCGCCCCGTCGGCTTTGGCAACCAGGAAAATTGCAGCTTGCACTAGAAGCAGTCTTAGTCAATCTTGATATCTCTAATCAGGTAGCTTGTTGAAACCAACCTTTATCACGCTTCTCCACCCCGTCGACAATCTCGAGACGTCCCGTATCCGAAGACTCAGTCTTGCATAACAAGGAGGGTCCTTGCATGAACTTTGACCATGTGATCACCGGCGGACTTGTAGTAGACGGCACTAGCTCTCCTGCAACACCTAGAGACATCGGCATCAAAGACGGCAAGATAACGGCGATAGAACCCACGGGAACTCTGGCCTCCTGCAAGATGGCACCGGGAGCGCTTGTCGATGCAAAGGGGCTCGTGGTGACTCCTGGGTTCATCGATATACACACGCATTCGGACGCCACGCTCTTTACCACTACCAATCTCAACAGCAAGCTGCGGCAAGGGGTGACTACCGATGTGACAGGTAGCTGCTCTATCGGCACTGCCCCCCTAAGCGAGCAGGTGATAGAGAAGTATCGTTCATGGTGGAGATGGGTAAACAGGTGGCATGTGGAGGCAGGGCGCGAATGGAAGGCCAGACCAACATGGCAGGATTACACTCGAGCCGTTGCAGACCTGCCACTGAAGACAAATATCGCTCCACTGGTAGGCCACGGGCCAATAAGGACGACTGTGCTGTCTGCCGAAGAAAGAGCTGCCAGCAGCGATGAGATCCGTAAGATGGCAGCGTTACTCGAAGAAGCAATGGAGCAAGGCGCATTTGGGCTTTCGACCGGGCTGACCTACCGCCCCGGCCAACATGCGGATAGGTGTGAGATTGTAGAACTTCTCAAAGTGGTAGCGAAGTTCGGTGGTTTTCACTCTTCACACATAAGAGGAGAAGACCACAGGTTGGGGGCGGCCATCGACGAGATTATCGAGACGGCTAAAGAGGCGTCACCAAACCTCAGGGCACAGGTGTCTCACCTAAAATCTTCGGGCAAACCCAACTGGGGCAAAGCAGAGGCTGCTCTGTCTAAGATAGAGAAGGCCAGAGCCCAAGGTGTGGACATTCGTGCAGACGTCTACCCCTATGTCATAACAGGCACGTTCCCCGTTCCGCTCGCGAACATAAAGCAACTGGCAAGCGCAGAACCAGACCTCGTTCTTGTGGTAGTCCCGGGCAACGCAGAGTCGGTTTCACCCGGTGCAAGCGTCGCCGAGATATCGAAGAACACTGGCAAGAGCGTGGATGAGACACTTGAGTGGCTCGAATCATATGAGGTGTTGTGCAAGAGCATAAACCTCACCGAAGAAGACGTATCGATGATTGTCGCACATCCTATCACGTGCATCGGGTCTGACACCTATGCGATGAATACCACCAGAGTGTTCTCCCAGACATGGCTACATCCGCGAAACTTCGGCACGTACCCCAGATTCCTCTCACACTACACGAGAGACAAGGCGCTTATGCCGATTGAGACTGCAATCGCCAAGATAACCTCGATTCCCGCAGAGATCGCTGGCATTAGCGACAGAGGCACGATAGCCATAGGCAAATCTGCAGACATAACGGTGCTGAACTGGAACAGAATCAAGGATAACAGCAGCATAGCATATCCTTTTGCATATCCAGACGGTATCAAGTACGTGCTCGTAAATGGCCATATCGCAGTGAGGAACGCTGAAGACACCGGAGTCGTGGCAGGCCGCCTGCTGCGCAAGAACTGAACCTCTTTCGGATGAACGCACAGGAGACCCATAGTGCGGGGGTCTCCTGTGTCCTACCTCATCTAAAGCGTATCTTCAGCCGAGCCGCTTGCGCATCGAGCATGTCTGCGTTGCTCCCACAGCCTATCGGTTCTGTCTTTCCACTTGCTCGCATATGGCTTCAGCGTCTCTGCCATTTGAGATGCGTCTGTCTTGCTTCTGTCCGTAAGTTTGACACCTGACTCTGCCACGATGTCGGCTAGCGAGTCGGGTGCGTCTATCAAGGGGCACGGACGAATCATGTTGGCGCTGAACAGTTGCCGCTTCCGGTAGGCTTCAAAGAGTGGAGACCGCAGAGCATCTGGCAATGAGCAGTCCCTT
>CAYQIY010000008.1:0-40892 GCA_964417635.1 uncultured Pseudomonadota bacterium | reverse complement strand
CCGGTAGGCTTCAAAGAGTGGAGACCGCAGAGCATCTGGCAATGAGCAGTCCCTTGAAAGCAACTGCGACCATCCGCGATACAGCCTCCCGCGCCCTCTCCCGTTTCTACTATGTACATACGCATCCCACCATTACTTCCGTGGGAGAATCGGTGGCTGCAGCTGTCGTCTTCATGTGACCTGTACATAGGCTGCAACGAGATACGACAGCAGGCCATAATGGTAAAGGAAGCTTAGCCCTGAAACTCGAAAGTATCATGTATTGACACTAGACTGAGGACGGAGTTGAAACCTGTCTTGACACGCGATTTGCCGGATATCGAAATGAAAGTGTCTGAGCTAATAGATCACGGAATGGCGCATCGCGACGCAGGCCGACTTAAGAAGGCAGAACAGTGCTTCCGCAAAGCACTCGCCTTAGCGCCCAAATCGCATGCCGCGATAAACCTTGCGCTTCTAAAATACGAGTCCGATCAGTACGAAGAAGTCGTCCGTCTGCTCAAACCAACGCTCACCGACCAAATGCCACTCGAAAAGGCGCTTGTGGGACTGTCACTCAAAGCGCTCGGTAAGACAGATGGAATTGAGCGCTTGCTCGATGAAGCCTTAGATGAGATTGCTTGGATATGTGACAACGTGACCGAGTTCAACGCGATCCCAGGCCTTACTATCTCTGACCTCGTCGTAGGAATACAACACCTTATGGCGGAAACCCAAGATCACGAGAGAGTCATACGCCTAAGCCAATGTCGCGGCCAGTCCACTGAATCTGAACAGTTCTACCTGGCAGGTATAGCAGCGTTTAACCTCGGACGCTACGGCGAGGCCACCGATTACTGGGCAGAGATGGACGAGCCCGCATTAGACGGCGTGTGCAGCGCGTTCACATTCGCTGCACAGATGGCGCAGGACGGCAGAGTACCCGCGTACCCTATGGAGTACGAGTTGCTCAAGATGTTGCCACCCGCTAGAAGAGTAATCGAGGAAGATTGCGTAGCGACAAGTGGTATTGCGAAGACGCTATTGCTCTGGCATTCGCTGAGTCCCACAAAAACTGGGCTTAAACCAGCGCAGCAAGACTCTTCTTCCACCTCTGATGTGCCGGAGAGTTTGCTTGTCCAGCTCATCATGCTTTCGGGCAAGTGGGGTGTAGCGTTTGCAAGAAATCTCATACAGAGCGAATGGGCAACAATCGGCCAGAAGATTTCTGCGGTATCGGCGCTGGTAGGACTCGGCGAGTTGCCGGGAGGACGAAGTGTGGAAATAATCCACAACAATAGGCCCATGTCTATCCTAGCATCCAAACCAAGCGTGTCCAGAGCGTGTGAGGATGTGGGAACTCTGCTTGATAGAGCGGTTGAGCTGCACAAACAAGGACATGATCGTGAAGTATGCGATATCATAACCGAACTGATCAAAATAGGCGTAGACCACCCGCCCGTAATGACTATGCTCGCGCGATCACTGACCAACCTGGGTAGAGAACGCGAGGCGCAGCTGGTCATAGAGCAGATGGAAGACGAGCATCCGGGTGACCCAATGGTGTATCTTAACCTGTCAGCGTTCTATCTTGAAAACGGCGACATTGCAAACGCGCTCAGTTACTTCGAGCTCCTCAAAGAATGCGACGTCCCATCCGAACTCTCGGAGCTTGTCGCCGACGTAGAAGAAGCAATAGCGGCGCAGCTGCACAGCCTGATAGTCTCACAGAAGATTGAAGCGGACTACTGTGGCGAGAAAGATAACTTGGATATCTCGCTCAACCTTACACTGAGACAAGCTCTGAAGCATATACCCGTCGACTGGCTTAACGCCATTGCGTCTCAGTACAAGTTGGAGCCTGTACCACGTAGGCGAGAGCGAGAGAAGGCGCTCGCCTGCAAGATGCTCGTGCCCGAATCTCTGATAAGAGCGCTTAGAGAAGAGCGTGCTGAGGTGCGCAAAGCACTCGCTCAGATCCTGGCAAGTGGGGGCCACCATGATAGTAGCGCTCTCATAGAACGCTACGGCAGCATAGATGATGATGGCTTCTACTGGGTAGATAAGCCGCCCAAATCGGTAATTGGGCGACTCAGGTTGCTGGGCTTTGTGTACATTGGCCGGGCTGTACTGGATGCTGAAGAACGTCAGGTGGCGGTAGTACCCGTGGACTTACGAAAGATGCTCAGCCGTATCCTTACATGAGTCCATCAGACGAATCTCTGAACTTCGAGTCTGTAGCCGTTTGGGTCGTGAGCATAGAAATGATAGATACCGAACTCGTGATTGAGCGCCGGTTGCGTTTCAATATCCACCCCGGCGCGTGTGAATGAGCTGAACACTTCATCCACATCCGCAGCAAGCAACGTGATGAGAGTGCCGGGGCCACTTTTCACAGGATGATGAACACAGAACCCGACGTACGCACCAGGTCGTATTTCGTATATGCGGCAGGCACCCTGATCTTTGTGAAGTTTCAAGCCAAGAGTTTCTGAGTAAAACTCGTGGGTTCTTTGCAGGTCGGCTGTACCCAGAAAGCATATGAGTCCATCCCAGTTCATCCAAGTCACCTCTGGCAACACGGTTCCGGATAGACACATCAATTTCCTCTGTGGATACGCGAAAGGATGGTAGCAATGTACCAGCTCAGCCGAGAAATGTATGCACGCGCCGAGCAATTCCTGCCCCACAAGGTAAAGCATCTCTGTTTTGGCACCGACATCGCACCCCATTGGATCGGTAAGAGTGGACGTTTCTGGTATTCAGTGCGCACCCGGTCACGAGCCAAGCATTTTGTCACGGTCGACCCGAAAGAGCGCACAAAGACAGATTCATTTGACCATGGCAAACTCGCCCTATCGCTGGCATCAGCTCTTGGAAAGCAAGTGGAAGCGTCCGACCTGCCGTTCGACAGCATATGGTTTTGTGACCAAACCGACGCCGTGCGGTTTTGTATAGAAGGTGATGTGTGGCAGGCTGACATGAGTACGTACGAATGCTCCCGAGTCGGCGAGCTAAGAGACTGCGAGAGCATATCGCCGGACGGTAAGTGGGCAGCTTTCACAAGAAGGTTCGACCTATGGATAAGGCACATTGCAACAGGCGAGGAGCGCCAGCTTACTTACGACGGCGAAGAGCACTTCGCGTACGCTGCTCATCCTGGTTCGTCGTGCAGCGCTGTCACAGAGAAACTGCTCGGAAAGCAGCCAAAGCCAGTGCTCAGATGGTCTCCTGATTCAAAGCGCATTCTTACCCACCAGCTTGATGAGAGGCTTGTCGAAGACATATGCCTGTTGCAGCACGTGCCTGGCAACAACAATCACCGTCCGATTCCACACTTCTACCGCTATCCGCTTGTGGGCGATGAACACCTGCCGTTGGCACACATCGTGGTGATAGACGTATCGAACTCACGTATCGTACGGGGCAAGTGCAAGCCACTCATCTCGAGCATTCGTACTCCTATAGAAGCAGGCTTACTGTGGTGGGATGATACGGCCGACCGCCTTTACGTTGTGCGCCTAGAGCGTCAACACAACCACACCAGTGTTGAAGCGGTGGACCCCGATTGCGGTGAGGTTACCACACTGCTGCGACACACTTCATCTACAAATGCGGCTCCTTTCTATACTCCCACGGACAGTCCGCTTGTTTACGTGCTCCGGACAGGCGAAGTCATATGGTTTTCGACCTGTGACGGTTGGGGGCACCTGTACCTGTACGCACCCTGCACTGAGACACCCGTGCGCCAGATTACCAGCGGCAGCTGGTGCGTCAGGCAGATTCTGCACGTCTCAGAAGACACGAGACAAGTATACTTTACAGCCAGCGGAATCGATGATTCGATTGATCCCTACCTGCGTCAGTTGTGCAGCGTCGGGATCGACGATGGTGACTGCGAGATCCTATCTTCTGAGCGTTGTGACCATTGGCTCACAACCTCTCCGGGCGGGAAGTGGTTTGTCGACACCTACTCGACGATAGACAGCCAACCAGAGACTGTGCTGCGTGATCAGCGTGGTGAGGTGGTGATGCGTCTCGAAACAGCCGACATTGAGCCGCTGCTTGAAACCGGCTGGCGTGCGCCACAAGCATTCTCTGCCAAAGCGCGCGATGGCAAGACAGACATCTTCGGGGCGATGTTCTTCCCATCTGGTTTCTCGCCGCTTCGAAAATACCCGGTTATAGACGCTATATACCCGGGTCCTCAGGTGCTGCGCACGCCCAAGAGGTTTCCGGGCGAAGACGATAGATCGCTCAAGTGGTACTGGGAGCCGCAGGCTCTGGCGGAACTCGGTTTCATCGTGGTGACAATCGACGGCATGGGTACTCCTTACCGCTCGCGCAGTTTTCTCGAGGTAAGCTATGGCAGACAGTTCGGCGAAGCCGGTGGACTCGAAGACCACGTTGCAGCACTGAACGAGCTCGGCACACGACATGAATTCATGGACACCAGCAAAGTCGGCATATACGGCCATTCGGGCGGAGGCTACGCCTCCACACGCGCAATGCTCAAATTCCCCGATTTCTTCAAGGTGGCTGTCTCATCGGCCGGAAACCACAACCAGCTGGGTTATCTGAACTCATGGGGCGAATTCTGGATGGGGCTTTACGACCCGGACACGTACAGTGAGCAATCGAATTTCGACCTGGCAGCGAACCTCAAAGGAAAACTGCTATTGGTTCACGGTGACCTCGACGATAACGTACACCCTGCGCTCACCATGCGAATGGTGTATGAGTTTATCAAGGAGGACAAAGACTTCGACATGCTGATTCTGCCTGGGCGCAATCACCATATGACTGATCTAACTGAGCGCTCGCAGAAATCGGGGTTTATAGGCGACCCGTACCTTATGCGCAAGACATGGGATTACTTCGTACTACATCTCATGGGCGCAACACCTCCGAAATACAGCCTTGGGCGAACGCGAGAATAGGTATCTGCGCAGCAGACAACAAGAGAGCAGGGCCTCATGCAGGCTCTGCTCTCTAAACACGTCCGGACCCTGAATCTGATTGTCAGATATTGTCCAGCGGGTAGAACGGGCGCTTCATTCCTTTGAATTCGTAGCGATTGAGATCGGGGTGCGAAAGTCCCGGAGCGTCAACCTCGATAACGCCGCCTTTGGCTATCGGCTGGTACGCGGCTCGGAAATGCGCGCACGACTTGACCACAAGTATCTTCTGCGCAGTGGGCTCGATACCCACATGCCGGAACACCTCAAGGCATATGGGTTGCACTCGCTTGGAGCTGAGCATTACCTGCACCCCATCGCAGTTGAGCAGCACCGTCGGGCCCATCTTATCTACCGTGCCGCCCATCATGGGGCCACGCCGCGTGTACGTGCCATCGGTAATCGCCCTCACCGTACCCGTCAGCGTCACAGGCTCTCCATGGAACTTGTCAGTCTTGGCACCCACGCTCAAAGTCAGCGTCTTGCCCACTCCGGCTTTGATGCACTGCTCTACGGCCTCAGGGTCTGAGATCGGGCCAACTGCTGCGTCTTTCGCGCCCAATTCCAGAAGAGCTCGCAAGATCTCGGCACCGTCGGCAGAGCCTCCAGCTCCTGGATTGTCCGCGATATCTGCCAGAACCACAGGCGCTTCCTTCTGCGCCATGGCAATCTCGACTGCCTCTTTTGGTTTGACGAGCGGTCTTATGAACAGCTTGCGTAGATTCCAGCTAAGTTCTGCCACTTCTTCAGCCATCTCCTGCGCAAGTGCTGGCTCGTTATCCGTGACAACTGTCACGCTGTGAAGCGCGTGCTCAAAGTCTGACCAGCAGAAGCCTGCAGCCACAGATATGTCTATGATCTTCGGATTGCTGTTCTCAAGCCTTACCACGTACTCCATGATCGTGGACATGGGTATCATGCCGGTGAACTGATACGTCAGTCCAAACGACATCGGCACCTGCTTCCAACCCATGCAAGGCTTGATCTCTCCTCTTATGGCCCTGATGATGGTATCCGCAGCCGCGCATCCAGTCTCGTAAGAGTCGATATGCGGGTAGGTATCGTAGATGTGCAGCGCGTTCGCGTACTTGACCATCTCTGGAGTCACGTTGGCGTGGTAGTCCAGGCTTGAGGTTATCGGGATGTCCGGCCCCACGAGCTCCCTTATCTTCTGCAGTACGTAGCCTTCGCCATCGCGTACCGGGTCATCGGCACGCATGGCGCCATGCAGTTCGAGGCAAATTCCGTCTATCTTGCCTGCCTTCTTGATTCCATCGAGCAGCTCGTCAAGAAAACCGTCCAGCGCGCTCCTGTCAACCTCGGCGCACGGCATGGCCATGGCCCACACGGTTGGAATCAATTCAACGCCTTCTCTCTTGCACACGTCGATGATACCGCCCATGCCTGTGTTGGTTCCTGAATACACTTTGAGTATCTCGTCTTTTCGGAAGATCCCCCATGATTTCTCAAACTGTTCGTACGTGGCCTTTATGGGACTGAACACGTTTGTCTCATGCATTATCGACCCGGTCACAAGTCTCATAAGCCAACCACCTCTCAGGTAATCCGCAAGATACTCCAAGGTTGCATGCCGCCCGTGCTCAATCCTCTGTCCTGCAGGACAAAACCTTATGACGCACCCGTAGTCTCACAGGTCAGTCTCTACATCTTCGAGATGTACGATGCCACTCTGGCCGCGAGTTCGATTCCCTTCAGGAATGTGTCGATCTTGAGTTTTTCATTGGGCGAATGATTTGCCGAATCCGCGTCTGAGTAGCGCACCTGTATCACAGGTTTGTGCAGAATCTGAGTCCACACATAATCCGGGCCTGTTGCAGCGCGCCTTGGGTATATTATGTAGCCGTCAAAAGTGTCAACAGTAGCAGCCTTGAACGCCTCAAGGTAAGGAGTGTCCAGAGGCGTCCTCGACGGGTGCACAGCTCCCAGTTTGCGAACGCTCACGTTGTCGTAGCCCATTTGCTCTATGTATGCAGATACGAGCTCGAATATCTCTTGCGGGTCTTGGTTTGGCACAAGCCTCATGTCAACTTTGGCAGACGCCTGCGCAGGCACGATGGTCTTTCTGCCTTTGCCGGTATACCCAGCGTTAAGACCGCTCACGTTGAAAGTGGGCGAGTACAGGAAATGTTCGTAGTAGGTGCTGCCCTCAGGCACCACGGGCTTTACTCCAAACACTTGCTCCATCTCTGCTTCGACATCCGGAAGTTGCTGCAGTATCTGCTTCTCGAGTTCGGTAGGCATTACCACGCTGTCGTAGAATCCAGGCACCCGAATTTTGCCCTGGTCGTTAATCTGCACAAGCAACCTTGCCATTTCAAGAGCAGCGTTTTTGAGCACCGGAGCGTTTGAAGAGTGAGCGTCTCTACCTATGGTTTTCATGTCGAGTTCTATGGACAGAAGTCCTTTGGCGCCAAGGCATATGGCAGGCACGCCACTTTCATGCCTGCACCCATCAGAACTGTACACGACGTCTGCCTCGAGTAGCTCTGCGTTTTCAGCCACGAATTCGGGCAGTCCTACACTCGAATTCTCTTCGCAGCCCTCGTACACAAACTTGAGGTTTACAGGCACCTCTCCTATCTCCCTCACCCAGAACTCAAGCGCTTTAAGCTGGGCCATAAGTCCTGCCTTGTTGTCTGAGATGCCTCGAGCGTACGCCACTCCATCGATCACAGTAGGTTCAAACGGCGGTGTGTTCCACTCGCTTTCCGGATCCGGGGGCTGCACGTCGTAGTGCGCATACATTAGCACAGTCTTCTTATTCGGATCTCTGCCATAGCGTCCGAAGATAATGGGATAGCGAAGCGACTCGAATACTTGCACTTCGATACCGAGCTCTTCCATCTTTCTAACCAGCAGATTGCAGCAGTCTACCACTCCCTCGCCGGTTGAACTGATGCTGGGCTGCCGCACGATCTCGAACCAGTCTGCTATCAGGGATTCTCTTCGTCGCTCGATGAACTGCTTTAGTTTTGCCTGCACCGCTCTTACTCCCCTTCTACTCGTGTTAGAGCTCATGCTGTCAAGTACTCGATGCACAGCATGACATAGAACATGGTTGCCTCAATCACCTCGGATACGGGTACGTACTCGTCCACGGCATGCGCTCTTGCGATGTCCCCGGGTCCGAAAATGATGGTCGGAATACCCGCATCGATTGAGAAATAGGTCATGTCTGTGCCACACCCAAGACCTGTGATGCCGGGCTCTCGCAGAAGCACCTTCCTTGCTGCAGAAATGCTCTTTTTGACAATCTCTTGCGACTCGTTCGTCCACGCGGGCTTCTTGCCCATATCAAGCGCTACGACCTCTGCGTCGAACGTAGGGTCATCAAGTTTAAGACGCTCAATGATCGTGGTTATCTCTTTATCGAACAGTTCCGGAGTCTCGCCAGGAATCAGCCTTCGGTCGAGTGTCATCTCTACTCTGTCAGGAACCACGTTATGCTTGACTCCACCGCTGATTATGTTCACGCTCGTCGTTGGGCTCCCGATTAGCGGATGCTTCTTGTGACGCAGCTGTTGTTCCAGGCGCTCTATCTCAAGCGAAAAACGCGCCGCCCTGTAAATTGCGTTTTCGCCTCTTTTTGGGTCTGACGAATGGGCCGCCTTGCCTCGAACCACAACAAGCCGTCTTGCACTTCCGTTGTGGCCGAGCGCTATGTCGCAGCTGGTGGGTTCGCCTATTACGACAGCCGCAGGCTTCTTCCCGATCATGCCGTTTTGCACAAAGTGCTGAGTTCCTTTGCCCCCTCCTTCTTCCCACGCAATGGGGTTATACACAACCTCTCCGCAAAGATCGAGAGGTAGCCTTGCCAACACTCTCATCGCGCCCGCCATTGCCGCAAGCCCGCCTTTGTCGTCGCACGCTCCCCTGCCATAAATACGACCATCGTGCTCTTCGCCGCCGAACGGGTCATACGTCCAGTCGGCGTTGCCTATGGGCACGGTGTCCATGTGCGCGTTAAGAAGCACGCAGCGTCCTCGGCCGAAGTCAAGTGTGCACACGAGGTTTGGACGGCCCGGCATGAACTGCTTATACTCCACTTGCGCACCTGCACTCTTCATGTCAGCGGCGATCAAGTCGGCCAGCACACCCTCGTTTCCCGGCGGGTTAACAGTGTTGATGGCTATGTACTGCTTGAGGTCTTTGAGTATACGCTCGCGTTCTTTTTCCACTTCGGCTCTTACGAGGTCAGGTATTCTAGACACAAGATTCCTCCTTCAACCGAGCCGTATTGCTCCGCATGTCACAGCATGCGCAAACCTACCGAGAGCCTCTTTGACGTCATCGGCCGTCACCTGGTAATGCGTCACGAGCCGCACTCGATTCATGCTTGGTTTGGCCAACACACCCATCTCGACACACACCTTCGCGAGCTGTTCTGCGCTCATGCCAGCTGGCGGTACCACATACACCAGATTCGTATCCACGAGACTTGTATCTACGTCAAGGCCGATATCTCTGAGACCAGTTGCAAGCAACCTCGCATTCTCATGGTCTTCGGCAAGCCGTCCGACCATCGTCTCCAGAGCCACTATGCCGGCCGCGGCTACCACTCCCGCCTGTCTCAGGGTACCGCCCAGCATTTTGCGCACATAACGCGCTTCGTGTATGAACTGCTTTGTTCCAACGATAACAGAGCCCATCGGTGCTCCAAGCGCTTTCGAAAGACAAAACATGACCGAGTCTGCGTGCTGTGCCACACATTTTGGCTCAACGCCTAAGCAAGCGGCGGCGTTAAATATACGTGCACCATCCATGTGCACTGCCACCTGCTTGGCTTGGGCAATCTGCTTGAGTTGGCGCAGGTTATCCAAAGGAGTAACCACACCGCCAGCAGCGTTATGCGTGTTTTCGACGCATATCACGCCGGTTCTGGGCCTTGCGCCTGGTTTGCGACATAACCTGTCTACCTCACCCGGGTCCATCACTCCTCGCACGCCGGCCACAGCCCGAATAACGCAGCCGGCCACGGCCGCGACTCCTCCCATTTCGGAGTTCAACACATGTGCATCTCGCTCGCATATAAGTTCGTCCCCAGGAGACGTGTGCACCATGATCGACACCAGATTACCCATAGTGCCACTCGGCACAAACAGCGCATCTTCTTTGCCTAGCAATGTAGCAGCGAGTTGCTGCAACCTGTTAAGGGTGGGGTCATCTCCATATCCGTCATCGCCGACTCTGGCTTGTCTCATCGCTTCGCGCATCACGGAGGTGGGTTCAGTAACGGTATCACTTCTAAAATCGATGATACTTGGCAATACTCTGCCCCCTTCTTGTATGACTGTGCTTTTACACGTACGTCTGGGTTTGCTGCTTCAGTCTTGCAAGCATCGCATCACACGCGCTCCTTATGTGCTCTTTGGCAAGCCTGCTGCCGTTTTCGGCATCGCCCTCTTTAATTGCGCGAAACAGCACCATGTGCTCGTCGAGCGCCTTCTGGAGCCTGCCCCTACCCCACAGTCCTCCATCTCGTACCCTCTCTACTTGGTCGTAGATCGCACCGAGCGTGTTGAGCAGAGCCTTGCTGTTGCTCAGTCGAACCATGAGAGAGTGAAACTCCTTTGTCTTGGTCTGAACCGCTTCCAGGTCTCCGCGCGAGGTGTGAAGTTCCATCTCAACCATCACGCGCTCCATCTGTTTTAAGATGGGTTGCTGCTCTTCTTGCACCGGGACGCCCATCTCTATGGCCAGCGCTTCAAGCGCTCCCCTCATAAGATACAAGTCGCGCAGGTCTCTTTCGGTCATGCCCGTAACCGAAAGACCGCGGCCCGCGCTTCTGCTCACCCAGCCGTCGGATTCGAGCTTCTGCAGTCCCTCCCTGACAGGGGTTCGACTGATCGAAAGGCACTTGCACAGTTCGGCTTCGCTGAGTTGGTGGCCCGCACTCAGCACTCCTTCAAGAATGCCGGTGCGAATAGCTTCATAGAAGCGTGTCCTTGCCGGTAGCGTGTTTGGCTCCTCATCAAATAGTTCGCGAATCCTCTTAAGCTGAACCTGACGCAAGACCAAAGTATCACTCCTGTTCACCGCGGAGATGTTGCGATTTCGTGGCTGTATGCCACCAAATCTGTTCTCATTATTCGCCATGATAGGAAGGCATTCCTTGAATTCGTGTATAAATTGTGTACTAGTATCCGCTCCACAACAACGAACAGGGAGGAAAGCAATGTTAGACATCCTGATCAAGAACGCTCGAGTGATAGACGGCAGCGGAAGCCCGTGGTATCTGGCGGACGTTGGCGTAAAAGACGGCCGCATTGCGATGATTCGTAGGAATATCGATATAGAGGCTACGAGTGTGATCGATGCAACGCGCAAAGTTGTGACACCGGGTATAGTGGACATCCACTCTCACATCGACAAGACGATATACTCTTCTCCAAAGGCAGAGTCATCGGTAAAACAGGGCATCACCACTCAAGCTGGAGGTAACTGTGGCATAGCGCCTGCTCCTTCGGCGGAATGCGCTGAGGGTTTCTGGCCTTCGCTTGAAGATTTCTTCGAAGCGATTAAGAAGCAAGGTATGGGCATAAACATGGCCCAGTTCGTGGGCCACGGAGCAGTGCGTGAATATGTAATGGGCAGCGAAGGCGAAGGCGGCGAGAAACCCGTTCCTTCTGCATCTGAGTTGGAGTGCATGAAGAACGAGGTTCGCAAAGCAATGGCAGCCGGATGTTTCGGCTTTACTACTGGACTGCAGTACCCACCTGGCCGAAACGCACTAACCGATGAGCTGGCCGCACTGATGCAGTCTGCGGCACCAGGAATATACATGTCTCACATCCGTGACCAGCAGCATCACATTATCGAGGCTGTTGAAGAAGTCATCGAGATTGCGAGACGAACGAATTCTAGGGCTATTGTCTCGCATCTCAAGACCACAAAAAGCGGTCAATGGGGCTGGTCTTCGAGAATACTGCAGATGTTCGAGGCTGCTCGTCACGAAGGCATTGATATCCTCTGCGACGCATACCCCTGGCCCTATTCTGGTGTGAACTACATGCACAAGGGCATTCTTCCTCCGTGGGTGTACGAAGGCGGCGTCGATGCTATGGTGGCTCTGATGCGTGAGCCGAGCACTCGTGACAGGATACGGAAAGACATCCAGACAGGTCTCCCCGGCTGGACTAACTCTGTACGCGTGCGCGGTTGGGCAAATCATACTGTCGTGTTTTCGACAGACCCGGATGTGCAAGGCAAGGACTTAGAAGCGCTCTCGGTGGAGTTTGGCAAAGATGCTGTGGATGTCGTCGCCGATCTTGTGATACAGGATAGAGGCGAGACACGCACGTGCGCAAACACGATGAGCGAGGACGATGTGCGCCGCATCCTCGCGCACCCGTTGTGCGTGATCTCGACGGACTCAACTGCACACGACGGACTGTCGGCGGGCGCTGCTCACCCGAGAAACCTCGGAACTTACCCTCGAGTTTTTGCCAAGTACGTGCGAGAAGAGAAGCTGTTCAGCTTAGAAGAGGCCGTGCGAAAGTGCACGTTCATGCCCGCCAGTGTACTTGGGATCAACGACAGAGGCGTGCTGCTTCCGGGTACATGGGCAGATATCTTAGTGTTCGACCCGCACACAATAGATTACCCGGGTAGTTTTGCCGATCCCATGCACTATCCAGTCGGAATTGACGCGGTTATTGTTAACGGGCGTATAGCAGTGCAAGACGGTGAGCATACAGGAGTACTCGCAGGAACAGTGCTCGGCTACCAGAGATGAAACCAACAGCGGGCCGCGCTTTGACGCGGCCCGCCCTCATGTTACAGCCGTCAGGCTTCGTAACATCATAAAAGTTCTAGCACTCTTGATTCCATAACAGCGCTCTCCCGGGAAGCGTGTTCGTATATTCGGCATCTCTTATCACAGGTACGCCGTTTACCACCACGGTGAGGACACCCTCAGGGTAAGCACACGGTCGAGAGAAGGTCGCCTTGTCGGTAATCAGTTGTGGGTCAAACGCCACGATATCTGCGTAATAACCTTCTCTTATTAGACCCCTGCGCTTGAGCCCGAATGTGTCACACGGGGCACTGGTCATTTTGCGTATGGCTTCTGTGAGCTCGATACACTCCTGTTCACGTACATACTTGCCGAGCACCCTCGGGAAGGTACCGTATAGCCTTGGGTGAGGCCGGCCCCCGTATACGCCGTCGCTTGCTATCATTATCCAAGGTTCGCACATTATCTGCTTGACCGTATCTTCTGTTCCGTGGAAATTGATCATGGTGGCCGCAAGCTGCTCTTCGTACAACAGGTCACACACTGCGTCCACAGGATGCTTGTCTACCTGCTTAGCGTATTCCTCAACAGACAACGATTCAGCGAACTTGTTCTTCTGTGTCTTCACCGAGGAAATCACGATGTTCTGCCATCCAACGGCGGCTGCACGGTTTTCCCATTGTTGTGGAGGCGAAGTATACCAACGGTGTATCTCTTTACGCAGCGAGGTATCTTCTAGCCGCCGTAGGCACTCTCGTGCGCCTCCTTCAAGCACCCAACCCGGCAACGCTGCTGTGAGAGTCGTACATCCTGCAGTGTACGGGTATTGGTCACCTGTTATCTCCAAAGAGTCTGATGCTGTGTTCAGCAGTTCCAGTAGTTCGGAAACTTTGTGCCAGCTCTGTTTGCCGCGCGCTTTGACGTGCGAGATGTGAAGCGCGCACCCTGCTTTGCGGCAGATGTCAACGCATTCATACGCCGACTCAATGAGCCGTGGGCCCTGGTCTCTCATGTGAACCACAAGAGGCCTTTGCTTTTCTGCAGCGATGCTACACAACAGCACCAGTTCTTGTTCATCTGCATAACTGCACGGGGGATACACCAACCCGGTGGAAAGACCAACACTGCCTTCGTCCATCGCCTCACGCATCAACTCAGCCATAGCCGAAACCTCGTCGACCGTCGCATCCCTGTTCTGCATGCCCATAACGGCCGTACGCAGCGGCCCGTGAGGCACAAGATAGCTTACGTTCAGCGGCAATCCTCTGCCCTCGAGAAAACGCATGTATTCGAGCACACTGCCCCAGCGCCAATCAGAGTAATACTCTCCGAGCAGCCCTGACAACATCGCCTTCCATGTGGTCTCATGCTCGCTTGTCATTGGGGCCACGCTTATACCGTCTTGACCGCATATCTCGGTCGTAATTCCTTGGCGTATCTTCTCTTCCGGCACAGGAGGCGCAAGAAGCCGCAGTTCAGAATGGCTGTGCACATCCACAAAGCCAGGCGCAACAACCAAGTGCTCTGCGTCGATGGTTTCATGCGCCTGCTCTTGGCCGAGCTTGCCGATACGCACGATGCTATCACCCACCACAGCCACGTCAAGCTGTACAGCTGGGCCGCCCGAACCGTCGACAAGCGTTCCGTTGCGGATCAGCAGATCATACAAAACCTCACACCCTTAAAGCGTGCTTGAGTCCATCGAGTGCTCTGGATATATCGTCTTCATTGTTGTAGCCGTGCAGCGAGAACCGCACACAACCCTCTCTTGGAGTGCAGATCACGCCTCGCTCTGCAAGCCTATCGCATACTTCATGCGCATCCGGAACGGCAACTGACACTATTCCCGACCTATGCTTGTCGTCGACGGGGCCCATAGGTGTTAGCCCTGCTTGGATGAGTCCGTCCGCAAGCAGTCTGGAGTGGTGCAGTATGTGCCGCTCGATACAGGGGACACCTGTTTTGAGCAAGAACTCAAGCGCAACGCAACCGGCAGTCGCACCACCGTAGCAGTAGTTGCCTATCTCGAATCGGCCTGCGTCATCACGAAAATCCACATCCAAGTGAGATACCTTATGCGCGGTTTGGTCTACTTTGACGTTTGCACGTGATGCCACAGGCGGGATCAGATTCTTTATGATCTCAGATTTGCAGTAGAGGAAAGCCAGGCCATGAGGAGACAGCAGGCCCTTGTAGGCACCTGAAGCTAAGAAGTCAATATTCAGCTTGCGCACGTCGAATTCGAGCATGCCAAGTGACTGTACTCCGTCAACCATTATGGGGGCTCCGTTCGCATGGCACACATCCGCCATCTTGGCGATGTCTAACCTTGCGCCAGTCACACAACCAACGGCAGTTACCGAAACCAGCCGTGTGCGGGAGTCCACGTGCTTGGCGAGGTCTTCCGGAGTAACCAGGCCGTCGTGACTTTTGACGACTCGCACCTCAACCCCAAACCTCTTGAGCCTTAGCCAGGGGAACATGTTGTTGGGGTGTTCTAAGTCGGTCGTTACCACATTATCCCCAGGCTCGTACACCATCGAGTTGGCGATGAGGTTGAATCCCTCGGACGTGTTCTTTACGAGCGCAACTTCATCCGCGGATGCATTGATCAGATCTGCGAAAAGCGACTTGACTCTTGCAACGTTCCTGAACCAAAGAGGCTTGTCCCCACCAGTATGCGCTTGGTCGCTAATGAACTTCGCAAGTGAATCGGCCACCACCATAGGCGGGGCGCACTTGTTCGCAACATCCATATACGCGTACTGCTTGGTTACGGGAAACTCACTTCTGATGTCTATGATACCACCTGTGTTCATCGGACGATCCCTCGTTTCCGGCTTTTCTGGTTTCTGGCGGCAAAGCACAGTGCAGCCTCTTTAGGGCTCACGTAAAGCGATCTAGAGCAATAAGAACACATGCCACACGTGAGCAGAATGCACAGCGTGCGAAAATGGCTTCAAAGCACAGAAATCGCTTGATCTATCTACAGTACAACGTGCCTATTGAGCAAACCAAACAATGCGCACTAGGTGCGAAGTTTGGGGTCAAGCACATCTCGTAGCCAGTCCCCTACAAAGATGATCCCGAGCACCGATGTGGTAATCGCTATGCCAGGGAACGTGGCTATCCACCATGCGCTCCCGACGTAAGCCCTTCCATCAGAAAGCATCTGACCCCAGGTGACAGTTGGAGGCTGCACTCCGAGCCCAAGGAAACTCATGCTGGACTCGACCACGATAACCACGGCGATTTCTAGCGTGGCCAGTATTATGATTGACGCGGCAACATTGGGCAATATGTGCCTGAGCAATATCTTTAGCTGGTTCTGGCCTATGGCGCGTGCAGCCTCAACATACTCGCGGTTCTTAAGCGACATCACTTCGCCCCTTACCACGCGCGCATACGTAGTCCACCTCAGCACCCCGAGAATTCCGATGAGCACAATCAAGTTTGAGCCGAACACACCAAACAATGCTACATACAGCATCACTTTGGGTATGGCTAGAATTGTGTCAACAACTCTCATGATTATGGTATCCGCCGCGCCCCCGAAAAAGCCGGAAATGAGCCCCATGGCCACGCCGATCGTGCACGCTATTGATACCGCACACACACCGACTATGAGCGAAATCCGGCTTCCGTAAATGATGCGGCTCAGCAGATCTCTCCCCAGCTGGTCTGTGCCTAAGAAGTGCGGGTGCACCACATCTCTTCCGAGAGTGGGTGCGCTAAAACGTCTGTCAAGATGGGGCTTTCCAGGGTCATAGGGCGCCAAATACGGTGCAAACACAGATGCGCCCACGAAACACAGAATGATTATGACTCCAAGTGTAGCGGTAGCGCTCTTACGCAGCTGTCGGTACCACCACAGCAGACTTCCTCGCTTTGCAACACGCACTGTCTGCCCTTTTTCATTTAGAGTAGTGGCCATAACATAACATCCTCATCTACTGAGTTTGGGCGACTCAACTGTAACGAATCCTGGGATCTATGAGCGCATACAGTATATCCACGGTAAAGTTGGCAAGCATGACGCCTATTGCCATCACAAACACCACAGCCTGGACGATGGACATATCCCTCGCGTTGACCGCGGTGATGGCGAGTCTGCCCATGCCGGGCCACGCAAACACTTGCTCAGTTATGACTGCACCTCCGAGCATTACGCCGAGCTGCACTCCAAGCACTGTAACGTAAGGGATGAGAGCGTTTCTCAGCGCGTGCTTGAACATGACCACCCGTTCAGAAAGCCCTTTGCTGCGTGCAGTCGTCACATAGTCTTGGCGCATGACTTCGAGCATCGACGAGCGCATCAGTCTTGTAAGCACTGCTGCGGGAGAATAGCCAAGCGTAATAGCAGGTAACACGTACGACGCAAGCCCCGTGCGCCCTGATACGGGCAGCCAGCCCAGGGTGACCGAAAAGAGCAATATGAGCATTATGCCAAACCAGTAGTGCGGCATGCCTTGCCCCAGAATCGCGAAGCTTGTGGCAGCGTAGTCAGGCCATGAGTTGCGTTTAACAGCAGATACTATACCGGCTGGAATGGATATGCTGACGGCGACGCACAACGCGGAAAGCGCAACAGAGCTTGTAGCAGGAATTCGCTCCACAACCAGAGGAAGCGCCTGCTGTTTGTAACGGTAGGATAGTCCGAACTGACCCCGACTCAGGTCACGCACGAAGTACGCATATTGTATATATATCGGTTTGTCCAGCCCAAGAGTCTCTCTGATGCGCGCGATGTCTTCAGGAGAAGCGTCTTCTCCTGCCATCAGTACTACAGGGTCTCCTGTCATTCTAACGAGTACAAAAACCACTAGCGTTATGCCAATGAGTACGGGCAGCATTTGAATCAGCCGCCGGCGTATATAGGTATGCACACGCGTTCCTCCTGGACCTCACGTGAATGTGCTGGGCAGGCCGGAAGCCATCTTCCGGCCGCCCAACTGGTCTTGGAAACTGCTATTTGGGTTTTGCGGTGAACATCCAGAGTGCCTCGTCGATCTTAGGCGTCCAGTCAACTTTGTTGTTCACTGCCCAGTAGGTATCGATCCGGTACATGAAGATGAACGGCAAGTCTTTGTCTATTATCCTCATCGCTTCTTGTATCTGTTTTTCTCTCTCTGCAAGATTCATGTTGCTATCGATCTTCGCAAGCAGGTCTTCGAGTTCTGGGTTCACGTAGCCTTTGGGCTTCATCCTACGCGTGTAGTTTGAACCTACCGCCCAGCCTCCGTCAAGGTTACCGACTCCCAGTCCGAGCATCGCTATGCTCTGGATACCGCGATCGGCGTTGGCGACCCGCTCACTGTACGCGCTCCACTCAAGGATCTCGAGCGAAGTCTTTATGCCGACTTCATTCAACATGACTGCGACGATCTCGGCCACGTTGGCATCCATAGGATACCTACCGCGGGGCGCCTGCACCTTTATGTTGAGCTCATTTCCTGGGCCGTACCCTGCGTCTTTCAGCAGTTCACGAGCCTTGTCCGGATCAAAGCGGTACGCGTTGTTCAATTCGCGTGCCGAACCAAAAATCATGTCGTCAACGAAGCCTCGCACCGGTGTGCCCGCTCCCTGAACGACGTCTCTAACAAGAGCCATGTTGTCTATGGCGTAATCGATGGCCTGCCTGACTCTGAGGTCAGCAGTCGGCGCATCGTCACGCATCTCACACCAGAACAAAAGCATTCGCGCGAGCGGCGCGAGCACTGCACTCGCTACTCCGGAAGCGTTGAGTCGCTCGGCGTCAACAGGTGGAATTCCTGTTGCTACGTGCACGCCGCCTGTCATTGCCTCGGCCAGTCTTGTGGAATCTTCTGGGATGGCTCGGTGAATCAGGTTCTTGAATGCGGCTACACCTCGCCAGTGCTTGTCAAAGGCTTCCATGACTATCTTGTCGTCACGGTCCCAGCTTACCAATTTGTACGGGCCTGTTCCAATCGGCTTGGTCGCGAATACTTCTTGACCCACCTGCTCGTAGTAGTGCTTTGGAATCATCAAAGCAGCGTAAGACGCAAGGTTGTTCGCAAACAACGGGTCAGGGCGTGATGTCTTAACGAGCACGGTGTTCTTGTCTACAACTTGAATATCCGAAATATGCTTGTAGTCGCTCAAGTATCTGGTCTTTTCATCTGTGGAAATCCTGGTCAGAGTGAACACCACGTCATCGACGGTAAACGGCGTACCGTCGTGCCATAGAACATCGTCCCTGATGACAAACTTCCAGGTCAGCTCGTCAATAACCTCAAAACTCTTTGCAAGCGACGGCTCGATCTGGCCCAGGTCGTTACGTTGTACAAGCCCATCAAAAATGTTTACGTGCACAGAAGCTGACGCCCTGTGATTGTGGTAATGCGGATCACCTGTCTCCATGTCGACACCCTGGGCAACGATCAGAGTGTCCATCTTCGGCGGCTCCGGCGCAGGCGCAGGAGTTGGTGAAGCCGGCTCTTTGGGCGGTGTGGCTGCCGGGCCACAGCCGGCGAGCATTGTGATCACAATCATCAATGCCGCCAGTTTCAGAAACCGTCTGGACGCAACGTTTCTCATACAGTCAATCCTCCTCTAAGTCTTAAGTAGTCGGGCTAAAACCCGCTATGCTTCGAAAACACGTTGTATACGTGTGCCATGTGTACGATATTATCCAGGTAGTCGTCTACTCTGATGTGCTCATTGGGCGCATGGTGAGCAGAAAGCCTGTTCGCCGAGCCGCAGTCCGACACCATAGACAGCCCCAGGATGTTCTCGAACAGATAACGCGGCCCCGAGCCCGCAGCGATAGGCTGAAGGATGATTTCACCGTCATATGTGAGTTCGGCTGCTTTCTTTATGACCTGTACGAGAGGGTGGCTTAATGGCGTCCTGTGAGCTTCGAGGAAGTTCAGTGGGCGCACTTCTATGTCCGAAAAGCCGTGCGACACAAAATGCGCTTTGATCTTCTTCAATATGTCTTCGGGCTTCTGTCGAACGACGAGTCTGCAGTCAATCTTGGCCGACGCTTTGTTAGGAAGCACCGTCTTCGAACCAGGGCCCTGATAGCCGCTCGTTAGCCCCGAGATGGTGCACGTTGGCGAGAACATCTGGTGAAGCGCGGCTTCCCAGCCCTCCCGGCCACAGATCAATGATGGCAGGTCAAGCGCTTGCTTGTATGCGTCGCTATCAAAGTCCATCGCCTTAACAGCCTCGATATCGTCATCTGTGGGCGGTTCCACATCATCGTAGAAGCCCTCGATGAGCACCTTGTCTGTGACTGGGTCTTTGAGCGTGCTAAGCGCCCAGACAAGTCTCCAAGCCGCATTCGGTACAAGCGGTGCTTCCCTTGAGTGCACGTCAGACGAAGCCTGACGACATACTAGTTCCACATAGCACATACCCTTTGAACCGCACACAACTCTCGGTCTGTCCCTCTCATCTTTGATCCCGCCCGAATAGAGCGCGGCATCAGCCTTTAGGATGTCTTTGTTGTCTTCAAGCAAACCCTTAAGTGACGGTGAGCCTATCTCTTCTTCGCCTTCGATGATGAACTTCATCGTGTGCGGTACTCGTCCCCACACCGCCTTGGCGACCTCAAGCGCATGTATACGCGCCACTACCGAACACTTGTGGTCGGATACTCCTCTGGCTATCAGTTTTCCGTCAACTATATGCGCACCGAACGGCTCAGAGATCCATTCGTCTAACGGCTCCGGCGCTTGCACATCATAGTGAGCATACATGAGCAGCGATCGATCAGATTCTCCGGCTATCTCTCCGTACACAGCGGGATGCCTTGGAGTCTTAAGCATGCGCGTCTTCACACCGCGCTTTTCGAACATTTGCCTTACAAAAGCAGCGCCTTCTTCCATGTTCTGATCTGCAGCAGAAAGGCTCGGAATACGACAAAACTCCTGCAGCTCAGAGATGAACTTGTCGGCATTCGCACGTACATATTCTCGCACGCTCTGTTCCGGCAGCTTAGTCACGCCCTCTCAGTGTTAGCAGTCTCGAAGCAATAGTCAATGAACTCATTGATATCTAGCAACGCTCTCTTCAAAAGTAGCTTCCGTACTAACTCAGTACTGTCTTCTTCGGCGCAACACTCCACATACACCTGGTAATCGCTGTTATGTTCTTTTGTACAACAAAGTGCCATATCCTCTTTGCGACTCCCACTATTTTTGTTCTTTTTGGCAAGCAGCAAGGTAAGATAGACATCACACACGAGCAGAGAAGGCGGCTGTAATACGGCCGCCGCCTACCCAGTACTCGTCGGGATGATATCGCTAGCATGCGGTATCACCACAAAACTAGCATCTTTCCCACGTATCTCAAGTGCTTTTTGTATTGCGCTTTCAACGCTCGGAGACGGTACAATGAACATCTGCTGCAGCGTATCCGAACTCACTCCGGAACACACCAAGATCAGCGTGTGTTTGACGATGGCACGAGCGTACATAAAAGCCTTGGCAGATGCCTCTTTGGTATAGCCCTCGCGCTTGTAACGCTCGATCACTTCTTCAGGCGTCTTGGCATCTTTCAACCAGTTACCGAACTTGCCGATACCGTCAGAACACTCGGCGACCAAGATGATAACGGCACCCTTCCGAGCTGCCAATTCGGCTGTGGACACCGCTTTCTGAGATTGGTGCATGTCTATGTCTCGCGGGAAACCCCCGGGACTGGTGATTACCACATCTGCTTTGGCGTTGATCGGCACTTCCCATATCTTGCGGCAAGTCTCGACTCCAGACCTGTGCGCCAGGTCAATGTCGCCTGCGACGCAACGCACGATCTGCCTGCGCTCATTGTCAATGGTGTTGACCATGAAATCTACGCCGAGCATCCTTGCAGCCCTCAACGATTCGACGTGGAAGGCGTTATCATCGGAGTACCATCCCATGGAGGCTTCGTATGGCCGTATGGGATATGAGTGATGCTTGTTCAACGTACGGATGCCCGATACGCCCGGCAGAATGCTCTTTCGTCCGCCGCTAAAGCCAGCAGAGTGATGTGGTGTTATGAGCCCCGTGGCTATTTTGAGGTCTCGTTCAACCACGCGCTTGTTTATGTAGATAGGCACTCCGCCTTCAGTATCACCCAAAAAGCTCATGTTATCGTCGTCTGTGCAGACGTGACTGATAACCTCGAGCGAACCGGCCAGTTCGGGGCCAAGCATCATCTCGAGTTCGCTGTGTGTTGCAGGTCTGTGGTTGCCCGTGGCAACAACGAGAAGCACCTTGTGCTTTGGCATACCTGCCGCTTCGAGCTGCTCCAGCAACGCTTCAACCATCGGTTTTGTGGGACACGGCCTCGTGATGTCGTTGATGATTATGACAGCGTCTCTTCTGCCTCTGGCAATTTGCGAAAGCGGAGGCGTGCCGATAGGGTTCTTAATAGCATGCCGTATCAGACTATCTGCTTCTGCGCCCTCGACGCCTGGAACATCATTGGGTACAAGCACCTGCTGTAGATTTGGAACGTCTACGACAAGCGTACTCCTACCGTACGGAATCTCCACCGTACTTCTGGCTTTCATCCGACCATCTCCCAGTCAAGCATACTACTTGCTTTTCTCAGCCATCTTTGTCAGGATCTCGGCTGCGCGCACATGATTGAAAATGCCACATGGGCACAGCTTTCCAAGATCGCGGCCAGCCTGTTCGGCAGATATCCTGCCTTTTGCCACGTCCTCCGCCTTCTTCTCGGTTATCCCGCTGGATACCATGTGATGGCCGCACATGGTGGTTATGTCGAGTACGTCCTGTGAAGGAAGCACTTTGGTATTGCCCCAGACACCCAGCGAAAAGTTGGTGGTGTGCGGTTTCGTTCCGGTCGCCTCGCATATCTTGTCTATCTCATCCAGTAGCCCAGAGATCACAAGAGAAATTCCAAGATCGGCCTCTTTTATGCGCCGCACAAACTCGATCACATCTTCGGTGGATGTGAACACTCCACGCAGTCTTGACTGGTCGGTAAGCCTGTTCTTGATCTCTTCGGCAGGCATCTCGAGCAGATTGCCACTCTTGACATCTCCCCAGTTCACGCAGTTGCATGCTTCTGCCGCTTCGATATACACCATTGCCTTCGGTTTGATGTTCTTGTCGTTTATGCCTTTTGTCTGGTACATCAGCCAGGCAAAATCCTTCTTCAGCGACTCTTTGTCACCACTCCGGTGAAGAGTATGCGTCATGTCTATACCTCCTGTATCCTACGGAATATGTGTTCTCTCAGCCGAGATATGTGTCGCCTACTCTTCGGCTATCGGCCTGCCCAAACCCAAGTTTACCTTTGCCCTGTACGGCTGTGGGATGCCGAGTTCGTCTATCAGGCTTAGTATCGGGTATTCTCCGTTCGGTTCGGGCCTTACGACTATGCCCAGTGAGAACACGGATTCTATCTTATCCGAGACGTCTCTTAGCGCTTCGAACACGGCTCTCGCCTTGGACTCAACGCACTTACCCTCGACGATGACAGAAAGAAGGTACAGATCTTTCGCCTCTTGCTGCATCTCTCCGGTCTTCATATCCACCAGCACTTTGCCGAGCGGACTTATATCCGGAGATTCGAGTTCAAGCCCTGCCGCCACCACAGCTTTTGTCACAGTTTCTACGTCTCTCATGCGAACACCAATGCCGGGCCTTCCCATATCTATCGCGAAGCCCACTTGGCCTCTTCGCACTCTGCCCGTCACATCGTTTGTCTTGGCCTCTTCCGTGCCCCTTCCGGGCACCCCTGTGTCCGCGGTTGTCTCTGTGGGGTCGCTCAACACGTGTCTGAACTCGTCGTAGAACGTAGCGAGCGGCTCTTTGGAAAACGCTTCAACCGGACATACTTCACTTCTCGTACACACGTAACAGTCAGTACATGTGTCGGGATTCACCTCAGCGTATCCTTGGTCGGTCAGCGCAATTGCACCAACCGTGCAGTACGGAACACATTCGCCGCAACCAATGCACAGCTCTTTATCGATCCTTACCACTTCAGTCGACACCTCCATCTAGTGTATCTGATACCTGCGTCGCGCGTGTGACACGCGACGCAGGGCCGAAACCTAATCGCAACCCCGCTCATAGAGCCTCTAGCACACTATTCCACTATGGGTAGCAAGATGCGCGACGGCCTCTTGGGATCGTGGTAGATAGAGTTGGTGGCCACCTTCCACAACCGGTTTGCCATAAGCGGCTCTCCCGTGTTCGGGTTGACATCGAACCTGGGGAAGTTGCTTGAAGATATGTCTAAGCGAATCTTGTGGCCTTTCTTGAACACGTTGCTTGTCGGGAACAGCACTATCCTGAATTCGTACACTTGACCAGGTTCTATAAACTCTGCGGGCTCTCTCCTGTTTCTGTACCGCGCCCTCAGGATGCCATCCTGTATGTTGAGCGCATACCCTACCGGGTAGTCTTCGTTTGGTGGGTACACATCAATCAGCTTCACAGTGAAGTCAGTGTCTACGCAGTCTGACGAAGCGTACAGCACCATTTCCAGGCCGCCTGTAACCTCGATATCTGCCTCAAGAGGCTCTGTCTCAAACACGAGCACGTCGTGTCGCGCAGCAAGAGGCAGCTCGTCTCTCGCACCAAACACGTCCTTGCGGTTACGCTGGTCGTAGCCTCCTCCCGGAATCACATCTTCAGCAGCCGAACAAGGCCCACCTATGGTCGGCACGGGATTCTTCGGATCAAACTGGTAGACAGTGGGGTCACTATCTGCCGGTAGCTCCGGACTCAATGCACCGTCGTGGTGTATGTAATATGGGGTAATGTTGGCGCGCGAAAGCGGCCACTCGTGCTCGTATCTCCACTTGCCGCCGTGGTCAAGTCGGCCCTCGGGGGTCTTGCGCCCGGAGCCCCCTCCCATGACGAATATCTTTATGGTAGGAGCGTCATCCATGCGCTTGTTCTTGCGCAAAGTCATGTCGAACCACTCCAGCCTCACGCCGTCATAGTCCAGAGGCGCATCAGTACCGAAGTCGACGTCGCCCGCGTGGCTGACCTGCAAGTTCTTACTCCCATGCTTGTATGGACCAACCAACATCCTGACCTGTTTTCCGCGAGCCGCCAGGTTCCGGTAAGATTCAACCGTTGCAAGCGAATGTGAATCGTACCATCCACCTATGAGAAACACCGCAGCATCTGAGTAAGTATCCCAGTGAGGAGTAACGTCAAAGTTCAGGTTCTGGTAGTCCGGGTGCCACTCGCTCTTCTGGAGCAGATCAAAGATGTCTTGCTCGGAGCTGGGGGAAAAGGCGAACGGGTTATGTCCCTTTTTCAGTGGAAGCGCGTTAAGCCACTGTCCGATGTTTCGTTGAGCATCCAAGAAGTGCTCTCTGAGTTTGGGATCTGCAAGCGCCTCTTTGGAATCGACGACCATGCGGAACTCCCGGATGAGAGTCGAGAGTCGCGCAGCGCCTCCCATTCGCTTGCGCACGGACATCATATACGTAAATGCCATTGCCGGAACCATTGACTTGAGGCTCGGAGGGTTCAGCGCACCCGTTGCTCCTTGAACTGCGCCGCCGTATGAGAGCCCTATGGTGCCAACGCTACCGTTGCACCATGGCTGCATAGCGATCCACTCGATGCTGTCGTAACCATCCTTGGCCTCGTTCTGGTAACTCACGTGAACACCTTCTGAGCAGAACCGTCCCCTGCAATCCTGAATCACGCACACATAGCCGTGGCTCGCAAGAAATCTGGCGGTGGGAGGCAAGTCTTCCCTCAGTTTGCTGTATGGCGTTCTTTCAAGCACGGCCGGAAACTCGCCCGAAAGCCGCTTTGCGTCTTGCGCAGGAAAATAGATATCGCATGCAAGATTTACGCCGTCACGCATCGCCACCATGACGTTCGACTCAACAAGCACATCATACGGGCCTCGTTCCATACGTCATCTCCCTTAATATGTGGAAGTGGACTGCGAACGACAATGTCATACGCACCATGTCTGTACACATGTATATATTTACACGTGTCAGTGCCGTATCACCTTCAATCTCAATTGGCTTTTTTGCACTGCCCTGTCGCGGTATAGTATGCTTAATTCCCTAAATGTCAGTTACGATATTTGCCATATATGCTTACTTTGCAGCCATGCTCCGTCGATGGATTACTGGTCATGTTGCAAGTTAGCTTTCGATGCGACATTCGAAACCCAAAGGAGGGGTCTTGGTTGAAGGTTTCACTGAGATTACGACTTATACTGCTTCTCGTTGCAGCTGTTCTGGCGAACACGCTCGCCGTTGCCGTGTATTCAGGCTCTTCGGTAAGGCAGCAGATGATAGCAAGCGCTCAGCAAAAACTCGTGGGCGATCTTGCGCTCGGAAGGCAGATCCTAGAGCTCAGATACCCGGGTGAATGGCGAATCGATAAGGGCCAGTTGTACAAGGGCAGCCACCTGGTAAACGGCGACTTTGAGGTGGTTGATCTCATCAGTTCGCTTACAGAGAACACCGTGACGATTTTTCAAGGCGATACGAGGGTATCGACGAGCGTCAGAGATGCGCAGGGTAGACGCGCGGTGGGAACGCAGGTATCTCAGGAAGTTGCAGACGCAGTTCTGGCACGAGGAAAACAGTATATAGGAAAGGCGAATGTGGTGGGTACATGGAATCAGACGGCGTACGAACCCATCAAGAACGCCGCGGGCGAGATCATTGGGATATGGTACGTCGGAGTACCGAACACCCCTTACGACGTGATGACTCGCGAGTTTCAGATGCGCGTGTTGATGGCATCGCTGCTCACGTATGCGGTTCTGATTCCTCTGATGGTGTGGCAGGCGAAGCTCATAACACGCCCAATAATCGAGTTGTCGGCAGTAATGCGTGTTATCGAGCAGGGGGATCTGAGTCAGGATGCGGTCGTTCGAGGCAGAGATGAAGTGAGTGACGTCGCGCGAGCGGTAAGCGGCATGCTCGTAAATCTGAGGGCGCTGGTTGGAAAGGTGTCTTCTGCAACGCAATCGCTGTCTTCGGCTGGCGAAAACCTTGAGCAAAGCGCTCAGGACACTGCCGAGTCCACAGACTACATCACATCCGCGGTCACCCAGATAGCGGATACCGCACAACGACAGAGCCGGGCTGTGCAGGAAACGGCCAGCAATGTGTCAGGGTTGTCGATGCTCATATCCGAGGTGTATGAAGGCGCGGCGACGCAGGAATCGAGCGTAAAGAGTGTGAGCGAGATAATGCGCGAAGCAGATAAGTCGCTCGAGAACGTGCTCGGTATGCTCGAGCAAGTCGCACTGGCCGTAAACGAGAACGCTGAGAGTTCGGAACAAGGAACCTCACACATGAAAGAGGTAACTGCCGGCATCGAAGATTTTGCGCGCAAGTCACAGTACATAAGCAACGCCATGACAGAGCTCTCAGCCCACTCAGACAGCATAGACCAGATAGTCGACGTCATACAGAACATTTCTAAGCAGACCAACCTACTCTCACTGAACGCTGCAATAGAGGCGGCCAGAGCCGGTCAACACGGCGCCGGGTTTGCCGTCGTGGCAGACGAAGTACGAAAGCTCGCAGAGAGTTCTGCGAGAGAGGCTAAGGCAATAGCTGAGATCATCGCGCGCGCGCGCCAAAGCATCGAAGAATCGCTCCAAGCCGTAAAACAGCAGTCAGATCAGGCAAAGAGCGAGAGCCTCAGGGTTCAACAAGCGGCGCACGCACTGGAGAGAATCCGGTCGAGCGCTCAAGAAGTCGAGACTCTGGTAGAAAGCCTGGCCGGAGCATCTCGGCTGCTGAAGTCGTCCAATGCTCAGGTCATAGCTGCGGTGCACGAAGCGTACCAGGTAACAGAGAGGAACCAGGCAGCGACTGAGCGAATGTCAAAACACGCCCAAGATGTAAGCCGAATGATAGAAGAGGTCGCAGCGCTCTCCGAGGAAGCAGCAGCCACGTCAGAACAGGTGTCCATGTCCACTTCCCGCGTGCAGGGCGCGGTAGGCAGAGTGTCCGAAGCCGTGAAAACTCTAACCAACATGGCTCGAGACCTCAAAGAGTCGGTGAAGCAACTCAGACTGTAGGTTTGTCAAGCCAGCATTTGGCAGCGCTCCTTTCGGAACCCGGGCGAAATTCGGTGGTCAGAAGATAGCAAAGGAGAGTGATCCGATGCAGAACAGGTTGCAGAGTATCTTAGTATTTGTGCTAATTTGCATGCTACTAACGCCGTCTGTCTCGTTGGCGCAACAGAACACCTCGCGTCTCACGGTGTACTACACGTTTTCTGCGCCCACCGAGTTCTACCTTGTGCCGGTGGATGTGCTGACGCCTGCGGCAGAAGACTTACCGTTTCTTTCACTCGTCATGCTGATTCAGGGTCCCCCCTCGGGTAGTTTTTTGCATCGCACCATCCCGGCTGATACACGCATCCTCGACCTGAGCATACAAGATGGGCTTGCGACCGTTAGTTTTAGTCGTGAGATCACGCAGGGCGCAGGTGGAAGCGCTTCAGAAGCACTTCTCATAGCCTCCATAGCCAACACTCTCTGCAGGTTTGGCGAGATTGAACGCGTGGATATTCTGGTCGAAGGCGAGAGAACAAGCCTTGGAGGCCACATCGAACTGGAGGGCCCAATAAGCTACAACCCTGACGTTGTTATCCCGCAGCCTTTCAGCGACGTAAGCGGTCATTGGGCGGAGGGCAACATCAACGCTTTCTTCCTTACCGGTATGGTAGAAGGTTATGGGGACGGCAGTTTCAGACCCCAGCGTGAAGTAAGCCGTGCTGAGTTCATAAAACTGCTCGTGCTTGCATCAGGCCACGAACCATACTTCGCAGATCAGCCGACTTTCGCCGATGTTACTACTGAGCACTGGGCATACGGTTTTGTCGAAGCTGCGGTGGCACATGGCATTCTGTTGGATGAGGATTATCCCGGGGGTCTTCGCCCTGACTTGACTCTGCCTAGGCTCGAAATGGCGATAATGCTAACACGAGCCCGAAACGCCGAACAGAAGGCGATCGAACTACGAGACGCCGACTTACCGTTTACGGATATCGCACACCTAGCACCGTGGGCAAGAGGCTTCATAGCAGCCGTCGGGTACCTCGATCTGATGCACGGCGACGCCGAGGGCACATTCAGACCTAGTTCCACGAGTACCCGTGCAGAAGTTACTGCCGTGCTCACGCGTCTGATGGGTATGGGCGAGAAAAACGTCAGAATGGCATTTCCCAAGCCGGATGCCGTGCCCGGCGACTGGGTGCTCTTAGGAGGAGTAGCTCGAGCTTTTGAAGCAACAGTTGAGGCTCGTGTACTCGACGATTCGGGCAATGAGTACGTCCGCAGTTTCACCACCGCCACAGACGCCGGGCCGAACTGGGGCTTCTGGGCGATGATGCTGCCTGCACCGGACGGCTCGCACATTACTTTGGAGGCTTTTACGACAAGCGCCAAAGACGGTTCGGTTCAAGACCTCATATCCAGGCAGCTTTTCAGGTAGGTTTGAGACAGAAAAGGGGGCCTAATCGGCCCCCTTTCTTCTTTCGGTCTGGTAAAAGCCTACTACGGTAGTAACTCATCGACGCCCGGAAACAACGACACGAGCGCGCCCTGGTAGTCTTCAAGCAGCCCTGCATCACACGCTGCCGCAAACTCGGGATCTACGGGTAGACGAGCGAGCAATTCGACACCGGCGTGCTCGGAGAAGCGCTCTGCGTGCGAGTTTCCAAATAATGCAATATGTTCTCCGCACTTTGGACAACTCACATAGCTCATGTTTTCTATGAGGCCGAGCACCGGTACTTCGAGTTTGGCCGCCATCTTCACCGCCTTGTTGACCACCATTGATGCGAGATCCTGCGGGGTGGTCACCATCACGATGCCGTCAAGCGGAAGAGACTGCATCACCGTAAGCGGAGAGTCACCCGTTCCGGGCGGAAGGTCTATTATGAGGTAGTCGAGTTCACCCCATACCACGTCTGTCCAGAATTGCTTCACCGCTGATGCCATTATGGGCCCGCGCCAGATCACAGGATCGTCTTCATTCTTCAAAAACATGTTAAGCGACATGAGCCTTATGCCGGTTCTCGAAGCAGGTGCCATAATGCCGAACTCAGCTGCTTCAGGCTGTCCGCTATACCCAAACATCTTTGGAATGCTGGGCCCGGTTATGTCTGCATCCAATATGCCAACCTTGAGTGCCTTGCGTCTGGCCAATATCGCCAGGAACGCGGCTACAGAGGACTTACCCACGCCACCTTTGCCGCTCATTACGGCCACGACGCGTTTGATCTGATTCAACTCGTTCTGCGGTAGCTTTTCGATTGCTGCCTCTTGCTCAGACAACCCTTGCATCTCCTCTCAACTTACGCATAAGTATGGCATCTATATGCATTATACGGCTGCAAACAGGCTTGTCAAATGACACCAAGCCTGAGGTAGATTCAGGTACACACAAGGTGGGCTACGACCAGGGTCTCCCGTGCCTGCCCCTTCCTCTTCGCCAATGCGGCATCACTTCAGCGCTACCGCACGCAGGGCAGGCGGTACTCTTTCCGTCTTCTGCGAACCACTTGTCACCGCAATCGGCGCACACAAACGCTCGGGGAAGCAATTTGAAATTGCCTCCTTCAATACGGATAGCTTTTCCCTCGACAAGAGCTCTGGCCACTTTCTCTCTGCCTGCAGCCAGCATGCGCTGAAACGTGCTCTGTGACAGGTTCATCCTTTGCGCGCACTCCTCTTGCTCGAGCCCCTCGATATCCTTAAGACGCAGAGCTTCGAGTTCGTCTACCCCGATCGAAATCTCGTCGAGTGCGTGAAGTGGCACACCTGCCGGCTTGAAGTACGTAATTTGAGGAATAAACTCTACGAATCTTGGTTTGGGCGGACGAGGCACCTGCATCAACTCCAGTACAGTCGGTGTTTATCGGACAGCATCGCGAGCCGCCTGCTTTACTTTCTGCCACAGATCGCGAATAACCTGTGAGACATCGCCTTTTTCATATTCTACCACAGGTAACCCGTTTACCATGGCTGCGGTAAACACCGGATTAAACGGGATCTTAGCAAGCACCGGGATGTTCAGTTCTCGGCAGCTGTCATAGATCTTGTGTGCGTTCTGTTTGTGCAGATCACACTTGTTTATGCACACTCCTGCGCTCACACCAAAAATTCGAGCGACGTCCAACACACGCTGCATGTCGCTTATGGCAGAAAGAGTCGGCTCGGTAACAACAAGCGCAAACTTGGTTCCAGCAAGAGACGAAATAACCGGGCAGCCTATTCCAGGCGGACCGTCAATTATGACCCACTCTGCCGATTGCGCTTCGGCCAGTCTCCTGGCCTCGTTTCTTACGACAGTAACGAGTTTGCCGGAGTTCTCTTCACCGGGTTCCAGCCTGGCATGCACAAGCGTGCCGTATGACGTGTCTGAAACGTACCACTCGCCCGAACGGCTATCTTCCAAACCCATGGCACCCAGCGAGCAAACACGGTGGCACAGTTGACACCGCTCGCACGCAAGAAGGTCGACTCTCACCTTGTCTTCATGAATCTTTAGCGCTTTGCTTCTGCAGTGTTCTACGCACACCCCGCAGCCGATGCACTTTGCGAGATCGGGCACCGGGCTCTTTGAGCCAGAAAACGCCTCACTGCGTAGAGTGCGCGCTTTCAGAATTAGACTAAGGTTTGCTGCGTCGACGTCACAGTCCGCAACCACGGCGTTTCGCGCAAGTACTGCAAATGAGCCACTTATCGAGGTCTTGCCGGTACCTCCCTTGCCACTTATAACTGTTATCTCAAGCGGTCTTGATTCGCTCATAGCTGATCACCGCCTGTGTGTGCGGCGTCGCTTGCTTGCTGCAAAAGCAATGCACCAAGACTCTCGTACACAACGTCCCAACCCTCAATGTTCGTAACCGCTGGCCGCCCTGACGCGTACACCTCTGCCACTTGCCTGTCGTACGGAATCCTTGCCAACACCGGTATGCACTGCTGTTCGCAATATTTGTCCACGCGCTCATCTCCGTGCCCCGCTTTGTTTATCACAACTGCGGTAGGGATCTTGAGTTTTTGAAGCAAGCTGACCGCGAGCTGCAAATCGTGCAATCCAAAAGGTGTGGATTCGGTGACGAGCAGGCAGAAGTCACTTCCGGACACCGCGCTCACCGCAGCACAAGAAGTGCCGGGAGGAGAGTCCACGAGCACGAGTGCATCCGCGCTCTGCTTGCGCTTTACAGCACGAATGACGAAAGGTGCGAGCACCTCTCCTGGGTTTATCCTACCTCGCGCGAACAGCACATCTCCGGCCATTCCCGTTTCCACAAGCCCTATCTGCCTTGACGATTCGGTTATGGCTTTCTCGGGGCATAACACCATGCACGCTCCGCAGCCGTGGCATAGTTCTTCAAAGAAAAGCACGTCGTTCTTCACCAGTGCAAGCGCATTGAACGCACACACTTTCTGGCAGATACCACAGCCTGAACACCTTTCGGCATCGATGTGCGGAACCTCCAGAAACACCTCTTCGACTTCATTCAGAACAGGCTTAAGCAGTATGTGAGCATTGGGCGCTTCGACGTCAGCGTCTATAACCTGCACTTCGAAGTCTCTGGCGAGTACAAGTGCGAGGTTTGCGGCAACAGTTGTCTTGCCTGTACCACCTTTGCCACTTGCAATGGATATTATCATTGTGGGCTCGCCTTTCTCAGTTTATGGCTGCACGCGGCATAGAGGCGCTGTGCCGCGTGCAGCCTTATGTGTTACTCCTCTTGCGAATCTATCTCGCCCATCTGCTCTTCGAGGTACCTAATCTGCTCTTTTAGCATATCTACTTGCTGTTTGAGCATTCGCTTCTCAGACTCTGCGCTTGGCATGTACCCGCCAAAGGGCATCCAGCCCCTGTATCCTGCGCCGGGCAAGAATCTCCTCCTGCCGATAAACGGCCTGCAGAAACCTCTTCCCCATCCACTCATCGGGCCCATACCGAGCGGTCCGGTTCCGTCACCACGTGGCATCGCTTTTCACCTCCTGGAGTTTGTGTGCTAACCCTGACATATCAGCGGCGGCCTCTGCCGCCGAAACCTCTTCGCAACCCAAGGCCGAACTTGCCGCCTGAAAAAACGCGCCAGGCGAAGCCCATCGCACGAGGGATGTAGCCGGTACGCGCTGGGGTGTCCGACAATCGGTTTTGCGTGGGCACCTGACACAACCCACGTCTGCCGCCGGTCATGGGTCCACGTCCTTCAGGACCAGTGCGGTCAAAACCCGGCATGTCAACACCTCCTTTCTGGCACGATACGATCAGTATCTTCTTCTTCCCATCCCAAAGTGAGAGTCTACCGTCGCACTCTCTGCAGTCCGGAGTTTTCCCTCTTTCAAGTTGTCAACAGCGCTTCTCACACTGCCCTGGGCGTCCGTGTAGACCGTAATGCCTGATGCGCTGAGCGTTCTTATGGCATTTGGTCCGACGTTTCCAGTTATTACCGCTTCCACGTTCATGTCACAAAGCATCTGCGCAGTCTGAATCCCGGCACCGCCTGATGCAGCGAGGTTTGGATTCTCAAAACCTTTGGCTTCAAGTGTCTCGGTATCAACAATTACAAGATGAGAAGAACGTCCAAATCTGGGGTCTATAGCCGAATCAAGTGTCTTGCCTTGGGCAGTAACTGCCACCAGCAACTGCCGCACCTCCTTGTTAGTTATCGCCATATTGGGTATGTACCCAATACTATGATACCCTCATCCATTCCGGTTAGTCAACATGTTCTGGGTGATTTTGTGGTCAAAGCAGATTTGAACACCTGAATCCGCGGGTATATAATGAGTATGGATTCGCCATTCGATGCTCAACACATGCTCTCAAGGAGGTTTCACCAAATGCTAATCGCTATAGCCACAGAGAACGGCCACGTAAGCCCGCACTTTGGCAGATGCCAGCAGTACACGCTTTTCGACGTCGCCCATGGTGTGATACAATCCAAGCGTGTTGTGCCCAATCCGGGCCACGAACCCGGAGTGTTGCCTGCTTTCCTCAAAGAGATTGGGGCATCATGCATCATAGCGGGTGGTATGGGGCCTAGGGCACAACAGCTGTTCGACCAGCAGGGAATCGACGTGGTAATGGGAGTATCCGGCAAAGTCGAAGATATCGCAAACGCATTCCTAGCAGGTGAGCTCACCGGTCAGGGCAACGCGTGCGACCATGGCCACCCGGAAGCTTGTGACAGGCACTAGCCAGAACAGGCTGATCTGGGCGTGATGGGTTGCTGCGGGTCGAACGTAATCTGTGTTTGGTGTGGGAGGAACACACTTTGTACACTGAACAGATTGTGGAACACTTTCTCAACCCGCGCAATGTGGGCCGCATGCAAGATCCTGATGCAGTCGGTATTATTGGCGACCCTGCGTGCGGTGACTGTGTAAAGATGTACCTGAAGATCAAAGATGAAACCATAATAGATATAAAGCACGAGGTGTTTGGCTGTCCGGCCGCCATAGCAACCACAAGCATATTCACCGAGTTCATAAAGGGCAGGAGTCTGAGAGATGCGTGCATGCTTACCGGCATCGAGGTTGCAGACGCACTCGGCGGTCTGTCCGACGCTAAGATGCACTGTTCAAACCTTGCAGTGCAGGCCTTCCAGCAGGCGCTGCTCGACTACCTGCTCAAACAGACAGAAGATGAGCACGCAGCAGGCAACTCATGACGACTCGGATAGCCGGCGGCACGATGCCGCCGGCTGTGTGCTATCTTTGTAGTTCGTGCAGTGCGCGCTCGAGCCTCTCGATCTCATCTACAGTATTGTAGGGTGCGAGTCCCACGCGTACGAGCCCGCCTTGTTCGCGAACCCCCAGACGCCTGACAAGCGTGGTGGCGTAGAAGTCACCGTCCCACACGAAAAGGTTCTGCTTTGCCAAAAAGCGTGCCACGTCATCAGACCTCATGCGATCTAGCACAAAACTGAATGTCGGACACCTGCTCGCATCTATGTCAGGGCCGAACATCCGGATGCGGGGTACGCCTGTAAGCGCTTCCCAAAGCATAGTCGCAAGTTCTGCTTCATAGTCATGAATCGCCTGCATTCCTCTGAGCAGCCTGTCCCTCCTAGAAGCACACGGTTGCCCTACGGCTAATTCAGGATACCTGTCTCCCAGCGAGCAGATGAACTCCACCAGCGGTGGTAGCGCCGCGATACCCTCGTGGTTCAGAGTGCCTGTCTCAATCTTGCCTGGCGGTGTGTCGTCCTGCGGTTCAAGACGGTATGTGTCAAGCGCCTCAAAAGCGCTCATCCTTCCGTAGAGTATGCCTACGTGGGGGCCGAAAAACTTGTAGGCCGAGCACAGCAGGAAATCGCAGCCTATTTCATCAACGTTGATTGCAGCATGTGCAGCGTAGTGCACAGCGTCAACGACGCTTACCGCGCCCGCTTGTTTCGCCCACCGGCAGATTGTCTTGACATCGTTCAGAGTGCCCACGCCGTTTGACGCATACCCAACTGCTACCACGCGTGCGCCTTGTTCTAGGCTCTGCCGCATTTCTTCCATGTCAAGGCTGCATTCAGGCTGGTGAAATGGTACGGATACAACTTCCACTCCCTTTTCTTGCAGCGCAAGCCACGGCGCACGGTTCGCTTCGTGGTCGAGGTCTGTTATCACGACCCTGTCACCTTTACCGAGTTTCCTGCCAAGAGCGCGTGATAGCATATAGTTCAGGGTTGTCATGTTGCATCCAAACGCAATCTCGCTTGCCGAAGCACCGACGAAATCCGCCATGGCTGCTCTGGCTTCGTCTAGCATGCTGTCCGTATACCGACTGGTTATGAAGCTGCCGTGGGTGTTCGAGTTGTGCTTAGCCAAATATGCGCCCATCGCTTCTATAACACAAGAAGGCACTTGTGTGCCTCCCGGTCCGTCTAAGAATGCGTAACGCACGCCGTCGCTCTCTTGCGCAAGTGAAGGGAACTGCTGCCGGCAAAAACTAAGATCTATCCTCATGGTGATCCCCCATCTGCCGTGATGATTACATCTTCTCGGCTAACTGCAAGCTCCCTTCTATCTGCCAGAAGACAGACACACCTCTGCGAAACGCAGAGGTGTATCTGAAAGGGCCGCTACATGTCTTCTATGATCTCGCCATCGGTAGACAGAGTCACCACTCGCCAAGGTATCATCTTGCCGCTTTCTGTGAGTGCGTGTTTTGCCGCGGACACGATGCCGCCGCAGCAAGGCACTTCCATACGCACAACGGTCAGGCTTTTTACGTCATGTGTCTTCAGAATTTCCGCGAGTTTCTGAGCGTAGTCCACGTCATCTAGTTTTGGGCAGCCTATAACGGTAACCTTGCCTCGCATGAACTTAGCGTGCATGTCTCGGTACGCGTAGGCGGCGCAGTCTACAGCAACGAGTAAGTGCGCACCTGCGAAGTACGTAGCATTTACCGGCACCAGTTTGAGCTGCACTGGCCACTGCCGCAGTTCTGATGGCTGACCCACATCCACCGGTGCGGACACAGCTCGCGACTTTCGGTCAAAACTTCTCATATGCTGCGATGGACAGCCACACGCCAGGGAAGCCTCCTGAGACTTCTGTGCGATGCGTTCTGCCACTTTCTGCTCATCAAATGGTTGAGTTTCTCGTTCTTCCAGTGTTATGGCTCCTGTCGGGCATTCGGGAAGACAGTCGCCTAGCCCATCGCAGTAAGACTCTGAAACCAGTTTCGCCTTTCCGTTGACAAGCTCCAGTGCTCCCTCATGGCATGCGTCTATACACAAACCGCAACCATTGCATTTGTCTTCGTCTATCTTAATGATCTTTCTTTGCATGTGTATGCCCCCGTTTCAGTTTGCTTTTGATTCCGTATCCAGTTTAGAATATAAACGGCGCAAGATCGGTAACCATTGTTACCAAAGTGCGGGGTGATAGATTGAAATACGAAGATTTCCCGGAAATAAGGCGAATGCAATTGTTTCGGGAGATTTCGACGGAAGAGGCAAAACAGGTAATTACATGCATACAACCGCGCGTGGCGAGGTACCCATCAGGCGAAATCGTGGTGCTTGCAGGTGAACCCCAAGACCACTTTGGGCTCGTGCTTTCAGGCTCAGTACAAATAGCGAGGGCCAACGTTCGCGGAGAGAACACACTCATGGGTGTTGTGTGTGCCGGAGATAGTTTCGGCGAGCTTGCCGCTTTTTCGGGAGAAGCAACGTGGCCTGCAACAGTCGTAGCCAAGGAGGCGTGTACAGTGGTGTTCGTGAGACCACAATCTATCGCAGGCACATGCAGCCGCTCGTGCGCAGGCCACAGGCAGCTTATCTTGAACGCGCTTCGAATTGTGTCGCAGAGGGCTCTGATGCTGCGAACCAAGATAGAATACCTTTCGTACCGCACGCTTCGTGCAAGGATAAGCGCATTTCTACTCGATCATCTAAGAGAGTCCGGCCGCGGGAAGTTCGATCTACCATACACAAGAGCCGAGTTTGCGGATTTTCTCAACGTTTCAAGGCCGTCTCTCTCAAGAGAAATGGGGCGTATGCAAAAAGAAGGCATCATCCGGTTCCATAGAAGACACGTAGAAATCCTTGATGCCAATATGCTACGAGATTCGGTGCATTGATCTCGACGAACAGCGCGATGCAGGGCATGGGCGCTCTGAAAGCGAATGTGGTTCTCTACGCGTATAGGAGGTACCAGCATGACTGATGAGCAACGGTCGAAGTGTGCAAAGATCATCCATTTTTCTGCAGGCGCTGCTGCGGCCGTCGGCGCAGGGCTTGCTCAAGTACCTACATCTGACAGTGCGCTCATAGTGCCAATACAAATCTCCATGATAAAACAGCTTGCCGACGTTTTCGGCGTGACGCTTGACGAAGCCTCTGCCAAGGCTATTCTGAGCACCGCAGTAGCAACTCACACCGGTAGGACGCTTTCACAGTGGGTGATTGGGTGGGTTCCGGGTCTAGGTAACGCCGTGAACGCATCTACAGCGGCGGCGATCACCGAAGCGATGGGCTGGGCAATCGCCAAGAGTTTTGACCGCTAATCTGAGGGGTGCACACATGTACGATTACATCATCCGCAACGGCACCGTAATAGACGGCACAGCCATAGCCGCGTTCAGCCAGGATATCTGCATCAAGCACGACAGGATAGCGCACATCGGCAAGTGTGACGCAGAGGCAGTATGCGAGGTCGACGCAACCGGGCTTGTCATCACCCCTGGATTCATTGATATGCACAGCCACACCGACCTCGAGTATCTGCGTGCACAACCCCCAGTTGCGAAGGTGCTTCAGGGAGTTACAACTGAAGTGCTCGGGCAAGACGGCCTCGGTGTGGCACCTGTAGCCAAAGCACACGTACCGCTGGTGCAGGCGCTTACAGCAGGCCTACTGGGGCGACTTCCCGAACAGAGCTGGAGATGGGGCAGTTTCGGCGAGTACCTGGATGTGTTAGCCGAGCGAGGTATTCCGAACAACGCTGCGGTACTGGCGTCGCACGGCCCTCTGCGCATTGCGGCAATGGGTATGCATCAGAGGCAAGCAGACAGACACGAGCTACTCCGAATGCAGCAAATGCTCGAGCAGACGCTTGACCAGGGGGCATTCGGGCTTTCCACCGGACTCATCTATCCACCGTGCAGTTACTCCAGCACACAAGAACTCATAGATCTAAACCGCATAGTCGGCTCGCATAACGCCATCTTCGTGGTTCACCAACGCGACGAAGGATACCACCTACCTCGTTCTTTCGACGAAGTGACACACGTTGCACGCGAATCAGGGGCGCATTTGCACATATCGCACTTGCAGGCGTACGGCAAGATGAACTGGCCCCTGATCGACATAGTATTAGAGAAGGCTCAGCGCTTCTGCGAAGAAGGATACACGCTAAGTTGGGACCGCTATCCGTATCTTGCTGGTAGCACGGTGCTCAGCGCAGTGCTCCCCGATTGGACGCTTTCTTCAGGCACCGACGCGCTCGTGGCAAACCTAAAACAACCGGCTTACAGGCAGAGAATTCATGAGCAGTTCAAACACGGATTGGATGTGTGGAATAACAGAGCTATCTCTTGCGGATGGGAGAACATAGTTGTATCTCAGGTCACCACTGACCAAAACCGCTGGATGGAAGGCAGAGATATACGCTCTCTTTCAGATGCGTGTGCGAAGCATCCGGTGGACTTCGTGTGCGACCTGCTAGCTGAAGAGCAACTTGCAGTCACCATGATAAGCCACTACGGTTCGGAGGAAGTGCTCGAGAAAGTGCTCAAGAGCGATTTGGCCACTTGCGGAAGCGATGGCATATTTGGAGGCAGGCCTCATCCAAGGCTGTATGGCACATTTCCGCGGTTTATCCGCTCGCTCGTGTACGAAAAGAAGGCGCTTGACCTGCCTAAGGCGGTGCATAAGCTCACTGCACTCGCCGCCTCAATTCTCGGGCTTAAAGATAGAGGAAGTATCAGGGAAGGTCATTTCGCAGACCTTGTGCTTTTCGACCCCGCCAACCTGCGAGACCTCGCCACATACGAGAATCCATGCCAGCCCCCTTCGGGCATCGAGTACGTTTTTGTCAACGGCATCCCGGTAGTCGACCCGGACGGCTTCACCGGCAGACTCGGAGGTCGAGTGCTGTACAGGTGATGTACAGATCTTAAGACGTACCCGATTATTGTTTGGGGAGCACTGAATTCATTACTGCTTGCAACAGGAGGAGATTGGTGATGAAGACCGCCGACATAGTAATAGTGGGCGGAGGTATCATGGGATGGTGTACCGCGTATAACCTGCTCAACGAGGGGTTTACCGGTCGGGTGGTGGTCATTGAGCGAGACCCGCTCCGCAAGAACACGTCGACGTCTCTTGCGGTAGGAGGTTTCCGCCAGCAGTTCGGAACCGAAATCAACATCCGAGTCGTCCGGTATTCGGTCGAGTTCTATGAGAACTTCGCCGAACTGATGGAGACGCCCAAATCCAAGCCGGACATATCGCTGTGCCAGAAGGGGTACCTGTTTTTGGCAAGCGAAAGCAGCTGGCCGACATTCAAGCGTCGTTTCGACACGCAAAGGAGACATGGAGTCGAAGTGAGCCTGCTCAGCGTGGATGAAGCAACTGAATTGCTGCCTGAGATGGACGCCGAAGGAGTAGTGGGCGCCGCGTTCTGCCCGCGCGACGGTTATCTTGACCCGTACTCGGTACTGCAGGCGTTCGAGGCAAAAGCACGTCTGCTCGGCGCGGTAAGCGAATATGCCGAAGTCACGCGCATAGGGCAAGATTCATCGGGAGTTACGTGTGTGCACACTGCAGATGAGATCATTCACACGCGGATGGTGGTAAACGCTGCTGGAGCCTGGGCGGGCGAACTCGCCCGAATGGCTAGCGTTGATCTGTGTGTAAGGCCGTGGCGGCGGCAGGTCTACGTATGCCGCACCGCACTTAGAGACCGCGAGTTCCCGATGGTCATTGACACAACGGGCGTACACTTTAGGAGCGAGACCGGAAACCGAATTGTGGCAGCCGGAGTAACACCGAGCGACTGCAGCACGTTCGATATAATCTGGGACAAACCCGCTTTTGAAGATATTATATGGCCGGCACTTGCTAACCGTATACCCTGTTTCGACAGCCTTCTGCTCGAAAACGGCTGGGGCGGACTGTACGACGAAAATCCAATAGACCATAACGCCATAGTCGGGATGCATCCCGACCTGAACGGGTTCTATCTCATAAACGGCTTTTCGGGGCACGGCTTGATGCAGGCGCCCGCTGCAGGTAAGGGGTTGGCTGAACTCATACTTCACGGAGAGTACAAGAGCATCGACCTCAAAGAACTCTCTGCTTCAAGATTTAAGACGGGCGAGCTTGTGATCGAGGAAGCAGTTATCTGATGAACTAAACATGGGCGCTCCTCTTTCAGTTCTCAGTGACGGGGGAGCCTTGTCTTTGCCCAACTCAAAACGCATGACCGCCCCTCAACCCACGCTCCCCGCGAGGGGAGCGACGCATACTGATTGAGGAAGCGGCGACGAATCTCAGGATTTCAACCCACGCTCCGCGCGAGGGGAGTGACCAGGATGTTCTTGAATCCTCAGTGGGCAGTTAAATTTCAACCCACGCTCCCCGCGAGGGGAGCGACATCACAGATCCACACCAGAGGCACTTCCACCGGGTATTTCAACCCACGCTCCCCGCGAGGGGAGCGACTTAGCAGTTTGTTTTGTAAAGCCACGTGGTAGGTATTTCAACCCACGCTCCCCGCGAGGGGAG